>NZ_JBVIRQ010000009.1:0-381901 GCF_055575955.1 Streptomyces sp. NPDC033966 | reverse complement strand
TGCTGGCGAAGGCGTCCGGGCGCAGGAAGGTGCAGGTCAGGGTGGAGGCGGCGAGGGCGCGCTCGACCTTGAGGCTGTGGCTCGCGAGCGGGTCGCCCTCGGCGCCGGGGGCCAGGACGGAGGAGGAGGACAGCAGGACGACGTGCTCGACGCCGGCGGCTTCGGCGGCGGCGATCAGCTCGTGGATGCCGGCGGGCTCGGGGTAGAGGAAGACCTGGCGTACGCCGTCCAGTGCGGCGGCGAAGGTCTCGGGGCGGTCGAGGGCGAGCTCGCAGGACTCGACGCCGGCCGGGACGGTGAGCGCGGCGGGCTCGGCGCTGGCGGCGCGGACGGGGAGACCGGCGGAGTGCAGGCGGGCGATGACGGCCTGGCCGACCTTGCCGCGGGCGCCGGTGATGAGGGTGGTCATGAGGTGCTCCATTCGTTGGCTGCTGACATATGCATGCTGGCATGCACACGTTTTCATGTCAACACATGCCTTCGAAGGGTCACGTATGTACGATGGGGGCCATGACGAAGCACGAGGCGGCGGACGCGGCGGCGGCGGACGACGAGCTGCTGGACGCCGTCGGTCCGGCCTTCGGAAAACTGCGACGCTCCTCGCTCCTGGAGGTCGAGAACCCGATCTCCCAGAAGGACCTCGGCCGGACCCTGGTCCTCAACGTCGTCCTGGAGATCGGGCAGGACGGCGCCCGCGAGGTCACCGTCGGCGCCGTGGGCGACCACCTGGGCGTCGACCCCTCGGTGGCCAGCCGCATGGTGTCCGACTGCATCTCCGCCGGCTACCTGGTCCGCGCCGCCTCCCAGCAGGACGGCCGCCGCACGATCCTGCACCTCAGCCCCGGCGGCCAGGAGCTGATGGACCGCTTTCGCAAGCACCAGCGCTCGGCCTTCGAGTACATCACCGCCGACTGGAGCGAGCGCGAACGCCTCGACTTCGCCCGCCTGATGCTGAAGTACGTCGCATCCCAGGAATCCCTCCGCCAGCGCGAGCGCTGAGCCGGCGCGAAGGTCGGGAGCGCGGCCTCCGGCCGAACCACGCGTATGCGCATTCGACTCGCCGCCACCGCCGTGATGCTCGTCCTGGCGGGCGCGGTCGCTCCGGGCATGGCATCGCCGGCCGGGGCAGCCGACTTCTTCGAGATCCACACCGACCTGGACGGCCGCTGTCTGACCTCCAATGGCGACAACGTGGAGGTCCGCAACTGCGCGGGAGCCGCCTGGCAGCGCTGGGACGCCCCCCCCTCCCGCCGGCCTAGGCCCTGTGTGAGGTGGTGATCAGTCGGCGGCCCTCAGGAGGTCATCGATCCAGATCATCGAGGCGCGGAGGTGGAGGCCTGCGAGGTAGCTCTCCGGCGCCTTGTCGTAGCGAGTGGCGATCCCTCGCCAGGCCTTCAGCTTGTTGATCAGGCGTTCGACGGTGTTCCGTTCCTTGTAAAGATCGGCGTCGTGGCTGACGGGCCGGCCGCCTCTCGCGCCCTCTCTTCTTGTGGGCACTGCGTGCATCCCGGGCGCCGCCGCAGAGCGGACAGGGCCTCGGCCGGCTCCGCCCGGCGGATGACCCGGCGGTCTCGCAGCACCGTCGTCTGGAAGGTGTCGGTCAGGACGCGCCGCTGACCGTGCTGGTCGACGAGCCGCGTGACCTGCGGGGTGCGCGTGTCACGGGCGGGCAGGGGATGCCGCTACTGCGCGTGGGTGTGGTCTGCACCGTTCGGCGGCGTCGGTGACGGGTACTCACCAAGGTCCGGATATAGATGGGCACAAAGCTCCGATTTCACCCCGCGGCGCACCGCTGCGGCGTGCCGCGAAAGAGGTATCCGATGGGAAGCAGTAACCAGCCCGGCCGGCGCAAGAGCGCCGCGGAGGTTCTGCTGCGACGTTGTCGCGGCGTCCCGGCCGGTCCGGGGCCGGACTCGATGACGGGCAGCCGAAAACCGTCACGCCGGCGCTCGCTGTGCCGGCGGCTCGCCGTCACCGCGCTCGCGCCGCTGCTCGCCCTGACGGCCACTGCCGCCAACGCTCAGGACGCGTGGCTCACCCTGCCCCCGGTACCGACCGCCCGTGCGGCTCTGGCGGGGGCCAGCGCGCCCTGTCCCGATGAGTCGGACGACACCCGGGCGCACGCGCAGGAGACCTGCGTGTACACCTTCGGCGGGAGTACGCACTCACCCAATCTCACCGTCCTCAACACGGTGGAGGCGTACCGCCCGGCCTTGAACGAATGGCAGACCCTGTCCCCGCTGCCCACCGCCCGCGACCGGCTGGCCGGCGTGGCGGCGCCCTGCCCCGAGGAGCGCGACGGCGACCGCGGACCCTCCAAGGGCGGCTGCGTGTACGCCATCGGCGGGTCCAACCTGGAGTCCGGCTTCCTGGACACGGTGGAGGTGTACCGTCCGGCCGTCGACGCGTGGGAGTCCCTGCCCTCGCTGCCGACGCCCCGCCGGAGCCTGGCGGCGGCGGCCGCGCCGTGCCCGAAGGACGTCGAGGGCCTGCGCGGCATCTGCGTGTACGCCATCGGCGGCCTGAGCGAAGCCGGCTCCACGGGCGCGGTCGAGGCATACAGCCCTGCCACCAACCGGTGGGCGACCCTCCCCTCGCTGCCGACGCCCCGCGGCACCCTGGCCGGGGCGGCCGCGCCGTGCCCGAAGGGCGTCGAGGGCCTGCGCGGTACGTGCGTGTACGCCGCCGGCGGGTTCAACGGAGTCGCGGTCCTGGACACGGTCGAGGCATACAGCCCCGCCGCCAACCGGTGGGTGGCCCTCCCCTCGCTGTCGGTTCCCCGCGGCTTCCTGGCGGGGACAGCGGCACCGTGCACCGAGGCGCCGAAGGACACCTGCGTGTACGCCATCGGCGGCCGCAACTTTACGGAGGTCCTGGGCACGGTGGAGGAGTACAGCCCAGTCACGAACAGGTGGGCGACCCTCCCTTCGCTGCCGACGCCCCGCGACTTCCTGGCTGCGGCAGCGGCGCCCTGCCCCAAGGACCTCGACAGCGACCGCCGGTACGCCAAGAACACCTGTGTGTACGCCCTCGGCGGCGAGATCGACACCACCGCGCTGAACACCGCGGAGGCATTCGCCATCGACAGTGACCGCCGCACCGCCCGCAGCTAACCGGCGTGCGAGGGGGCCCGGAGCCCCGGGAAGCGGGAGGCAAGGGCAGCCGTTGACGGTATCGATCGCGACGACGCTCGACCAGAGGCCGCAGGTCCGCCGACGCAGGGGCACGCCCAGGGCCTGCGTGATGTCGTGATCAGTTGCTGGGTTCCGCCCTCTTCGTGGGGTGGAGCCCAGTAGGAATTGACCGTGACACGGAGGCAACTCACCGATGCTCAATGGTAGTTGATCGAGCCGTACCTGCCGATCGGCAGGTACGGCCCGTACCCCGAACGGCTGCGGGAACAGTTCGAGGGGGTGATCTGGCGGTTCCGCTCCAGCGGCCAGTGGCGGGAGATGCCCTCCGAGTTCGGGCCCTGGGCCACCGTCTACGGGCGCTTTAGGGTCTGGCGGGACGTCGGCGTCTTCTCCGCTCTCCCAGAAGGCCTGATCGCCGGGGCGGCCCGTTCGGGGAGAGCGGTTTTGTCGCTGGTCACCTCTTGGAGGCCCTGGAAGAGGCTGTGCAGGAGCAGGAGGAGGCACGGCAAAAAGGGGCGGCCCGGAGGAACAGAACGGACATGCCGCGCGTCGACGGGTCCGCTGCAGACGCAGGATCCGCCTGAAAGAACAAGCTGAAGGCCTGGCGAGGGATCGCCACTCGCTACGACAAGGCGCCGGAGAGCTACCTCGCAGGCCTCCGCCTCCGCGCCTCAATGATCTGGATCGACGACCTCCTCAAAGCCGCCGCGCCAGAACCTGAGGGCCGCCCGCGACCCGGAGATCCCGGAGATGTCCGTCTTCCGCGCGCCGGGCAACTTCACGGGCCACGTACCGGAGTTCGACGAGCCGGCGGTGCGGGACACGAGGCGCCTCTCCGTCCGGGTGGCCGACGCGTCCGCCTTCCCGCGCGTCCCGGGCCCGTTCATCATGGCGCCGGCCCTGGTGCCGGCGGAGGAGGCCGGCCGGGACGTCCTCCGGGCCGCCGGACGGGCCGATAACACGCGCAGCGGGCGGTCGCCAGGGCTTCTCCGGCGTCCGACCCGAACGGATCATGGATTTTGCCTTGATGAACGCAATGTGATGGATTGATCACCCACTGCTTCCGCCCGCTCCGCGAAGGAACCCCCATGCGCACGGTCCGCGAGTCGGCCCTCGACGTCCTGCGAGCCCGCGGGATGACCACGGTCTTCGGCAATCCCGGCTCCACCGAACTGCCCATGCTCAAGCAGTTCCCCGACGACTTCCGCTACGTGCTGGGCCTCCAGGAGGCCGTGGTCGTCGGCATGGCCGACGGCTTCGCCCTCGCCTCCGGCACCACCGGCCTGGTCAACCTGCACACCGGCCCGGGCACGGGCAACGCGATGGGCGCCATCCTCAACGCCCGCGCCAACCGCACCCCCATGGTGGTCACCGCCGGCCAGCAGGTACGCGCCATGCTCACCATGGAGGCCCTGCTCGCCAACCCGCAGTCCACCCTGCTGCCGCAGCCCGCCGTGAAGTGGGCGTACGAGCCCCCGCGCGCGGCGGACGTCGCCCCCGCGCTGGCCCGGGCCGTACAGGTGGCCGAAACCCCGCCGCAGGGGCCGGTGTTCGTCTCGCTGCCGATGGACGACTTCGACGTGGTCCTCGGCGAGGACGAGGACCGGGCCGCCCGGCGGACCGCGGCCCGCACCGTGACGCACGCCGCCGCGCCCTCGGCCGAGGTGGTCCGGCAGCTCGCCGCCCGCCTGGCCGGCGCCCGCAACGCCGTCCTCGTCGCCGGCAACGACGTGGACGCCTCCGGGGCCTGGGACGCCGTCGTGGAACTGGCCGAGCGCACCGGCCTGCCCGTCTGGTCGGCGCCCACCGAGGGCCGGGTCGCCTTCCCCAAGTCCCACCCGCAGTACCGGGGGATGCTGCCCCCGGCCATCGCACCGCTGTCCCGCTGCCTGGAGGGGCACGACCTGGTCCTCGTGATCGGCGCCCCGGTGTTCTGCTACTACCCCTACGTCCCCGGCGCCTACCTGCCCGAGGGCACCGAGCTGGTGCACCTGACCCGGGACGCGGACGAGGCGGCCCGCGCCCCCGTCGGGGACGCGCTCGTCGCCGACCTCGCCCTGACGGTACGGGCCCTGCTCACGGAGCTGCCCGTACGGGAGGCCGCCGCCCCGGCCGCGCGGATCGCGCGGGCCGAGTCCACGGCCGAGGTGGACGGGGTGCTCACCCCGCTCGCCGCGATGACGGCCATCGCCCAGGGAGCCCCCGCGAACACCCTCTGGGTCAACGAATCCCCGTCCAACCTGGGCCAGTTCCACGACGCCACCCGGATCGACACCCCCGGCTCGTTCCTGTTCACGGCGGGCGGCGGCCTCGGCTTCGGTCTCGCCGCGGCCGTGGGTGCCCAGCTCGGCGCCCCCGACCGGCCCGTGGTCTGCGTCATCGGCGACGGCTCCACCCACTACGCCGTACAGGCGCTGTGGACCGCGGCCGCGTACAAGGTCCCCGTCACCTTCGTCGTCCTGAGCAACCAGAGCTACGCGATCCTCCAGTGGTTCGCCCAGGTGGAGCGCGCCCAGGGCGCCCCCGGACTCGACATCCCGGGCCTGGACATCGCGGCCATCGCCACCGGCTACGGGGTCCGCGCCCACCAGGCGACCGGCTTCGGCGAACTGACCAAGCTGGTCCGGGAATCGGCCCTCCAGCAGGACGGCCCGGTGCTCATCGACGTACCCGTCACCACCGAACTCCCCACCCTGTAGCCACCCCAGTCGTTCCACCGCACCGCCCCCGGAAGGCCGGCATGCCCCTCACCAACGACACCACCACCCTGCTGCTCGAACGGCTCAGCTCCGCGCTCCCCGCGGAGGCCCTGCTCACCGACCCGGCGGAACTCGCCGCCCACTCCCGGGACTCCGCCCCCTTCTCCGAGTGCGGCACCCCCGCCGTGGTCGCCGTCCCCCGCACGGCCGAGCAGGTCGAGCACGTCATGCGCACCGCCTACGGACTGGACGTCCCCGTCGTCCCGCAGGGCGCCCGCACCGGCCTGGCCGGCGCCGCCAACGCCGTCGACGGCTGCGTGGTGCTGTCCACCGCCGCGATGGACCGGATCCTCTCCGTCGACCCGGCCAACCGCCTGGTCCGCTGCGAGCCCGGGGTCACCACCCGGCGCCTCGCGCAGACCGTGGCCGAGCACGGGCTGACGTACCCGCCGGACCCGGCCTCCTGGGACCGCTGCACCATCGGCGGGAACATCGCCACCGGCGCGGGCGGCATCTGCTGCGTGAAGTACGGGGTCACCGCCGACTACGTCCTCGGGCTGGACCTCGTCCTGCCCGACGGGCGGCGGATGCGCACCGGCCGGGACACCGCCAAGGGCGTCGCCGGGTACGACCTGACGCGCCTGATCGTCGGATCCGAGGGCACCCTGGCGGTGGTCGTCGGCGCCACCCTCGCGCTGCGGCCCGCCCGGCCCCCGGCCCTGTCGCTGCTGGCCCAGTTCCCGACCCTCACCGCCGCCGGGGACGCCGTCGCCGCGATCACCGCCGCCGGGCACACCCCGTCCGCGCTCGAACTCCTGGACCGGGCCACGACCCAGGCCGTCGTGGACCTCGGCACCCACCCGCTGCTGCGCCCCGGCAGCGCCGCCACCCTGATCGTCGAGAGCGACTCCGCCGACCCCTCCTCCGAGCTGTCCGCCATGGAGATCCTCTGCAAGGAGGCCGGCGCCCAGCACATCGCCACGTCCGCCACCAGCGAGGAGGCGTACGAGATCATCGAGGCGCGCAGGCTGGTCAGCCCGGCCCTCGCCGCCTACATGGCCTCCCGGGGCGGCGGGCTCACCGCGTTCATCGAGGACGTCGCCGTGCCGAGGACCGCGCTCCCCACGCTGATCGGGCAGATCGAGGAGATCGCCCGGCGCTACGACCTGAAGATCTTCACGCTGGGCCACGCCGGGGACGGCAACCTGCACCCCACGGTCGTCTTCGACGAGTCCGACGCGGACGAGTTGCGCCGCGCCCGGGAGGCGTACGACGCCATCATGGCCGCCGGCCTCGAACTGGGCGGCACCACCACCGGCGAGCACGGCATCGGCACCCTGAAGCGGGAGTGGCTGGAGCGCGAGCTGGGGCCGGTCTCGCTGGAGCTCCAGCGCGGCCTCAAGCGGCTCTTCGACCCCAAGAACCTCCTCAACCCCGGCAAGGTGGTCACCGCATGACCCAGTCCACCGAGGCCCCGGACACCACGCGGGGCGGGGCCCCCGGGCTGCCGCCCGTCCGGGCCGGCCTAGCGGAAACCGTCCGCTTCGTCGCCACCCACACCCTGCCGGTCTTCGTACGCGGCGTCGCCAGCCCCCGCTTCCCGGTCATGGCGCTGTACTCCCGCGTCAACCAGCCCGCCTGGTCGAACGCCACGCTGCGCGCGATGCGGACCCGGCACCGGGGCGCGCCCGTGATGGTGCGCGCGCTCTCCGGCGAGATGCTGGTCCTGTTCGACCAGGCCGACATCCGGCGGTTCTTCGAGGAGCCGGTCTCGGACCTCGCCATGGACGCCGACGACAAGTACGCCAGCCTTTCCGTCTTCGAACCCACCGGTGTGATCTGCTCGCACGGGCAGGTGCGCGAGGACCGGCGCCGGGTCAACGACGACGCGCTCGCCGCCGACCAGCCGGTGCACCCCTCCTGCGCGGAGTACCGGACCGTCGTCGAGGAGGAGTGCCGGCGGCTCACCTCCCGTTCCGTCGTCGACTTCCCGCTGCTGTGGAAGACGCTGACCCGCATCTCCCGGCGGGTGGTCCTCGGCGACCAGGCATCCGACGACCAGGAGCTGTCCGACTGGCTCGCCACCCTGCGCGGCCAGGCCAACTGGATGGGCCGCAGCAAGCCGGAGGCCGCCAAGGCGCTCTACTCCAAGATCGAGGCCCGGATCACCCGGTACGCGGCCGACGCCCCCGCCCACACCCTGGCCGCCCGCGCGCTGGCCGTGCCCTCCCCGGAGGGCACCGACCCGCTCGGCCAGACCCACCACTGGCTGCTCGGCATCGATCTGGCCGCGCCCGTCGTCGCCCGCACCCTGCTGCTGCTCGCCCACCACCCGGCCGAGCAGGAGGCCGCCCACGCCGAGGCGGCCGACCGCGTCGCCGGGCTGCCGAGGCTGCGGGCCTGCCTGGAGGAGTCGGTACGGCTGTACCCGATCGTGCCCGACCTCGTACGGGTCACCCGTACCGAGACCGAATGGGGCGGGGTGCGCTACCCGGCCGGCACCAACGTGCTGGTGCCGATGGGGTTCCACCAGCGCGACCCCGAGCGGGTCGACGGCGGGAACCTGTTCGCGCCGGGCCGCTGGCTGGCCCCGGACGTGCACCGGGACACCCGGGTGGCCCCGTTCAGCCACGGCGGCGCCCGCTGCCCGGGTGAGTACGTCGCCCTGCTGCTCACCTCCCTGGTCTGCGCCGAGGTGCTGCGCGGCCACCGCCTCACCGGGGCCCGTCCGGTGCTCGACCCGGGGCGTCCGCTGCCGGGGATCCTCGACACGGCCGGCATCCGGCTGCGCCTCGGCCGGCTGTAGGAGGAGTCCCGCCATGACCGAAGCCGAAGCGTCCGTCACCCAGCCGGACATCGCCTCCCTGCACCACGTATGCCGCGAGCTCGCCGAAGCCGCCGACACCGTCCGCGACGCAGCGCGCTACGCCTCCCGGGTCGCCCTCGGCTCCCGGCTGCCGCTGGCGGCGGCCGGCCCGCGCCGCGCCCGCGCCGCGCAGCGCGGGCTGCTGCGGACCCTGATGGACCCGAAGGGCCTGGGCTGGGCCCCGCAGGGCGGTGCCCCGCTCGCCGGGGCGCTCTGGCTGGCCGGGGTGCTGACCAGCCGGGAGAGCCTGGCGGTAAGCCTCGCCGTCACCGGCCTGAAGGCCCGGATCCGGGCGGCCGCCGTGCGCCACCCGGAGCTGCTCGACAACCCGACCACCTCGCGGGTGCTGCGCGCCATCGACGAGGACCGCCAGGCGGAGGCGGTACGGCTGTTCCGGGGCCTGCTGACGGAGAAGGGCGCGGAGTACGCCCTCGCCCTGCTGGCACCGTCCTTCACGGACATCATGGCCTGGAACGCGCTGACCGACGAGAACCCCTTCAACGACACCGCCGGCTGGCAGATCGCCACCGGCCGGCCGCTCACCTCCGACTACTTCGTCGGGGTGAGCACCTCGGTGTGGGCGTTCCTCAACCGGGGGAAGGGACGCGCCGAACCGCACACCCCCTCTGCCGCCCTGCTGGGCAGCATCGACACCTCGGGCACGATCGTCGGCTACGTCCGCAACATCGGCCGGATCGGCACGCGCGGCCTGCTGCTCGTCCAGCAGGTCGACGGACCGGACGAGGAGCGGCGCTACGTCGTGCAACTGGCCGGAATGGGGCCGAGTTTCAACCAGGAGAGCCCGCAGGACCTGCTGGGCGGCATCGACGCGGTGGGCTCCATCGACACCACCTACACCCGTGCGGTGGTCCGGGCGATGCGCCGGCTCGTCCCCTCCGGGTCGCAGGTCGCCCTGGTCGGCCACAGCCAGGGCGGGATCACCGCGATGAACCTGGCGGCGAGCCGGGACTTCAACGCGCTGTACACGGTGACGCACGTGGTCGCGATCGGTTCGCCCATCGACCAGAAGCGGGCCGCCGATCCGCGCACCCGGGTGGTCTCGCTCGTCAACGAGCACGACATCGTGCCGAGCCTGGAGGGCCGCTCCTCGGTGTCCCCGTACGAACTGCCCAAGCAGTTCACGGAGTTCACCTGGACCGACGACACCCACGCCTTCCCGCTGTGCCATGCCGCGGAGCGGTACGCGCACAACCTGGAACACGACGTCCCGCACGCGCGCACGCACGTCGACTCCGAGCTCGCCGCCTTCCGCGGCCGGGTCACCGGCACGCACCTCTTCACCCTCCACGACCGCTGAGGACCCCGCATGACCGACACCGACTCGCACACTCCCCCGACGGATACGGCGCCGGCCCCGCCGGAGCTGCCGGCCCAGACCTCCCACCGGCACCAGCCGCCGCCCGCGCCGCCGCAGCCGTACGGCCCGCCCGGACTGCTGGAGCGGCTGGAGTCGGCGGCCTTCGCCCGGCTCAACCGCACCCGCGAGTGGTACGAACTGCCCGCCCCGCTCGGCCTGCTGAACCTGGCCGTGATCCGCGAGGACCTGCGCCGCCACAACCTGCACGACACCTTCGGCGCGGGCGGCGAGCGCGACCGCCGGCCCACGAAGCACCTGGCGCCGTACCGCTCGTACGACGGGTCGGGCTACGACCCCTACGACGAGGACATGGGCCGGGTGGGCACCCGGCTGGACCGCAACACCCCTTTGCACATGGCCTATCCGGACGAGGACGAGGCGCTGATGACGCCCAGTCCCCGGGAGGTCAGCCGTCAGCTGCTGGCCCGGCGCGGCTTCACCCCCGCGCCCACCCTGAACCTGCTGGCCGCCGCGTGGATCCAGTTCCAGAACCACGGCTGGGCCAACCACGGGGACAACGAGGAGGCCGAGCCGTTCACCGTCCCGCTCGCCGCCGACGACGACTGGGCCGAGCAGGGCGGCGGCTGCCCGATGCGGGTGAACCGCACCCGCCCCGACCCGGTCGCGCACACCACCCCGGACGTCCCGCCGACGTACGAGAACACCGTCAGCCACTGGTGGGACGGCTCTCAGGTCTACGGGTCGGACGAGGCCCGCTGCCGTTCGCTGCGCACCGGGGAGCACGGCCGGCTGATCGTCGCCGACGGGCGGCTGCCCGCCGATCCGCGGCCCGGGATGGACTGCCTCGACGCCACGGGCATGAACAGCGACTACTGGACCGGCCTGTCGCTGCTGCACACGCTCTTCGCCAAGGAGCACAACTCCATCTGCGACCTCGTCCGTTCGCACCACCCCACCTGGGACGACGAGCGGATCTTCCACACGGCGCGGCTGGTCAACACCGCCCTCATGGCGAAGATCCACACCGTGGAGTGGACCCCGGGCATCCTCGACCACCCCGTGGTGCACCAGGCGATGCGCGCCAACTGGTACGGGCTGCTGCCCCGCTGGGTCACCAAGACCTTCGGCCGGGTCGGCGGCGAGGTCTTCAGCGGTTCCCGGGGATCGGGTACCGACCACCACGCCGCCCCCTTCTCCATGACGGAGGAGTTCGTCTCGGCGTACCGGCTGCACCCGCTGATCCCGGACGAGATCACCGTCCGCGACCACCGGCGCGGGGCGCGGCGCGAGGTCGTCGGCTTCGACGACATGCAGGGCGCGACCACGCGCAGCGCGGTCGACGCGTTCGGGATGAGCGACCTGTTCTACACCTTCGGCGTCTCGAACCCCGGGGCGCTGGTCCTGCACAACCACCCGGACGCGCTGCGGAACCTGAAGCGGCTGTCCGGCGAGCACATCGACCTCGGGACCGTGGACATCCTGCGCGACCGCGAGCGGGGCATCCCCCGCTACAACGCCCAGCGGCGGATGCTGCGCAAGCGGCCCGTCACCTCCTTCGAGGAGCTGACCGGCGGGCACCCGGGCGACACCCCGCTGCTGCGGGAGCTCTACGACGGGCGGCTCGACCGGGTCGACACCCTGGTCGGGAACCTCGCCGAGCCGAGGCCGGCGGGCTTCGGGTTCAGCGACACCCTCTTCCGGGTGTTCGCGCTGATGGCCACCCGCCGCATCAAGAGCGACCGGTTCTTCACCACGGACTACCGGCCGGAGGTGTACACGGCCGAGGGGCTGCGCTGGATCGACCGGAACTCGATGGTGACGGTGCTGCTGCGGCACCACCCCGAGCTGGCCCCGGCGCTGGCCGGCGTGACCAACGCCTTCGCCCCCTGGAAGGAGCTGTCGTGAGCGGGCACCCCGCCGACGGCCTGCGCAGCCACGCCGCCGCCCTGCGGGAGCGGGCGGACCGGCTGCGCGGCGCCTGTGACGGCCTGGACTGGAGGGGCCCGCAGGCCGACGCCTTCCGGGCCCGGGTCGAGGAGCTGGCCCGGCGGTGCGCCACGGCCGCGGACGGGCTGTCGCGCTCGGCCGCCCGGCTGGACGGCCGGGGGTAGGACCGGGGAGCGGGAAGGCCCGGCCGCACGGCTACTTCATGCGGTACTGGGCCTTCTCCGCGAGCTTTCCGTCCTTGAAGCAGAAGCGGAGCACGTCCTCGGTCTGACCGTCGGCGGCGGAGAGGTACCAGGCGCAGACGCTGCCGGCGGGCTCGGCGGGGCCGCCCTCCTTGAGGGCGTCCTTGACGAAGGTGTCGCCCGAGGGCAGCTTGGCGCGGACCTGGCTCTCGGCGTCGCCGACCTTCACCTCCTCGTAGACCTTCGGGTCGAGCAGGGTCTTGTCGGCTATGTCGAGGACCTTGGCCGCCCCGAAGAACAGCGCCACGAGGAGCCCCACCCCCAGCACCAGCGCGATACCGCACCCGATGAGACAACCCTTGCGCTGAGCCATGGCCCCGTTCCTCCGTGCCCTCGACGTTCCGGCGCCCTCCGCACCGTCGTGCCGGAGCCTCGCAGGCGCGCGGGGGCCGGTGCCGTACTCGAAAGTCGCGGGCCGGGGCGACGATCGTCGCTCAGAGGTCCCCGGGGTCGGTGTTGGCCCCGCACAGGACCACGGCGACCCGCTCGCCCAGCGGCTCCGGCGCGGTGCGCAGGGCCGCCAGGGCGGTGGCGGCGCCGGCCTCGACGACGATCCGGTGCTCGTCCCAGAGCGCCCTGCGGGCGACGCCGATCGCCTCGTCCGTGACGAGCACCGACACCGCGTTCCCGTGCCGGGCGGCGGCGAGGGCGTCGGCCGAGACCCGGGTGGCACCGAGGGAGTCGGCGGCGACGGAGGCCACCGGGACGTCGACGGGCTCGCCGGCCTCCAGGGCGGCGTTCAGGGCCCGGCAGTGCTCGGGCTCGGCGGCGACCACGCGTACGCCGTGCTCGCGGGCGGCGGTGGCGACGCCGGCGAACAGCCCGCCGCCGCCGACCGCGACGACGACGGTGTCCAGGCCCGGCAGGGCGGCCCGTACCTCGTCGAGCAGGGTCCCGGCGCCGGCGGCGACGAGCGGGTGGTCGTAGGCGTGGCTGCTCAGGGCGCCGCTGTCGGCGGCGAACTCCCGGCAGGCCGCGAGGGCTTCGGCGTAGCGGTCGCCGACGAGCCGTACGTCGGCCCCGTAGCCGCGCAGCCGGTCGACCTTGACGCGCGGGGCGTTGCCGGGGAGGAAGACGGTGGCGGGGATCCCCTGTGCGCGGGCCGCCCAGGCGCAGGCCAGGCCGGCGTTGCCGCCGGAGGCGATGGTGACTCCGGCTGCCGGGAGGTGCCCGGCCTCGCGGTGCGCGGCGAGGAAGTTGTGCGCGCCGCGCGCCTTGAAGGAGCCGGTGTGCTGGAGGTATTCCAGGGCGTACCAGACGCCTTCGGACGCGGGTACCACCGCGGCGGGCCGGACGGCGCCGGCGGTACGGGCGGCCGCGGCGCGGACGGCGGCGTAGTCGAGCTGCTGTTCCATGGTCGGTCTGCCTTTCGCGGTGTCAGGACGCGGCCGGCCGGCCGGCGGGCCGGGCTGCCTCGATGAGCTGGCGCAGGGCGCCGTAGTACACCTCGTGGTCGGTCAGCGGGGGCAGTACGTCGCCCAGTGCGCCGGTGAGGACGGGGAACCCGGCGGGGTCGAGGGCGGCGATGGCGGCCCGGGAGGCGGCGGTGGCCCCGGCCGGGTCGCGGTGGTCGACGAAGGCGGCGCTGCCCAGGGTGAGCAGGTACATCCGCCGGTAGGCGGTCATGGCCTCGGCCGGGGTCATCCCGGCGGCGACGCCGTCGGCGAGGGCGGGTTCGACGAGGCGGGCCAGCAGCTGCCGGCCGAGCCAGGGGCGGCCGCCGCGCAGGGCGAGCAGTCCGGGGTGGGCGGTGAGCAGCCGGTAGAGGGCGCCGAAGCGCTGTTCGCAGGCCTCGGCCCAGGTGGTTCCGGCGGGGACTTCGGGGAGTTGTCCGGCGAGGTGGTCGGTGCACAGGTCCAGCAGGCCGGCGAGGTCGGTGCAGCGGCGCTGGACGGTGGCGTGGGAGACGTCGAGCCGTTCGGCGAGGGCGCGGAAGCTGAGGGCCCCGGGCCCTTCCTCGTCGAGGATGCGCAGGGCGGTGAGGGCGATGGCCTCCGGGGTGGCGCGGTCCAGGGCGGGTGATTTCCTCGGCATGAGATACAGCGTATCAGCCGTCGTAACATACGGCGGCTCTCCACCTCGCCCGCCACGGACGTGTGACATCGACTGCGGCCATATTGCTGGTCATTGAGCCATAACCATCGACTTATGTTGACAGCGGGTAGTCGCACCGCTGCACTGAGGCACGAATGTCCGCCGGTACTCCCCCACGCCAAGGAGACCCCGTGCCGCCTCGCCCGCGCGCCTCGCTCCCCTGTCTCACCGCGGCCGCCCTGCTCGCCCTCGTGCTCGTCCCCGCCCCCGCCCCCGCGGCGGCCGAGCCGACCGCGACCTCGGACACCCCGCTCGCCCTCACCCCGCCCATGGGGTGGAACAACTGGGCGCACTACATGTGCGACATCGACGAGGCCAAGGTGGTCGCCAACGCCGACGCCCTGGTCGCCGGCGGTCTCGCCGCCAAGGGCTACGACACGGTGACCGTGGACGACTGCTGGATGCTCAAGGAGCGCGACGCACGGGGGAACCTGGTCACCGACCCCGTCAAGTTCCCGCACGGCATGGCCTGGCTCGGCGAGTACCTGCACGCCAAGGGACTGAAGTTCGGCATCTACGAGGACGCCGGCTCCCTCACCTGCGAGCGCTACCCGGGGAGCGGCTCCCCCGACGGCGGCGGCCCGGACCACTACGCCCGCGACGCGCGGCAGTTCGCGTCGTGGAAGGTGGACTACGTCAAGATGGACGGCTGCAACCTGTGGGTGCCGCCCGGGAAGACGAAGGAGCAGGCCTACCGGGACGCCTACAACTCCGTGGCCCGGGCGCTGCGCGACAGCGGCCGCCCGATGGTGCTGTCCGCCTCCGCGCCCGCCTACTTCCAGCAGGGCGAGTGGGGCGGCTCCGACTGGCACAAGGTGCTCGACTGGGTCGGCGAGACGGGCCAGTTGTGGCGCGAGGGCCGGGACATCAAGGTGTACGCCCCGAACGCCCCCGCCACCTCCCGCTGGAGCTCGGTGCTCGGCAACTACGGCTACAACCGCTGGCTCGGCCGGTACGCGTCCCCCGGCAACTGGAACGACCCCGACTTCCTGATCGCGGGAGCCCCCGGCCTCACGGACGCGGAGAGCCGCAGCCAGGTCGGGCTGTGGGCGATGATGGCGGCCCCCTTCATCCTGTCCTCCGACGTGTCCGCCCTCACCCCGGGCGGGCGCGCGGCGCTCGGCAACACCCGCCTGATCGAACTGGACCAGGACCCGCTGGGCCGACAGGGCGCGGTGGTCTCCTCCAACGCCACCTTCGAGGTGCTGGCCCGCCCGCTGGCCAACGGCGACCGCGCGGTGGCCGTGCTGAACCGCTCCGCGAGCACCCGGGACGTCTTGGTACCGCTGGCCGACGTCGGACTGCCCGCCGCGTGCGTGGCGGACGCCGAGGACCTGTGGACCGGGCGCCGCGCCGAGGTGGTGAACGCGCTGACCGGCCGGCTCGGCGCGCACGACACGGCCGTGTGGCGGCTCA
Organism: Streptomyces sp. NPDC033966; assembly: GCF_055575955.1. Taxonomy (NCBI): domain Bacteria; kingdom Bacillati; phylum Actinomycetota; class Actinomycetes; order Kitasatosporales; family Streptomycetaceae; genus Streptomyces; species Streptomyces sp. NPDC033966. The sequence goes on along the minus strand of NZ_JBVIRQ010000009.1, from coordinate 366,164 downwards.
CCCCGCGCGGCTGCGCCGAGGCGGTGCCCACCGGGCAGATCAACGGGCTCGGCGCGAAGTGCGCCGACGGGACCAGCACCAGCGGGGTCGGCTCGGTGGTCCTGGGGACCTGCACCGCAGGGGCCGACCAGCGCTGGACCTTGGGCGGCGGCGGGCGGCTGAAGCTGGCCGGCGAGTGCCTCACGGCCCGCCCGGGCGGCCTGGTGGAGCTGGCGGACTGCGCCCCGGGCCGGCAGGCGGGCCAGAGCTGGAGCCACCGCCGCGACGGGGCACTGGTCGAGGAGACGAGCGGGCAGTGCCTGACCGCCCCGGCGGCGCCCGCGACCCCCGACGCCCCGGCCGAACGGCTGCGGCTGGCGGCCTGCGGCGACCACCAGGTGGACCAGGCCTGGTCCCTGCCGGTCTAGTGCCGTGCCCGGAAAGGTCCACCGGGTCGCGGCGCCCGGCACCACACTTCCGGGGGAATCACCGCCGGGCGGACCCCGCCCGGCGGGGGTGCCGGGTTCACTGGCCCGCATCGGGGAGGGGCGGCCGCCGAATCGTTCCGGCAGCCGCCCCTCCCCGATGCGGGCCACGAGGCGACAGGAGTGCACCGACATGTCCGAGACCGCGCACGAGCGCACCCAGACCCCCGCGCCCGCCGCCGGCATCACCGACGGCGTCGTGGAGCTGCGCAAACGCCGCCCGGCCGGTCCCGCCCCCGAGGGGCGTGCCGCGGGCTGCGGCTGCGAGGCGGTGCGGGCGCAGCCGCCGGGAGCGGCGCGCCCGTGACCGCTCCGGGGCTACCGTGACAGGACGGAGGTGGCTCCGGATGACCCGAACCCGGGGGGACCGAGGAACGCGCCGGGCGGGCGCCGTCGCCGGCCTGGCCGCGGCGTTCGCCGGGCTGGCCGTCGCGGAACTGGCGGCGGCGTTCGTACGCCCCGAGGCGGCCCCGCTCACGGCGGTCGGCGGGGCCGTGGTGGACCGTACTCCGGCGGCCGTCAAGGAGTGGGCCGTACGGGCCTTCGGCACCTCCGACAAGCTGGTGCTGACCCTGGGGACGGTGGTGCTGCTGGCCGTGCTCGCCGTGACGGCCGGGATCCTCGCGCCGCGACGGCCCCGCGCGGGCTGCGCGCTCGCCGCGTCGGTGGGGGTCCTCGGGGCGGTGGCCGCCCTCGGCCGGCCGGGGGCGGACTGGCGGGACGCGCTGCCCTCGCTGGCGGGCGGTGCGGTGGCGGCCGGGGTGCTGTACGTACTGGCGGCGGCCCTGCGCCGGCCCCGCCCGGCCGCGGGCCGCTCCGGCGGGACCTGGCCGCTGGACCGGCGCGCCTTCGGCCGGCTGCTGGCGGCCACCGTGGCCGCCTCGGCGGCGGCCGGGTACGCGGGCCGGCGCCTCGGCGCCCACGGCGCGGCGGGGGCCACCGCCTCCCGGGCGGACCTGGTCCTGCCGCCCCCCGCCGTCCCCGCGCCGCCGGTACCCGCCGGGGCGGACCTGCGCGTGCCGGGCCTGGGGCCGTTCCTCACCCCGGCCCGGGACTTCTACCGCGTGGACACCGCCCTGGTGGTGCCCCGCGTCGACGCGGACGCCTGGCGGCTGGACGTCCGCGGGGAGGGCGTGACCAGGCCCCTCACCCTGACCCTGCCGGAGCTGCTCGCCCGGCCGCTCGTCGAGCACGACATCACCCTGTGCTGCGTCTCCAACGAGGTCGGCGGCCCCTACGTCGGCAACGCCCGCTGGCTCGGCGTGCGCCTCGCGGACCTGCTGCGCGAGGCCGGGGTACGGCCGCCGTCGCGGGGTGGGCCCGCCGACCAGCTGGTGGCCCGCTCGGTGGACGGGATGACGATCGGCACCCCCGTCGAGGCCGTCATGGACGGCCGGGAGGCGCTGCTGGCCGTCGGGATGAACGGGGCGCCGCTCCCGTTCGCGCACGGTTTCCCCGTGCGGATGGTCGTCCCCGGCCTCTACGGGTACGTCTCCGCCTGCAAGTGGCTGCGCGAGCTGCGGCTGACGACCTTCGACGCGTACGACGCGTACTGGGTGCGCAGGTCGTGGGCGCGGGAGGCGCCGGTCAAGACGCAGTCGCGGATCGACACCCCGCGCCCGTTCTCCCAGCGCCCGGCCGGCCCGGTCGCGGTGGCCGGGGTCGCGTGGGCGCAGCACCGGGGGATCGCCCGGGTGGAGGTTCGGGCCGACGGAGGGCCCTGGCGGGACGCCCGGCTCGGGGCGGCGGACGGGGTGGACACCTGGCGGCAGTGGGTGTGGCCGTGGGAGGCGCTGCCCGGGCGGCACACCCTGGAGGTCCGGGCGACCGACGGCCGGGGCGAGGTCCAGCCGGAGCGGCGTACGGGCACCCTGCCCGACGGGGCGACGGGCCGGCACTCCGTCACGGTGGACGTGCGCGCGTAGCGGGACGGGACCGGGCGGCCGCCTCCGCACAGGACGGGGGCAGCCCGCCGCGGCAGCTGCGGACACCCCCCTGGGCGGTGCTCAGCCCGCGGTCAGGCGGACGGGCAGGGACTCGACGCTGTTGCCGATGAAGCTGCGCTGGTGCGGGAGTTCCCCCTCGGGGACGGCGAGGTCGAGGCCGGGGAAGCGGGTGAAGAGCCGCTCCAGGGCGATGGTGGCCTCCAGCCTGGCGAGCGGGGCGCCGACGCAGTAGTGGGCGCCGTGCCCGAAGGAGAGGTTGCGGCCGGCGCCGGGGCGGGTGACGTCGAACCGGTCCGCGTCGGGACCGTGAACGGCCGCGTCGCGTCCCGCCGCCGTGTAGCCGGCCAGGACGGGGGTGCCCCGGGGGATCACGGTGCCGCCGAGGGTCAGGTCGCGGACGGGGTAGCGGAAGGGGAACCAGCTGACCGGCCCGTCCCAGCGCAGGGTCTCGTCGACCACGTCCGACCAGCTCGCCTTGCCGTCGAGGACCAGGGCGAGCTGGTCACGATGGGTGCACAGGGCGCGGACGGCGTTGCTGATCAGATTGAGGGTGGTCTCGTGGCCGGCGACGAGCATCAGCCGCATGGTGCCGATGAGTTCGGCCTCGCTGAGCCGGTCGCCGTCGTCGTCGCGGGCCGCGATCAGGGCGCTGGTGAGGTCCTCGCCGGGTTCGGCGCGGCGGGCGGCGGCGATGGTGGCGATCAGCTCGACGAGCTCCTTGACGGCCGCCATGACCTCGGCGGGCGGGACGTCCGTGGAGATGATCACGGTGTTGGAGAGGTGGTGCAGCCTGCCCCGGTGCCCGGGGTCCACGCCGAGCAGTTCGCAGATGACGCTCATCGGCAGCGGCAGCGCGAAGTGGGTGCGCAGGTCGGCGGTCCCGTCGGCGGAGTCCCCGGCGGCGCGGGCGAGGCCGTCGAGGAGGCCGTCGGCCAGCTCCTCCACGCGCGGGCGCAGGCGCTCCACCTGGCGGGCGGTGAAGGCGTTGCCGACGAGGGAGCGCAGGCGGCGGTGGTCGGCGCCGTCGGCGGTGTGCATGCCCTGGGCGTTGGCGAAGACCCGCAGCGGCCAGTCGGCGGGCACCGTGCCGTCGTGCAGGCCGGGGAAGTGGCGGGCGTCCTTGGCGACGTCGGGGTGGGCGAGGAACTCCTTCAGCTCCTCGTGCCCGAGCACGACCGCGCCGGGTATGCCTCCGGGGAGGACCACGTCGGCCACCGCGCCCCGGGCGCGCAGCCGGGCGTTGAGGGCGTGGGGGCAGCCGCCGGCGGGGTCGATGACGTGGGCCTGGGGGTGCGCGTGCGCGCGGTCGGGTGACAAGCGGGCTCTCCTGAGGTCGGCCGGATGGACGGATCCGGCCAACAGTGCGGCCTGACGGGGGTGTTGTACAAGCCCCGACGGGGCGTGTTCCGGCCTCCGGACCGCGCCGGGGCCGCCGTGGCCGTAGGGTCGGGGCATGCCGGTGGAAGCGCGGGATCTGGAAGGCAGGGTGGCCCTGGTGGCTGGGGCGACCCGGGGTGCGGGGCGGGGCATCGCGGTGCAGCTGGGGGCGCGGGGCGCGACGGTCTACGTGTCGGGGCGCAGCACCGCCGGGCGGCGTTCCGAGTACGACCGGCCGGAGACGGTCGAGGAGACGGCCGAGCTGGTCACGGCGGCCGGGGGCCGGGGGGTCGCGGTGGTGGCGGACCATCTGGAGCCCGCGCAGGTGGAGGCGCTGGTGGGGCGGATCGACGCCGAACAGGGCCGGCTCGACGTGCTGGTGAACGACATCTGGGGCGGGGAGCACCTCTTCGAGTGGGAGAGCCCGGTCTGGGAGCACGACCTGGACCGGGGACTGCGGCTGCTCCGGCTGGCCATCGACACGCACGCGGTGACGAGCCATTTCGCGCTGCCGCTGATGCTGCGCGAACCGGGCGGCCTGGTGGTGGAGATGACCGACGGGACGGCCGACTACAACGCGACCCGCTACCGGAACTCGTTCTTCTACGACCTGGCCAAGTCGGCGGTGCTGCGGATGGCCTTCTCCCTCGGGCACGAGCTGGGTCCGCGCGGGGCGACGGCGGTGGCGCTGACGCCGGGCTGGCTGCGTTCGGAGATGATGCTGGAGGCGTTCGGGGTGACGGAGGACAACTGGCGGGACGCGCTGGAGAAGGTCCCGCACTTCGCGATCTCCGAGACCCCCTCGTACGTGGGGCGCGCGGTCGCGGCGCTGGCCGCCGACCCGGAGGTGTCCCGCTGGAACGGGCGGTCCCTTTCCAGCGGGCAGCTCGCGGGTGTCTACGGGTTCACGGACCTCGACGGGAGCCGGCCGGACGCCTGGCGGTACATGGTGGAGGTCCAGGACCCGGGCCGGCCGGCGGACACCACCGGTTACCGCTGAGCCGGCTCCGGACGCCGGAACAGGGCCGTCCAGAGGAAGGGTTCGCCGAAGAGCGGTGACTCGGCGTCCTCGTCGCGCATCCGGCGCAGTTCGGCCTCCTCCAGGCCGGAGAAGATCAGGCGCAGCGACTCGGGGGTGTAGGCGAGGCCGCCGCCGAGGCCGCCCTGCCGGTAGAGCTCGGCGTCGGGGAGTTCGCAGCCCATGGCGCCGGAGGCGAAGCAGGTGAGGGCGAAGTGGCCGCCGGGGGCGAGGACGCGGTCCAGGAGCGCCAGGTAGCTGACGCGGCGGTGGGGCGGCAGGTGGTGGAAGCAGCCGGAGTCGTAGACCAGGTCGTAGGGGCCGCCCAGCTCGGCGGCGGTGAGCCGGAAGGCGTCGCCCCGGTGGAAGCGGACGCCGGTGGCGCCGGTCTCGCGGGCGCGTTCCTCGGCCCAGGCGACGGCCGTCGGCGAGAGGTCGACGGCGTCCACCTCGAAGCCGAGGGAGGCGAGGTGGAGGGCGTTGCGTCCGGGCCCGCAGCCCAGGTCGAGGGCGCGGCCGGGGCGGATCAGCCCCCTCTCCGCGTAGGAGACGAGGTTCTCGTCCGGCTTCGCGACGAAGAACGGCACGGGCTTGGAGCGGTCGGCGTAGAAGCCGTCCCACCAGGAGGCACCGCCGTCCGTCCAGCGGTCGGCGTCCTGCGCGAACAGCCCGTCCAGGAGGTCCAGTACGTCCTCCGCCGAGCGTATGGTGCGGTCCATCAACTCCCCTTCGTCCAGGGGGAGATCATAGCCCGGCGGGCTCACATGACCCCAGGTCGGAGGCGGTGCGGGAAGGTTACGGACGGGTCCGTGGAGGCCTGCCGGAGGGCGCCGGGGCCGCCCCGCCCCGGCGGGGGCGCGCGGCCGCCCGAGGGCCCCCTGGGGGCCGCCGCGGGGTCGTTCCGGGGCGTGCCGGGCCCGCTTTCCGAACGGATTCCACGTACGGGTGTACGCATGATGCGTACACTGTTCGCAACGGGTTAGGGTGAGGACATGTCCTCTTCAGAGCAGCAGACCCTCGCGCCGGTGCCCTCCGTCTGGACCCGGCCGCGGCGACAGAAGGAACAGCCCGCGCTCAGCCAGGAGCAGATCGTCGCGGCCGCGGTGCGGCTCCTGGACGCCGAGGGCATCGAGGCGCTCAGCATGCGCAAGCTCGGCGCGGAGATGGGCACCGCCGCCACCTCCCTCTACCGGCACGTGGCCAACAAGGACGAGCTGATCGAGCTGGTCGTCGACGAGGTCTACGGCGAACTCGAACTCCCCGAGGCCGGCAGCCCGGACGGATGGCGCGAGGCCCTGGCGCAGTGCGGGCACAGCCTGCGCGCGATGGTGCTGCGCCACCCCTGGGTGGCCTCGGTCCTCGGCCAGGTCGGGCTGGCGTACCTGGGCCCGAACCTGATCCGGATGTCGGACCGGCTGCTGGGGCTGTCCGTGTCGGCGGGGTTCCCGGCGGGCGAGGCGGACCTCGCGGTGAAGGCCGTCATCTCCTACGTCATCGGCGCCACGACCAGCGAGGCCTCCTACCTCTCGCTCCTCGCCCGCAGCGGGAAGAGCGAGACGGAGTGGCTGGAGTCGCTGCTGCCCGCCGCCGAGGCGGCCCTGGAGGACCATCCCGTGGTGAAGGACCACGCGTACTCCCGGCACGGCCAGGACCCGGCGCGACTGCGGGACGAGAACTTCGACTACGGGCTCCAGCGGGTCCTCGACGGCCTCGCGGTCCGGCTCGGCCGGGACTGACACGGGAGGCCGGGTGTCCCGGGCCGCGGGCCGCGTGCAGCGGCCCCGGACGCCCGGCGACCCGGATCAGCCGCGGCCGGCGCCGGACGGCGGGAAGGTCAGCTCGCGGTCCTCGCCGAGCGGGGCGAAGTGCCGGTCCACCGAAGCCTGGCGGACCTGGAAGAGGGCGGCCGGCGACCAGCGCGGGCGGCGGTCCTTGTCGATCACCTGGGCCCGGATCCCCTCCACCAGGTCGGGCGTGGACAGCGCGGCCGCGGAGACCCGGTACTCCTGCTCCAGCACCCGCTCCAGCGAATCCAGTTCGCGGGCGCGGCGCAGCGCGGCGAGGGTGACCTTGAGGGAGGTCGGCGACTTGGCGTGCAGGAGCCGGGAGGCCTCCCGCGCGGCCGCCGGGCCCGACCCCAGCAGCCGCTTGTGGATCTCCTCCACGGTGTCGGCGGCGTAGCAGTGGTCGATCCACTCCCGTTCGGCGGCGAGCGTGGACCGGGGGGTGGTGGCGCCGTGGAACTTGGGCAGCACTTCGGCGACGGGCGCCATGGTGAGCTCCCGGGTGAACTCCTCCAGCCAGTCGGAGGGCAGGTAGTGGTCGGCGAGCCCGCACAGCAGGGCGTCTCCGGCGCCGACGGCCGTACCGGTGAGGGCGAGGTGGGTGCCGAGTTCGCCGGGGGCGCGGGAGAGCAGGTAGGTGCCGCCGACGTCGGGGACGAAGCCGATGCCGGTCTCGGGCATGGCGACCCTGGACCGCTCGGTGACGATGCGGACGCCGCCGTGGGCCGAGAGCCCGACGCCGCCGCCCATCACGATCCCGTCCATGAGGGCCACGTACGGCTTGGGGTAGCGGGCGATGCGGGCGTTGAGCCGGTACTCGTCCCGCCAGAAGTCGAGGGAGCCGGTGGTGCCGGCCTTCGCGTCGGCGTGGATGGCCCGGATGTCCCCGCCCGCGCACAGGCCGCGCTCCCCGGCGCCGCGCAGGAGGACCTGGCTCACGGCGGGATCGTGCTCCCAGGCCGTCAGGGCCTCCCCGATCCTCAGCACCATGGAGTGGGTGAGGGCGTTGAGGGCCTGGGGACGGTTGAGGGTGATCAGCCCCGTACAGCCGTCGGTCTCGATCAGAACGGTGTCGTCGGTCACGTCCGTCAGTATGTCGCTTCCGCCGCCATACGAAGATCGTTTCTGGTGATCTTGTCAAGTCTGACCGGATTCGGGGTGGGCCGGGGCTGTATCGCACACCTGCGGATGCCGCCGGACGCGGGGCGTGGCCGGGGGGGGGCCGCCCGGGCGGGCGTCAGCCGCGGGGGCGGGCCCGGTGTTCGCGCCAGGCGGCGAGGGCCCGGTCGCGGGTGCCGTCCGGGTGGCGGGCGTGCCAGTCGCGCAGGAACCGGTTGAACTCGAACTGGGCGCCGACCTCCTGGGGTTCGGCGGCCCGCTGCCGGGTGGCGTGCCAGTGGGCGACGGCCTCGGCGAGGGTGCGGCCCGCGCCCTGGCCGACGTACTCCCGCATGAAGGCGTCGAAGTGGAAGCCCGGCCCGATCTCCCGGCGGAAGAACTCCCGGAGCACCTGGCTGCACCGCTGCCCCTCGGGGATCACGCTGGCCCCGTCGACGGGCGCCTTCAGCTGCCGCCCCCCGCGCCGGGCGGCCGGGGCCGGGTCCGGGGCGGCACGCCCGTCCAGCGCGGCGGCGAGCCGCTCCGTGAGGGCGGCCTTGCCGCCGCCCGCGGGGACGCCCGTGCGCCGGGCGAGTCCGGTCAGCTCCTCCAGCGTCCAGTACCAGCGCAGCAGCTCGGCCCCGGACAGCTCCGGGGCCGGCTCGGGCCGACTCTCCCCCATGTAATTCGCACCCATGTTCCCATCTTAGGGGTGGCGACACGGCCCGCCCGCCGCCGGACACGCGTGCATCCGCGCCCGGCGTTTCCTACGGTCGTCCCCATGACCTCCCCCGCCTCCGCGCCGGCCCTCGACACCGGCACCGCGCTCGTGCTCATCGACCTCCAGCAGGGCATCCTCGCCCTGCCCACCGCCCGGCCCAGTGACGAGATCCTGCGCAACGGCATCGCACTCGCCGAGGCCTTCCGCGCGCACAAGCTGCCGGTCGTCCTGGTGAACGTCGCCTGGTCGCCCGACGGCTGCGACCTGCCCACCACCGATGTCGACCGCCCCGGCCCGGCCACCGCCCCGCCGGCGGCCTTCTCGGAGATCCCGGCCGAGCTGGCCGCCCTGGGGGACGTGACGGTCACCAAACGCCACTGGGGCGCCTTCACCGGTACCGAGCTGGACCTCCAGCTGCGCCGGCGCGGGATCCACCGGATCGTCCTGGCCGGCATCTCGACGAGCATCGGCGTCGAGTCCACCGCACGCGCCGCCTGGGAGCACAGCTACGGCCTGGTCTTCGCCGAGGACGCGACCGCCGATCTGGACGCCGACTCGCACGCCCACAGCTTCGGCAAGATCTTCCCCCGCATCGGCCGGGTCAGCTCCACCCGCGAGATCATCGCGGCTCTGGACGCACTCCGCTGAGGGCGGCCGGGCACGCCACCTCCAGCCAGACGCACTTGCCGGCCGCCCCGGGCCGCGAGCCCCAGGCCCGGGCCAGCCGGTCCACGATCACCAGCCCGTGCCCGCCCGGCTGCCGGGGATCACCCCTGCCCACCGCCAGGGCCGGCGGCACCGGGCTGGAGTCGGTGACCTCGATCCGCAGCCGCTCGTCCGTACAGTCCAGGACCAGGGATCCGGGCCCGCCGCCGTGCAGACAGGCGTTGGCCACGACCTCCGACACCAGCAGCAGGACGTCCTCCGCCGTGTCCCGGGCCGCGCAGGTCCGGGCCGGCAGCCAGTGCCAGGCGGTCAGCGCCCGCCGGGTGAAGTCGCGGCTGCGCAGGACCGGGTCGGCCGTCCCTTCGAGGACCAGGAGCCGGTTGCGTCCGGCCGGGCCACGCTCCTCCACGGCCCTCGCCCCTTTCATCGGCTCTGGTTCGAACCCAGCGCCTGCGCGACATCGGCGTGGACCGGGAAGACCCCGTCCGCGCCGGTGATGCGGAACATCCGGGCGACCGGCCCGCTGAGCCCGGCCAGCTCCAGGCTTCCGCCGGCCTCCTGGACGGCGAGGCGGCCGTGGAGCAGGGCGTTCAGACCCGTGGAGTCGCAGAACCGCAGTCCCGCCATGTCGACCAGCAGTCGGCCGCCCCGCGGGGCGGCCTCCTCGAGGGCCTCCTTCAGGGGGCCCGCCGTGTCATGGTCCAGCTCACCACCGAGGGTGAGCAGCACAGCCCCGTCCACCGTCCGCACCGCGACGGTGAACCGCTTGTCGTCCGCTCCGGAGACCATCCGGCATCACCTTCCGTCAGCTGCCCCCTGCGCCTTCCCCCGGCCCGACGCTATATGCGGGGCCGTCGCACTCCTCGGGACTCTCGCGGAACCCCGCGGGTTTTCCCCCGGGCGGCCCGGTCCACGGACGGCGGCCGGGGCGCCCGCCGGGGGCGTCGGGGCGGGGCGTCGGGGCGGCCGGGGACCGGGGCGCGTGGCACCGCACGACGCCGAATGACCCTGAAGTGATGCCAGATGGCGCCATGCGGTGCCACATGGCGCCACCCGAAGCGGGCCGACACACCCCCAGGCCACGCCACTCCGTCCAGCCCGCCAGCGTTTTCGCAGCTCAGAACGGGTGACGCCGCCAGCGGTGCCATGCGGTGCCATCAACTCTTGCGCATGGCGCCATGGTGGTGCCATGATGGCGTTATGGACCTCACGCCGTTTATCGACACCCTCCGCCGCGAACTGGCGGTGGCCGCCGAAGCCGGCGGGGACGACGCCCGCGAGCTGGCCGAGAGGCTCACCGCTCCCCTGGAGTCGGCGGCCCGGCTGACCATGCTCAACGTACTGTCCGCCGCCATGGACGAGATCACGCGCGAGCTCGCCCCCGGCTCGGTCGACGTACGGCTGCGCGGGCTGGACCCCGACTTCGTGGTGACGCTGCCGACCGCCGGCGGCTCCTCCGCCGCGGAGCCGGGCGCGCCGGCCGGACCGCTCGGCACCCCGGGCCCGGCCGAGGGGGACGAGGGCGGCACGGCCCGCGTCAACCTGCGCCTGCCGGCCCACCTCAAGGCCCGCGCCGAGGAGGCCGCGAACCGCGAGGGGACGTCGGTCAACGCCTGGCTGGTCCGGGCGGTGTCGGCGGCGGTCGACGGCGGCACCCGGGCGCGTCCGGCCGAGCGGATCCAGACCATCGGCCAGAGCGTCACGGGATGGGCCCGCTAGGCCCTGTCCGGGGCCCGCCCGTACCACCTCACCACACCCGCACCATTCCACCCCAAGACCCAAGAGGACGGGACAGCCATGCCTTCTTTCGAGACTCCCGAACCGATCTCGGTCACGGCGCACGTCGAGGCCGGCTCCATCCACTTCACCGCCGCGGACCGCCGCGACACGGTCGTCGAGGTACGGCCGCGCACCCCGGAGAAGGACCGGGACGTGCGGGCCGCCGAGCAGACCGAGGTCTCGTTCGCCAACGGCACCCTGACGGTCAGGACGCCCAGGCAGCGCAACTCGCTGCGCCGCCCCGGCACCGTCGACGTGACGGTCGGGCTGCCCGCGGGCTCGGACGTCGACATGACCGGCGCCTGGACCCAGGTGCTCGGCGAGGGCCGGCTCGGCGAGGTCCGGGTGAAGACCTCGGCGGGCGACGTCCGGCTCGACACGACCGGCCCCCTGCGGCTGACCGCGTCGCACGGCTCGATCACCGTGGACCGCGTGGCGGGCCCGGCCGAGATCACCACCAGCTCGGGCAGCATGCGCGTCGGCCTCGTGGACGGTCCCGGCGTGCTCAAGAACTCGCACGGCAGCACGACCGTCGGGGCCGCGACCGGCGAGCTGCGGGTGAGCGGCGCCCACGGCGACATCGACGTCCGGCGCGCCGAGGACTCGGTCACCGCCACCACCGCCCACGGCACCCTGCGGGTCGGCGAAGTGGCGCGGGGCACCGTCCACCTGGAGACCGGCTACGGAACCATCGAGGTCGGCGTCCGCGAGGGCACGGCCGCCTGGCTCGACGTCAACTCGGGCTCCGGCCAGGTACGCAACATGCTCACCGCGACCGGCGCCCCGGAGGACACCGAGGACACGGTCAGGATCCACGCCCGCACCCGGCACGGCAACATCGACGTCCTGCGCGCCAAGGCCTGACCCCGCCGGCCGCGGCCCCGGCCGACCCCGTCCGGCCCCGTCCGGCCCCGCCCGCTCCCCCAGCCGCCCCACTCTTCGAACGGAGGGCTCCATGCCTTCTTCTGTCATGCACACGTCAACAGTTGCGTCGGCGCACGAGCGGCCGCCCGCGGTCCACGCCACGGGCCTGCGCAAGTCGTACGGCGAGAAGACCGTCCTCGACGGGATCGACCTGCACATCCCCGCCGGGTGCGTGTTCGCGCTGCTCGGGCCGAACGGCGCCGGAAAGACCACCGCCGTCAAGATCCTCTCGACCCTCGTCACCGCCGACGGCGGGCAGGCGCACGTGGCGGGCCACGACGTCGCCGCCGCCCCGGACGGGGTGCGCGCCGCGATCGGAGTCACCGGGCAGTTCTCCGCCGTCGACGGGCTGATCACCGGCGAGGAGAACATGCTCCTGATGGCGGACCTGCACCACCTGTCCAAGCGGGAGGGGCGGCGCGTCGCCGCCGGGCTGCTGGAGCGCTTCGGCCTGACGGCGGCGGCGAAGAAGCCCGCCTCCACCTACTCCGGCGGCATGAAGCGCCGCCTGGACATCGCCATGACCCTGGTGGGCGACCCGCGGATCATCTTCCTCGACGAGCCGACCACCGGGCTCGACCCGCGCTCGCGCCACGACATGTGGCAGATCATCCGCGAGCTGGTCGCCGGCGGGGTCACGGTGCTCCTGACCACCCAGTACCTGGAGGAGGCCGACCAGCTCGCCGACCGCGTCGCGGTGCTCGACGGCGGCAGGATCGTCGCCGAGGGCACCCCCGAGGAGCTGAAGCGGCTGGTCCCCGGCGGGCACGTCCGGCTCCGGTTCTCCGACCCGGCGGCCCACCGCGCGGCCGCCGCCGTCCTGGGCGGGGCCGCGCGGGACGACGAGGCGCTGTCGCTGCGGATCCCCAGCGACGCCAGCCAGCGCGAGCTGCGCTCCCTGCTCGACGGGCTGGACGCCGCGGGCGTCGAGGCCGACGAGCTGACCGTGCACACGCCCGACCTGGACGACGTGTTCTTCGCCCTGACCGGCGGCCGCGTCACCGGGACCCAGCCCACTCATGCCGAGGAGGACGTCCGATGAGCTCCCTCTCCCCCGCCCTGCGCGACTCGTCCACGATGCTGCGGCGCAACCTGCTGCACGCCCGCCGCTACCCGTCCCTGACCCTGAACCTGCTGCTGACCCCGGTCGTCCTGCTGCTGCTCTTCGTCTACGTGTTCGGCGACGTCATGAGCGCGGGCATCGGGGGCGGCGGCGCCGACCGCGCCGACTACATCGCGTACCTGGTCCCGGGCCTGCTGCTGATGACCATCGGCAGCACCACGATCGGCACCGCGGTGTCCGTCTCCAACGACATGAGCGAGGGCATCATCGCCCGCTTCCGCACGATGGCGATCCACCGGGGTTCCGTCCTCGTCGGGCACGTCGTCGGCAGCGTGCTCCAGGCGGTCGTCAGCGTGGTGCTCGTCGGCGCCGTCGGCGTGGCCATCGGGTTCCGCTCGACGGACGCCACGGTCCTGGAGTGGCTCGCGGCGTTCGGGCTGCTCACGCTCTTCGCCGTGGCGCTGACCTGGATCGCGGTCGGGATGGGCATGGTGAGCCCGAACGCCGAGGCGGCGAGCAACAACGCCCTGCCTCTGATCTTCCTGCCGCTGATCTCCAGCGCCTTCGTCCCGGTCCAGGCGATGCCCGGCTGGTTCCGGCCGGTCGCCGAGTACCAGCCCTTCACGCCGGCCATCGAGACCCTGCGCGGGCTGCTGCTCGGCACGGAGATCGGGAACAACTGGTGGATCGCCCTGCTCTGGTGCCTCGGCCTGACCGTCCTCGGCTACCTCTGGTCGAAGGCGGCGTACGACCGCGACGCCGGGTGACCCTCCCGACCGCCTCCGGCCCCTCCGCCCCGCGGAGGGGCTTCGCCGTTCACGCTGCGTGAGCACCGGATCCTGCGTGCGGGACGGCGGTGGCACGCGTTGCCTCGATGTCATTGTGCGTTCGCTCAGCGGAGGCTCAGATCCGGATAACGATGACGTCACCGCGCAAGGGTCTTTGGGCCTGGTCACGGGCGAATGGCCGATTTGCCGGTGATGTTCGCCACGGCCGCGAGCCGGACACCGTGGTACATCTTCTCGACCGCCTGCCGGACCACCCACGTCCGGACAGGGGCGCTGAAGTCGGCCGACCGCCGGCATGCAACTCCATCAGCATCCGGGGGATCGGAACCCGATCCGCGGCCGAGCACGGCGGCGGATCGGCATGGAGCGGAAAGGCGCACCAGAGCATGACCTCGACGCAGGTCGAACAGCACCACGGCGACGACAACGCCACCACGGGCACCACGCCCGAGGAAGGCTACGAGCGCGGCCTCGGCAGCCGCCAGGTCCAGATGATCGCCATCGGCGGCGCCATCGGCGTCGGCCTCTTCCTGGGAGCCGGGGCGAACATCGCCAAGGCCGGACCCAGCCTCATCCTCATGTACGCCCTCGCCGGCGTCATCGTCTTCTTCATCATGCGAGCACTCGGCGAGCTGCTCCTGTACCGCCCCGTCTCGGGTTCCTTCGCGGAGTACGCCCGCGAGTTCCTGAGCCCGTTCTTCGGGTTCGTGACGGGCTGGACGTACTGGCTCATGTGGGTGGTCACCGGCATGGCCGAGCTGACCGCCGCGGCCATCTACGTGCACTTCTGGTTCCCGGACGTCCCCCAGTGGGTGACCGCCCTGGTCTTCCTGGTGGTCCTGTACGTCGCCAACCTCATCTCGGTGAAGATCTTCGGCGAGATCGAGTTCTGGTTCTCGATGGTCAAGGTCACGGCCCTGATCGGCATGATCGTGATCGGCATCGGCGTGGTCACCTTCGGCTTCAGCCAGGCCGGTGACACCGCCGCCGTGTCCAACCTCTGGGCCTTCGACGGCATCTTCCCCAAGGGCGTCGGCTCCAGCCTGATGACCCTCCAGGGCGTCATGTTCGCCTACCTGGCCGTCGAGCTCGTCGGCGTCACGGCGGGCGAGTCCGAGAACCCGGAGAAGACCCTCCCCAAGGCCATCAACACCCTGCCCTGGCGCATCATCGTCTTCTACGTCGGTGCGCTCAGCGTGATCCTGATGGTCGTCAAGTGGACCGAGTTCCAGCCCGGCGTCAGCCCGTTCGTGGCGGCCTTCGCCAAGATCGGCATCCCGGCCGGTGCGGCGATCGTCAACTTCGTGGTGCTGACCGCGGCCCTGTCGTCCTGCAACTCCGGCATGTACTCCACCGGCCGCATGCTGCGCGACCTGGCCGCGAACTCCGAAGCCCCCAAGCTGCTGGGCAAGCTGAGCTCCACCAAGACCCCGGCCGTGGCCATCACGATCTCCACCGCCCTCATGGGCATCGGCGTGGTCCTGAACTACGTCGTCCCGGAGAAGGCGTTCGGGTACGTCACCTCGGTCGCGACGGCGGCCGGCATCTGGACCTGGCTGATGATCCTGGTCAGCCACATCCGCTACCGCCGCGCGGTGGACGCGGGCAAGCTGCCCGCCTCCTCCTTCCCGGCGCCGGGCGGCACCATCTGCAGCTGGATCGCCGTGGCCTTCCTGCTGCTGGTCACCGTGATGATCGCCATCGACCCCGACAGCCGCGTCTCCCTGTACGTGGGCGCCGGCTGGGCGGTCTGCCTGGCCGTCGGCTGGGCCGTGCTGAAGTCGCGCAACCCCGAGGTGGCGGCGCGTGCGGCGGGCGGCGCCGACGAGGCACTGGAGCCCGCGGCCCGGTCCTGACCGCTGACCGCACTCCCCCGACGGGGGCGTGCCGGCCCTCCCCCGGCCGGTACGCCCCCGTCGGCGTGCCCGGGCCCGGGTGTCAGGCGGCCTCGACGGCCAGGCTGCCGGAGGCCGCGTCCAGGCTGTCGACGACCGCCGCCAGGCTCCCGGTCGCCGCGTAGACCGCCCGCTGGCGGCGGGCACCGGTGCCCCGTCGGCGCATCCCGGCCCACAGGGCTTCCACGGCGCCCAGGTCGCCGGCCCGCTCCAGCCCCGGGGCCGCCCGCTCCACCAGCCGGTCGACGAGCAGCCGGGCGGGCGCCCGCCCGCCGGTCCACACGTCCAGGCCGGGTCCGTCGATCCCGTGCCGGGCGGCCAGCCGGTGCGCGGTGCGCAGCACCCGGTCGGGCGGTTCGGGCGGCGGTACGCCCGCGTCCACCTCTTCGAGCAGGGCCGAGGCGAGGCCGCGTACGAGGACGGCCATGAGGACGACGGTGTCGAGGTCGGCGTTGACGTCGGCGATGCGGATCTCCAGCGTCGGTACGTGCTCGGAGGGGCGGGCGTGCCAGTAGACCATGCGGCGGTCGAGCAGCACCCCGGCGCTGACCAGGCCGTCCACGTATTCGAGGTACTGGCGCTCGTCGACCACCGGCGGCGGTCCCACGGTCGGCCAGCCGGAGTAGGCGACCGAGCGCCAGCTGTCGAGGCCGCTGTCGCGGCCGCAGACGAAGGGGGAGTTCACGGTGATCGACTGGAGCACCGGCAGCCAGGGCCTCATCTGGCTCGCCAGCGCCAGGGCCCGCCCCCGGTCGAGGCAGCCCACGTGCACGTGGCAGCCGCAGACGAGCCGGTAGGGCCCCAGGAGACCGGCGAACCGGCTGGCCATCAGGCGGTAGCGGGCGTTGTCGGTGATGGTGAGCGGCTCCCGCGGCGGGACGACGGGGCTCCCGGAGGCCACCGCGAGGCAGCGGGCCCGCTCGGCGGCCTCCGCGACGGAGCACCGCAGCCGCAGCAGCTGCCGGCGCAGGTCCTCGCGCTCGGCGGCGGGCAGGGTGCAGACCTCCACCTGGGTGTTGTAGAACTCGGCCTGGACCTGACCGCCCAGCTCCGCCGCGAGCTCGCGGATCACCTGCGGAGCCCGGTTCACCGGGGCCCTGCTGTCGCGGTCGACGAGGTGGAACTCCTCCTCCACCCCCATGGTCAGAACGTCCATCGGGTCCTCCTTGCCGAGTGCCCGGCACCTACCCGTCGGCCGTGCCGCCATGCGGGGCACGGTCAGAAGGACACGTCCGCGGCGTCGCGGACCTCCGCGGCCATGTTCACCTCCATCATGCGCAGTGCCGCGGCCGCCAGGTCCGGGTGGATGTGGGCCACGGCGTCGCGGGCGACGGTGACGTCCAGGTGGCGGACGTGCGCGTCGAGGGCGGAGTACAGGACGCACTGCTCGGTCACCTGGCCGCACAGGACCAGCCGGCCGACGCCGAGCCGGCCGAGGAGGTAGGCCAGCGGGGTCTCGTAGAAGACGGAGTGGCGCGCCTTGACGACGAAGAGGGACTCCTCGTCGGGCCGGACCGGCCTGACGAGGTCGGCGTGCGGACCGGCGAGGGCCACCTCCAGGATCTCGCCGTGGTGCGAGCGCCACAATCCGAAATTGTCGTTGACGTAGACGACCGGGACCTCCCGCTCGCGGGCGGCGGCGAGCAGGGTCCCGATGCCGGGCAGAGCCTCGCGCACCGAGGGCAGCAGCAGTTCCGCGTCGGCGTGCTCATAGGTGTTGATCATGTCGATGACGGTCAGCGCGGTCCCCGGCACTCCGCTCACCTCCCTCGGGGCGGGCTCTCCTCCCGGTCACCGGTCTCCTCCTCCGCCGCCGCGAAGGGACTCCGGTCGAGGCGGGCGAGCAGGTCGGCCGGGTGCCGGTACACGGCGCGGGCCCCGGCCTCCTCCAGGTCGGCGCGCGGGATGCCGCCGCACAGCAGACCGACGCAGGCGACGCCGGCCCGGGTGCCGGCCCGCATGTCCCACACGGTGTCGCCGACGAGGACGGAGCCGCGTGCGGGGGCGTCGGCGAGGCCGAGCGCGTGGTGCACCGGGTCGGGTGCGGGCTTGCCCTCGTCGACGTCCTCGGAGCCGGCCGTGGCGGTGATGGCGTCGTCGGCGTCGACGGCCCTCCGCAGGGCCTCCAGCTCGGCGTCCTCGGCGGAGGAGACGAGCACCACCCGCCAGCCCCGCCGGTCCAGTTCGCGCAGCAGGCGGGCCGCCGAGCCGAACGCGGGCAGGCGGTCGAAGTAGGTGGCGTAGAGGGTCGCGTGCGCGGCGGACAGCTGCCCGTCCGCGTCGGTGTCGCGGTCCTCGCCGAGCAGGTGCGCGAGGAGGTCCTCGCCGGGGAGCCCGATCGCGCGGTGGATGTCGTGCATCGCGACCTCGTGGCCCGCCTGCCGCAGCGCCTCCCACCAGCAGGTGACGTGCAGGTGGTTGGTGTCGGCGAGGGTGCCGTCGACGTCGAACAGCGCGGCCCGGTTCATGCCGGCCTCCCGGGGTCCGGATTCAGTAGCCCAGCTCGCGTTCGAGTTCGGCCTTGTCCATGGAGGAACGGCCGTGCAGGTTGCGGCGCTTGGCTTCGGCGTAGAGCTGGTCGTACGTGGGGCCCCGCGACCCGCTGTGGGAGTGCAGCCCGCCGCGCCGGGCGGAGGAGATGTCGTCGAGCGAGCTCTTGCTCGCGGTCTTGGACTCGCCCGCGCGGGCGCGTTCCTTGTTCACGGTGCGCGCCGCGATCTCCTTGGCCCGCTCGGTGCTCTCGCCGCGTTCTTCCGCGCTCTCCTTGATGTGTTCGTACTGCCGTTCACGCTTGGGACTGGAACCTCGGGGCATGGTGACTCCTCTGCCGGGACGGGACCGACACGGTGAACCCGCTGCGCGGCCGTGTCGGGATGCGGTGGAGCGGGATCCGCAGGTCCTGCTCGGGGACGTCGGTGTCCAGGCCGGCCAGGGCGGAGGCGAACTCCGCGAGCAGGCCGACGGTGATGTCCTCGCCGGGGCAGCGGTGGCCGGTGCGGGCGTCACCGCCGCCCTGGGGGACGAGTGCGCCGGGGCCGGGCTCCCGGCCGAGGAAGCGGAGCGGGTCGAAGCGGTAGGGGTCGGGCCACAGGGCGGGGTCGTGGTGGTGGCCGTACACGTCGAGGAGGACGAGGGTGCCCTCGGGGACGGCCTCGCCACCGAAGCGCAGGTCGCGGGCGGCGAGACCGCCGACGAAGGGGACGAAGGGGTAGAAGCGGCGCACCTCGTGGGCGAAGGCCCTGGCGTACGCGCCGTCGTCCGCCCGCAGCGCGTCGGCGAGCCGGGGCCTGCGGTGCAGGGCGTGCGCGGCGAAGGCCACCGGCCAGGCGACGGCGACGCAGGGGCGGATGATGTTGAGCAGTTCCACGGCCGCCGTGCGGGGGTCGAGGAGCCGGCCGTCGGCGTCGCGGTGCCGGGCGACCGCCTCCAGCGCGGTGTCCCCGCCGCCCGACGGGAGTGCCTGGTGGAGCCGGGTCACTCCGCCGCGCAGCTCCTCGACGGTGCGCGCGAGGGAGTCCTCCTGGCGGGCCCGGGCCCGGCGGGCCCGCCAGTGGCGCGGGCCGGGGGTCGCGAAGCCGTCGACCATGGCCACGCAGTCCTCGGAGATCTCGCGGGCGGCGTCCTCGGGTACCGCCAGGCCCGTCCAGTCGCAGACGGCCCGGGCGAGGACCGTCGCCGCCTCGTCGAACAGGACGGCTCCGCGGCCCCGCCACCCGTCGACGGCGGCCGCCCAGTGGCGGCGTACGAGCGCGGTGAGCGCGTCCACCGAGCCGTCCCGCATCAGCAGGGACACGAACAGGGCCTTGCGGACCCGGTGCCGCTCGCCGTCCAGGGTGTGGACCGCGCCCCGCCCGAAGAGGGTGTCGAGTACGGGTCCGGGGAGCGCGCCGTCCCGGAGCACGTGCCGCTCGTCGTAGAAGAACTCCACGGCGGCCGGTCCGTGCAGCAGCAGCGCGGGCCGGCCCATCAGCCGGGTACGGACGGCGGGCGGGTCGCCGTGGCGGCGCCGCAGGTCGGGGGCCCAGGCGTACCCCTGGACCAGCAGGGGGACCGTGCTGTCGATCAGTGGGGGCATGTCGCGCGCCTACCCGCCGCGCCCCGGGGCACTCCTCGCGTCGCGGGGGTTTCGACGGGGCGGATCGGGTAAGGCGGGGGCCATGCCCGACAGTGACACCGTGCAGGTGGATCCAGGGAGGCGTCCCATGTCCGCCCGGACCTCTTCCGCCCCCGGGGGCGTCGCCCCGACGGAGGGCCTGAGCCCCGCCGCCCAGGCCGAGGGTGTGCTGCCCGAGGACCACACCCAGGCGATCCTGGAGACCACCAAACGCGTGGCGGCCCTCCTCAAGCGGTCGGGGCCGCCCTTCGCCCTCGCGGGCAGCGTGGCCGCCTTCGCCCACGGACTGCCGGCCCGCTTCCAGCACGACACGGACTTCTGCGTACGGCCCGAGGACGCCGACCAGGCCGTCAAGGCGCTGGAGGACGGCGGCATCGCCATGCGCCGGGCGCCGGAGGACTGGCTGGTCAAGGGCCGCTCGGGCGGGGAGGAGATCGACCTGATCTTCGAACTGGCCCGGCGTCCGGTCAGCACGCAGCTGCTGGAGCGGGCGACCGTCAAGGCGGTGGACTCGGTGTGGATGCCGGTCCTCGCACCGACCGACCTGATGGACAGCCGCCTCGCGGCGCTGTGCGAGCACTACTGCGACTTCGGCGACCTGCTGCCCATGGCCCGGATGCTGCGCGAGCAGATCGACTGGGCCCGGCTGGAGCGCGACCACCGGGCGGGGCCGCTGCCCGACGCGTTCTTCCACCTGCTCGAACGGCTCCGCGTCATCGACCGCGCGGAAGGGACGGGAGAAGGAGCGACGGGAGAAGGACCATGAACTCCAGCGGCATCATCGAATACCGCATCGAGCACCTGCGCGAGCGGCTGGCCCGTGAGGAGCTCGCCGAACTGGGCGTACGCGTCGAGCTGCGCGGCGCCCGCGCCGTGGTGCGCGGCTGCGTCGGCGACGAGGAGCGCAAGGCCGCCGTACTGCGGATCGCCGGCGAGGAACTGGCCGGCCACGACTGGTACGAGGACATCACCCTGAGCCGTGCCCGGCCGCCCGACCATGCCGAGGAGCTGTCGTGATCCGCGTCGCCGCCGTCGGGGACATCCACCTCGGCCCGGGCAGCGCCGGGCTGCTGAGGCCCGCCTTCGACACCCTGGGCGGCTGCGCCGACCTGCTGCTCCTCGCCGGCGACCTGACCCGGCACGGCACCCCGGACGAGGCCCGGGTGGTGGCCGCCGAGGCAGCCGGGCTGCCGGTGCCCGTGGTCGCGGTGCTCGGCAACCACGACTACCAGAGCGACCGGCAGGAGGCCGTCGCGGACGAGCTCCGCGCGGCGGGCCTCTACGTGCTGGAGGGCGACGGCGTCCTCCTCGACCTCGGCGGCACCCCCGTCGGGATCGCCGGGACCAAGGGCTTCTGCGGCGGTTTCGCCGGGCGCAGCGGCAGCGAGTTCGGCGAGCCGGAGATGAAGTCCTTCATCCGCTGCACGCGCGCCAGCGCGGAGGCGCTCGGGCAGGCCCTGCGCGAACTGCGGGAGGCGGGCAGCGCGCTGCGCATCGCGCTCACCCACTACTCGCCCGTGCCGGACACCCTGGCGGGCGAGCCCCGGGAGATCTACCCCTTCCTGGGCAGCTACCTCCTCGCGGAGGCGGTGGACGAGGAGGGCGCCGACCTCGCCGTCCACGGCCACGCCCACCTCGGCACCGAACACGGCATGACGGCGGGCGGGGTCCAGGTCCGCAACGTGGCCATGCCCGTCATCGGGCAGGCGTTCTCGGTGTACCACCTCTCCCCGAACGGATCCCCCGGCGCCGTGCCGCGCGGGGCCCCGGCCACCCGCCAGGAGGCGAGCACATGACCCGCACCGCACCTGCCGCCGGGCGGACGCCGCCGTCCCGGCTCTTCGTGCCGCCCGGCGTCTACCGGCCCCAGGCCGACACCCGGCTGCTGGCCCGGGCGCTCGCCCGGGAGGAGCTGGCGCCCGCCGCCGAGGTGATGGAGATCGGCACCGGCAGCGGTCTGCTCGCGCTGTGCGCGGCGGAGCGCGGGGCCCGCGTCACGGCGGTCGACGTGGCCTGGCCGGCCGTGCTCGCCGCCCGGGTCAACGCGCTGCGCCGGGGGCTGCCGCTGCGGGTGCGCCACGGGGACTTCGCCCGCCGCTCCCGCGGACGGCGTTTCGACCTGGTCCTCGCCAACCCGCCCTACGTGCCCTCGCCCCGCCCCCGGCCGCCCGCGCGGGGCCCCGGGCGGGCCTGGGAGGCCGGGCCGGGCGGGCGGCTGGTCATCGACCGGATCTGCGCGAGCGCCGGGGCGATGCTGCGCCCCGGCGGGGTGCTGCTGATGGTGCACTCCGGGCTGTGCGGCCCGCGGACCACCGTGGAGCGCTTGCGCGGGGCGGGACTGCGCGCGCGGGTCCTGGTACGCGCCTGCGTGCCCTGGGGGCCCGTACTGCGCGGGCGGCGGGCCTGGCTGGAGGAACGGGGCCTCGCGGACCGCGGCGAGGTGTGGGAAGAGCTGGTGGTCATCCGTGCCGAACTCCCCTGACCGCGCCGGCCGCGGACCCGCCGCCGCCCGCCGGGTGTCGGTGGTCCCGGGCGGCCCGGTGCTCGTCGAGGGCCCGGTGGAGATCGTCCTCGACGACGGCACCGTCGCCCGGTCCGACCGGTTCACCGTCGCCGTCTGCACCTGCCGCCGCAGCCGCGCCTACCCCTGGTGCGACACCAGTCACCGGCCCCGCCGTCGCGGGGAGGCGGGGTCCGGGGACGGCGGTGCGCCGTGACCGGTCCCCGCCTGGTCCCGGAGCGCGGCGAACTGTCCGCGGCCGTCGTCGACGCCCTGCGCACCGGCGGGCCGCCCGCCGCTTCCGGCGGGGCCGCGCGGCGGGCCGATCCCTTCGGCGAGGACCTCCAGCTCGCCCTGTACCTGCTCTACGAGCTCCACTACCGCGGCTTCGAAGGGGTCGACGCCGAGCGGGAGTGGGACCCGGACCTGCTGCGGCTGCGCCGGTCCCTGGAGGCGCGTTTCCTGGACGGTCTGCGGGCCGGTCTGCGCGACGCGCCCCGCGGGGCCGAGGAGGCCTTCGCCCCGCTGCTCACCGAGCCCGTCGACCCGGCCGGGAGCGTCAGCCGCCGCCTCGAACTCCACGGCGAGCTGTGGCAGTTGCGCGAGTACGCGGCGCTGCGCTCCCTCTACCACCTCAAGGAGGCCGACCCGCACCTGTGGGTGGTGCCCCGGCTGCGCGGACGCGCCAAGGCCGCCATGGTGGCGGTCGAGTACGACGAGTTCGGCGCCGGCCGCGCCGACCGCGTCCACGCCCGGCTCTTCGCCGACCTGATGGACGACCTCGGGCTGGACACCGCGTACGGCGCCTACCTGGACCGCGCCCCCGCGCCGCTGCTCGCCACGGTCAGCCTGATGTCCCTGTTCGGGCTGCACCGGGCCCTGCGCGGGGCGCTCGTCGGGCACTTCGCCTGCGTGGAGGTGACCTCGTCCCCGGGCTCCCGCCGCCTCGTCAACGCCATGCGGCGGTGCGGCGCCGGGCCGGCCGCCGAGCACTTCTACGCCGAACACGTCGAGGCCGACGCCGTCCACGAGCAGGTCGTGCGCCACGAGGTGATCGGCGGGCTGCTCGCCGACGAACCCGGGCTGGAGGCGGACGTCGCCTTCGGCTGCGCCGCCACGCTGCTCCTGGAGGAGCGGCTCGGCGCGCACATCACGGCGGCCTGGGACCGGGGCGGCTCCGCCCTGCGCGCCCCTTCGGCCCCCGCCGACCGAGAGGAACCGTCATGAACAGCCGCTCCGCCGCCACCCGCGCGGCCCCCGACCTGCTGGGCGTCTACCTCAACGACCACCTCACCGGGGCGAACGCCGGCACGGAGCTGGTGCGCCGTGCCGCCCGGGTCCAGCGCGGCACGGCCCTCGGGCCGCCGCTGGCGGCACTGGCCGAGGAGATCGCCCAGGACCGGGACAGCCTGCGCACCGTCATGGCCGGCCTCGGCGTCCCCGAGGCGCGGGGCCGCGCGGCTCTCGGCCGGCTCGCCGAGAAGGCCGGCCGGCTCAAGCTCAACGGGCGCCTGTTCAGCCGCTCGCCGCTCAGCGACGTCCTGGAGCTGGAGGCGATGCGCCTGGGCGTGGAGGGCAAGGCGTGCATGTGGCGGGCGCTCCAGGCGCTGGAGGGCACCGGCGCCCGGGTCGACGGCGCGCGCCTGCACGAGCTGCTGCGGCGCGCCGAGCGGCAGATCCGGATCCTGGAGACCCTGCGCGCGGAACGCTCCGCGCAGGTGTTCGCCTCCGAGGCGGCGAGGAGCCCGGCGGGCCGTTCGGCGCGGCATCCCGCGGGTAGGCGCACCGTGTGAGCTACGTGAACCCCGGCAAGGGGTACGAGCGCGACAGCCGCTACATCGCGACGCGGATCACCGCCGACGGGCGCGAGGGATTCCCCGTGCAGCCGGGGCGCTACCGCCTCGTCGTCAGCCGGGCCTGTCCGTGGGCGAGCCGGGCGGTGGTCGTACGGCGGCTGCTCGGTCTGGAGCGCGCCCTGCCGATGGCTGTCGCCGGCCCTGTGCACGACGACGACAGCTGGACCTTCGACCTGGATCCGGGCGGCCGGGACCCGGTGCTGGGCATCGAGCGCCTCAAGGAGGCCTACCTGGCGCGGGAGCCCGGCTACGACCGCGGCATCACGGTCCCCGCGATCGTCGACGTCCCGACCGGCGCGGTGGTGACCAACGACTTCCCGCAGATCACGCTGGACATGTCACTGGAGTGGACGGCCCACCACCGCCCGGGCGCCCCCGAGCTGTACCCGCCCGAGCTGCGGCCGGACATCGACGCCGTGAACGAGGTGGTCTACCGGGACGTGAACAACGGCGTCTACCGGGCCGGGTTCGCCGGCTCCCAGGAGACGTACGACGAGGCGTACGAGCGGCTGTTCGCCCGGCTCGACTGGCTCTGCGACCGGCTCGGGCGCTCCCGCTACCTCGTGGGCGACACCATCACCGAGGCCGACGTACGGCTGTTCACCACGCTCGTCCGCTTCGACGCCGTGTACCACGGGCACTTCAAGTGCAACCGGAACAAGCTCACGGAGATGCCGGTGCTGTGGGGGTACGCGCGGGACCTCTTCCAGACCCCCGGTTTCGGCGACACCGTCGACTTCGACCACATCAAACGGCACTACCACCTGGTGCACTCCGACATCAATCCCACCGGCATCGTGCCGGCCGGGCCCGAGGCGGACACCTGGCTCGCCCCGCACGACCGGGCCGGCCTGGGCGGCAGGCCCTTCGGCGACGGCACCCCGCCGGGACCGCCGCCGAGCACGGAACGGGTGCCGGCGGGCCACAACCCGCTCCAGGGCCCGGCATAGCGGCTCACCGGTTCGCGACGGCCCGGACGTTCTCGATGCTGCCGCAGTCCGACTCCAGCTGCCTCTCGCGCTCCTTCAGGAACGCGGCGCCGAGCTCGGCCCTGCGCTCGTCCGGGACGTTCTCGCGGGCGCCGTTGAGGATCGTCCGCTCCTCCTCGTCCACGTGGTGGGAGACGGCCTTGACCAGGTCCTCCAGCTTGGAGTCCCAGTCCTCGGAGCCGACGTCGTCCACCTCCAGGAGGGCGAGCAGCGCCTTGTTGCCCTCGTCGTGCTCCTCCACGCCGTGCTCGACCTCCTCGTCGTCGACGTTCTTGAAGCGCTTGAGCGCACCGTAGACCTCGGCCTCCTCCGCCTCGCCGTGCGCGATCAGCAGCGCGGAGAACCTCTCCAGCGCTTCCGCGCGGTCGGCCTCGACGCTGCGCATCCTGCGGAACAGCTCTTCCATGGTCCGGTGGTCCTTGAGGATCACCGCGACGACGTCCTGTTCCCTGTGGTCCGCGGCCATGCCATTGCCTCCTCTCCCGGGGATCTCCCGGTCGTCTGGCGCGTGCTCGTTCCCCGCCGGTTGAAACCTGGCCCCGGCCGTCCGGTGGTCAGGCCGGGTGGCCCGCCTCCAGGTCGCGGACGGCGCCGTAGCGCAGCGGCCCGGACGTCGCGGGCCCGCCGCCGCGCCCGGCCGGGGAGAGCACGAAGCCGACGTGGTCGCCCCCGGCCTCGACGACCTCCTCGACGCGGCCGGTGAACCAGACGCGTACGTCGGACAGCACCGGGCTGCCGTCCCGCCCGGGCCGCCAGGCGGTGCGGGCGAACTTGTCCACGTCGTCGCCCGTCAGTCCGCCGAAGAGTTCCGCCAGGGCCCGCTGCTCCCGGCCCACTACGTGCACGGTGAGGTGCCGGGCCGCGCGGGCCACGCCGTACGTGTGGTTCGCGGTCGACAGCCACACCACGAAGCGCGGCGGGTCGATCGAGCACTGCGAGGCGAAACCGACCAGACAGCCGGCCCGCCGCCCGCCCGCGGCGGCCGTGACGACGTACATCGTGCCGTCCGACGCCTCGGCGAAGCCGTCGAGGCCGGCGTCCTGGTCCTGGTCCGGGTCCTGCTCCTGGCCCTGGTCGTGGTGCGGCACTGCGACTCCCTGGCTGCCGGGCCGCGGCGGGGTGCCGCGGACACCCTCCCCATCGTCGGCCACCGCCCCGCGAACGCGGGTGCTTGGGCGGCGCGTGTCCGGGCAGGCGCGGGAGGTACGCGCGAACCGCACGGACCGGAGGAGGTGGATTCGGTGCGCATCGCCTTTCTGACCGCGCCCGAAGGCGTCGAGGAAGTGGAACTGACAGCGCCGTGGAAGGCCGTGGAGGGGGCGGGCTGGAACCCGCGGCTGGTCTCGACGCAGCCCGGACAGGTGCAGGCCTTCGACCACCTCGACCGGGCCGGCCGCTTCACCGTCGACCACGTGCTCGCCGGGGACACCTCCGACGCCTTCGACGCTCTCGTGCTGCCCGGGGGGCTCGCCAATCCCGACGCCCTGCGGATGGACGACCGGGCCGTCGGCTTCATCCGGAGCTTCTTCACCGCGGGCAAGCCGGTCGCCGCGATCTGCCACGCCCCGTGGACCCTGGTGGAGGCCGACGTCGTACGCGGCCGGACCCTGACCTCGTGGCCGAGCCTGGCCACCGACATCCGCAACGCCGGCGGCACCTGGGTGGACGAGCCGGTACGGGTCTGCCGGGCTGCGCCGTCGACGCTGGTCACCAGCCGCAAGCCGGACGACCTGGACGTGTTCTGCGCCGCCGTCCTGCGGGAATTCGACCGGAGCACGCGGGCTTGAGGACCGGCCCGTCGTCACCCGGACGGCGGCGGCAGTGTCCGGGGGCCCGCCGGATCCGGCGGGCCCCCGGACACTGCCGTCCGGCGCGCTACCACCGGTACCAGCGCCCGCCGCTGCCGTGGGCGACGAAGCCCACGAGCCAGAGCACCAGCACCGCGATGGCGATCCACCAGAGCAGCTTCACGGCGAAACCGGCGCCGAACAGCAGCAGAATCAGCAGCAGGACCAGAAGGAGCGGAACCATGACCCACCTCCAGAGCAGGACGGCCGGGGAGGGGCACCCGAGGGCCGGGCGCCCGCAGGGAGCGCCTGCCCCCGCTCTCCCGCTCCATGCCTGGGTCCGGTCCGCCCGAGGAGAGGTGAGTGATGTGACGCATCCGAGTCCGCCCCCGCCCGACGGCCCCGAGCCGGTGCCGTCCGGCCCCGAGCCGGTACCCCGCGACCCCCAGCCGGAAGACCCCCCGCGCCGCCCGTCCGGCCCGCCGGACGGCAACCCCGAGGAGCCCGTGCCGGAACCGCCCGACTGACCGCGTCGCTCCCGTCCCTGCGCCGGGCGGCTGGGCCGTGTCTTCGGGCTCAGGCCGGGCCCGGCATCACCAGTACGGCGTCCCGGCACGCGTAACCGGTCGTCGGGGAGGACACCTCCAGGGTCCACGTCCCCGGTTCGGCCCGTACTTCCGCGCGGAAGCGGCCGTCGCCGCCGGGCCGCATCGGATCGACGGAGAGGCACCGGCCGTCCTCCGCGAGGCGCCGGACGCGGAGGTCCATGGCGCGGTCCGCGTTCTCGGCCCACACCTCGATCGGCTCCCCCGCCAGGGCCACGTCCGGGAGTTCGATGCCGATGTCGTGGTCCGAGGCCAGGAACCGGGGGCGTTCGACCCCGTTGCAGATGTTGCGCAGCTGGTACTGGACGGGGGCGGCGTCGAGGAGCGAGGCGTGCCGGTGCGGGAACCACATGGTCGACGCCGTGGTGCGGTGCTCCGGAGGGGTGGCCGAGAGCTGCGGGACGGTGCCGTCCCCCAGCCACGGGCCGCCGTCGCCGGGCAGGCCGTCGTGGAACCGGGGGCGGCCCGCGGCGTCGAACGAGACGCTGTGCGCGGTGCGGTGCGTGGCGCCGCCCAGGGGGACGAGGTCGTAGCCGGCGGCCCCCCGGGCCTCGTTCGCCCTGGCGGCCTTCTGCATCTCCCGGTGGAACCTGAAGGCGTCCACGACCATGGCGGTCGGCAGGCCCGCGACCGGCGGGATCCCGCTGAGCTGGGCCGGGTAGCCGTCGTCGGTCACGACCGCCTTGTAGACCGGGAGCAGCTGGTGCAGGGACGGGTACGTCGAGCAGACCTCGGCCATCGCCTCCCGCCAGGGGGCCGGCAGTGGTCCGAGACCCTCGCCGAGCAGGAACCGCAGCGCCTTCACGCTGCCCAGGTAGGGCGTGCCGAGGGAGGCGACCGCGCGCGTCACCTCACGGCCCCCGAGCACCTCCACGTAGTGCCGCACGACCAGGCCGCCCATGGAGCGGCAGACGAACACCACCTTGGCGTCCCGGGCGCCCGGGAACCGCTCCCGGTCGGCGGTGGTCCGCCACCGCCGGAGGCGCTCGTCGACGAACCGGTCGAGCTTCATCGCGGAGTTGACGTTGCTGAGCCGCCAGTCGTAGGGGAACACGGCCAGCCGCTCGCGTGCGATCCCCAGCCGTTCGGCCAGTCCGCCGTAGCCGAGGTGCGCCACGAGACCGGGCAGGACGCGCTGGGTCCGGATCGGGCCGCCCAGGGACAGGGCGTGCGGCGGCTCCGGGTCCTCGTCCCCGATCCCCTTCTGCAGCCGCAGCCGCTCCAGCAGTCTTCCGGGCCGGAGGACCCCCATGGCGGCGGCCTGCGGGCTGAGGTTCCAGACGTCCGCTCCTTCCCAGGTCAACGCCGTGCCCATGATGCCCGGCACGACAACGACGAGATCGTCCTTCACGGCAGCTGCTCCTCCACGAGTGAGACGGGTGGACGGGACGGGACGGCGTTCCCGGCGGTGACCGGAACGCCGAGACGGATCAGGTTCTCCGGGGTCAGCAGAAGCTGGTCGCAGCGCAGGGCCGCCTGCGGCCCGCCCCGCACCAGGAGGGTGATCCCGGCGTCGCCGAAGGCGGAGACCACCTGGGAGACGTCGTAACCGCGGGGTTCGACATCGGGGAGCGCCCGCTCGGCGACGACGTCCCACAGGTGGAGGCGGCCGGAGGTGTTCCGCCAGCCGACCAGCAGCGGCCGGTGGGCCGGGCCCGCCAGCGCGAGGCCGTCGAGGGGACCGGCACCGGGTGGCGGCGGCAGGGTGGTGCCCGTGCCGAAGAACCAGCCCTCGCACTCGGCGATCTCCACCTCGTTGCCGGACGCGATGGCCACCAGCGGGACCGTCGTGCGCCCCTTGCGCAGGACCCCGGTGGCGACCGCGTGGATCAGGACGGAGTCCACGGGGAAGGGCCTGGCCCCGGCGGCGGCGAGGTCCCAGACGCGTACGGCGTCGCCGCCCCAGGCCGAGAGCCAGGACCGTCCCCCGGGCGTCCCGGCCACGGCGAGGCGTTGCACGCCGCCCGAGGCGCCCATCGGCCGCGTGGTCCCCCGGGTCCAGCCGGTCCCGGGCGCCGGGGCGCGTTCCCAGCAGGCCACGCCCTGTCCGGAGGGCCAGAACAGTTCGAGGCGCCGCCCGGCGGCCGCGCGCAGGGCGACCGAGGGTACGGGTACGTCGCGTGCGCCGTCGAGGTGGAGCTCCTCGGTGGCCTCGGTGTCCAGGCCCGGGCCGAGGGTCCACACGCGGGCGGTGCGGCGGCCGACGGCCGTCACCGTCCACCGTTCCGCGGCCCGCACGGCGGCGACGGCGGTGACCGGATCGCCGTGGGTCAGCACCGGGCCGACGAGCCGGGGGCCGGCCGGGGTGTGCAGGCTCACGAGGACGTCCGTGTCCTGCGATCTGCACAGCAGGAACTCCCCCGCCGCTCCGGTGGCGACCGCCGCCCGCGGGTTCGCCCGCGGGTCGCCGCCCCGGGCCCGCCGGCCGGCCGCGGGCGCGGCCCGCTCACCGGGAGAGTGCGGTTCCCAGACCCGGACGCGGGTCTCGTCCGCCACGGCGAGCCGCCCCGATCCCGCGGGGTCGAACGCCAGCGATCTGTGGTGGCTGGTGCACGGCAGGGGCACGTGCTCGGTGCCCGATCCGGACCAGACCCGAACCTCGGAGCCTTCGCGCACCGCCACGAGCAGTCCCCCGGGCCCTTCGCCCACGTTCACCGCCTGCCCGGCGCTGCGCGCGTGGAAGAGGAGTTCACGGCCGTCGTCGAACAGCGGGTCGGGCATCCGCCAGACCGAGAGCGTGCGGCCGTCCAAGGCCGCGAGGACGGCGCCCCGGCCGTCCGGCAGGGCGAACGCGGACAGCGCCCGCACGGGCTGGTCGGTGCCCAGCAGCGGTGCGGCGCCGTGCAGGGGCTCGGTGGGCACGGTGCCGCGGAAGGGAACGGCCCAGAGGGTCAGTCCCCCCGGCCCGCCCGCGACGGCGGTGACGGCGCCGTCCAGCGGGAGGAGCTCCACGGACGACACCGCGGCGGGCAGCACGCGTAATCGCAGCAGATCGCGGGCGTAGGCCCGCCTGCCGTCCCACTTCCACAGCCACAGCCGCCCGCCCTCCACGGCTGCCAGGTGCACCAGCCCGTTCCACCGGGCGGCGGCGACGGCCTCGGGCGACCCTCCCCAGTACAGCTCTTCGAAGGGGTGCCGCTCCTCGCCGCGCCAGAGCCGCAGCGCCCGCCCGTCGTGCGTCGCGATCACCCGGTCGCCGCCGCCTCCGGCCACCGCCAGCCCCCGCTGCCGGCCGGCCGCGGTCCAGCCCGCCGGTCCGGTGTCACGGCCCCGGACCTCCTGGCCGTCGGCGGTCCACGACCTGATCACCCCGGCGCCCGCCGCGTGGATGAGGCCCTCGCCCCGACCTCCGCCGTGTCCCTCCCAGTGCACCGCCAGCGCACCGCCCATCGGCGCCGGCCAGCTCCGCTGCAGCGGGAGCCGGTCCGCACTGCTCCACACGTCGTCCCAGAACAGCTCGGGGGGCCGGGGGATGCCGCGGAGGACCTCGGCGGGGAACACCGCGAGAGCGGTCGCCCGCAGCACGGCCCACCGCGCGGCGGGTGCCGGATGGGTACGGAAGTGATCGGCGACCTGCGCGTAGAGCGCCGGCCGGGGCGCGACCGCCAGGCGGGTGGCCACCAGCGGTTCGAGGACGTCCGGCGATGCGTGCACGGCGAAGTGGTAGTCGCTCGTCAGCTCGTCCAGAGTGGCGTCGCCGGCGAGCGCGGCGTGTGCGGCGACGTAGTGCGCCACGTAGGGTTCGGCGCTCGCCCAGTCCTCGCTGCGCGACGGGCGCAGGGCCAGGACGACGCGCCGGTGGAGCCGCCGCTGACGGGCGTCGTCGCCGAGCAGGTGGGCGCCGAAGCTCGGATGGTGCAGCCGGTGGACTTCCGTGCCGAACTCGCCGTCCCGGGCGATGACCACTCCCCTGGCCACGTCGATCACGTGTCTGAGGTCGTCCTCGGTGTACTCCCTGCTGCCGGGCGTGCGCACGGCGTCGGCCATGGCCAGCCAGACGCGGGGCTGGGGCAGCCCGTTGCCCTGGGCCAGTGCCAGGGGGCGCAGCAGATCGCGGACGCGGGTGGGTTCGGCCGGGTCCAGCCGGTCGAGTTCGTCGCCGAGCAGCGAGTCCAGGACCGCGGTTCCGTGCCGCAGCTCGCCGTCCAGCCGGCCGGGCTCCGGCAGCTCGCTCAGACCGGCCAGGCGGCGTGCCCAGAGCGTGGCGACCAGGAAGAGGCCGTTGCTGCGGGAGGCGATGTGGCGGGCGGTGGTACGCAGGGACTCCTCGGCGCCGGCGATCCGGTAGGGGGAGCCGTCCTGGCCCAGCAGGCGCTCGACGTGCCGCGCGATGTCGCCCTCGGTCTCGGGGAGCCGGTCCAGTTCGACCGGATCCTCGCAGTGGAGGGCCTCCAGCAGGGTCTCGGCGGGGGGTTGGCCGGGCAGGTTCCTGCGCGCGTTGGGGCGGGTGGTGGCCACCACCTTCACCAGGGGTGTTCCGGAGAGAGGGTTGATCAGCCCGCGCGCGATGTCGAACGCGTGCCCGGCCGCCGCCTCGTCCAGTCCGTCGAACAGCAGGGTCAGGCTGCCCTTGCGCTGTGCGAGGGCGGCGATCCGCTCGACGAGGACGTGCGGCGCGGTGGGGGCGGGCCCGTCGGGCCGGCCGAGGCCCAGGGCGCCCAGCCGGCGGCCGAGTTCCTCGCAGAGGGCCGCGAGGGTCTTGCCCCGGCAGTGCAGGGCTGCGTGTACGGAATAGAGCTCGGGCTGGATCCGGGGCCGCCGGCCGGCGGGCAGCGAGGCCGCGAAGCGGCGTGTCGTGAGATGCGCGAGGTAGGTCAGCAGCGTGGACTTGCCGGCGCCGGAGGCGCCGGAGAGGGCGAACAGGCCCGTGCTCCTCGTCGCCATCCAGGTGACCAGTTCCCCGAGGACGCGGTCGCGGGAGGAGAAGTCGCGCAGGTTCCTGCTCTCTCCGGAGCCGGAGAAGAGCGGCATGACGTCGTCGCTGAGCTCCTCGCCGATCCACGACTCGTCGTCCGAGGGGCGCAGGGCGGGCTTGACGCGCTCGGAGCAGTAGGGGTTGAGCAGGAAGTCGGGCCGCAGGGTCCGTACCTCGTACCACTCGGGCACCTGGTCCTTCATCAAGGCCCTGACGGCGAGCATGAGGTGCGTGAACGCGACGACGGGGTTCTCCCGGTGGAAGAGCGGGACCGCGCGCGTCTGCGCGTCGGCCGTGTCCAGCACCTCACCCAGCCGGGCGACCCACCGCCCCTCGACCGCCTCCTCGTCGGCTTCGGCCGTCGCGATCACGGCGAACCCGGCGTCGCTCCTCTTCCCGTCCCCCGCCCGCCCTCGGGCCGCCTTGACCTGTTCGTTCACGTCGTCCAGTGCCGTTCCGGAGAAGCAGGCGTCCAGCACGAGGAGGGTGTCGGTGGTGTCCTCGGCCAGCCAGGAGACGAGTTCGGCGGCGGAGACGGCCCGGGCGGGGTCGAAGTGCCCGGCGGCATAGGAGTCCTGGCAGGCCAGGTAGAAGCTGTCCCCGACCCTTTCGCCGTGCCCGGTCCAGTAGAGGATCTTCCGGCCCGCCGGCTGCTCGCGCAGTCTCACCACCAGCTCCCGGACGCGCTCGCGCTCCAGGGGCGGGCCGGCGGTGCCGGCCTCCCCCGTGCTGGCGGCCCGCAGGGGCGGAGCGTCGAAGCCGAGCCGCTTCGCCTGCTCGGTGAAGTGACCGGCACTGCGGCGCAGGTAGGAACGGTCGCGCCGGCGGAGGGCGTCTCCCTGGTACCGGTCCACCACCACCGTGGCCACGACGCCGTCGTGCGGGACGTCGACCATCCGGAACCGCCTTCCCCCGTGAAGCCCCAGCCGGAATCCGTTCACCCGCCGACGGGGCGGAGTGTGGGAACCTGGCCCCCGCCATGCGGCGCATGGCACGATTTTCACTCAACTCGACATCACACCAAGGGGTTTCGGTGACACAGCGAGAGGGATTCGTCGTTGGGGATCTCCTTACGGACTGTTACGTCTTCGAGGGGGACGGTACCCGCCCGATCCTCGAGGAGAACGTGAAGGTCATCCACGAGCCCGGGCTCCGCCGGGTGTCGCTGCCCCTGGAGGTGCAGCGGTGGCGCCGGGCGATCCAGGCGGAGGAGGAGCGCAAGCAGGCGGCGGGTGAGCCCCACCGGTGGAACAACCCCCGCTTCGCCGTGGAGAGCATCGTGCTCTCCCGTACCGACGAGGACGAGCTCCCGGTCGTGCAGCTGAGGCTGTGCGACGCCGACTACTTCGACTTCCTGGCCACGTCGGTCAACCTCGACACGCCCCTGCGCGAAGGCGAGCCCGCCACCCTGCGCACCCAGTACCTGGAGGACACCGACCCGGTGACGGCGCCGGCCTTCCTCTCCTGCAGCTTCGGCGTCAACGTGGCCGTACGGACCGGACCCGACCGGCAGATGGTCTTCGCCCGCCGCAGCGCCAGTGTGGCGGGCCACAACACCGAGCGCTGGAACTCCTCGGCGAACGAGGGCCTCGCCGCCGTCCACGACGTCCCCGGGGACGGCTCCCCGATCAGCCTCCACGCCGTGGCCCGCCGCGCGCTGCGGGAGGAGCTCGCCGTCCAGGACGACGACGAGGTCGAGCTCGAGCTGCTCGCCTTCGCCCTGGACCTGCGGGGGCACCAGTGGGCGGCCTTCTACCGCGCCGTGCTCCCGGGGCTGACGGCCGACGACCTCACCAGGCGCCGCAGCAGGGGTGTGGAGGACAAGTGGGAGCACGACCAGTTCAGGTTCGTCCCCGCCGACCCGGACAGCGTCCTGGACTTCCTCCTGGAGGAGGGCCGGGTGTGGACCCCGTGCGCGCCGGCGCTCTTCTACATGGCCCTGGTGCGTGAAGCCGTCGTGGCACGCGGCGGCAGCCCCTCGGGCCGCCTCGACGTCGAGGCCGCCGAGCGACGGGCCGTGGCCCGGCGCAGGTAGGGTCTTCTGCCGGGCGCGGCGAAGGTACCGTGGAGGGTCGTCCCGTCTCCCCCGTACGTCCGCCCGCCGGCGGTGTGCCCGCCCGACAGGTTTGCCCGTCTTGCCCGACTCCGCTGTGTCCGTATCCGCGCGGCCGCGCTCCTTCCGCCCGTCCTGGCTGTCACCGAAGGTGCTGCGCACCGAGGTACTGGCGGGCCTGGTGGTCGCGCTGGCGCTGATCCCCGAGGCGATCTCCTTCTCGATCATCGCGGGCGTCGATCCCGCGATCGGTCTCTTCGCCTCCTTCACCATGGCCGTGACGATCGCGGTCGTCGGCGGCCGTCCTGCGATGATCTCCGCCGCGACGGGGGCGGTGGCCCTGGTCATCGCCCCGCTCAACCGGGAGCACGGCTTCGGCTACCTCGTGGCCGGGGTCATCGTCGCGGGGTTCATGCAGATCGCGCTGGGCGCGCTGGGCGTGGGCAAGCTGATGCGGTTCATACCGCGCTCGGTGATGGTGGGCTTCGTCAACTCCCTCGCCATCCTGGTGTTCATGGCCCAGGTTCCGCAGCTGCGGGACGTGCCCTGGGCCGTGTACCCGCTCTTCGGCGCCGGCCTGGCGCTGATGGTCCTCTTCCCGAGGATCACCACCGCCGTCCCCGCTCCGCTGGTCTCGATCGCGGTCCTCACGGTGATCACGGTCGCGGCGGGCATCGCCGTGCCGACCGTCGGTGACAAGGGCGCGCTGC
This sequence comes from Streptomyces sp. NPDC033966, assembly GCF_055575955.1. Lineage (NCBI taxonomy): Bacteria > Bacillati > Actinomycetota > Actinomycetes > Kitasatosporales > Streptomycetaceae > Streptomyces > Streptomyces sp. NPDC033966. The sequence continues at coordinate 331,112 of NZ_JBVIRQ010000009.1, read as the reverse complement.
CGTCCTCGCTGCCCGTCCCCGGGCTGCCGGACGTGCCCTTCACGCTCGGCACCCTGGCCACCGTCGCCCCGTACGCCTTCGCCATGGCACTCGTCGGACTGATGGAGTCCCTGATGACGGCACAGCTCGTCGACGAGATCACCGACACCCGCTCCTCGAAGACCCGGGAGGCCGTGGGCCAGGGCGTCGCGAACATCGTCACCGGCTTCTTCGGCGGCATGGGCGGCTGCGCCATGATCGGCCAGACCATGATCAACGTGAAGGTCTCCGGCGCCCGGACCCGGCTGTCGACCTTCCTCGCCGGCGCGTTCCTGATGGTGCTGTGCATCGTCTTCGGACCGGTGGTCTCCGGCATACCGATGGCCGCCCTGGTCGCCGTCATGGTCATGGTGTGCTTCGCGACCTTCGACTGGCACTCCGTGGCGCCCGGGACGCTGAAGCGGATGCCCGCGGGCGAGATCACGGTCATGGCCGTCACCGTGGCGTGCGTCGTCGCCACGCACAACCTCGCCGTCGGGGTCGTCACGGGGTCGGTCACCGCGGTGGTCATCTTCGCCAAGCGCGTCGCCCGGCTCACCGAGGTCACCGCGGTCACCGACCCCGACGGCGGTCAGGTCGTCTACGCCGTCACCGGCCAGCTGTTCTTCGCCTCCTCCAACGAACTCGTCGGCCGCTTCGACTACGCCGGCGACCCCGACCGGATCGTCATCGACCTCTCCGCCGCCCACATCTGGGACGCCTCCTCGGTGGCGGCGCTCGACGCGATCGAGCACCGCTACGCCCAGCGCGGCAAGACCGTCGAGATCACGGGCCTCAACGGGCCCAGCGCAGGCCTGCACAGGACGCTCAGCGGCGAACTCACCGCTGCGGGGTGACGGCCGCGCTCGTTGCCCGCGCGCTCGACGGCCGCGCGCTCGCGGTCCCGCTCAGCCGGCCGGGGCGATTCCCCAGGCCGCTGCCCGGGCGGCCGCGGCCGCCCGGTTGGGGAGGTCCAGTTTGGCGAGGATGTGCTCGATGTGGGTCCCCACCGTGCGCGGCGTGACGTGGAGGCGCCCGGCGATCTCCCGGTTGGTACGGCCGGCGGTCAGTTCCGCCAGCACCTGGAGTTCCCGCGGCGAGAGTCCGCCGGGCTGCCAGGTGTCGGTGGGCCGCGCCTGCGAGGACCTCGCCGCGCTCGTGCGTCCGGCCGCACCGGCCTCCTCGCGGAGGTGCCCCGCGCGGGGGTCGACGACCGCGGCGAGGGCCTCGGTGAGCAGGGTGACGGCCGCGCGCGCCGGATCGGGTGCGTGCCGCGTCCGGCGGGTGCTGACGTTCAGCATGCCGACGTACCGGCCGTCCGCGGCGAAGAGGCACTGGGCGACACCGTCCTCGATGCCGAGCGGGGTCAGCACCTCCTGGAAGCCGGGGGACGCCTCCAGGAGGTGCCTCGGGACGTCCCCCATCCAGAGCCCGCCGCGGGCCGGGCTGCGCAGCACGGGGAACACCGGGTCGCGGTGGAGGCGGGTCTCGATGTAGTCCGTTGCGTCGTCGGGATAGCTCCCGGCAAGGGTGGTGTGGCACCGGCGCAGCGGGTCCCAGCGGGCCAGGGAGGCGTGGTCGTACTCCATCAGCTCCGACAGGGCCGTCAGGACCGGTTCGACGCCGGTCTCACCGGTCGTGGCGCTCCGGGCGGCCTCGCGGACGCGGACGGCCGCGTCGAGGAGGTCCGCCGTGCTCCGCTGCTCTGTCATCCCCCAAGGATGATCATGTGCCCGGAATACGTCAATCGCGAAGGGTGTCGTGCACCACCCGCCCGTCCATGACGGTGAGGACGACGGGCATCGACGGGATGTCGTGGGGATCGGCGGCGAGCAGGTCCCCTTCGAGCACGCAGAGGTCGGCGACCTTGCCGGGTTCCAGGGAGCCCTTCCAGTCGTCGGCGAAGTCCTGCCAGGCGGCGTCGATGGTGTACGTACGGATGGCCTCCGCCAGGCCGATGCGCTGCTCGGGGCCGCTGACCCGGCCGGTCGCCTTCGACTCGCGCAGCACCATGGTGGCGACGCCCTGACGCCAGTCCGGGTGCGTGACGGGGGCGTCGGACCCGCTCGCGACCCGCACGCCGGCGTCGATGGCATCGCGGTAGGGCCAGGCGTAGGCCGCGCGGCCGGCTCCGACGAACTCCTCCTCCATGTCCGCGACGGTCCACTTGATGGTGGGGTTCATGTTGACGCCGAAGCCGTGCGCGGCCAGGACCTTCATGCTGTGGGCGGTGAGGAAGTCACCGTGGATGACGTAGTGGCGGGCGTCGGGCCGCGGGTACTCGGACGCGGCCTCGGCGAAGGCGTCCGCCACCGCGTCGATGGCCCGGTCGCCCGTGACGTGGACGCCCAGCTGGTGACCGGCGGCGTGGGCGTGCCGGATCATGGCGCCGATCTCGGCGATCCGCTCGGAGTCGGTCTCGCCGCCCACGCACAGCGAGCCGCAGCCGCCGCCGACGTACGGGTCGTGCATCCAGGCGGTCTTGTTGGGGACGATGCCGTCACCGAAGATCTTGACCCCGTGGACGGCCAGGCGGCGGCGGGTATCGGTGCCGTCGGACGCGTCGAGGACGTCCAGGGCATCCAGGGCGTCCAGGGTGCGGGCGAACTCCTCCGCGGTGCCGGCCATTCCGGTGGGCAGGAGCAGTACGCCGACGCGGGCGGTCAGTTCGCCGTCGGCCAGCAGGCGCCGGTAGACGTCGAGGGTCTCCCCGCCGAGCGCGCCCCGCATGATGCCGTCGCCGCCCGGGCCGAGCCCCGGCTCGGTGTAGCTGGTCACGCCCAGCCGGGCGAGGGTGGCGAGGGTCGACCTGATCGCGTCCGTGCGTTCCTGCGGGCCGAGTGACGGCAGCGCGTTCTGGACGAGGGCCTGGGCCCCCTCGTGGAGCAGCCCGGTCGGTTCTCCCGACGCGTCCGCGACGATGGCCCCGCCGGGCGGGGCGACGGTGTCCCGGTCGATCCCGATGAGTTCCAGCGCCTTGGCGTTGACCCAGGTGGCGTGCCCGGAGAAGGAGTAGAGGACGACGGGGTGGTCGGGGCTCACGGCGTCGAGGTCGTGCCGCGAGGGCAGCCGCGCCGGATCGGCGAGGCACTCGTCGAGATAGCCGGTGTCCCAGCCGTGCCCGGTGATCCACTGTCCGTCCGCCGCCCGGCCGACGGCCTCCCGTACGGCCTCGGCCACGTCCGCGAGCGAGGACACCGCGGGATGGCCGAGGTCGAGGGAGAGCGGCGGCGTGGACATGCCGAAGGCGCATCCGTGCAGGTGGGAGTCGTTGATGCCGGGCAGCAGCGTCGCGCCCCGCAGGTCGATGACGCGGGTGCCGGGTCCGACGAGGGGCGCGACGTCCTCCCGGCCGCCGACGGCGCTGATGATCCCGCCGGTCACGGCCAGGGCCGAGGCGACGGAGAACTCCGCGTCGACCGTGACCACCTTCCCGCCGAGAAACACCAGGTCCGCATACGTGTCCACAGAAGGGTCCTTTCGAAGACCGGGCGCCCCGCGGCCGCCCGCAAACGATCTCCCCAGGACTATGTCCGGACCTCCTCCTCCCGCACATCGGTCATCCCACCGATACGGGCTCCGCCTCAGGCGCCACGCCGCCCGTCGCACGTGCGGCTCTGCCGGGGTGGCCGACCGGCGGCAGGACCCACAGCTCCGACGCTGGGCGTCAGCCGGCGTGGACGTGGGGGCGGCGGGTGCGGTCGGGTTCGGCCTCGCGGATGACCTCGCGTGTGACGGGGGCTACCTCGCCCTGGCCGAAGAGGAAGAAGCGCAGGAAGTTGGCCATCGGGTTGCCCTCGGTCCACTCGAAGTAGATGTGGGGGCGCTGCCCGGTCTCGTCGCGCACGTACAGGAGGAAGGCGGCGAGCGCGTTGGGGATGGAGGAACTCTCCAGCGTCAGGACGCGGTAGCGGTCGTGCAGGACCTCGCCGCGCACGCGCATGCCGGATTCGAACTCGGACGCGTCCAGGACGGTGACCTCGACGAACATGACGTCGTCCTCGGACGGGATGTCGTTGTCGGCGCGGATCTGCTGCTTCTTCTGCCGGTACTCGTCGAGGTCCCGGTTGTCGGGCTCGTTGGCGATGAAGCGGATCGTGCGGTTGGCGGTGTCGCGGATGAAGCGTTGCGCCATGTCGTCGAGCTCCACGTGCGTGACGCGCAGTTCGAAGACGCGGGCGAGGCGGGAGAGGAGGGAGAGGGCCATGATGCCGGCGATGAAGCAGGCGCCGATCTTCACGCCGTCGGGGCGTTCGATGACGTTGACGCCGGTGGTGTAGAGCAGGACGACCGAGATCGCGGCGAAGGCAATGGTCCAGCCGCGCTGGCCGGCGCGGCGGGCGGCGATGGTCACGGCGACGGCCGCAGAGGTGAACAGGACGAGGACACCGGTGGCGTACGCGCCGCCCTGGGCGTCGACGTCGGCGTCGAAGAGCCAGGTGACGAGGAAGGCGATGAGGGTGAAGACGATGACCATGGGGCGCAGGGCGCGGGCCCAGTGGGGGGCCATGCCGTAGCGGGGAAGGTAGCGCGGCATCAGGTTGAGCAGGCCGGCCATGGCCGAGGAGCCCGCGAACCACAGGATCAGGATGGTCGAGACGTCGTAGACCGTGCCGAAGGCGGAGCCGAGGTGCTCGTGGGCGAGGAAGGCCAGGGCGCGGCCGTTGGCCTCGCCGCCGGGCTTGAACTGGTCGGCGGGGATCAGCAGGGTGGTGACGAAGCTGCTGGTGATCAGGAACGCGCTCATGATCACGGCGGCGGTGGTCAGCAGCTTCTTGGTGTCACGGATGCGGCCGGCCGGCTTCTCGTCGGTGTCGTCCGGGTCTCCTTGGACGTGCGGCATGACCGCGACACCGGTCTCGAAGCCGGACATGCCGAGCGCCAGCTTCGGGAAGACGAGGAGGGCGATGGCGACCATCATGATCGGGTTGCCGTGCTCGGCGGTCAGCGCCTCGGTCCAGTCGCCGATGACGTGCGGCTCCGAGATCACCTTCCAGAGGCCGACGGCGATGACGACGACGTTCAGCGCGAGGTAGGAGATGACCAGGACCACGGCCACGCCGATGGCCTCGCTGAATCCCTTGAGGAAGACCGCCCCGAGCAGGGCGATCATGATCAGGGTGATGATCATCTGGTGGCCGTTGAGCGTGCTGGTGAGGTGCGGGTTCTCCACCAGGTGCGCGGTGGCGTCGGCCGCCGAGAGGGTGATGGTGATCAGGAAGTCGGTCGCGGCGAAGCCCAGCAGGGTCAGGACGAACAGCTTGCCCTTCCAGAAGGAGAGCAGCCGCTCCAGCATGGCTATGGATCCCTCGCCGTGCGGGCTCTCCTGGGCGACGCGCCGGTAGACCGGCAGCGCGCCGAAGAGGGTGAGTATCACCAGCACGATCGTCGCCACCGGCGACAGCAGACCGGCGGCCAGCGCCGCGATGCCCGGCTGGTAGCCCAGCGTCGAGAAGTAGTCGAGGCCCGTCAGGCACATCACCCGCCACCACGGACGCCCGTGGACCGCAGTCCCCGACGTCTCGGGCTGGGAACCTGACTGGTGCTTCGTCTGCTCAGTCAGGCCTTCCAGAAGCCACGATCGCAGGCGGCTCGTGGGGTTGGCAGTGGCCATCGTAGGTTGCTCCATGTCGTACGGCTTGGATCCAGCCATCAATGCGATGGCTGAGCCAGCGTACGGAAGCTGTTAAATCCTGCACGCGCGGGGCGCAATCCTGACGCGTCCTTAACGCGGAGGCGATGCCATGGGGGTGCGTCGGCCCTCATCCAAGGCCGGGGATGGTGGAGACCACGAGGTCGATGAGCTTGATGCCGACGAAGGGCAGGACGAGGCCGCCGAGTCCGTGGACGGCAAGGTTGCGGCCAGGAGGGTGGTGCGCGGAGACCGCACGGTCCGGCTGACCCCGACCGAGTGGCACCTGCTGGAGCTGCTGATCGCCCGCCCCGGTCACCTCGTCTCCCAGCGCAGGCTGCTGCTGGAGGTCTGGGGGCCCACCTACGCGGAGCACACCAACTATCTTCGGGTCTACATGGCCCAGCTCCGGCGCAAACTGGAGGCGGACCCCTCGCACCCCCGCTATCTGATCACCGAACCGGGCATGGGCTACCGCGTCGAACCCTGACCACGCCTACGCAGACGCAGCACATCGAGCAGAACGAGAAGTCGACACCACATGAGACGCGGAAAGCTCCGGATCTACCTCGGCTCGGCACCGGGCGTCGGCAAGACGTACGCGATGCTCTCCGAGGCCCACCGCCGGATCGAGCGCGGCACCGACTGCGTCGTCGGCTTCGTCGAGCACCACCGCCGGCCGCGGACGGAGGTGATGCTGCACGGGCTCGAAATGATCCCCCGGCGGGAGATCGCGTACCGCGACGGCACGTTCACGGAGATGGACGTGGACGCCGTACTGGCGCGCCGGCCCGCGGTCGTGCTGGTCGACGAGCTGGCGCACACCAACGTCCCGGGCTCGCGCCATCCCAAGCGCTGGCAGGACGTCGAGGAGCTGCTCCAGGCGGGCATCGACGTCGTCACCACGGTCAACATCCAGCACCTGGAATCGCTGGGCGACGTGGTGGAGTCGATAACCGGCGTGCGCCAGCGCGAGACCGTGCCCGATGAGGTCGTCCGGCGTGCGGATCAGATCGAGCTGGTCGACATGTCCCCGCAAGCGCTCCGCCGCCGCATGGCACACGGCAACATCTACAAACCCGACCGCGTCGACGCGGCCCTGTCGAACTACTTCCGTCCCGGCAATCTGACCGCCCTGCGCGAGCTCGCGCTGCTCTGGGTCGCCGACCGCGTCGACGAGTACCTCCAGGAGTACCGGGGCGAGCACAACATCCGCTCGACCTGGCAGGCCCGGGAACGCATCGTGGTCGGCCTGACCGGCGGCCCGGAGGGCCGTACGCTCATCCGCCGAGCCGCGCGCCTGGCCGAGAAGGGCGCCGGCGGCGAGGTCCTGGCCGTCTACATCGCGGCCAGCGACGGCCTCTCCTCCGCCTCTCCCAAGGAGCTGGCCGTCCAGCGCACCCTGGTGGAGGACCTCGGCGGAACCTTCCACCACGTCATCGGCGACGACGTCTCGCACGCTCTGCTGGAGTTCGCCCGCGGTGTGAACGCCACCCAGATCGTCCTCGGTGTGAGCCGCCGCAGGCCCTGGCAGTACGCCTTCGGCCCCGGGGTGAGCGCCACGGTGGCCCGCGAGTCCGGCCCCGACCTCGACGTGCACATCGTCACGCACGACGAAGCGGCCCGGGGCCGCGGGCTGCCGGTCGCTCGGGGCGCCCGGCTGGGCCGCTCGCGCATCATCTGGGGCTGGCTCACGGGCGTCGTCGGCCCCGCTCTGCTCACCTTGCTGCTCAGCCAGGTCGTTCCCGAGCTCGGACTCGCGAACGACATGCTGATCTTCCTCACCTTCACCGTCGCCGCCGCCCTGCTCGGCGGCCTGTTGCCCGCGCTCGCCTCGGCCGCGTTCGGCTCCCTGCTGCTCAACTACTTCTTCACGCCACCGCTCTACCAGCTCACCATTTCCGACCCTCGCAACATCGTCGCCATCTCGATCTTCTTCGGGGTGGCCGTGTCCGTGGCCTCCGTCGTGGACCTGGCCGCCCGCCGCACCCACCAAGCCGCCCGGCTGCGCGCCGAATCCGAGATCCTCTCCTTCCTCGCCGGCAGCATCCTGCGCGGCGAGGACTCCCTGGACGCCCTGCTGGAGCGGCTGCGCGAAACGTTCGGCATGCGGTCGGTCGCCCTACTGGAACGCGTCAGCGAGGTGGAACCCTGGACCATCGCCGCAGCCGTGGGCGCCCACCCGGCCACCCGGCCCGAGGACGCGGACGTGGACATGCCCATCGGCGAGAACATGGCCCTGGCCCTCTCGGGGCGGGTGCTGCCCGCCGAGGACCGGCGCGTGCTCGGCGCCTTCGCCGCCCAGGCAGCCGTCGTACTCGACCGCCAGCGCCTGGTCGACGAGGCCGGCAAGGCCCGTGAACTCGCCGAAGGCAACAAGATCCGTACGGCCCTGCTCGCCGCCGTCAGCCACGACCTTCGCACGCCGCTGGCCGGCATCAAGGCCTCCGTCACCTCGCTGCGCTCCGACGACATCGAATGGTCCGAGGAGGACAGGGCCGAATTCCTCGAGGGCATCGAAGAAGGCGCCGACCGGCTGGCCGCGCTGATCGGGAACCTCCTGGACATGTCCCGCCTGAACACCGGCGCCGTCGTTCCGCTGATCCGCGAGACCGACCTCGACGAGGTCGTCCCGATGGCACTGGGCGGCGTACCCGACGACAGCGTCGAACTCGACATCCCCGAAACCCTGCCGATGGTCGCCGTCGACCGCGGCCTCCTCGAACGCGCCGTCGCCAACATCGTCGAGAACGCCGTCAAGTACAGCCCGACCGGTCATCCCGTCCAGGTTTCCGCCAGTTCCCTGCAGGACCGCGTCGAGCTTCGTGTCGTGGACCGCGGACCGGGTGTCCCGGACGAAGCCAAGGACCGGATCTTCGAACCGTTCCAGCGGCACGGCGACGCTCCCCGCGGTGCCGGGGTCGGACTCGGCCTCGCCGTCGCCCGCGGGTTCACGGAAGCCATCGGTGGCACGCTGACCGCCGAGGACACCCCCGGCGGGGGCCTCACCATGGTCCTGTCCCTGCCCACCGCCGCCGGTGCCCAGCCGCAGGCGCCCCCGGAACTCCCCGCCTCCGCCATCACCTGAGCCGGTCCGGAGAAGCATCCGGGTGGGGTCGCCCCGGGCGCTAGGAGCCGTTGGATTCCGGCTCGTGGAGGGTGATCGCCCCGGACGGGCACACGCCGAGAGCCATCCGAGCGGCCGCGAGATGGGTGGTGGCCGGCTCGGCGCGCAGCAGGAGTACAAGGCCGTCGCCTGAGTCCTGGTCGAACACCTCGGGGGCGGTCATGGCGCACATCCCGGCGCCGATGCAGCGCTCACGGTCGACGCTGAGGCGGGTCGTGCTCATTTCTCGTCCCAGGTGACCGGAAGGCTCTTCACCCCGAAGATGTCCGCGGCCTCGGGGCGCAGGCGGACTTCGTCGGCCGGCACGGCCAGGCGCAACGTGGGGAAGCGTTCGATCAGGGCGCGGAACGCCACCCGCATCTCGACGCGGGCCAGCTGCTGGCCCAGGCACTGGTGGATGCCGTGGCTGAAGGCCAGGTGCCCGTCGTACGGCCGCCGGACGTCGAGCACGTCGGGCTCTGCGAAGCGTTCGTGGTCGCGGTTGGCGGTGTTGATCGACAGGACGACCGTCGTGCCGGCCTCGACGGTCTGGCCGCCGACCTCGACGTCCTCCAGCGCCGTCCGATGGAAGGTCTTGGCGACGCTGAGGTACCGCAGGAGCTCCTCCACCGCACCGTCGGTGAGCGCGGGGTCGGCGCGCAGCGCGGCCAGCTGCACCGGGTTCTGCAGCAGCGCGAAGGTGCCGAGGGACAGCATGTTGGCGGTGGTGTCGAAGCCGGCCGCCAGCAGGATGAGGCTGATCCCCTTCAGCTCCTCGTCGGTCAGGTCGCTGTCGGTGAGCTCGCTGAGCACGTCGTCGGTGGGGTTCGCGCGCTTGGCGGCGACCAGCTGTGCGAGGTACTCCTGGGTCGCGGTGTAGGCCGCGATCAGTTCCTCGTCGCTCACCTCGCCGCCCATGAACGCGTCGATCTGCTCCTGGAACGAGGCCCGGTCCTCGTACGGGACGCCCAGGATCTCGCAGATCACGATGGTGGGGATGGGCTTGGCGAAAGCGGTCACCAGGTCCGCCGTCGGCCCGGCCTTCTCCATGGCGTCCAGGCACTCGGCGGTGATCTGCTCTATGCGCTCGGTGAGCAGCCGCATCCGCCGCACGGTGAACTTGCCCACCAGCGGCTTGCGGTAGCGGCTGTGCTGCGGGTCGTCCATGAGGAGGAACTCGCCGGGCGGCGCCGGAGGAAGCTCGAAGTCGACCACGTTCATCAGCTCCTTGCGCGAGCTGAACCGGGGATCGGCCAGAACCGACCTGACCAGGTCGTATCCCGTGATCATCCAGCCCGGCTTCCCGCCGGGATGGGTGTACCGGCTGATGGGGCCGTGCCGGCGGGCGTCGATCAGCTCTGCCGGCGGGTCGAAGGGACAGCCGGACCGACGCTCCGCCGGCAGCGTCGCGACCGTGTGGAGGGACTCATTCATGACCATTCCCCATCTCGCGATATGACGTGTTTGCGGTCTCTCGAAAGCTACGTTGCATTCAGGGTGTCGTCAATCGCACGAATGAGTAACTCCAGGTGAGCGGCGATAAATTGATGCAATGACTGGAATCAAACGCAACGCTGCGTTGCAATGACTGACAGCAAAGGCAATACTGCCGGCATGCCAGGAGGACGGTTGACCCAGCAGGAGCGCCAGCGCATCGCGGCCGGACTCGCCGACGGCCTCTCCTATGCCGAGATCGCCAGACGGCTCGAACGTCCGACCTCGACGATCAGCCGGGAGGTCTCACGCAACAGCGGACCAGGCGGCTACCGGCCCCAGCAGGCGCACCAGGCGACGGCCCGGCGGGCGCGGCGCGGCACACCGGCACCCCCGCACGCGGACCCACCGCCGCGCGGCACGACGGATGACGAGATCATCGAGCTCGCGGTCAGGTCCGGGATGCCGAGGATGACCGCACGCGTGCACGTCGACCTGTTGCTTTCCGAGGACGGCAGGCGCACCGCAGCAGAGTTGGCCCGCCGGCTGAAGGTCAGCCCGGCCTCCGTCTCCGTGGCCGTGAACCTCCTGGTCCAGCACGGGTACGTCCGGCGCGAGCGCGATCCGCAGCGGCGTCGCGACATCTACGTGGTCGACGACGAGGCCTGGTACAACTCGATCGTGATCAGCGCGCGCCAGACACTCGAAACGGCGCAGGCCGCGATGGACGCGGCGGAGGCGCTCGGGCCCGACAGCCCCGTGGGGCAACGGCTGGGCAGGGGAGGCGCTTTCCTGGAAAGGGTCATCCACGACATGAGGGAGTCCGCCGACCGCTGGCGTCCCCTCCTCACGTGACGGGTCCCGCCGCCCCCCTGCCGGAGTCGGCACAGGATCTCCTCGGTCCTCTTCACCGGGTCAGTCCCGGGCAGCGCCCTTCGGCGCGGTGTGGGCGGCGGCCTGGTCGGGAGGGTTGGGGGGTTCGCCGCGGCGGACCGAGCCGGGCGCGCGGGCGGCCGCGTGGTCGGCGACGGCAGCGGACGTCAGCTGCCACGGGACGCTCGTCACCATCACCCCGGGGGTGAAGAGCAGGCGGCTCTTGAGCCAGAGGGCGGACTGGTTGTGGAGGAGGTTCTCCCACCAGTGGCCGACGACGTACTCGGGGATGAAGACGGCGACGACGTCGCGCGGACCGGCACGGCGCATGGAGCGGACGTACTCGACCACGGGTTTGGTGATCTCGCGGTAGGGGGATTCCAGGACCTTCAGGGGCACCTCGATGCCGAAGTCCTCCCACTGCTTGCGCAGGTGGGCCAGGCTCTCGGGGTCGACAGCGACGGTGAGGGCCTCCAGTTGGTCCGGCCGGAAGGCGCGGGCGTAGGCCAGGGCGCGCAGGGTCGGCTTGTGGACGGTGGAGACGAGGACGATCGCCAGCACGCGGGACGGCATCTTGCCCTCGGCGCGCGGGTCGGTGACGGCGAGTTCGGCGGCGGTCTGGTCGTAGTGGCGGCGGATGCCGCGCATCATCAGCCACAGCAGCACGGCGGCGAGTACGGCCAGCCAGGCGCCCTCGGTGAACTTGGTGGCGAGCACGATGACCAGGACCAGGCCGGTGACGCAGGCCCCGGTGGCGTTGACGACCCGGGCCAGCTGGTGGCGGCGGCGCAGGACCGGGTCGGTCTCGGTGCGCAGTTCGCGGTTCCAGTGCCGGACCATGCCGGTCTGGGAGAGGGTGAAGGAGGTGAAGACGCCGAGGATGTAGAGGTGGATGAGGCTGGTGACGTTCGCCTTGTAGCCCCACAGCAGCAGGCCGGCGACGATCGCCAGGGCGAGGATGCCGTTCGAGAAGGCGAGCCGGTCCCCGCGGTTGTGCAGCTGGCGCGGCAGGAAGCGGTGCTGGGCGAGGATCGATGCGAGCAGCGGGAAGCCGTTGAAGGCGGTGTTCGCGGCGAGGATCAGCACCAGGGCGGTGGCGGCCTGCAGGAAGTAGAAGCCGACGCTGTCGCTGCCGCCGAAGACGGCCGCGGCCAGCTGGGCGATGACCGTGCGCTGGGTGTGGCCCTCGCAGCCGGCCAGGCCGGTGAGGCGGCAGGCGTCGTCCGTGATGTGCACCTTGGAGACGATCGCGAGGGTGGTGACACCGACGAACATGGTGATCGCGATGATGCCCATGGCCGCCATGGTGCCGGCGGCGTTCTTCGACTTGGGCTTGCGGAAGGCCGGGACGCCGTTGGAGATGGCCTCCACACCCGTCAGGGCCGTACAGCCACTGGAGAAGGCGCGCAGGACGAGCATGACCAGGGCCAGGCCGGCCAGGTCCGCGTCGCCCTCCTCGGGGGTGATGCCGTACGCCGCGCTCTCGGCCACCGGGGCGTCACCCAGGAGGTAGCGCAGCAGACCGGTGCCGACCATGACCAGGACGCCGCCGATGAACAGGTACGTGGGGGCGGCGAAGGCCTGACCCGATTCGCGCACGCCGCGCAGGTTCATCGCCGTCAGCAGGGCCACGAAGCCCAGGGCCATCACGACCCGGTACTCGGCCAACGACGGCAGCGCCGAGATGACGTTGTCCACGCCGGAGGCGACCGAGACGGCCACGGTCATCACGTAGTCGACCAGCAGCGAGGCCGCCACCACCAGACCGGCCGAGGGACCGAGGTTGACCGAGGCGACCTCGTACGAGCCGCCGCCGCTCGGATAGGCGTGGACCACCTGGCGGTACGAGAGCACCACGACGGTCATCAGCGCGACGACCGCGACCGCGATCCAGGGCGTGAAGTGCAGGTACGCCAGGCCCCCCAGGGTGAGGACCAGCAGGATCTCCTGCGTGGCGTAGGCCACCGAGGACAGCGGGTCCGAGGCGAAGATCGGCAGCGCGAGCCGCTTGGGCAGCAGCGTCTCGCCCAGTTCCTCGCTGCGCATGGCCCGCCCGATGAGGAGGCGCTTGAGGATCTCGGTCAGCGTCGGCACGGTGTGACCGTAACCCCGTCCCCCGAAGATCAGTACTGGAGCGGGCATTCGGCGCAACCGGCGCCAGGACCCCGTTCACGACCCATCAGGATCACATCAAGATCCGCGGCGTCGGCCCGCGGTGTCCCTAGCCTCGGTCGTATGAGCCCTGGTGGAGGCATGTCCGCTCGGACGCCGCGGCCGCCCGTCTGCGATCAGGCCTGGCCAGGCGCTCTGCGGACCGCCTTCGTCTGCGCCGGCGCCCTGCTGGCCCTCCTCCTGCTGGTCGACGCCGTGTCCGGGGAACTCACTCCCGCCCGTGCCGGACTGTGGGGCGCACTGGCGGCACTCCTGTTCGCGGTGCTCGTGCCGCCCCGGGTCACGGCAGGCGACGGCTGGGTCGCCTCGCGGGGGCTGCTGCGCGGGCGGCGGGTACGGACTGACGGCCTGGTGTCCGTGCGCTGGCCCATGGGGATCGGGCAGCGGCTGGTGCTCCAGGACCTCCACGGCGTCCGGGTCGAGCTCGACACGAAGGTGCTCACCGGCACCCCGGCCCTGTGGCAGCTCCTGGACCAGGGTGTCCGGTCTTCCCTGGAGCGGGGCGCCATGACCTCCGGGGTAGCGGACTGGCAGCGGCTGTCCCGTGGGATCAACGGCGAAGCCGCGCTCCTCGTCTTCAAGGTCTCCGGTCTGGAGTAGCCCTGGCGAGCTGCTGCCGCACTTCTCACCGGTCTCGTCAGCATCGCATCAGTGGTCCGACAAGGCCGCATCAAGGCCATTGAGTTGGGGATGCCGAGTCGGTTTGGATGGAGAAGTGAACACAGGTCAGCGCCACGACGACCGGCCACCGCATCCGGTGTAGCCGGCCCGGCGCCCTGTTCGCCTTCCGGCGCGCGTCCAGCGTCCGCTGACACCTGCGCGGCCTGCCTGCCGTACCGGCCTCCTCCCTCCCCGTGGCCCGCATCGCTACCGCGGTGCTCCGGGAGCCGTATCCGGTGCGAGCGCTCGTCTTCCCCACAGCACCCGGCCCGGCACTCAGCCGGACCGGGGCCCGCCCTGCCCATTCCGAGGAATCCTCATGCCTTCATCCCTGTCCGGCCGTACCGTCCTGATCACCGGGGCCACCTCCGGCATCGGCCACGAGACCGCCCGGCAGCTCGCCGAGCGCGGCGCCACCGTGCTCGTACACGGCCGTACGCCCGAGGAGGCACAGGCCTCGACCGACCGGCTGATCTCCACCTCCGGCGTCGACGCCCGCCTGCTGCGCCCGCTGGCCGCCGACTTCGCGCACCTCGACGAGGTCGAATCCATGGCCCGCTCCGTCGTCCGCGAGTTCCCCCGGCTCGATGTGCTGGTCAACAACGCGGCGATGGCGGCCCCGGAACGCCACACCCTCACCGTCGACGGCAACGAGATCGCCTTCCAGGTCAACTTCCTGGCCCACTACCTCCTCACCAACCTGTTGGAGCCGGCCCTCACCAGCGGCCCCGGCGGCCGGGTCGTCAACGTCTCCTCCTCGCTCCACCGCACCGCGGCCATCCAGTGGAACGACCCGCAGCGCCTGCGCCGTTACTCGCGCCTGGCCGCCTACGCGCAGTCGCAGCTCGCCCTCACCGTCTTCGCGGCCGACCCTCGGGTGACCGCCGTCTCGGTCCACCCGGGCGTGTGCGCGACCGGCCTGCTCCCCCTGTACGGGCACGAGGGCGAGTCCGCGGCCGAGGGCGCCGGCCACGTGGTCCGCCTGTGCGATCCGGCCACCGAGATCGTCAACGGCGCGTACTACGACCGCGACGAGCGTGTCGACCCGGCTCCGGCCGCCACCGAGGAGCGCACCGTCAAGCGCCTGACCAAGCTCGCCGACCTGCTCGTCGGCCACACCGCCTGAAGGGACCCCGTACCGCCGTGTCCAAGCGCGCACGCAAGAAGAGGGCCCGCCGCAAAAAGGCCGCCAACCACGGCGGCAGAGCCGGCCGGCACTGACATCGCCGGACGGGGGCGGGGCGGCCGTGACCGGGCCGCCCCGCCCCCGTCCACCACTCCCTGACTCGCCGTCCCGGCGGAGGAACCCCGTGATACTCCTCGACCCCACCCGTCTCCCCGCCCTGGCACGCTGGTTCCCCAGCGGTCCGGGCGTCGCGGCGCTCGCCGACCACGTCCTGACCACCGGCCATGGCCAGTGGTGGGCCGATCGCGCCGTCGACCCGCGCGTCATGGCAGTGACCAGCGGCGACCACGTCCTGCTGCGCGGCGACCCGACAGCCGTACCGCCTGCCGCCCTCGCGCCGTTCGAAAGCGGTTACGTCGAAGCGCCCGCCGGATTCCGGCCCGCGCTACGGCAGGCGTTCACCCGGGTCAACCCCTGGGAACGCATGGTCTACCTCCACCACGCTCCCGCCGTCACCGGCCACCCGCCCCGCGGCATCACCGTGCGTCCCCTCACGCCCGGCGACGGCCCCGCACTGGCCGCCCTCGGTCCGGAGGCAGCATGGATCCACCGCACCTGGGGAGGCCCCGACCGGCTCGCCTCGTCGGGACACGCCTGGGGGGCCTTCCAGCACGGCCGCGCCCTGGCTGTGGCCGGCACGTACTTCCTCGGTACGGCCTACGAGGACATAGCGGTCGTCGCCGACCCCGGCCATCGCCGCAGGCACCTCGCCCTCGCCTGCGTCACGGCCCTGTGCGCCGACATCGCCGCCCGAGGACGCGTACCCAGCTGGACCTGCTCGGCCGACAACCGCCCCAGCCGCCTGCTGGCCTGGACCGCCGGATTCCGCCTGAGCCGCGAATACGTCCACTACGTGACGGGTCCCGCCCGCGCCCGCGCCCCGCTCACAGGCTGAGCCGCGGGCCGGCCGTCAGGCGACGGGTGCGGGCCGGAGCGGCGACGAGCTTGATGCGTCCCTGCCAAAAGCATTGAAAAGCAATATGACATGTGCCATTTTACAGCGCAGCCCGTCGTCGACGGGACCTCAACTCCCATCCCCAGGAGTGACTTTGCGCCCCATGGCCGTCGCCACCGCCCTGCTCATAGCCGCCACCGCAGCCGCCCCCGCCCAGGCCTCCCAGAGCTCCCCGACCTCCCAGGCATCCCAGACCTCCCAGGCCGATCCCAAGCCGGACCACGTTTTCGCCGATCCGGGCCAGCGCCCGGCCCACGGCAACGCCCATGCCCTTCCCGGCGCGACCGGGAGCACCGGCGGCGGACTGGAGTCGCGCATCCTGCCGATCGTCCACACCTGCAGCCCGACGCTGCGGATCCGCGCCCAGGAGATGACCGCCGCCCAGCTGACCGCGACCTGCACGAGCCTGGCCAACCAGGACGCCTACTTCCACGGCGTGGTCAAGGACTCCGGCCCGGTCGCGAACGACTACAACACAACCCTGGAAGTCGACGTCTTCAACTCCAGTGCCGACTACAAGGCCTACGCGAGGAAGATCTACGGCATCGACACCAACAACGGCGGCATGTACCTGGAGGGAGACCCCTCCAGGACGGGCAACCAGCCGCGGTTCATATGCTACGAGCGCACCGATGCGAGCCCCGGTTGGCAGATCTGGAACCTCAACCACGAGTACACCCACTACCTCGACGGCCGCTTCGACCTGTACGGCGACTTCAACGCCAGCCAGACCACCCCCACCGTGTGGTGGGGCGAGGGCATCGCGGAGTACATCTCCTACTCCTACCGCGGCGTCCCCTACGCCAGCGCGGTCGCCGAGGCCGGCAAGCACACGTACTCCCTGCAGACGCTGTTCGACACCACCTATGCCAACAGCGACGTCAGCCGCACCTACAACTGGGGCTACCTCGCCGCCCGCTACATGGTCGAGAAGCACCCGGCCGACGTCAGCACCGTCCTTGGCCACTACCGCGCGGGAGACTGGACCGCCGCCCGTTCCTTCCTCACCTCGCTCGACTATGAGAGCGACTGGAACGCCTGGCTGACAGCCGTGGCAGCGGGCGCCTGACCCGTACGCCTCAACACCCCCTGAAAGGACGAAGGTCCCGTTCGATCGTTCCATCGGACGGGACCTCGTCACCATTCGTGAGCCCATACGGCAACTCGAAGGGCAGGCTCCGGAATCTCCGCCGTGCGGGTACCGCCCAAGGCTGTCCGTGTGCCGGGACGTCACCTGGCCATGAGTGTTGTCACCGGCGGCCGGTAGCTTCCTCGCATGGCGAGGTATGCAGATCCAGGTGCGGTCGAGTGGGTGGAGTCCGGTGGCGGGCCGTTGATCGTTGTGCCCGAAGCAGTCTTGTCTTCGTGGTCCGGCGCAGACAGCGACGAGTCTGAAACGGATTACGACAGAGCCTGCGGCGTCGATGGGTATGCCGGCCTGGTGGCGGTCGGGCAGTTGCAGGCCCTGGTCCTCGGTGATGTCCCCGCCTCGACGTCCTTCCTCCCGGGGCATGGCCTGTTCGTGCGATGGTACGCCGCCGAATCGGAGGAGGAGCTCCTCGGCAGCGTTGATGCCGCGCTCGCTGGTGCCGCCTGGGAGCCCGAGCAGCATTGGGAGGTGCCGGGGCCAGTGGTGTTGTTCGACTCGGGTTGGCCTGGTGACGAGTTGGAGCCGGAGAACCATCTGCGGGTGGATCTGAGGCCAGGGCGGTACTCGGTTCGTGCCGCGTATGTGGAACCGAACCCGAAGACCTGGCTCAGCTTGGTCCAGCTTCGGCGTCTTCCATAGCGATCGCCCAGGAGTGGTAGTCCCGGAAGATCCGAGGCAGGCCGTCCGGCTGCTCTCGTGTGGTGAAGAATTCCCCGACGAGCCGATGGAGTGTGGTCACCGCCGCAGTGTCTGCAGGTGCGGAGAGCGGGTGAGCCCTGAGCCTGCGGGAAAGCATTCGGCAGGGACAACGCGGCGGGGTGCGACGGACACCACTCCGCCGCACCCCGCCCTCACGCTGCCGGGCCCCTCATGCCCGGCCGCACCACCGGGTCCCTCAGCGGTCCCGGTCGTATGTGTGGAACCCCCGGCCGGTCTTCCGGCCCAGCAGCCCCGCCTGCACCATCCGCATCAGCAGCGGGGGCGGGGCGTAGAGGGGTTCCTTGAACTCGTCGTAGAGCGACTCCGCGATCGCGGCGACCGTGTCGAGGCCGATCAGGTCGGCGAGCTTGAGCGGGCCCATCGGGTGGGCGCAGCCGAGCTCCATGCCGGCGTCGACGTCGGCCGCGGTGGCGAAGCCGGACTCGGCCATCCGGACGGCCGACAGCAGGTAGGGGACGAGGAGGGCGTTGACGACGAAGCCGGCCCTGTCCTGCGAGCGGATCGCCGTCTTGCCCAGCCTCTCCCGGGCGAACGCCTCCACCGTCTCCACGGTGTCGCGGGAGGTGTGCAGCGAGGGGACGACCTCGACCAGCGGCAGGACGGGCACGGGGTTGAAGAAGTGCAGTCCGACGACCCGGTCGGCGCGCCCGGTGGCCATGCCCAGGCGCATGACGGGCAGGGAGGAGGTGTTCGTCGCGAGGATCGCCTCGGGGGCGTCGACGATCTTGTCCAGGGCTGCGAAGGTCTCGGTCTTGACGTCCGCGTTCTCGGTGACCGCTTCGATGACGAGCTGTCGGTCGGCCAGGTCGTCGAGGCTGCCGGTGAAGAGCAGCCGGGTGAGGGCGTCCTCGGCGGAGATCCGATCGAGCTTGCCCCGCTGGACGGCGCGTTCGAGGGAGACGGCGACCCGTTCGCGTGCCGCTCGGGCGGCGGTGGCGTCTGCCTCGCAGACGACGGTGTCGAGTCCGGCGCGGGCGCAGACCTCGGCGATGCCGGCGCCCATCTGCCCGCCTCCGACGACTCCGACCCGGCGGATGCCGGCGCTCATGACTGCACCTCCGTACGGCGGACCAGGTGGCGGCTGTAGGTGTCGGGGGTGAAGAAGGCCGGCAGCTCCCGTGCCAGCGCGGCCCGCTCCACTGCGGCTCTGGCCTCCGGCACGAGTGCGTAGGGCCGCTCCGCTGTGAGCGCGTCGCATTCCTCGTCGAGCACGGCGAGCAGGTCGTCCCGGTCGATCCTCTGGTGGCGCAGCCACTGCCAGAGCTGGACGCGGGCGATCTCGGCCGTGGCCGCGTCCTCCATCAGGCCGTTGAGGGCGACCGCTCCGTGGCCGCGCAGCCAGGCCTCGAGGTAGCGCAGCGAGACGGCCACGTTGGCACGCACCCCTGCTGCCGTGGGCGGCGCGCTGATGCGGCGCACGGAGAGCAGGTCGGCGGCTCGGACGTGGACGTCCTCGCGGGTCCGGTCCAGCTGGTGCGGCCGTCCGCCGAGCACGCTGTCGAATACCTGTCGGCAGACGGGGACGAGCGCCGGGTGGGCGACCCAGGAGCCGTCGAAGCCGTCCTCGGCCTCGCGTTCCTTGTCGAGTCGGACCTTGGCGAGGGCGGCCGTGTTGGCCTCCGGATCCGTGGACGTCACGTGGGCGGCCATGCCGCCGATGGCGTGCGCGCCGCGCCGGTGGCAGGTGCGTACGAGGAGTTCGGTGTAGGCGCGCATGAACGGGGCGGTCATGGTGACCTGGGCGCGGTCGGGCAGTTGGAAGTCGGCGCGGTGGCCGAAGGTCTTGATGATGCTGAACAGGTAGTCCCAACGGCCCGCGTTGAGACCCGAGCTGTGTTCCCGGAGCGCGTGGAGGATCTCCTCCATCTCGAAGGCCGCGGTGATCGTCTCGATCAGGACCGTGGCGCGGATGGTGCCGCGCGGGATGCCGAGGAGTTCCTGGGCGAGGACGAAGACGTCGTTCCAGAGACGTGCCTCGCCGGCGTTCTCCAGCTTGGGCAGGTAGAAGTACGGGCCGTACCCGGCGTCGATCTGCCGCTGCGCGCAGTGGAAGAAGTACAGGCCGAAGTCCACCAGGGACGCGGGGACGGGCCTGCCCTCGATCTCCAGGTGCTCTTCGAGCAAGTGCCAGCCGCGGGGGCGGACCACGATGGTGGCGAGGTCCTCGCCGAGTCGGTACTCCTTGCCCTCGGGTGTGGTGAAGTCGATGCGCCGCTCGATCGCATCGAGCAGGTTGAGCTGGCCGCCGATGACGTTGTCCCAGGTGGGGGCGGTGGCGTCCTCGAAGTCCGCCATCCACACCTTGGCGCCGGAGTTGAGGGCGTTGACGGTCATCCCGCGGTCCGGCGGGCCGGTGATCTCCACCCGGCGGTCCTCCAGGCCGGGGGCCGGCGGGGCCACGCGCCAGTCGGGGTCGGTACGGACGGCGGCCGTGGCGACGGAGAAGTCCAGCGGGGATCCCGAGACGAGGCGGTCCTTGCGGCGGATCCGCTCCTTGAGGATGTCCAGGCGGCGGTGCGCGAAGGCCGCGTCGAGGCGGCCGATGAAGTCGAGTGCCTCGGGCGTGAGGATCTCGTCGTGGCGGTCGCCCGGCGCCGCGAGGACCCGGACCCGGTGCGTGAGGGCGGTGGTGGACATGCGGTCTCCTGACGAGGGGTGGGGCGGGAGCCGGACGGAGACGGTCGTCCGGCTCCCGCTGAACGCGGGCCTCCGGCCGGGGGCAGGCCGGCGGGGGCGGAGCCGCCTCAGTGGAACTGCTCTTCCTCCGTGGAGCCGGCGAGGGCGGTGGTGGAGGAGGCGGGGTTGACGGCGGTGGAGACGAGGTCGAAGTAGCCGGTGCCGACCTCGCGCTGGTGCTTGACCGCCGTGAACCCCTGCGCCTGGGCGGCGAACTCGCGCTCCTGGAGGTCCACGTAGGCGGTCATGCCGTGCTCGGCGTAGCCGCGGGCGAGGTCGAACATGCCGTGGTTGAGGGAGTGGAAGCCGGCCAGGGTGATGAACTGGAAGCGGTAGCCCATCGCGCCCAGTTCCCGCTGGAACTTGGCGATCTGGTCGTCGTCCAGCGCCGCCTTCCAGTTGAACGACGGCGAGCAGTTGTACGCGAGCATCTGGTCCGGGTACTGCGCGTGGATCGCCTCGGCGAACTCTCGGGCCTGGGCCAGGTCCGGGGTACCGGTCTCGACCCAGATCAGGTCGGCGTACGGGGCGTAGGCGAGGCCGCGGGCGATGACCGGGGCCATGCCGTTGCGGACGTGGTAGAAGCCCTCGGCGGTCCGTTCCCCGGTGCAGAACTCCGCGTCACGCTCGTCGACATCGCTGGTCAGGAGGGTCGCGGCCAGGGCGTCCGTGCGGGCGATGATCAGGGTGGGGGTGTCCGCGATGTCGGCGGCGAGGCGGGCCGCGTTCAGGGTGCGGATGTGCTGGGAGGTCGGGACGAGGACCTTGCCGCCGAGGTGGCCGCACTTCTTCTCCGAGGCCAGCTGGTCCTCGTAGTGGATACCGGCCGCGCCCGCCGCGATCATCGCCTTGGTGAGCTCGAAGGCGTTGAGCGGGCCGCCGAAGCCGGCCTCGGCGTCGGCCACGATCGGCGCCAGCCAGTCCGTGCCCCCGTCGGCCGAACCGGTCGTGCCGCCCTCGGCGGTGGCGATCTGGTCGGCGCGCAGCAGCGCGTTGTTGATCCGACGCACCACCTGCGGAACCGAGTTGACCGGGTACAGGGACTGGTCGGGGTACGTGTGGCCGGCCTGGTTCGCGTCGGCCGCCACCTGCCAGCCCGACAGATAGATCGCCTGGAGCCCCGCCCGGACCTGCTGGACCGCCTGGCCACCGGTCAGCGCGCCCAGGGCGTGGATGTAGTCCTGCTCGTGCAGTTGGCGCCACAGCCGCTCGGCACCCCGCCGGGCCAGGGTGTGCTCCTCACGGACACTGCCGGAGAGCCGGACCACGTCCTCGGCCGAGTAGGTCCGCTCGATGCCGGCCCATCGCGGGTCGTCGGCCCACCGCTGCTTGAGCTGCTCGGCCGCTGCCGTCGTGTTCGTGTCTGCCATGACCGTCACCGTCTCCATGAATCGCTTGGTCTGCCAACGTCTGTCCATCGCGAACGAGAGGTTGACACTGTGTGCCTTGATCGTGGGTTGCGGCCGCCGGCCCCACCTGGGGAGGAGCTGAGCAATGATGCCGGTCGGCCGGGGCGGACCGCCGGGATCTCCGACGTCAGGGCGTGAGTCGTGCCCGGACTGTCCGCCTGGGCCGCCGGGGTCCGGCGGGCCGCAGGACAGACTCTGGCAGCGGCACGCAGTGCCATCAATCGGGTACGTCTGCCAATTTCTGCGAATCTTCTGCGGCACTTTTGCCAAGCTTGCGAAGGGTTGGCATCAGCGGAATCGTGCGTACTCTGAGGCCGTGACGAGGCCGGAGGAGCCCAGGTGAGCAAGACGTACGCGGGAACGCGGCTGAGGCGGCTGCGCGAGGAGCGCCGGATGAGCCAGGCCGAGCTGGCCCGGGTCCTGGGCATCTCGCCGAGCTACCTGAACCAGATGGAACACGACTCCCGCCCGCTCACGGTGCCGGTCCTGCTGCGGCTGACCGAGGCGTTCGGCGTCGATCCGGGCTTCTTCTCGGAACGCGACACCAGCCGCCTCGTCGCCGATCTCCGCGAGGCCCTGGCCGGCGAGGTCGCCGACGCCCGCGTCTCCCCCTCCGACCTGGCCGAACTGGCCACCCGGATGCCCGCCGTCGCATCAGTCCTGCTGGACCTGGGCCGACGCAGCCAACTCCTCACCGAGCGGCTCGCGGACAACTCGGACGGACGCGACGGAGCCCCGGCCGCGCCGCGCTCACCGCACGAGGAGATCCGCGAGTTCTTCTACCGGCGCCAGAACTACCTCCACGACACCGACCTCGCGGCCGAGGCCCTCGCCCAGGAGGCCGGCATCCGCACCGGTGAGGTCGTCCGGGCGCTCTCGAACCGCCTCGCCGACCACCACGGGATCCGCCTCGCCTCCGACTCCGACCGCCTCCACCACTTCGACGCCCGGACACGCGTCCTGCACCTGTCGGGCCGGCTCCGGCCCGGCCAGCAGGCGTTCCGGATGGCCACCCAACTCGCCCTGCTCGAATACGGCGACGAGCTGGACCGGCTGGCCACCGAGGACTTCGAGTCCGGCTCCCCCGCCCACGCCCTGGCCCGGATCGGCATCGCCAACTACTTCGCCGCCGCCCTGGTCCTCCCGTACCGCGTCTTCCACACCGCCGCCGAGGAGTTCCGCTACGACATCGAACGGCTCACCGACCACTTCGGCATCGGCTACGAGACGGTCTGCCACCGTCTGAGCACCCTGCAACGCCCCAGGCTGCGCGGGGTTCCGTTCTCCTTCGTCCGCGTGGACCGCGCCGGGAACATGTCCAAGCGGCAGTCGGCCACCGGATTCCACTTCTCCCGCGCGGGCGGCACCTGCCCGTTGTGGAACGTCTACGAGGCCTTCACCGCGCCCGGCCGCATCCACGTCCAGGTCGCCGCCATGCCCGACGGACAGCGGTACCTGTGGACCGCACGTGCCGTCACCCGCCACCGCGGCGGCTGGGGCGAACCCGGCAAGACCTTCGCCATCGGGCTCGGCTGCGAGATCCGCCACGCCTCCCGGCTCGTGTACTCGGACGGGCTCGACCTGGACAACGCCTCGGCCGCCACTCCCATCGGCATGGGCTGCCGGCTGTGCGAACGCCTCGACTGCCCGCAGCGCGCCGTCCCGCCGCTGGGCCGCACGCTCGCGGTCGACGAGAACAGCAGCACCTTCATCCCCTACCCCGTGGCCCGCGACCGCGGGTGAGCATCACGGTCGGTCCAGCCGCCGGGCTTCTCCCGCGGTCACCGGATCTCCTGCCCGCACTCCGTGCAGGACGTGGGCCAGCACCTCGGCGCCGCGGACCACGCGCGGTCCCGGCCGGTTGAAATACGCGGGCCCGTCCAGCACCCACACCTCCCCCGCCCGCACAGCCGGCAGCTCGTCCCAGCCCGGCAGGGCGGTCAGCAGGTCCCGCTCGCGCAGGGTCCGTTCGGGCGGGAAGCCGCACGGCAGTACCAGGATGACGTCCGGGCGGGCTGCGCGTACCGCCTCCCACGTCATCGGCTTGGTGTGCTCACCGGGTGCGGCCAGCAGCGGTTCCCCGCCCGCGCAGGCGATCTGTTCCGGCACCCAGTGGCCGGCGGGCCACAGCGGGTCGAGCCATTCGATGGCGACCACCCGGGGCCGGGCCCGGCCCTGAGTGAGCCGGCGGACCGTGTCGAGCCGGCCGCGCAGCTCGGTGCGCCGCCGCTCGGCATGCTCCCGCACCCCGAGCAGTTGCCCGACGGTGACCAGGCAGTCCAGGACGTCGTCGAGGGTTTTCGGCTCCAGGCTCAGCACACGGGGTCCGGCGTCCATGACGCGCACGGCCCGGGAGACGCTTTCGTAGGACACCGCGCAGACGTCGCACAGGTCCTGGGTGAGCAGGACCTCCGGCGCGAGCGCGGCGAGCGCCGCCGTGTCCAGGGTGTAGAGCGAGGAGCCGGAGTGGGCAGCTCCGCCGACCGCCTCGGAGATCTCCCGGCTGCTGAGTCCGTCCGCGGCGAATTCGGCACGGGTGACGACGGGTACCGAGGCGACCGCCGCGGGCGGCCAGTCGCATTCGTGGGTGCGTCCGACCAGGTCGGCGGCGAGTCCGAGGTCCGCCACGATGTCCGTGGCCGCCGGGAGCAGGGAAACGATGCGCATGTATCGACTGTAGGCACGCGGCCAGCGGCTCTGGACTTACTAGGACGTCCAACTATATGTTCGTGGCACAAGGTCCGCGGTGCAGGGAAGCCGGTGCAAAACCGGCACGGTCCCGCCACTGTGACCGGGGAGTGTGCTGCCATCCACACGCCACTGACGAGGTCTGTCGGGAAGGCGGGCGGCACGCGGGGATCCGGGAGTCAGGATACCGGCCGCGGATGTTCCGTGTTGTCCACGAGGATGGAGCAGACACGCATGGCACCGGTTTGTACCCACGGCCCTGGTGATCCGGCGGAGCGCGCGCACACCACCGCACGCTCGTAGTTCTCACGGCATTCCGCAGCGGCGCACCCCCATCCGGGTGCCGTCCGCCGGTGTGCCGTGCCATCCCCGGATCCAACCTGACGAGAGCAGGCATCCATGGTCCGCGAGCTCACCCATTTCATCGGCGGAAAGCACACTCCCGGCGTTTCCGGGCTCTTCGCCGACGTGTACGACCCCAACACCGGCGCCGTGCAGGCCAGGGTCCCCCTGGCAGGGCGCGCCGACACCGAGGCGGCGATCGCCGACGCCGTGGAGGCGCAGGTCGACTGGGGCCAGTGGAACCCGCAGCGCCGCGCCCGCGTGCTGCTGCGCTTCCTCCAGCTCGTCGAGGGCGAGCGCGAGAGCCTGGCCCGGCTGCTGTCCGCCGAGCACGGCAAGACCGTCGCCGACGCCCACGGGGACCTCCAACGCGGCCTGGAGGTCGTCGAGTTCGCCGCCGGGATCCCGCACCTGCTCAAGGGCGAGTTCACCGACAACGCCGGCACCGGGATCGACGTGCACTCGCTGCGCAGTCCGCTGGGCGCCGTCGCCGGCATCACTCCGTTCAACTTCCCCGCCATGATTCCCCTCTGGCAGGCCGCACCCGCGCTGGCCTGCGGAAACGCATTCATCCTGAAGCCGTCCGAGCGCGACCCGTCGGTTCCGCTCCGTCTGGCGGAGCTGTTCTTGGAGGCCGGGCTCCCGCCGGGCGTCCTCAACGTGGTCAACGGCGGCAAGGAGGCCGTCGACACCCTCCTCGAAGACCCCCGCGTCCAGGCCCTGGGCTTCGTGGGCTCCACCCCGATCGCCGCGCACATCTACGCGACCGCGGCTGCCCACGGCAAGCGGGCCCAGTGCTTCGGCGGCGCGAAGAACCACATGATCGTGATGCCCGACGCCGACCTCGGCCAGGCCGTCGACGCGCTGATCGGCGCCGGCTACGGCTCGGCGGGCGAACGCTGCATGGCCATCTCCGTTGCCGTACCCGTCGGCGAGGAGACCGCGGACCGACTCGTGGCGGCGTTGACGGACCGCATCGCCGCCCTGAGGATCGGCCGCTCCGACGACCCCGAGGCCGATTTCGGCCCCCTGGTCAGCCGGGACGCACTGGACCGGGTACGCCGCTACGTCGACATCGGCGTCAACGAGGGCGCCGAACTCGTCGTCGACGGACGGAATTTCACCCTGCCCAGGCACGAGAACGGCTACTTCGCCGGAGCCACCCTCTTCGACCGGGTGACCCCGCACATGCGGATCTACCGCGAGGAGATCTTCGGCCCCGTGCTGTCCGTCGTACGTGCGGCCGACTTCGAGGAGGCGCTGCGCCTGCCCAGCGAGCACCCCTTCGGCAACGGCGTGGCGATCTTCACCCGGGACGGGGACACCGCCCGGGAGTTCACCCGCCGGGTCAACACGGGCATGGTCGGCGTGAACGTGCCCATCCCGGTCCCCGTCGCCTACCACACCTTCGGCGGCTGGAAGCGCTCCGGCTTCGGCGACCTCAACCAGCACGGCCCGGACTCGATCCGCTTCTACACCCGTACCAAGACCGTCACCTCGCGCTGGCCCTCCGGGGTCAAGGAAGGCGCGAGCTTCACCATCCCCACGATGGGGTGAACGCCGTGACCACCGCCCTCACCGAGGACCAGCTCGCCCTGGCCGAGGTCACCCTCGACTTCGCCCAGGAACAGCTGGCCCCCCACGCCGTCATGTGGGACCAGACCAAGCACTTCCCCGTCGACGTGATCCGCCGAGCCGCCTCACTCGGGCTGGGCGGGGTGTACGTCCGCGAGGAGCACGGCGGTTCCGGACTGTCCCGCAGCGACGGCGTCCTCGTCTTCGAAACGCTCGCCACGGGCTGCCCTTCGATCGCCGCCTACCTCTCCATCCACAACATGGTCGCCTGGATGATCGACCGCTACGGCGACCACGCCCAGCGCGCCCGCTGGCTGCCGGGCCTGTGCTCCGCCGCGACCCTGGGCAGCTACTGCCTCACCGAACCGGGAGCCGGGTCCGACGCCGCGGCCCTGCGCACCCGCGCCGAACGGCAGGGCGACCACTATCTGTTGACCGGAGTCAAGCAGTTCATCTCCGGCGCCGGAGCCGCAGGCGTCTACGTGGTCATGGCGCGGACGGGTGAGCCCGGCCCGGCCGGGATCTCCGCGTTCGTCGTCGAGCGCGAGGATCCGGGGGTTTCGTTCGGTCCCAATGAACAGAAGATGGGCTGGAACGCCCAGCCCACCCGCCAGGTCGTCCTCGACGGCGTCCGCATCCCAGGCGACCGGCGCCTCGGCGCCGAGGGCGACGGGTTCCGCATCGCCATGAACGGTCTCAACGGCGGCCGTCTCGGCATCGCCGCCTGCTCGCTCGGCGGCGCCCGGAGCGCCCTCGACCGCAGTCTGTCCTACCTCGCCACCCGCGAAGCCTTCGGCACCCGCCTCCTGGACGCCCAGGCACTCCAGTTCCGCCTGGCCGACATGGCCACGGAACTCGCCGCCGCCCGCGCACTGGTCCGGCAGGCCGCCGAGGCACTGGACTCCGGCGATGCGCTGGCCCCGCGACTGTGCGCGATGGCCAAGCGGTTCGCCACCGACACCGGGTACGCGGTGGCCGACGCAGCCCTCCAACTGCACGGCGGATACGGCTACCTCAGCGAATACGGCATCGAGAAGATCGTCCGCGACCTGCGGGTCCACCAAATCCTGGAAGGCACCAACGAGGTCATGCGCGTCATCGTCGCGCGCGGACTCACGGAGAACCTGCGATGACCAACGAAACCCCACCCGACCGCGACCACGACCACGTCCTCCTGCGCACCGAGGGCCACGCCGCGTACATCACCCTCAACCGCCCCAAGGCCCTCAACGCCCTCAGCCACCCCATGGTGCTCCGCATCGAGGAAGCGCTCTCCGCGTGGGCGGATGACCCCGCCGTCGCGCTCGTCGTCATCGAGGGTGCCGGTGAACGGGGCCTGTGCGCCGGCGGGGACATCCGCGCGATCCACGAGGACGCCCGCACCGGCGGCACCGCGTCGGCCGACTTCTGGCGGGACGAGTACCGGCTCAACGCACTGATCGCCCGCTACCCCAAGCCCTACGTCGCCCTCATGGACGGCATCGTCATGGGCGGCGGGGTCGGCGTCTCGGCCCACGGCAGCGTCCGCATCGTCACCGAACGGTCCAAGGTCGCCATGCCCGAGACCGGCATCGGCTTCGTCCCCGACGTCGGCGGCACCTACCTCCTCGCGCTGGCCCCCGGCGAACTCGGCACCCATCTGGCGCTGACCGGCGCACCCGTCGGCGCCGCCGACGCACTTCTGTGCGGTCTCGCCGACCACTACGTACCCTCGGCGTCGCTGCCGGCGCTCGCCCGGGACCTGGCCGCTCAGCCGGTGCACACCGTACTGGAGCGGTACGTGCAGCAGCCGCCGCCAGGAGATCTGGGTCCCGCCCGCGAGTGGATCGACCACTGCTACGCCGCCGAGAGCGCCGAGGAGATCGTCGAACGGCTGTCGGCTCCGGGCGTCCCCGCCGCGAAGGCCGCCGCGGACACCCTGGCCGCCAAGTCACCCACCGCCGTCAAGGTCACCCTGGCGGCGCTGCGCCGGGCCCGGCAGCTCGGACCACTGGAACGGGTGCTGGAACAGGAGTACCGCGTCTCCTGCGCAGCACTGTCCTCCCCCGACCTGGTCGAGGGGATCCGCGCGCAGGTCATCGACAAGGACCGTAACCCGCACTGGTCGCCGGCCACGCTGCAGGACGTCACCCCGGCGGACGTGGAACGGTACTTCGCCCCGCTCGGCGCGAACGAGCTCCGGCTCGTCGCGACCGCTCCGTCCCAGGAGGTCGTCTGGTGAGCAGCACCGTCGCATTCATCGGGCTCGGCCACATGGGCGGCCCCATGGCCGCCAACCTCGTCAAGGCCGGACACCGCGTCCTCGGCTTCGACCTCGTCCCCGCCCTGCTCGCCACCGCGGCCTCAGCCGGCATCGAGCCCGCGGTGACCGCGGCCGATGCCGCCGCGGAAGCCGACGTGGTGATCACCATGCTGCCGGCCGGCCGTCACGTCCTGACCCTGTACCGCGAGCAGGGGCTGCTGGCCGCCGCCCGGCCGGACACCCTGTTCGTGGACTGCTCCACCATCGACGTCGCCGACGCCCGTACCGCGCACGAGGCGGCCGTCGCGGCCGGGCACCGTGCGCTGGACGCCCCGGTGTCCGGCGGGGTGGTGGGCGCCGAGGCGGCCACGCTCACCTTCATGGCGGGCGGCGGAGCAACGGAGTTCGCCGCCGCCCGCCCCCTGCTCGACGCCATGGGCAAGAAGGCCGTGCACTGCGGCGCCGCGGGCGCCGGGCAGGCCGCGAAGATCTGCAACAACATGATCCTCGCCATCTCGATGATCGGCGTCAGCGAGGCCTTCGTCCTGGCCGAAAGCCTCGGCCTGGACCACCAGGCCCTCTACGACGTCGCCTCCACCGCGTCCGGCCAGTGCTGGGCGCTGACCGTCAACTGCCCGGTCCCCGGACCGGTCCCGTCCAGCCCCGCCAACCGCGACTACCGGCCCGGATTCGCCGCCCCCCTGATGGCCAAGGACCTCGGCTTGGCCGCCAACGCCCTGCGGGCCGGCGGGGTCGACGCACCGCTGGGCCTCAAGGCCGCCGAGATGTACACCGCGTTCGCCGCCGCCGAGGGGGCGGACCTCGACTTCTCGGCGATCGTCCGCACCCTCCGCACCGCCGGCCCGAACCAGAACGGAACCCCCGCATGACCTACGAGACCATCCTGCTCGACCGCAAGGACCGGGTGGCCGTCCTCACCCTCAACCGGCCCGGGGCACTCAACGCCCTCAACCTCCAGGTGATGAAGGAGGTCGTGGCCGCCACGGAGGAACTGGACCGGGACCCGGAGGTCGGCTGCATCGTCCTGACGGGCTCCGAGAAGGCCTTCGCCGCCGGCGCCGACATCAAGGAGATGCGCCCGCACAGCTACATGGACATGTACCTCACCGACTGGTTCACGGCATGGGACCGGCTCGGCGATGTCCGCACCCCCACCCTCGCCGCGGTTTCCGGCTACGCCCTGGGCGGCGGCTGCGAACTGGCCATGCTCTGCGACATCCTCCTCGCCTCCGACACCGCGAAGTTCGGCCAGCCCGAGATCAAGCTGGGCGTCATCCCCGGCATCGGCGGCTCCCAGCGGCTCACCCGGGCCGTCGGCAAGGCCAAGGCCATGGAACTGTGCCTGACCGGGCGCACCATGGGCGCCGAGGAGGCGGAACGCGCCGGGCTGGTCTCCCGGATCGTCCCCGTCGGCGACCTGCTCGACGAGGCCCTCGCCGTGGCCGCGACCGTCGCCGAGATGTCCAAGCCGGTCGCGATGATGGCCAAGGAGGCCGTGAACCGCGCCTTCGAGACCACCCTCGCCGAAGGTGTCCGCTTCGAACGCCGCCTCTTCCACGCGGTGTTCGCCACCGCCGACCAGAAGGAGGGCATGTCCGCCTTCGTCGACAAGCGCCCGCCCCGCTTCACCCACAGCTGAGCGCGCCCGGCGGCTGCTGGCCCACCGTACCGACCCCGCCGGTACGGAGGCAGCCGCACCACAGCCGGCGTCGGCCCTCGGCTGACCCACGCGCCGCATCAGCCACCCTCAGAGCCCTGCCGCCCCCGACATCCGGGGCGGCAGGGCTCTGGCTATGGCCCGGACCGCCTGCGCGGCCCGGACCCGGAGGGTCAGCCGTTGCCCCCGCTGGTGAGGCCGGCGCGGACCTCACGGGCGGCGGCGACCAGGTTCTCCACGGATGCACGGGTCTCTGCCCAGCCGCGGGTCTTCAGACCGCAGTCGGGGTTGACCCACAGCCGCTCGGCCGCAATGGCCTCCAGGCCCGTGCGCAGCAGGCCGGCCGCCTCCTCGGTGCTGGGGACGCGCGGGGAGTGGATGTCCCAGACTCCGGGTCCGGCCTCGCGGGGATAGCCGTGGGCGGCGAGTTCACGGGCGACCTGCATGTGGGAGCGGGCGGCTTCCAGGCTGATGACGTCGGCGTCGAGGTCGTCGATGGCCTGGACGATGTCGCCGAACTCGGCGTAGCACATGTGGGTGTGGATCTGGGTGTCCGGGCGGACCCCACTGGTGGTGAGGCGGAACGCCTCGGTCGCCCAGGCCAGGTAGTCGGCGTGGTCGGCGGCGCGCAGCGGGAGGGTCTCCCGCAGAGCGGGCTCGTCGACCTGGATGACGGCGGTGCCGGCGGCCTCCAGGTCGTTCACCTCGTCCCGCAGGGCGAGAGCGACCTGGCGGGCGGTCTCGCCGAGGGGCTGGTCGTCCCGTACGAAGGACCAGGCGAGCATGGTGACGGGGCCGGTCAGCATGCCCTTGACGGGCTTGGCCGTCAGGGACTGTGCGTACGAGGTCCAGCGGACGGTCATCGGCTCGGGGCGGGAGATGTCGCCGGCCAGCACCGGGGGCCGCACGTACCGGGTGCCGTAGGACTGGACCCACCCGTGCTGGGTGGCCAGGTACCCCGTCAGCTGCTCGGCGAAGTACTGGACCATGTCGTTGCGTTCGGGCTCGCCATGCACCAGGACGTCCAGGCCGGTCTTCTCCTGGAAGGAGATCACCTCCTCGATCTCACCCTTGATACGTGCCTCGTACCCGGCAGTGTCGATCCGCCCGGCCCGCAGGTCCGCGCGGGCCACGCGCAGTTCGTCGGTCTGCGGGAAGGACCCGATCGTGGTGGTGGGCAGCAGTGGCAGGCCGAGATGGGCCCGCTGGGCGGCGGCTCGCCGGCCGTAGGGCTGGGAGCGCCGGCCGTCGGCGTCGGTCACAGCCGCGGTGCGGGCACGGACGGCAGGGTCGTGCGTGATGGGGGAGGCCGCTCGGGACGCGAGGGCGGCCCGGTTGGCGGACAGATCACCGGCCACCGCCGCGGTGCCGGACCTGAGGCCCTTCGCCAGGGTCGCGATCTCGGCGGTCTTCTGCCGGGCGAAGGACAGCCACCGCAGGATCTGCGGGTCGACGTCCTTCTCCACCGCGGCGTCGAGCGGGACGTGCAGCAGGGAGCAGGAGGCGGATACGTCCACCCGGTCGGCCAGGCCCAGCAGGGTGCCGAGCGTGGCCAGGGACTTCTCCAGGTCGTTGACCCAGACGTTGCGGCCGTTGACGACCCCCGCGACCAGCCGCTTGCCGGGCAGTCCGCCGACGGCGGCGAGGTCGTCGAGGTTGGCGGCGGCCGGGCCGGTGAAGTCGAGGGCGAGGCCCTCGACGGGAGCCTTGGCCAGGACGGGCAGGGCGTCGCCGAGCCGGTCGAAGTACGAGGCGACCAGCAGCTTCGGCCGGTCGGTGAGGGCTCCGAGTTCGCGGTACGCGCGGGCGGCCGCACCCAGGTCGGCCGGGGTACGGTCCTGCACCAGGGCAGGCTCGTCCAGCTGCACCCACTCCGCCCCGGCCGCACGCAGTGCGCCGAGGACCTCCGCGTACACGGGCAGCAGCCGGTCGAGCAGCGTCAGCGGCTCGAAGTCCGCTGCGACACCGGGTGCAGGCTTGGCCAGCAGCAGGTAGGTGACCGGCCCGACCAGGACGGGACGGGCGGTGTGGCCGAGAGCGAGGGCCTCGGCGAGCTCGGCGACCTGCTTCGCGGGATCGGCGGTGAAGACGGTGTCCGGACCGAGTTCCGGCACCAGGTAGTGGTAGTTGGTGTCGAACCACTTGGTCATCTCCAGCGGCGGCACGTCCTGCGTCCCGCGCGCCATCGCGAAGTAGCCGTCCAGGGCGTCGGCGGCAACCGCGGCCCGGTGCCGGGCGGGGATCGCGCCGACCATGACGGTGGTGTCCAGGACGTGGTCGTAGTACGAGAAGTCCCCGGTGGGCACTTCGGTGATGCCGGCGCCGGCGAGCTGCTGCCAGTTGGTACGGCGCAGTTCCGCGGCGGTGGTGCGGAGGGCCTCGGCCGTGACACGGCCCTTCCAGTAGCCCTCGATGGCCTTCTTCAGCTCACGGCTCCCGCCCTGGCGGGGGTAGCCGTAAACAGTGGCGCCTGCTGCCGCGGCTGCGGACTTGGTGGTCACGGAGATCTCCTTCGCGAGATGGATCCCTGAGATCCCGGCGAGGGGACGAAGGCGCGAAGGAGTACCGGCAACGGACGGTCGCGACGTCGCGCGGCAAGCGCGGTCGCCCGTCTCGTTGTGTACGCCGACCCGCCCACGAGGTCACCGGGATATCCGCGCACGGCATGGGCCGGGCACGGGCAACGGGCAGGTCTTCGGACTCGCGGGCACGCCTGCCGGTCTCCCGGCGGGCACCTACTGGCCGTCGCTTCCCAGGCCCGTCCCGGACCCAGTGCGTATGACGGCGGTCGTTCCCGCTCACCGCTGCGGGGCAGTCCCGGATTCCCACCGGGTTCCCTCTTACGACGCATCCCGCCTGGCGGACGGGGCGAACCAGCTGCACCGGCCACCCTACGGGGTGTGCCCAAGCCATCGACAGAGATGTCCACGTTTCGGATGGTGAAACGAGACGTGCGCCTGACGGCGGGCGCGTCAGCGGCGGCGCCATTCCTCGGCCAGGAGACGGTAGGAGCGGACCCTGTCGGCGTGGTCGTGCGTGATCGTGGTGATCAGCAGCTCGTCGGCGCGAGTGGCCTCCTGGAGCCGTTCGAGGTGATCGGCGACGGTCCGCGGCGAGCCGACGAACTGTGTCTCCACCCGGTCGGCCACCACCTTCCGGTCTGCGTCCGTCCAGGGGCCCGTCAGCGCCCGCGCCTCTCCCGGGGACGGGAAGGGGATGGCGCCTTCGGCCGTGCGGATGCTGTGTACCCAGGGCGCGTATCCGGCGGCCAGTTCGCGGGCCGTGGCGTCGTCCTCGGCCACGACCACGTCGGCGGACACGGTGAGGTACGGGCGGTCCAGTTCGGCGGAGGGTTTGAACGCGGCCCGGTAGCCCTCGGCCGCCTCCAGCACGCTCGCCGGGCTGACGTGGTAGTTCGCGGCGAACCGCAGGCCGTTGCGGCCGGCCGTCTCGGCACTCTGGCCGCCGCTGCTGCCCAGGATCCACACCTGTACGTCGGCCCCCTCGCCGGGGACGACGTGCGCCTCGATGCCCTCGCCGGACCGGTACTCGCCGCGCAGCAGCGCGAGGACGTCGTCGACCTGCTCGCCGTAGTCCTGCGGCTGGGCACCGGGCAGGTTCAGCAGCTTCTGCTGGAGCACGAACCGGGGATGGCCCGCCACGTGCGCGAAGGAGAAGCGCTCCGGGATGCGCAGCCCGTTCGGGGTGTGTCCGACGAAGGGCTCCGCCTCCCCGGCCCGCTGCGGAGGCCGGCCCGCCGAGCGGCCCAGGCCCAGGTCGAGGCGGCCCGGGTGCAGGGCGTCGATCAGGCCGAACTCCTCGACCGTGGACAGCGCCGTGCGGTGGCCGAGCTGTACGGCCCCGGAGCCGATCCGGATCGTGGAGGTGGCGGAGGCGGTCAGGGCCAGCACCACTGCCGGGGAGGTCCCGGCGACTCCGGGATTGAGGTGGTGCTCGGCGAACCAGTAGCGCGCGTAGCCGAGTTGTTCCGTCTGCCGGGCCAGATCGATGCTGTTGTGCAGGGCGTCGGCGGCGGTGGAGCCGGAGGGGATCGGGATGAGGTCGAGGACCCCGAGCGGGATGCCGGACATGGCCAGGTCTCCTTACAGATCGGCGAAGGGGGGATCGGGGATCTCGCGGCGCAGCGCCGGCGCGACCTCGGACTGGAACAGTTCCAGCGAGGCGCGGTGGGCGGCCGGCGGGAGACCGCCCGGCTCGGCCTGCAGGTGCAGGACGGTGTGGCCGAACTGCTCGTGGTAGCGGTGCACCTTCTCGACGATCTGCTGGGGGCTGCCGATCAGCGCGGAGCTGCGCTCCACGAAGTCGTCCAGGTGCGGGAACACCGGTTCCACGCCGGCGTGTTCGTGGAAGGCGAGGTACTGCTCGAAGGCCGGCCGGTACGCCGCCACCGCCTGCTGCGAGGTGCGGGCCGCGTGGAAGCCGGCCGTACCCGCGCCCACCACGGCGAGCGCCGGGTCGTGCCCGTAGTGCTCCCAGCGCTCCCGGTAGTGGCGGATCAGCTCGGCGTACGGGCCGATCGGATGGGTGACGTTCGCGGAGAACAGCGGATCGCCGTAGCGGGCGGCGAGGTCCACGGACTCCCGGCTGGTCGCGCTGCCGTGCCACACCCGCGGGGGCAGCCCAGCGGGGCGGGGCAGCACCTGGGCGTCCTGCAGAGCCGGCCGGAACCGGGGCTCCGCCGTCACCCGGTCCTCGCGCCAGAGCCGCCGCAGCAGCTCGTAACCCTCGCTGTTGCGCTCCCACTGGTCCTCGGGCGTGACGTTGAACAGCTCCCGCTGGGCCGTGCCGTTGCCCTTGCCGATCATCAGCTCCAGCCGGCCGCCGGACAGGTGGTCCAGCGTCGCGTAGTCCTCGTACGCCCGGACGGGGTCGAGCAGGCTCAGCGTGGTGACGGCGGTGAAGAGCCGGATCCGGCGGGTCAGCGCGGCTATGTGGGAGAGCACCACCGGCGGCGAGGACGACAGGAACGGCCGCTCGTGCCGCTCGCCGACGCCGAAACCGTCGAAGCCGAGCTCCTCCGCCGCCAGCGCGCTGTCGACGACCTCGCGGAACCGCGTGCGGACGGGGGTCAGCCGGCCCGTGACCGGGTCCGGGGCGTGCACGATCAGCGTGATGGCCAGGAACTTCACGAGGCCGTGGCCTGCCGCTCGCCGGCCGGCCGGACCGCCGGCACGTCGAGTCCGAGGTGGTCGCGCAGGGTGGTGCCGGTGTACTCGGTGCGGAAGACTCCGCGTTCCTGAAGGAGGGGGACGACGGTGTCGGCGAAGCCCTCCAGTCCGTCCGGGGTGATGTGCGGGACCAGGATGAAGCCGTCGGCGGCGTCCGCCTGCACCAGGCTGTTGATGGACTCGGCGACGGTCGCGGGAGAGCCGACGAAAGTCTGCTTGGCGGTGGTGGCGATCACCAGCTCGCGGATGGAGAGGTTCTTGGCCTCGGCGAGCTCGCGCCACTGACGCGCGGTGGCCAGCGGGTCGCGGAACTGCCGTACGCTCGCGCGGCCGAGGGCGATGGTGTTCTCGCCGGGGTCGGGGTCGACGTCCGGGAGCGGTCCGTCGGGGTCGTAGCCGGACAGGTCGCGGTTCCAGACGTGTTCCAGGTACTTGATCGCGGTGGCACCGCTGACCTGGGAGCGCCGTACCTCGTGGGCGAGTTCGCGGGCCTGGGCGTCGGTGTCGGCCAGGGCGAAGGTGGCGGCGGGCAGGATCAGCAGCTCTTCCGGGCGCCGGCCGTGCCGGGGCAGGCGTCCCTTGACGTCGGCGTAGAACTCCCGGCCTTCCTCCAGGGTTGCGTACCGGCCGAAGATGGCGTCGGCGGATGCGGCGGCGAACTCGCGGCCTTCGTCGGAGTCGCCGGCCTGGAAGAACACCGGACGGCCCTGGGGGCTGCGCGGCACGTTGAAGTGGCCCTCGATGTCGAAGTGGCGTCCCTGGTGGGCGAAGGCCCCGGCGCGTGCGTCGCGCAGGAAGGTGCCGGAGACCGGGTCGGCGGTGACCTCGGTGCCGTCCCAGGAGTCGAACAGCTCGGTCGCGGTGGCCAGGAACTCCTGGGCCCGGGTGTAGCGGTCCTCGCGGGGCAGGAATCCGCCGCGGCGGAAGTTCTCCCCGGTGAAGGCGTCCCAGGAGGTGACCACGTTCCAGGCGGCCCGGCCCTCGGAGAGGTGGTCCAGCGAGGCGAACTGACGGGCCACTTCGTAGGGCTCGTTGAAGGTGGAGTTGATGGTGCCGGTCAGGCCGAGGTGCTCGGTGACGGCGGCCAGCGCGGCGAGCACGGTGAAGGTGTCCGGCCTGCCGACCACGTCCAAGTCGTATATCTTCCCGCCTTGTTCGCGCAGGCGGAGCCCTTCGGCGAGGAAGAGGAAGTCGAACTTGGCGCGTTCGGCGGTCTGCGCGAAGCGGACGAAGGAGTCGAACTCTATGTGGCTGCCGGCCGCGGGGTCGCTCCACACCGTGGTGTTGTTGACCCCGGGGAAGTGGGCCGCGAGATGGATCTGCTTGAGCGGCTTGGTGCTCATGGTGTCCTTCCGGTTCCGGATCCGGGGTCAGGCCGTGAGGGCTGCGGCGGCGTAGCGGTTGGCGGGGCGTTCCAGACCCAGCAGCCCGCGCAGCGAGGATGCCTCGTACGTACTGCGGAACACGCCGCGCCGCTGGAGCTCGGGCACCAGCCGGCGGGTGATGGCGGGCAGGTCGTGGGCGATGACGCCGGGACGCAGCCGGAATCCGGTCAGGCCCGTCTCCCGCCACTCCTGAAGCCGGTCCGCGAGCTGGGCGGGGGTCCCGCTGAACGTGGCGGCGTCGGTGGGGGCCGGGGCGCCCGCGATCCGGTCGAGCCGGTCGCGGCGGGCGGCGGCCGCCGGGCCGTCCTCGTCCAGGAACACGGTGAGGTCGGCGAAAACGTGCCGGGGGCCGGGCGGCGGGGCCGGCACGGCGGCCGCGGCCCGTGCCTCGTCCAGGTCGCGCGGGGTGACGTACACGAGGTCGACCGGACCGGTCCGGGGGGCTGTCGTGCCGGCCGGAGCCGTGACCAGGGGCTGGCCCTGCGGCGGACGCGGGGTGATCGACGGCCCCCGGACGCTGAAGTGCGCTCCCTCGAAGTTGATGTAGTGCAGCTTGTCGCGGTCGACGAACCGGCCGGTGGCCACGTCCCGGATCTCCGCGTCGTCCTCCCAGCTGTCCCACAGCCGGCGCACCACCTCCACGTGGTCGGCGGCCTCCTCGGCCAGCTCGCCCACCGGCGCGGGGAACGCCCGGCGCCCGAAGTGCCGTGCCTCGTACGGCAGTCCGGAGGTCTGTACGTGCAGGCCCGCCCGGCCCCGGCTGACGTAGTCGAGCGTGGCGATCGCCTTCGAGATGTGGAAGGGCTCGGTGTGCGTGGCCGTCACGCTCGGGACCAGACCGATGTGCCGGGTCAGCGGCGCGATCCGGGCGGCGGTCAGCACCGCGTCCAGCCGCCCGCGCACCCGGTCCGTGCGCGCGTCGGGTTCCGCCGCCGCGGACGA
The DNA here is from genome assembly GCF_055575955.1 of Streptomyces sp. NPDC033966. Taxonomy (NCBI): domain Bacteria; kingdom Bacillati; phylum Actinomycetota; class Actinomycetes; order Kitasatosporales; family Streptomycetaceae; genus Streptomyces; species Streptomyces sp. NPDC033966. Next base: position 293,080 of record NZ_JBVIRQ010000009.1, on the reverse strand, counting down.
CTGGAGGGCCAGACCATCCTCGAAGGTGACGAAGTCCAGCAGCCCGGCCTCCGCCTCGGCGACGACGTCGGCCCAGTACCGGGCCGTGAACAGTTCAGCGGGCCGGGCGCCCGGCTCCCGCCAGGCAGCCGGGTGCCAGCCGGCGCCGTCGAGCGCGACGGCGAGGTGCAGTTCGGACACGTCGAACAACGCCTTTCTGATCGACCGTGGTGAAGGAAGGAAAAGAAGGGGGGTTGGGGAAGCGGGTCCGGGAATTCTTCGGACCGGCTCGAAAAAACGCTACGTCGTACGCAACAGCGGCACAATGACCGCAGCATTAAGGGAATTCGGCAGCCTTGTTGCCCGGTGTCCGGACCGCGAGGAACAGCGGCCGCCTGCGCAGCGTGAAGCCGATCGACTCGTACAGCCGGATCGCCGCGGTGTTGGACGCCCCGGTGTGCAGGAACGGCACCTCCCCGCGTTCCCGTATGCCCGCGGCCACCGCGCGCACCAGCCGGGTCGCCAGCCCCCGGCCCCGGTGGCCGGGGCGGGTGCACACCGCGCTGATCTCCGTCCAGCCGGGTGGCCGAAGCCGCTCCCCCGCCATCGCGATCAGCCGGCCCTCGTGGCGGATCCCGAGGTACCTGCCCAGTTCCACGGTCCGGGGCAGGAACGGGCCCGGCCGTGTGAGGGCGACGAGGTCGAGCATCTCCGGTACGTCGGCCGGACCGAGCCGCACCGCTTCGGGCGCCGGTTCGGCGCTCAGTCCGGTGTCGACGAGTTGCACGCCCGGGACCGAGCCCACGGTCTCCCAGCCGTCGGGCGGGTCCAGCAGGCCGGTGAGCCCGACGACCTGCCCGGGACCGGTCAGGGCCTGCAAATCATGCCAGGAGCGGGGGTCGCCGGGGTCGGCGAGGGCGGCGAAGGGGGAGACGTCGTCGCGGTAGCGGGCGGCGCGGCCGCCGCCGTCCGGAGCCGGCACGGCGAACGGGGCGTGCGGACCGCAGAGCGAGGCCCAGGCGGGATTGTCCAGGATGTGGGGTGGCACCGGTGGCTCAGGAGTTGGTCAGCGGCAGGCCGGGCGGATTGACCTCGGAGGTCTTCACGGCCTCCTCGGACAGGTTCCAGGCCGCCAGCAGCTTCGCGTACTGCCCGTTCTGGATCAGGTGGTTGATCGTCGCCGCGACAGGCTCGGCCAGCTTGCCGTCCTTCTTGGCGGTCGCCGCGATCAGCCCCTGGAGGGTCTCCCCCGCGCCGGAGAACTGGCCCGCGTTGCGGGTCGGCGTGCCGCTGTTGGCGGTCTGGGTGATGTGGTACGCGCTGGACGGGTTCGGCACGAAGGTGATGTCGATCTTCTTGCCGCTGAGCGCCAGGTAGGTGCTGTTGCTGTCCGGGAAGTACTTGACGTCGATGTCCTTGCCCTCGGACCGCAGTCTCGCCTGCCACTCCAGGAGGATCTTCTCCTGGTTGGTCCCCCGGGCCACCGCGACCGACTTCCCCGCGAGGTTGCGGTAGTCGCCGCCGAACTGCCAGGGGTTGTCCTTCAGCACCTCGAAGGCCAGGTTGTCCTGCCGGTACGAGGCGAACTCGTACTTCTTCTTCCGCTCCTCGGTGACGGTGACGTTGGAGAAGGCCACGTCGACCTTGCCACTGTCGATGCCGACGAACAGGTTCTCCCAGGTGGAGTTCTTCACCACCGGCTTCAGCCCGAGCGTTGCGGCCACCAGCCTTCCGAGGTCCGGCTCCGCGCCGGTCAGGGTCTTCTGGTCGGTGCCGACGTACGCCAGCGGCGGGAACCCGGCGGGCAGCGCGCCCACCCCGATGACCAGTTCCCCCCGTTCACGGACGGCCTCGGGCAGTTTCGCCCGGAGGGACTCCTCCACCGGGACGGTGAGGTCGGTCTGCTGCGCCGCGCCGTTGGACAGGGCGCCGACGGTGACCGTGGCGGTGCCCGCCGGGGCACCGGTCCCGCCGGCTCCGGTGGCTGCGCTCTTGCCGCCGCAGGCGGTGAGCCCGGCGACGAGGGTCGCGGCGGCGGCCGCGGTGGCGAGGGCTCTGCGGAATGGCTTCAGGTGGTGCATGGGGTGACGTTCCTTCGACTCGCGGGGTAGGAGGTACGGGGCGGGGTGAGCGGTCAGAGCACTTTGCTCAGGTACTCCCGGGTCCGGGGGTGGACCGGGTTGTCCAGGACCTGCTCGGGCGGGCCCTGCTCGACGATCCGGCCGTCGTCCAGGAAGACGATCTCGTCGGCCACTTCGCGGGCGAAGCCGATCTCGTGCGTGACGATCAGGAGGGTGGTCCCGCCGCCGGCCAGGTCCTTGATGACGGCCAGCACGTCGCCGACCAGTTCCGGGTCGAGCGCGGAGGTCGGCTCGTCGAAGAGGATGACGCCGGGCCGCAGCGCGAGCGCGCGGGCGATGGCCACCCGCTGCTGCTGCCCGCCCGAGAGCTGCCGCGGGTAGGCGTCGGCCCGGCTGCCGAGACCGACCCGTTCCAGCAGCTCACGGGCGAGCGTCCGGGCCTCCCGCCTGGACAGCCGTCCGGTCGCCACCGGCGCGGCGGCCACGTTGTCGAGCACGGTGAGGTGGGGGAAGAGGTTGAAGTTCTGGAAGACGAAGCCGATCCGCCCGCGCTGGGCGAGGATCGCGCGTTCGCTCAGCTCCTTGAGCCGTGTCCCGTGCCTCCGTACGCCGACCAGCTCGCCGCCCACGCTGACCTGACCGGCCTCGGGCTTCTCCAGGTGGTTGACGACCCGCAGCAGGGTCGACTTGCCGGAGCCGGAGCGACCGATCACCGCGGTGACCGTGCCCGGCGGGACGTTCAGGCTCACCCCGTCCAGGACCCGCCGGTCGCCGTACCACTTGTGCACGTCGTGCACCTCTATGGCGGCGGGTGCACCCGTCGTGGCGGTGGTGGTCATCGCGCGGTCTCCTTCCGGAAGCGTGCCCGCAGCTCGCGCAGGCCCGCCCGGGCCCGCTGCAGGGGTGTGGGCGGCATGGTCCGCAGTGCCCCGCGCGCGTAGTACCGCTCGACGTAGAACTGCACGACGGACACGACGCTGGTCAGGACCACGTACCAGGCGGTGGCGACCAGCAGCAGCGGCACCACGTCCCCGGGGTAGGTGGCGCCCAGGCTCTGCACCGAGCCGAACAGGTCCAGCAGTGACACGTAGAACACCAGTGAGGTGGCCTTGACGAGCCCGATCAGCTGGTTGACGTAGCTGGGCACGATGGAGCGCAGGGCCTGCGGGAACACGATCCGGGCGAACTGGTAGCGCTGGGGCAGTCCGAGCGCGGCGGCGGCCTCGTGCTGGCCCTGGTCCACGGAGAGCAGCCCGGCCCGGACCACCTCCGCGGCGTACGCCGCTTCGACCAGGCTCAGTCCCACGACCGCCACGGCCATGTCGGTGGCCAGCTTCGACTCGTCGAAGGTGACGAGGGCCGGACCGAACGGCACCCCGAGGCTCAGCGTGGGGTACAGGGCGCTGAGGTTGTAGAGGAAGAGCAGGACGACGATCAACGGCACGGAGCGCAGCAGCCAGATGTACGTCCAGCTCACCGTCCGCAGTACCGGGCTGGCCGACAGCCTGCCGAGGGCCAGCAGGATGCCGCCCAGCAGCCCCAGGACCGCGCTGTACGCGGCCACCTGGAGCGTGACGAGCAGACCGTCCAGGATCACCGGCCGGGTGACCCAGTACGCGAACCGGTCCCACTGGTAGAAGGGATTGGTCAGCAGCCCGTGCGCGGCCTGGGAGGCCAGCACCAGCACGACGAGGGTGGCGACCCACCGCCCGGGCCGCCGCAGCGGCAGCACCCGCTCTGCCGGAGCGGGCGGACCGGACCGTCCGGAAGGGCCGGACGGCGCGGTCAGGAGAATCGATTCGGTCAAGGACACTCCCGCAGGCTCGGTCATATTCGGAATTCCGGGAACGGGTATCGGGCCGGCTGTACCGGCGAATTCACGGGCGGGACACACAACGCCTCCGCCGGACACAATGCACAGCGGTTCATTCGAATGCGGCGGCCGCCTCGCGCAGCGCGCGGGCCACCAGTTCCGGGGCGTACGGCGCCTGCGCGCCGGGCGTGTACGTCACGGATCGCAGGCCGCCGGTGTAGCGGAAGCCCCGGTGGCGCTCGTACACCGGCCAGGAGACCGGCGACTTGCGGTCCACTCCCACGCTGATGCCCTGGAGCGGAGCCATCCCGATGAGCTGGTGCACGCTGCCGGCCAGTCGCCCCGTCTGCACTCCGTCGACCAGCAGCCGGAACTCCCAGCGCAGGCCCTCCAACGCGGTGGCAGACAGGGTGACGGTCCGTCGTCCGACGGGCAGCGGACCTGCGTCGGCCTCGTGCAGCCTGCCGTACTCGTTGTAGGCGAAGCGCAGCCGCCCGTCTTCGACGTACAGGCTGTAGCCGCCGCCCTGGTCACCGTGCGACACCAGCACGCCCTGGTCACCGGCGCCGTGCTCGTCGAGCTCGACCGAGATGTCGAATGAGCGGAAGGAGATCAGCCGGGAGGACCGGTAGCGCTCCAGCTCCGGGGTGTCCGGCAGGAGCGTGAGGGGGCGGTGGAACCGCTCCTCGGCGGGATGGCGCCGGGCGAGCGCCCCGCTGCCGTCGGAGAGGGGGAAGACGCCGTTGCGCCAGGCCGCCGCTTCCCAGGCCGCGGCCAGCTCCTTCACCACCTCCGGGTGGTCGGCGGCGACGTCGGTGGTCTCGGTCGGGTCGGTCGCCAGGTCGTACAGCGCCCATTCGCCGTCGTCGTACGGGGCGCCCGGCCGGTGCAGGGTGACCAGCTTCCAGCCGTCCCGGTAGTAGCTGCGGTTCCCGGACATCTCGCAGTACTGCTCGGTGTGTGCGCCCGGGGTCCTGGCGTCGCGCAGGACCGGGGTGAAGCTGACCCCGTCCAGCTCTTGCGCGGGGCGCGAACGCCACTGCTCGGGCCGCCGTACGCCCGCCAGGTCCAGCAGGGTGGGGGTGACGTCGGTGACGTACTGGTACTGGTGCCGGATGCCGGGGTCGTCACCGCCGCGCCGCAGCCCGTCCGGCCAGGAGATGACGAACGGGACGCGCACCCCGCCCGCGTAGGTCTGGCCCTTGTACAGCCGGAACGGGGTGTTGGAGGCCATTCCCCAGCCGCGCGGGTAGTGCACCAGGCTCCGCGGACCGCCGATGAGCTCGGTGTCCCGTGCGACGTCCGGGTCCCAGTCGTCGGGGACGGGCTGGTGGACGAAGCGGCTGAAGTAGCTGCGGGTGCCCTCGGCCCCGCCCTCGCCGGTGCCGCCGTTGTCTGAGGTGAACAGCACGATGGTGTTGTCGAGTTCACCGAGGGCACGCAGGGTGTCGGTGATCCGCCCGAGGTTCTGGTCGATGTTGTCGACCATCGCCGCGTACACCTCCATGTAGCGGGCGTAGCGTTGCTGCTGATCGGGCGTGAGCTCCTCCCAGGGGCCGACGTCGAAACCGGCCTCGGAGTTGCGGTCCGGGAGGGCGGTGCCCGCGGGGAACAGGCCGTCGGCGATCTGGCGGGCGAAGCGGGTGCCGCGCAGCGCGTCCCAGCCGCCGTCGTAGCGGCCGCGCTGGCGCTCGATGTCCTCGGGCTTGGCCTGGAGGGGACCGTGGACGGCGTTGTGCGCGAGGTAGAGGAAGAACGGCTTGTCGGGGTCGTGCGCGCGCAGCGACTTCACCATGGCGATGGCCTCGTCGGTGATGTCGTCGGTGTAGTAGTAGCCGTCGGGCAGTTCGTCGATGTCGAGTGGGCTGTTGTCGCGGACCAGTTGGTGGGGGTGGAACAGGCTGGTCAGGCCCTCCAGCACGCCGTAGTACCGGTCGAAGCCCTTCTGCAGCGGCCAGTTGCGCCGGTCGTCGGCGGCGTTGGAGGCGGAGTCGCGGGTCAGGTGCCACTTGCCGACCGCGTAAGTGGCGTATCCCGCGTCGTGCAGCACCTCGGCGAGGGTGGGGACGTCCTGGCCGATCTCCATGCCGTAACCGGGGAATCCGGGGTCGGAGTTGGCGACCGTCGAGTACCCGACGCGGTGCGGGTTGAGGCCCGTGAGCAGGGCCGCCCGGGCGGGGGAGCACAGCGGCATGGTGTGGTAGTTGGCCAGCCGCAGGCCGTTCGCGGCCAGCCCGTCGAGCACGGGGGTGGCGATCTCGGCGCCGAAGGGGCCGATGTCGCTGTAGCCCATGTCGTCGACGAGGACCACGACGATGTTCGGGGCGCCGCCGCCGGGCGTGCGCCGCGGCGGCCAGGCGGGTTGGGACTCGGCGAAGGTGCGGCCCACGTGGCCCGCGAACCCCTCGTAGGGGTCGCGGCGGTTCGGGGTACCGGTCGGCTCGGTCACGGGCGGGCCTCACTGCCGCGGCGGTTGAACGGCAGTCGGCCGAGGACCACCGCCATACCGCAGGTGTCGGTGAGCGCGGAGAACACCAAGCCCGCGGCGATCGCCGCGGACAGCAGCCGGAAGACCGGGTGCACGAACAGCCCGAGGAGCAGGCCGAGCAGCACGACGGCGCCCGCGGTGAAGCGGACCTGGCGTTCCATCCCCCACACGGCCCGGGCCGGGCCGTCCGGGGAATGGAGGCCGTGGCCGGCGGCCGTCCAGGCGCTGGTGCCGCCGGTGAGGCTGGCAGCGGGGACCCCGTGCGCGGCGAGGGCCTCCGCGGCCTTCCCGGAGCGGGCTCCGGAGGCGCACACCAGCAACAGGGCGCCCCGCTCGGCGGTCTGCCGGAGCTCGGGCAGGCTCCGCTCGATGCGGTCGAGGGGAACGTTGACGGAGTCCGGCAGATGACCGGAGGCGAATTCGCCGGGGGTCCGGACGTCAACGACGGTCAGCTGGGGCAGGCGGGCCTTCGCTTCGCCGACGCTGAGGGTGGGGGAAACGCGCATGGCGGAACTGGTCCTTGGCTGAGTCGGAACGGGCACGGCCTACGGGGTCCATGGGGCCCAGGCCGTGCCGGGGATGTTAGGCACTTCCGGGCCGCCCGGACGGGAGGCCGCACGACTGCCATGAGGTCGCCATGCAGCGGCAACAACCGGGGCTCGCCCGGACGTCTCAACGGGGCGTTCGTCGTCGATGCCGTGGGACACCAGCGGGGCACGGGGACGGTGGCGGACGTCCGGCTCGACGACGGTGCGTCAGCGGCGAGCGGAGGAAACGGCTCCGCGGCGCAGGGCGCCGACACATGTTCTTCATGGCCTGTGCATGGAACAGGTCTGGTTCGCCGACCCATGATCGGCTGAACACCCGCAGCCGCCATCGAGGAGCAGTCACCCATGTCCAGCCGCCGTACCTTCCTGGCCGGTTCGTCCGCCGTGCTCGGCCTGACCGCCGCCACTACCACCGTCGCCGGGTCGGAGCAGGCGGCGGCCTCGGTTGCGGTCCCGGAGACGGGGGACGGCCAGGTCAGCAGGCCTCCGAACTTCGTCGTCGTCCTTGCGGACGACCTCGGCTACGGCGAACTCGGCGCCTACGGCCAGAAGCTGATCACCACACCCCGCCTGGACCGGCTCGCCGCCGAGGGACTGCGCTTCACCGACGCGTACTCCACCGCTGCCGTGTGCGCACCCTCCCGCTGCTCCCTGCTGACCGGACTGCACACCGGCCACTCCACCGTGCGTGCCAACCCCTCGTCAGGCGGCCAGGGTTCGCTCACCGCCACCGACACCACCTTCGCCCAGGTGCTGCGGGCCCGCGGCTACCGGACGGCCCTGGTCGGCAAGTGGGGCTTCGGACCGGAGACGGCCGGCCAGGAAAGCCATCCGGCCGCCCGCGGCTTCGAGGAGTTCTACGGCTACATCACCCACGGCCACGCCCACGAGTACTACCCCGAGTACCTGTGGCACAACGACGCCAAGGAACCCATCGCCGCCAACGTCGGTGGCGTCAAGGCCGTGTACGCCCCCGACCTGCTGGAGCAGCACGCCCTGGAGTTCATCGACGCCCACGCCGCCGAGCCGTTCCTGCTGCTGCTCACCCCGAACGTGCCGCACGCCCCCAGCGACGTACCCGACACCAGCGCGTACGCCGACCGCGGCTGGACGGACGCGAACAAGGGGCACGCGGCCCAGGTCAGCTACTTCGACGCGCTCGTCGGCAAGGTGGTCGACCGGCTCCGCGCCCGCGGGCTGGAGCAGGACACCGTCGTCCTCGTCACCAGTGACAACGGCCCCCACGAGGAGGGCGGGGTGAACCCCGACCTGTTCGACGCCAACGGCCCGCTGCGCGGCTACAAGCGCAACCTCTACGAGGGCGGCGTACGGATCCCGCTCATCGCCTGGGGCCCCGGCCGCGTCAGGCAGGGCACCAGCGACCGTCCGACCCCGCTGACCGACGTGCTCCCCACCCTGGCCGAGCTCGGCGGCGCCCCCTCCCCCACCGATGTGGACGGCCTGTCCGCCGCTCCCCTGCTCTCCGGCAGCACCGACTCGGCCCTCCACGGACACCTGTACTGGTTCCGCGACGAGTGGGGCGTCACCAGCCGGGCCAACGCGCAGGACAGCAAACGCGCCACGTGGCTGGCCGAGGCAGTCCGCCGGGACAACTGGAAGGCCGTCCGCTTCGCCCCCGAGCGGGACCACAACCTCCCCGACGACAAGTGGCAGGTGGAGCTGTACGACTTGGCCACCGATCCCGGCGAGACCCGTAACGTCATCGACAAGCACTCGGCGAAGGCCGGCGAACTCGTGGCGCTGATGCGCTCCTCCTGGAAGGACACCTATCCCCGCAAGCCCTTCGGCACGCAGCTGACCCTGCCCACTCTGGCCGTCCCCGGTGGGCCGTTCACCGTGACCGCCACACTGGACAACGGCTCCGCACGGCCCTGGACCAACGCCGCGCTCGCCCTGCGCGCCCCCACCGGCTGGACCGTGACCCCCGCCTCCCCGGCCACGGCGGACCAGCTCGCCGCCGGCGGTCGCCTCACCACCTCCTGGCAGGTGACCCCGCCCGCGGACGCCACCCCCGCGACCGCGTGGGCGCTCACCGCGGAAGGCACCGCCGACACTCCGTCCGGGCCGGTCCGCTACCCGGCTACGGGCACCGTCCCCACCCCACCGGCCCCTCCCGTCCGCGACTCGTACCTCTCCGACCTCACCTGGATCAGCGCCACCAACGGCTGGGGGCCGGTGGAGCGCGACACCTCCAACGGCAAGAACGCCGCCGGCGACGGCCCCCTGATCTCCTTCGGCGGTACGACGTACCCCAAGGGCCTGGGCGTCCACGCACCCAGCGACATCGCCTACCACCTCGGCGGTGCCGCCATCCGGTTCACCTCTCTCGTCGGCATCGACGACTTCTCGGCCAAGCAGAGCAGCGCCGGTGCCACCCGGGCCAAGGTCTACGGCGACGACCGCCTGCTGCTGACCACCCCCACGCTCACCGCGGCCACCGGCCCGGTCCGCGTCGACCTGGACGTCCGCGGGGTACGCGTCCTGCGCCTCGTGGTCGAGGACGCCAACAACCGCACGTCCTTCGACCACACCTCATGGGCCCTGGCCCACGTCACAGTGGGGTGAGCCTTTCAACGCACGGATTTCCGGGGAGGCCGTTCCGGAGCGTCGCTGCCGAAACGGCCTCGCCGGCATTCGTCGACCGGATTGCGCGGGGCCAACAGGTTCGTGCAGCGCACCCCGGCTCCGCCATGGGCCAGGTGGCGGCCGGCAGTTGCGACCTGACCGGCGACCCGTACCAGCTGACGAACAAGCTCTACCAGGCCACTCCGCAGGACGAGCAGAACCTGGGCATCCCCGCCCTGGCGGCGGGGCTCGCAGCGGACCGCACCGCGTAGCGGCATCCGGCGGGTGCTTCCCTGTGCCGCCCGCGGAGCACCCGCCCCACTCACCATCCGACGGAGCCTCCATGCCTTCCTGCTGCACCCCCGAACACGGTGACGCGCCCGCCACCACTGTCACGCTCGCGCTCTCCCCGGCACCGCGGCAGCGCGTCGCCGACCCCCAGCACGCCGCCCGGCGGCTGATCGACCTGCCGGGCGGGCGCTTCCTCATGGGCACCGACGACCCGGACGCCTTTCCGGCCGACGGCGAAGGCCCGGTACGTGAGGCGGAGGTCGGCCCGTTCCGGATCGCCCCCACGACCGTGACCAACGCCCAGTTCGCCGCCTTCGTCAAAGCCACCGGCCACGTCACCGAAGCCGAACACTTCGGCTTCTCCTTCGTCTTCGGCGGATTCCTGCCCGACGGGGTCGCCGCCGAGTCCCCGGCCGTGGCAGCTGTCCCGTGGTGGCGGGCCGTCGCCGGCGCGACCTGGCGCCACCCCGAAGGCGCCGGCTCGTCCCTCGCCACCCGGCAGAACCACCCCGTCATCCACGTCTCTTGGAACGACGCCCAGGCCTACTGCGCCTGGTCCGGCACCCGTCTGCCCACCGAGGCGGAGTGGGAGTACGCAGCCCGCGGCGGGCTCGAACAGCGACGCTACCCGTGGGGTGACGAGCTCTCCCCGGGCGGGCGGCACATGTGCAACATCTGGCGGGGCGACTTCCCCGAATTGAACACCGCGGAGGACGGCTGGGAGGGTACGGCACCGGCGAGGTCCTTCCGGCCCAACGGCTTCGGCCTCTACAACGTCGTCGGCAACGTGTGGGAATGGTGCGCCGACTGGTTCGCACCGCACACCAGCCGCGTGATGCGCGGCGGCTCCTACCTCTGCCACGACTCGTACTGCAACCGCTACCGCGTCGCGGCCCGCAGCTCGAACACCCCCGACAGCTCCTCGGGCAACATCGGCTTCCGCGTGGCGGCGGACAGCACCAAGCCCTGCCCTTAGGCCGACGGAGGGCATCAGGGCCACACGGTCGCGTTCGTCGAGGCCGCATCGGAAGGGTCCGGTGCGGCCTCGAACGGTGCCGGCGCCTCCCGGAGTTCCCCGGCGCCCCTCTTGACAGCGCCCGGACACGCGTCGACACTCCAGATCGGCGAATCCTGCTGAACCGGTAGGGAATCATGGGGTCTTCTGCGCTGGACCGCGGCACGGGTGGGGTCCTTCCCACCGTCCTGCCGACGCGGCTGCTGACGTCCCGGCGCCACATCGACCTTCTGCGCGTGTGCAGCGCGGCGAGTCCCCTGCACCGTGACGGGCCCGCGCCCGCCTGCCCCTGACCCTCGCGCACCCACCCCCACCGGGTCCCGGCCGCGGCGAAGCCGTCGCGGGCCGTAGCCGCATGCCCCGTGACCGAGCACTCCCAGGGAGAACCATGTCCGTAACTTCTCCGCATGCCGTGCCGTCCTTCCGAAGCAGGATCGGCCGTGATGCGCGCAGCGGCTACCCCGCCGTGCCGAACCGCTACCGCCTCCACCTCACACCGTCCTGTCCGCAGTGTCTGCAGATCGCCATCACGCACAGCCTGCTCGGCCTGGCGGACGCCGTCCCGGTGATGTTGCTGCCCGCCGTACCTGACGCACCGGGCGGCGGGTACCTGGCCCTGCGCCCGCTGTACGAGGCCAGTTCGCACCGGCATCCCGGTCCATCCGTGGCGCCGGTGCTCAGCGACGGCTGGACCGGACGGATCGTCAGCACGCACACGCACGACATCCTCCAGGACCTGGCCTGGCGGTTCGGTGCCTCCGGCCCGCGTCTGCATCCCGACGGCGCCGATGCACGGATCGAGGCCGTCGACCGGTTCTGCGAGCAGGACATCAACGCGGCGGCGCAGCGTGCCGGACAGTCCGGCACCGACGTGGCGGCCCGCGACACGGCACTCGCCACCCTGCTGCGCGCCCTGGACGCACTGGAGCTGCGACTCTCCTCCGCGGAGTGCGTGCTGGGTGGTGAACTCACCGCCGCTGACGTTCGGTTGTGGGTGACGCTGGTGCAGCTGGACACGGTGCACCGCTGGCACCTGGACGCCTCCGCGGTGTACCGCGTCACCGACCACCCGCACCTGTGGTCGTACGCGCGAAGGCTGGCGGCACATCCCGCGTTCGCGTCCCACCTGGACCTGGACGGCATCGCTCGCAGGCACCACGTGCACTGCCGGGGCACGGAGGCCGCCGGTGCGGCGGTACGGATCGTGGACTGGGCGCATCACGTACCGCGAACCGTCGCCGTCATGAACACGACCCGGAGCTGATCACGAGTCCGGCGGGGGGCTCCCGAAGACCGAACCTCCCACCTCAGCGGTGCGGGTCGGCGGTGGCTTCGATGTGCTCGGCGACGGCGACGAGCAGCACCCGGGTGCCGGGGGTGGTGGCCCGCCAGCAGTGCCGGACACCGCCGGAGAGGTAGAGCGTGTCGCCGCGGCCCAGCCGGTGGACCTGCCCCTCTGCCTCGACCTCCGCGGCACCATCGGCGACGTACATCAGCTCGTCGTTGCGGTGCCGGAATTCGCGTCGGCCGTCGTGGTCACCGGTGAACTCCAGGGCGTGCAGCTGGTGATGGCCGCGTACGAGGGGGCGTACGCGGCTCGGCGTCCCGCCCGCCCCCTCGCGGGCGGACGCGAGGCCGGGGTCGTCCTCGGCCCGTACGACATCCACCCGGCGCGGGTTCTCGGAGGCGGCGAGCAGCTGCACGGCGGTCGTGTCGAGTGCGTCCGCGACGAGCTGCAATGAGCGCATGCTGGGCCGGGCTCGGTCGTTCTCGATCTGACTCAGGAACGGTACGGACAAGCCCGTTCTGGCGGCGATGTCGGCGAGGGTGAGGTCCAGGGCGCGCCTGCGCCTTCGGACACTGGGGCCCACTCGCGGCCCGCTCGCCTCGCCCATGATCTCTCCCGACCCCCACGTTTCGTTCTGCCCGAACCCTAACGCGGGCCGGCGGCTGCCGACTCCGCCGCCGGCACCTCGGCACGCGGCAGCGAGCGATTTCGTACTGCCGTCACACCGCTGACACACCAACCCCCTAGCGTCTAAGTCACTTGAACTGGTCAAAGAAAGTTTGACCGCACAGACGTTAGGGACACCCATGCCTCCCGTGGACCAGAACGCCCGCCGCCGGCGCGGCACCGGCCTGATCGCGATCGACGCCGGAGCCGCCTTCCCCGGATACACCCTGTTCGCCCCGCTCACCGGCACCGGCGAGGTCTACCTCATCGACCTGCACGGCCACGTCGTCCACGAATGGCGGTTCCCGTACCGCCCCGGCCGCCACGCCCGCCTGCTCGACAACGGCCACCTCGCCTACAACGGCGTGCTCCCGGACGAGCCCGCGCTCTTCCCCATGTGGCACAAGTACCGCGGCGGCATCATGCTCGAAGCCGCGCCCGACGGCGCGGTCCTGCGTGAGCACCGTGACCCGCTGCAGCACCACGACGCCCACCACCTCGGCGACGGCCGCATCCTCTACACCGCACTCGAGCCCCTGCGCGGCGCCGAGGCGGCGGGCGTGCGCGGCGGGGTCGAGGGTTCGGAGGCCGAGGGCGGCACCGTCTGGGCCGACACCATCAAGGAAGTCGATGCGGACGGCAACGTGCTCTGGTCCTGGAGGGCCGCCGAGCACCTGGACCGCGACGCTTACGCTCTCCACCCCGACTACGCCCGCGAGCACTGGCCGCTGATCAACAGCGTGACGCCGCTCGCCGACGGCAACGTCCTGGCCAGCCTGCGCAGCGTCTCCGCGGTCGTCGTCATCAGCCGGGAGACCGGCGAAATCCTGTGGCGCACCGCGCCGGGCGTGGTCTCCCAGCAGCACGCGCCCACCGAGCTGCCGAGCGGCAACTTCCTGGTCTTCGACAACGGCGTCTTCCGGCCCGGCCGGGACGTGCCGTTCTCCCGAGTCATCGAGGTCGAGCGGGCGAGCGGGACCATCGCGTGGGAGTACCACGACCCGGCCCGAGAGTCCTTCTTCGCTCCCTTCATGGGCAGCGCGCAGCGGCTCCCGAACGGCAACACCCTGGTCACGGACTCGCCGTCAGGCCGGCTCTTCGAAGTGACGGCGGAGGGCTATCTGTGCTGGGAGTACGTGGTCCCGTACTTCGGCGCCTACCGTGAGTCCGAGGTACGGGAGCTCTTCCCGGCCGAGCCGAACGCCGTCTTCCGTTCGTATCGTTACGGCCCCGAGCAGCTCCCGTGGCTGGATGCCGGGGTACGGCCATGAGAACGTCCGCCGGGACGCCCGCGGCTCCGGGAACACTTGCCGCCGTCCACCCCGTCGACGAGCGGCTGCCCCTGCGGCGGCTCGCGCCGCTCTCCGCCCAGCACGTCCTCGCCATGATCGCGGCTCCGGTCTCCACCGCGTTCCTGACCGCCGACGCACTGGGCCTCTCCGGCGAGCGCACCGCGTCGCTGCTCAGCGCCACCCTGGTCCTGTGCGGCATCGGGGCACTGCTGCAGTCCTTCGGGACGTTCCGGGTCGGCGCCCGGCTGCCGTTCGTCATGCTGCCCGGCGGAGCCGCGACCGCGATCTTCCTGCAGGTCGCGGCCGAGCACGGAGCGGCGACCGCGAGCGGCGCGGTACTGCTCGCGGCGGCCCTGCTGCTGGCCGTCCTGCCGCTCTACGCGCGGATCGTACGGCTCTTCCCTCCGCTGGTCATGGGCGTCACCGTGCTGCTGATCGGGGTCGCCATGGTGCGCGTCGCCGCGCAGCTGATCACCGGACCGGGCGGCGGCCGGGCCGCCGCACCGTCCGCGGTCGCCCTCGCCGGGCTGACCGTCGGCTGCACGCTCGCCGCGTACTTGCTGTTGCGCGGCGTGTGGCGGCAGATGGCGGTGCTGATCGGCATGGCCGCGGGGACGGCGATTGCGGCCGCCTCCGGGCTGGGCGCGTTCAGGCCGGCGCATGGATCGGGGCTCGCGCTCCCGCACCCCTTTCCGTACGGGACCCCACACCTCGACGTCCTCGCCGCACTGCCTCTGCTGATCTTCAGTCTGGCCTCACTCGCCGAGGCGACCGGGCAGACGGTCCTCAACAGCGAGGCCGTGGGCCGTACTCCGGACCCCGGACGTGACGTGCCTCGCGTCGTCCGTGCGGACGCCGTGGTCTCCCTGCTGGGCGGTGTGTTCGGCACCTCCCTGCTGGTGACCAGCTCGGAGAACATCGGCATCGGCAAGCTGACCGGTGTGCGCAGCCGGTTCGTCACGGCGGGCGCGGGCGCGCTGCTCATCGCCTCCGGGCTGCTGGCGCCGGTCTCCCGGCTGCTGGCGGGCATCCCGGCGCCCGTCGTCGCGGGCTCCGCGCTGGTGGTGTACGCGGTGATCGCGGTGATGGGCGTGGAGATGTTGCGCCGGGTGGACCTCGGAGACCGTACGAACTCCATGGTCGTGGCCGTCGCGCTGGCCGCGGGGCTACTGCCGGTCGTCTCCCCGGGGCTGTACGACGGCTTCCCCGGCTGGGTGCGTACCGTCCTGGGCAGCGGGGTGGTCGCCGGCACCCTCACCGCGGTGGTGCTGAACATGGTGTTCCGGTGGGCACGAGGCTCACGCACTCCCTGAGCGCTGCACCCCCGCACCGCAGCTGGTGCCGCGCTGTCTGCGCACCTCATGGTGCTCCGTGCACCTCGTTCGCTGCCAGTCACGGCCGTCACCGCGATCTGACCCGCACCGACCGCCCTGGTCCCAACTGGTCCCCAAAAACGATCGAGGGGCCGTTTTGGATTGCTCCAAAACGGCCCCTCGATCTGCGACTCTTTCGAGTCGGGACGACAGGATTTGAACCTGCGACCCCTTGACCCCCAGTCAAGTGCGCTACCAAGCTGCGCCACGTCCCGTTACTGCTTCGTGCCCCTCACCTGGGGTTTCCCCCTCGTGCCGGGCACATGCAGAACATTACCCCACGCCGAGGGGTGTGTGTGCACGGGTAATCGGAGACGGGCAGGATGGCGTGGTGAAGGAACGGGAACGCGACCGGGACGGTGAGGGGCGGGCGCGCAGTGCGCGGCCGCGGGACGGGCTGGGGCGGCCGCTGCCGTACGGGGCCGAGGGTGTGGCGCGGCAGCCCGAGGGGGTGGTTCGGACGCCGGAGCGGACGGTGGCGGAGGCGCAGCGGCTGCTGGACTCCGGGATGCCCTTCCACGCGCACGAGGTGTTCGAGGACGCGTGGAAGTCCGGGCCCCCCGGGGACGCCGGTCTGTGGCGGGGGCTGGCGCAGCTGGCGGTGGGGCTGACGCACGCCGCGCGGGGGAACGCCGTCGGCGGGGCGCGGCTGCTGCACCGCGGGGCCGCGGTCCTGGCCGGGCGCGGGGACGCGTACGGGATCGACGTGGCCGGACTGGTCGGGTGGGCCCGGGAGCTGGCCGGGCGGGTGGAGGCCGGGGAGCGGATCGACGCGGCGGCCGAGGCCCCCCGGCTCGCCGGACCCGCCTAGGCAGGCTGGAGGAGGTCCCAGCGGTTGCCGTAGAGGTCCTCGAAGACGGCGACGGAGCCGTACGGCTCGTGGCGCGGCTCCTCCAGGAAGCGGACGCCCTCGGCGGTCATCCGGGCGTGGTCGGCGGCGAAGTCGGCGGTGTAGAGGAAGAAGCCGACGCGGCCGCCGGTCTGGTCGCCGACGCGGGAGCGCTGGGCCTCGTCCTTGGCGCGGGCCAGCAGCAGGGCGGACTCCTTGGCGCCGGGCGGGCGGACCACGACCCAGCGGGAGCCGTCCGGCCGGGGGGTGTCCTCGGCGAGTTCGAAGCCGAGGGCACGGGTGTAGAAGTCGATGGCCTCGTCGTAGTCGTGGACCACGAGGGCGGTCAGGGCGATGTGGGATGGCATGCGGCTATTGTGCGCCGAGGAGGACGACGTCCAGGGTGCGGGGGCCGTGTACGCCTTCCACCCGGTCGAGCTCGATGTCGCTGGTGGCCGAGGGGCCGGAGATCCAGGTCAGCGGGCGGGCGGGGTCGAGGCGTTCGAGGGCCTGCGGGACGGAGTCCACGAGTTGGCCGGGGACGCGGACCACGCAGACGTGGTGGTCCGGGACCAGGGTGATGCGGCGCCGGCCCTGGCCGGGGCCGCCGTCGAGGACGATGGTGCCGGTCTCGGCGATGGCCAGGGCGCAGCCGGTGACGACGCTGTCGACCCGGTCGAGGTCGTGCGGGGTGGAGGCCGCGAGGTCGTGGATCCGGGTCGCGTCCGCCGCCGAGAGCCAGTGCGGGGGCAGGGCCGGGGGTACGAGGACCGTGCGGGAGGCGGAGAGCAGGCGGGCGAGGAGCCCCGGGAGACCGTCCTCGTCCGTGCGGTGGACCTTCGCCCGGTACTCGGTGAGGTTGGCGGCCAGCAGGTCGGCGGACTCGGCGGGGGTGCGGGTGCCGTGGACGCGGAGGTAGTCCCGGGAGACGGGTGGGGCGTCGGGGGCCTGCGCGTTGGCCCGCCGGATGCGGGACAGGATGCGGTCCTTGGTGCTCAACCTCGGGTCCCCCGTTCTCGGAGCCACCAGTCGCGGAAGGGTTCCGCCGGGATGTCGGGCAGTTCGCGGGTGTCGGTCCAGGCCCGGCCCGGGCCCGGGAGGCGGCGGGGGCGCAGCCGGCGGGCGCGGGCCAGCAGCCGCTCGCCCGCGCGCAGCGCGCCGGGATGGTCGAGGAGCAGCCGGGCGGCGCGCATGGCGGCCCGTTCGGCGGTGTGGCCGTGCGCGGGGCGCAGGCGTACGCGGACGCCCTCGCGGGTCACGGGGCCGCCCTGGACCACGCGTTCGCGGAGGTGGACGAGGACCTCGGGGATGTCGATGGCGACGGGGCAGACCTCGTAGCAGGCCCCGCACAGGGTGGACGCGTAGGGCAGGGTGGCGTCGATGGCGCTGCCGGTGCCGCGCAGTTGGGGGGTGAGGACGGCGCCGATGGGGCCCGGGTAGACGGAGCCGTACGCGTGGCCGCCGGCGCGTTCGTAGACGGGGCAGACGTTCAGGCAGGCGGAGCAGCGGATGCAGCGCAGGGCCTGGCGGCCGGTGGCGTCGGCGAGGGTGTCGGTGCGGCCGTTGTCGAGGAGGACGAGGTGGAAGGCGGAGGGGCCGTCTCCCTCGTGGGTGCCGGTCCACATGGTGGTGTACGGGTTCATCCGCTCGGCGGTGGAGGAGCGCGGCAGGGTCTGGAGGAAGACCTCCAGGTCGCGGAAGGTGGGGACGACCTTCTCGACGCCGACGACGGAGATGAGGGTGTCGGGCAGGGTCAGGCACATGCGTCCGTTGCCCTCGGATTCGAGGACGACCATGGTGCCGGTCTCGGCGACCATGAAGTTGGCGCCGGAGACGGCCACCTTGGCGCGCAGGAACTTCTCGCGCAGGTGGAGGCGGGCGGCTTCGGCGAGTTCGCGGGGGTCGTCGCCGAGGTCCTCGGGGGCCGGGCGGCCCCAGCCTCCCATCTGGGAGCGGAAGATGTCGCGGATCTCGGCCCGGTTGCGGTGGATGGCGGGGACCAGGATGTGCGAGGGCCGGTCGTGGCCGAGCTGGACGATGAGTTCGGCGAGGTCGGTCTCGTAGGCGGCGATCCCGGCGGCCTCCAGGGCTTCGTTGAGGCCGATCTCCTGGGTGGCCATGGACTTGACCTTGACGACCTCGCGTTGGCCGGTGGCGCGGACCAGGCCGGTGACGATGCGGTTGGCCTCGTCGGCGTCGGCGGCCCAGTGGACGGTGCCGCCGGCGGCGGTGACGGAGTCCTCCAGCTGGAGCAGGTAGCGGTCGAGGTGGCGCAGGGTGTGGTCCTTGACGGCCTTGCCCGCGGCGCGCAGCCGCTCCCAGTCGGCGAGTTCGGCGACCGCGCGGGCCCGCTTGTCGCGGATGGTGTGGGTGGCGTGCCGGAGGTTGGCGCGCAGTACGCCGTCCCGTACGGCCTCGCGGGCGGCGGAGGGGAACGGCGGGAAGGCGGGCATGCCGAGGTGCGTACCGGTCATCGCAGGGGGTCCTCCTCCGTGGCGGCCAGGATCTCGGCGAGGTGCAGGGTGCGCATCGGGTCCCCGGCGCGGCGGAGGATGCCGCCGAGGTGGGCGAGGCAGGAGTTGTCGGCCCCGCACAGCACCTCGGCGCCGGTGGCGAGCGCGGCGGCGGTCTTGTCGGCGCCCATGGCGGTGGACACGTCGGGGTTCTTGACGGCGAAGGTGCCGCCGAAACCGCAGCACTCCTCGGCGCCGGGCAGCTCGACCAGTTCGAGTCCCCTGACGGCGGCCAGCAGCCGCCGGGGGCGCTCGCCCAGGCCGAGGGAGCGCAGGCCGTGGCAGGAGGGGTGGTAGGTGACGGTGTGCGGGAAGTACGCGCCGACGTCGGTGACGCCGAGGACGTCGACGAGGAACTCGGTGAGCTCGTGGACGCGCGGTACGAGGTCCCCCGCGAGTTCCGCCAGCTCGCTCCCCCGCCCCTCCTCGGCGGCGCGGCGGCCGATGCGCGGGTAGTGCTCGCGGATCATCGCGGCGCAGGAGCCGGAGGGGGTGACCACGTGGTCGTACCCGGCGAAGGCCGCGGCGGTGCGGCGCAGCAGCGGTTCGGCCTCGCGGCGGTAGCCGGTGTTGTACTGGGGCTGGCCGCAGCAGCTCTGGGCGGCGGGGAAGTCCACCTGGACGCCGAGCCGCTCCAGCAGCCGTACGACGGCGATGCCGGTCCGGGGGTACAGCGCGTCGTTGACGCAGGTGACGAACAGGGCGGCGCGCATGATGGGCACAATAGCCCGGTGAAGAAGTTCTCAGTCATCGGCATAGGCGCGGGCGACCCGGACCACCTGACCCTCCAGGCGGTCAAGGCGATCGGCGCGGCGGACGCATTCCTCATCCTGGAGAAGGGGGAGGAGAAGTCGGACCTGACCGGCCTGCGGCGGGCGATGCTCGACGCGCACGCCCGTCCCGGCCACCGGCTGGTGGAGGGCCGCGACCCGGACCGGGACCGTACCCCGGCCGACTACACCCCGACGGTGGACGGCTGGCGCAGCGCGCGGGCCGGGATCTTCGAGCGGTTCATCGCCGAGGACCTGGCGGAGGGCGAGACGGGCGCGTTCCTGGTGTGGGGCGACCCCTCCCTGTACGACTCCACCCTCGCGATCCTCGAAGAGGTGCTGGAGCACGGCAGGGTGGCGTTCGAGCACGAGGTGGTGCCCGGCATCAGCAGCGTGTCGGCGCTGCTGGCCAGGCACCGCACCAACCTGAACCGGGTCGGGCGCCCGGTCCAGATCACCACGGGCCGCCGGCTCGCGGAGGGCTGGCCGCAGGACGTGGACGACGTGGTGGTGATGCTGGACGCCCGGCACGCCTTCACCGCCCATCTGGACCAGGACCTGTACATCTACTGGGGCGCCTACGTGGGCACCCCGGACGAGATCCTGGTCCAGGGGAAGCTGGCGGAGGTGTCCGGCCGCATCGAGGAGCTGCGGACCGAGGCCCGCGCCCGCAAGGGCTGGATCATGGACACCTACCTGCTCAGGCGCCCCTGAGGAAGCCCGGCAGGGCGGCGGCGAGGCGCTCGTACTCCTCGGGCCGGTTGTAGATCTGCCCGCAGACCCGGATGCCGCCGCCGCCCGGCCGGGCCCAGATCAGGGTGCGGATGCGGGCCTTCGCCGCGATCTCCTCGCGCATGGCCGCGGCGGCGTCCTGGGTCTCGGCGGTGCCGGGCGGCAGCAGCAGGGAGCGCATGGCCAGGCCCGGGGTGTACGGGAGCGGGGTGAGGCCGGGGATCCGGGCGAGCAGCTCGGCCCCGTAGGCGGCGAGGGCGCTGTTGTGGGCCCGGACGCCGTCGGCGCCGAGCCGTTCGATGAGGTCGAGGCCCTCGGGGGCGGCCAGCCAGCCGGTGTAGTCGGCGGTGGCGCGGTACTCGACGGAGCGCGGGTAACCGAGGTGGTCCTGCCAGGACGGGGAGAGGGAGCGGACCCGGGCCCGGTGGGCGGGGGCGACGGCGAGGAGGGCGGTGCCGGAGGGCGCGTAGCCCCACTTGTGGAGGTTGCCGAACCAGAAGTCGGCGCCGGCGGCGACCGGCTCGGCCAGCATGCCCGGGGCGTGGGCGCCATCGACGACGGTGGTGATGCCGCGCGCGGAAAGCTCGGCGAGCAGCCGGGGTGAGGCGATGAGGCGGGCGGTGGGCGAGCTGACGTGGTCGAGCAGGACCGCCTTGGTGCGGGGCGTGAGCGCGGCCAGCACGGTCTCGCGTACGGCGTCCTCGTCGGGCAGGTGCGGGTCCAGGGCCACGGTGGTCACGCGGGCGCGGCGGGCGGCGGCCGCGGTGACGGTGCCGTAGCCGTGGTCGGTGACGAGCACCTCGTCGCCCTCGGCGAGCGGGATGGCCTCGAACGCGAGGTTGGCGCCCTCGGTGGCGTTGGAGATGAACGCGAGGCCGTCCGGGTCGGTGCCCAGCCGGGCCGCGATCCGGGCGCGGGTGGCGGCCAGCCGGTCGGGGAGGGCCTGGAAGAAGGCGTCGGGGTCGGCGTGGGCCTCGGCCCGCAGGGCTTCCTGCGCCTCCTGGACGGGGAGCGGGACGGCGCCGTAGGAGCCGTGGTTGAGGTGGGCGACGGCGGGGTCCAGCCGGAAGAGGCCGGGGCCGCCGGGGTAGGCGGGCGGGGCGGAGGGGGCGGACGGCGCGGGCACGGGTACCTCCGGACGGGACGTGTCGGGTGCGGGCCTCGTGAGCCCGCACCCGGAGCATGGGGTCTCGCCGCCCGGGAGGGAAGGGCCGCTTGCGCCGGATTGGCCTGCCCGGCCGGACGTACGTCCCCCGCCCGGTGTCCGGTCAGCCCGGTGTCCCGTCAGCCCGGTGTCCCGTCAGCCCGGGCGGCCGCTGGTCGCGGCGTAGTACTGGAGGTCCTGCACCGGCACCTCGTGGTCCACGGCGTACGGCAGCTCCACCCGCACCGCGCTCCCCCCGCCGCGGGCCACCTCCGCCGAGCTGGTCCCGGGGCGCAGCGGCAGCAGTTCGGCGTGGACGCCGGCCGGGGCCGCGTGCTCCCGCGCGGCGGAGCCGACGGTGCTGCGGACGGTCGCGGGCGCCGTCAGGAAGCTGAGCACCTCCACCGTGTCCCGCGCGGCGGCACTTCCCGGGCGCAGGGACATCAGGAGCGACTGGCCGCCGGTGGGGCCGGCGGCCGCGAACTGGGTGCGGCCGGTGAGGTAGAGCGTGTCGCGGACGATCGGGGGCCAGCCGCCGGTCTTGAAGCGGGTCAGGTAGTAGGAGGAGAGGTCCAGGTAGGCGTGGCCGTTGTGCCGGGACGGGGCGAACTGGCTGCCCTCGGAGTAGTCGTTCCAGGTGGTCAGCTGTACCCAGTCGGCGCCGTCCTCGATGGCGTGGGTCCAGGTGGAGCGCAGGGTGGCGGTGTTGCCGGCCTCGTCGTAGATCCCCTGGTTCGGGCGGGCGTCCTGGACGGACACGGGCTGCATCCAGATCTTGCCCTTGCCGTGCGCCCGCCGGACGTCGTCGAAGGCGCCCTCCTGGCCCGCGTGGCTGCGGCTGCCCCATTCGGAGAACCCGTGGCTGATGGGCGCGAAGGCGTCGGCGTGCGCGCCGAGGTCGAGGAAGAGGGGGACGAAGGCGGTGCGGACGCCGTGCCGGGACTCCATCAGTTGCAGGAGGCGGCGCCACCAGTCGGTGCTCTTCTGCTCGGCCTTGAACGGGGACACGACGAGCCGGCCGTCGTCGAGCCGGTGCGCGGCGGGGTTGGCGCCGAGGACGGCGAGGGCGTCGGCGAGCACGGCGGGGTCGTCGGTGTCCAGTGAGGTCATGTCCGGCATCAGCATGACCTTGAAGGCCGGGTCGGCCGCGTGGGCCGCCCTCATCAGCAGGTCCGCGCGCTCCCGGTTCTTCCCGGAGAGGGAGAGCAGGTCGAGGGTGAAGCCGTCGAGGCCCGCGTCGCGGGCGGTGCGGACCTCCTGCTGGAGGTTGGCGTACTCCCAGTCGCCGTCCTTGGGCGGGACGGGCGGCGGGCGGTCGCGGAGCAGGCCGCCGTACCGCTGGTGTTTGCCGTTCTCGCCGCGGGGGTCGAGGTAGTTGCGGGTGTAGTAGTCGGTTTCGGCGCTCGCGTTGTCGAGGGAGAGGGGGTACGGGGTGAAGTAGTGGGCGAACACCAGCTTGCGGCCTGCGTCGCCGGAGCGGAGCGCGGCCGGTGCGGGCAGGTCGAACGGCAGGGCCCCGGCGGCCGGGCGGGCGGGGGTGCCGCTCGGGGCCGGTGCCGCAGGGGCGGGCGGGGCCTGGCTCGCCCCGCCGGATCCCGGGGTGGCGGAGGGCCCGGCGGACCGGGACGCGCCGGCGGCGGGCCGGGCTCCGTCCTGGCCGGCCGCGGCCGTGAAGGGGCCCCAGGCGATGCCGGCCGCGGCGCAGAGGCCGGCGAGGACGCAGGCGGCGGCCGGCAGGGCGGCCCGGCGCCGGGACAAGCGGGAGCGCCCCCGGTGCGCCGTCATCCCGACCCCTCCCCGTGGACGTGCCCGTTCGGCCGTACGGCCCCTTGCCGCCCCGCGGACGACCGTTCACCGCGACCGGCAGGGCACCGGCTGACCAGGGCGTTCCCGGACCATGCGCCGGAATACGGCATTCCCCTAGCTATACAGCTGAATTGACGCATAATCATCGTCACGCGGCGCGAAACAACCCTCGCGCCGCACTGGGTCACGCATGCAACGGGGGGCATCGTGATGATGGGGGACTCCCGGCCGACACCATCGGGCGGAGCGACCGGAACACTGCCGACCACGTCCACCGAGCTCTCCCGCCTGCTCACCGCCGTCCGGCGGGGCCGGGTGCTGACGGTCACCGGCCGGTTCCACGAGGCCCGGAGCCTGCTGGTGCGGGACGTCGCCCGGCGGCTGGCGTCCAACTTCTGCGACGGGGCCGCGGTGGTCACCGTCAGCCCGGACGGCGGCGTACGCGGCCTCGTGGCCGCGCTGGGCTGCGTACCGGGCATGCCCTTCCTGCCCTACGGCACGGCCAACGCCGCCTCCTGGCTGGCGGAGCGGGACATGCTGCTGGTCCTGGACGGCAGCGACCGGCTCGGCCCCGAGGCGCTGACCTGGCTGCGGGAGCTGCTCGCCGCCGCGCCCGGCCTGCGCATCCTGGCGGCCGGCCGGCACCCGCTCTCCGTGGGCCAGGGGCGGGTGCACCGGCTCTGAGCCGCAGCCGTCCGGATACGGGTCCGCCCCGGCCGGGCACGGGGCCGGGCCGGGGCGGAACGCGTACTGCCTACTGCCTACTGCCTACTGCCTACTGCGGTGGGCGTCAGCCCAGGATGGCGAGCGCCTGGTTCAGCGTCGCGGAGGGACGCATCACCTGGGCCGCCTTGGCCGGGTCGGGCTGGAAGTAGCCGCCGATGTCGGCCGGGGAGCCCTGGACGGCGTTCAGCTCGGCGACGATGGCCGTCTCCTGCTCGGCCAGCGTCTTGGCGAGCGGCTCGAAGGCCGCCGCCAGCTGCGCGTCGTCGCTCTGGCCGGCCAGCTCCTGCGCCCAGTACAGGGCGAGGAAGAAGTGGCTGCCGCGGTTGTCGATGCCGCCGAGGCGACGGGTCGGCGACTTGTCCTCGTTCAGGAAGGTGCCGGTGGCGCGGTCCAGGGTGTCGGCCAGGACCTGGGCGCGGGCGTTGCCGGTGGTGGCTGCGAGGTGCTCGAAGGAGGCGGCCAGCGCGAAGAACTCGCCCAGCGAGTCCCAGCGCAGGTAGTTCTCCTTGACCAGCTGCTGGACGTGCTTCGGGGCGGAGCCGCCGGCGCCCGTCTCGAAGAGGCCGCCGCCCGCCATCAGCGGGACGACCGACAGCATCTTGGCGCTGGTGCCCAGCTCCAGGATCGGGAAGAGGTCGGTCAGGTAGTCGCGCAGCACGTTGCCGGTCACCGAGATGGTGTCCTCGCCGCGGCGGATGCGCTCCAGGGAGTACTTCGTGGCCTCGACCGGGGAGAGGATCTCGATGGTCAGGCCCTCGGTGTCGTGCTCCGCGAGGTACGTCTTGACCTTGGCGATGAGCTGCGCGTCGTGGGCGCGGGTCTCGTCGAGCCAGAAGACGGCCGGGGCGCCGGTGGCGCGGGCGCGGGTGACGGCGAGCTTGACCCAGTCCTGGATGGGCAGGTCCTTGGTCTGGCAGGCGCGGAAGATGTCGCCGGCGGCGACCTCCTGCTCGATGAGCACGTTGCCCGCGGCGTCGACGACGCGGACGGTGCCCGCGGCGGCGATCTCGAAGGTCTTGTCGTGGCTGCCGTACTCCTCGGCCTTCTGGGCCATCAGGCCGACGTTCGGCACCGAGCCCATGGTGGCCGGGTCGAACGCGCCGTGGGCGCGGCAGTCCTCGACGACGGCCTGGTAGACGCCGGCGTAGCTGCTGTCCGGGAGGACGGCGAGGGTGTCGGCCTCGGCGCCGTCCGGGCCCCACATGTGGCCGGAGGTGCGGATCATGGCCGGCATGGAGGCGTCGACGATGACGTCGGACGGCACGTGCAGGTTGGTGATGCCCTTGTCGGAGTCGACCATCGCGAGGGCCGGGCCCTCGGCGATCTCGGCGTCGAAGGAGGCCTTGATCGCGTCGCCGTCGGCGAGGCCGCCCAGGCCGTTCAGGATGGTGCCGAGGCCGTCGTTGGGGGACAGGCCGGCGGCGGCGAGGGTCTCGCCGTAGCGGGCGAAGGTCTTCGGGAAGAAGGCGCGGACCACGTGGCCGAAGATGATCGGGTCGGAGACCTTCATCATCGTGGCCTTGAGGTGCACGGAGAACAGGACGTCCTCGGCCTTGGCGCGCTCGATCTGGTCGTTCAGGAAGGTGCGCAGGGCGTCGACGTGCATGACGGACGCGTCCACGACCTCACCGGCGAGGACCGGGACGGACTCGCGCAGGACGGTGGTGGCGCCGTCGGCGGCGACGTGCTCGATGCGCAGCGTGCCGGCCTCGGCGATCACGGCGGACTTCTCGGTGGAGCGGAAGTCGTTCTCGCCCATGGTGGCGACGTTCGTCTTCGACTCGGGGCTCCAGGCGCCCATGCGGTGCGGGTGGGCCTTGGCGTAGTTCTTCACCGAGGCGGGGGCGCGGCGGTCGGAGTTGCCCTCGCGCAGGACCGGGTTGACGGCGCTGCCCTTGATCTTGTCGTAGCGGGCGCGGATCTCGCGCTCCTCGTCGGACTTCGGGTCGTCCGGGTAGTCCGGAAGGGCGTAGCCCTGGCCCTGGAGCTCGGCGATCGCGGCCTTCAGCTGCGGGATCGAGGCCGAGATGTTGGGCAGCTTGATGATGTTGGCCTCGGGGGTCTTCGCCAGCTCGCCGAGCTCGGCGAGGGCGTCGGGGATCCGCTGCCCCTCCTCGAGGTACTCGGGGAAGACGGCGATGATCCGACCGGCCAGGGAGATGTCACGGGTCTCGACATTCACACCGGCCGTCGACGCGTAGGCCTGGATCACAGGCAGGAAGGAATACGTCGCGAGGGCCGGGGCCTCGTCAGTGTGCGTGTAGATGATGGTCGAGTCAGTCACCGGATGCTCCGCTCCACAGTCTGCGTCTCTCGTCTGCAACATTGCTCGACATCAAGATATCTCGTGATCGGGCATGTCTGGACAGCCCCCTGCCGGAAGACCGGGGAGACGCGCGTCACGGCAACGCGAAAGGCGCCGCCGCCGGCCTCCGGGGCCGGCGGCGGCGCCGTCGCGCCGTGCGTTTCAGGCGGTGACCTGCTTGGGGCTCGCGCCGTACTCGTTCGGTCCGGCGTCGCCCTCCAGGGCCATCAGGACGATGATCCCGATCCAGCCGACGAACGGGATGAAGCCGATCAGGTACCACCAGCCGGACCTGCCGGTGTCGTGCAGTCGGCGGACGCTCAGGCCCAGGGTGGGGAGGAAGACGGCGAGGTTGTAGATGTAGAAGATGACCGGGTAGCTCCCGAGCGCGAAGTCGAGCACGATCGCCACGACCATGATCGGGATGCTGCACAGGACGAACATCCAGTACTCCTGGCGGCGCGCGCGGCCGGAGAAGTCCGCATAGCGCTTGATGACGTCGACGTAGTAGTGCACGAGTCCCCCCTAAGGACGGCATCGACGGCCCTTCGGCCTGAAAGGGGCCGGGCCCGACTTATGCCCTCGGGCCGTCGCGCTCAAGCCACCGCCGGGCGCCTGAATTGGGCCACCGGCCTTTGTTCAAAGGGGAGTTGGGAACTCGTGGGGTGGATGCGCAGCCAGGGGCGGGGGATGACGGAAGTCTTACGGCAGGGCGTGGCTGCCCCCGGTCCGCGGCGCGGCTCCGTAGCGTCCGGCACATGCGCGTACTCGTCACCGGAGGGGCCGGGTTCATCGGCTCCCACATCGTCACCGCCCTGCGCCGGCACGGCCACGACCCGGTCGTCCTCGACGTCCGGGTCCCCGCCGCCCGCGCGGGCCGGGCCGGCCCACCGCGGCTGCCGGAGCCCGGATACCTCCAGGGGGACGTCCGCGACCCCGGGACCGTGCGGGCGGCCCTGCGCGGGGTGGACGCCGTCTGCCACCAGGCCGCGGTGGTGGGCCTCGGCAAGGACTTCTCCGACGCGCCGCGGTACGTCGCCGTGAACGACCTCGGAACGGCGGTGCTGCTCACCGAGATGGCCTCGGCGGGGGTGCGCGGCCTCGTGCTGGCCGGATCGATGGTGGTGTACGGGGAGGGCCGGTACGAGTGCCCGCGCCACGGCGTCGTCCGGCCCGGGCCGCGCCCCGCGGCCGACCTGGCGGCGGGGCTCTTCGAACCGCGCTGCCCCTCCTGCGGGGCGGAACTCACCCCGGGGCTGGTCACCGAGGACGCCCCCGCCGACCCGCGGAACGTGTACGCCACGACGAAGCTGGCCCAGGAGCACCTCGCGGCGGCGTGGGCCCGCGGCACGGAGGGCCGCGCGGTGTCGCTGCGCTACCACAACGTGTACGGGCCGGGGATGCCGCGCGACACCCCGTACGCGGGGGTGGCCTCCTTCTTCCGCTCCGCGCTGGCGCGGGGCGAGGCGCCGCGGGTCTTCGAGGACGGGGGCCAGCGGCGGGACTTCGTGCACGTGCGGGACGTGGCGGAGGCCAACGTGGTGGCCCTGGAAGCGCTGGGCACGCTCCCGCCCGGGGCGTGCACCCCGTACAACACGGGGAGCGGGGACCCCCGCACGATCGGGGAGATGGCCACGGCCCTCGCCGCCGCCCACGGCGGCCCCGCGCCGGTGGTCACCGGGGAGTTCCGGCTGGGCGACGTCCGCCACATCACCGCCGACTCGCGGCGGCTGCGGGAGGAACTCGGCTGGCGGCCGGGCACGGACTTCGGGGCGGGCATGACGGAATTCGCCGCCTCCTCCTGACGGGGGCCTTCGCCGTGCGCGCGCGGCCGGGGCCGGCCCCGCCGGCTTCGCGCCGCTGTGCCGGACTCCGTCCGCCTGGGGGGTGCGGGGCGGCCGCGGACCCGGCTCCGGTGGGTCGTCTGCGGCTGGTCGGCCGCTGCGCGGGGGCGTCCCCCAACCGCCCTCCCACCGTTCCCCGGGGCTGCGCCCCGGACCCCGTACGGGCGCAGCCCCGGGGTACCTCCCAGCGGTAGCCGGGGGAGGAACGGGCGAAGGGCGGGGCGGGGAGCCGGCCCGTCAGGGCAGCGGCAGGGTGACCTCGAAGCGGCACCCTCCCGGGACGTTGCGGACCGCCGTGCGCCCCGCGTGGGCCTCCACGATGCCCCGCACGATGGCCAGGCCCAGCCCCGCACCGGCGGGCGGCGTCCGTGCGGCGGCGCCCCGCCAGCCGGTGTCGAACACCCTCGGCAGGTCCGCCACCGGAATGCCCCCGCAGCCGTCCGTCACGGACAGCACCACCACCCCGGCCCGCCGCTCGGCGGCGGCCGCGACCGCGACGGTCCCGTCGGCCGGGGTGTGCCGGATCGCGTTGACGAGCAGGTTCGCCAGGACCCGGGTCATCTCCTTGCCGTCGACCTCGACCGGAACCCGGTCCACCCCCTCCCCCACCAGCCGCACCCCGTGCTCCCGCGCGAGCGGGTCGACCCCGGACAGCGCGTCCCCGACCAGGTCGTACAGGGAGATCCGGCTCGGGCTCAGCGCCAGCGCCCCGGCGTGGATGCGCGACAGCTCGAACAGGTCTCCGACCATCGCGTCGAGCCGTTCCACCTCGGTCCGGATCTGCCGGTGGTAGCGGTCGGGGTCTGCCGCCACCCCGTCCTCCAGGGCCTCCGACATCGCCCGCAGCCCGGCGAGGGGGGTCCGCAGGTCGTGGGAGATCCAGGCGACCAGCTCGCGGCGCGAGGACTCCAGCGCGCGCTCCCGCTCCCGCGAGGCGGCCAGTTTGGCGCTGGTCACCGCCAGTTCCCGGGACAAGGCGTCCAGTTCGGCGGTGGTCTGCCCGGGCGGCGCCTCGAAGCTGCCGCCGTCGCCGAAGTCCCGTGCGGCCAGGGACAGTTCACGGCTGCGGGCCACCACCCACCGGCCGAGCAGCAGCGCGGTGGCCAGCGAGACCACCGCCGCCATCGCCGCGACGAGGGTCACCACGCCGAGGTCGTGCGGGGACAGGAACATCGCCTGGGCGACGGCGAGCGTTCCGGCCAGCATGGCCGTCACGGTGACGGCGGCGATCACCGTGAGGGAGACCGCCACCGAGCGGCGACGCACCAGCCGCAGCACGACGGCCCCGAGCAGCCCCGCGCAGACCGCGCCGCCGAGCGCGAAAAGGGCGATGAGGGCGATGTCCTTCACGCGGTCCCCTCCCCCGCCGGTTCGAAGCGGTAGCCCACGCCCCACACCGTCCGGATCAGCCGCGGCCGGCCGGGGTCCTCCTCGACCTTCGCCCGCAGCCTTCGTACGTGCACCGTCACCGTCGACAGGTCACCGAAGTCCCAGCCCCACACGTCCCGCATCAGTTCCTCCCGCCCGTGGACGCGCCCCGGATGCCGCAGGAAGTGCGCGAGGAGGTCGAACTCCCGCAGGGTGAGAGCCAGTTCGCGGCCGTCACGGGCGGCCCGGCGGGTGGCGGGATCGAGCGTGATCCCCCCGCCGTCCAGCCGCCCCGGTACGGGGACCCGGTCCGCGGCGCGGCTGCGCCGCAGCACCGACGTGACCCTCAGGACCAGCTCGCGCGGGCTGAACGGCTTGGTGACGTAGTCGTCCGCGCCCACCTCCAGGCCCAGGATCCGGTCGTCCTCGTCGCCCCGCGCCGTCAGCATGATCACCGGCACCGGTCCGGCGGCACGCAGCCGCCGGCAGACCTCCAGTCCGTCCAGTCCCGGCAGCATCAGGTCGAGCACCACCAGGTCCGGCCGGACCCGGTCGGCGGCGGCGAGGGCGGCGGGGCCGTCCGCCGCTTCCTCCACGACGTGGCCGGCCCGCCGCAGATATCCGGCGACGACCTCGGAGACGGTCGCGTCGTCGTCGACGACGAGGATCCGCGCGGGCGGTGCGTCCATGCTGCTGCTCATGCCGCCCAGCCTCCCATCCGCGGCGGGCGCCGGTGCCGCGGACCGGGGCCGCACGGGGCGGTGTCCGCGTTTCGTAAGGACTGCGGGCCCCTTTTCCCGGCCCGCGGTTCCTACCGTGAACGACGTGACCGTGACCGTGAGTGTTGATGTCGTCCTGCCCTGTCTGAACGAGGCCGAGGCCCTGCCCTGGGTGCTCGCCCGTGTGCCGAGCGGCTGGCGGGCCCTGGTCGTGGACAACGGGTCCACCGACGGGTCCGCCGGGATCGCGCGCGAGCTGGGCGCCACGGTGGTGAGCGAGTCCCGGCGCGGCTTCGGCGCCGCCTGCCATGCCGGGCTGCTCGCCGCCGAGGCGGAGATCGTCTGCTTCTGCGACTGTGACGCCTCGCACGACCCCGGCCTGCTGACCGGCTTCGTGGCCGCCGTGGCCGCCGGCGAGACCGATCTCGTCCTGGGCCGGCGGCGCCCCGCCGGCCGGGGCGCCTGGCCCGTGCACGCCCGGGCCGGGAACCTGGCGCTGGCCCGGATGCTGCGCCGCCGCACCGGACTGCGGCTGCACGACCTCGGCCCGCTGCGGGCGGCCCGGCGCGCCGATCTGCTGGGCCTGGGGCTCGCCGACCGCCGCTCCGGGTACCCGCTGGAGATGGTGGTACGGGCCGCGGACGCGGGCTGGCGGGTCCGCGAGGTGGACGTGCCGTACCTGCCGCGCGCCGGGAAGTCGAAGGTGACGGGCACCTGGCGGGGCACCTGGCAAGCCGTGCGCGACATGAGCCGGGTCCTCGCGGAGCCCGCGGCCGAACGCCCCGCCCCGGCCGGTGGTGCCCGGTGACCACCCTGCTCGTGATCGCCAAGGAGCCCGTGCCGGGCCGGGTCAAGACCCGGCTCACCCCGCCCTTCACCCCCGCCGCGGCGGCGGCGCTGGCCGAGGCCGCGCTCGCCGACACCCTGGCGGCGGTCGCCCTGGCCCCCGCCGCACGGCGGGTCCTCGTACTGGACGGGCGGCCCGGCCCCTGGCTGCCGCCCGGCTTCGAGGTGCTCCCGCAGGCGGACGGGACGCTGGACGAGCGGCTCGCGGCCGCCTTCGGGGGGTGCGCCGGGCCCGCGCTGCTGATCGGGATGGACACCCCGCAGGTCACTCCGGAGCTGCTGACCGTCGACTGGGGGGCGTACGACGCGTGGTTCGGGCCCGCCGTGGACGGGGGCTTCTGGGCGCTGGGGCTCGCGGAGCCGGACCCGGCACTGCTGCGCGGGGTCCCGATGTCGGTGCCCGAGACGGGGGCCGTGCAGTACGAGCGCCTGCGTGCGGCCGGGCTGCGGATCGGGCGGCTGCCGCGGCTGCGGGACGTGGACACCGCGGAGGACGCCCGCCTGGTGGCCGCCTCGGCTCCGGCCGGGGCCTTCGCGGCACGGCTGGCGGAGCTGGCTCCGGCGGACCCGGCGGACCCGGCGGACCCGGCGGATCCGGCAGTACGCCGATGACCGCCGCGGCGGCCTGGACGGCCGACCCGTACGCCCTGGCCCTGCGGAGCGGCCGGGGGCCGCTGTTCCTGCGGCGGGGGGACGGCTGGCTGCTGCCGCTGGAGGTGGAGCGCTGGTGCGAGGCCCCCGACCGCGCGGACCGGACGGTGCTGCGCCGCTGCCGGGGCGCGGTCCTCGACATCGGCTGCGGCCCCGGGCGGCTGGTGTCGGCCCTGGCCGCCCGGGGGCACCGCGCCCTCGGCGTCGACGTCAGCCCGGAGGCGGTGGCCCGCACGGCCCGCGCGGGCGGTACGGCGCTGCGCCGGTCGGTCTTCGACTCCCTTCCGGGTGAGGGGCGTTGGGACACGGCGCTGCTGATCGACGGGAACATCGGCATCGGGGGCGACCCGGCGGCCCTGCTCGCGCGGATGGCGCAGGTCCTGGCCGCCGCCGGGAGGCTGGTCGTCGAGTGCGCCGCCGTGGACGCGGAGCTGGACGAGCGGTGCGAGGTCCGCGTCTTCGACGGCCGGGCCGGCCTGGGCGCGCCGTTCCCCTGGGCCCGCGTCGGCGCTGCCGCGCTGGCCGGGCACGCGGAGGCCTCCGGCTGGGTCCGGGCCGGGCACTGGGTGGCGGCGGGCCGGGTCTTCGCGGAACTCCACCGCCGCCCCCCTTCTCCTTCTTGACGCGCCGCTCGCACGGCTCGGCCGCAGGCGGCCTCACCGGCTTTGCGCCGCTGCGCCGGACTCCGTCCGTCGGACGTGGGGCGGGGCCGGTTCGGGTGGCTGGGGCTGGTGGGTTGCCGGCAGGTGGTCGGCCGCTGCGCGGGGCGAGGTCCCCTACCCGCCCTTCGCCCGTTCCTCCCCCAGCTACCGCTGGGAGGTACCCCCAGGGGCTCCGCCCCGGACCCCGTTGCGCCCAAACGCCGCGCGGGCCGGAAATTCGCTGCGCGAACTCCAGCCCCGCCGGCGTTTGCGGCGCGGGGGTCTGGGGGCGGAGCCCCCAGAACGGGTCCGGGCTGAGCCCGGGGAACGGGCGAAGGGCGGGGAGGGGACCGGCCCCGCGCAGCGGCCAAGGCCCCGGCCGGTGGCTGGCCCCGGGCAACGGAACACCCGATCCGCAGGCCCGGGCCGTGTGGCGGCGCGCCGTGCGGCAGCAGCAGACCCCGCACCGGCGCGCGGGCCCGGGCGGCGGTGTCAGACGGGCCCGCCCGGACGGCGTCGGCGCAGCCGGGCCCGCAGCCACCAGGCCGCGTACGCGGCGACCGCCACCACCCCGAGGACCACCGCCAGGTTGCGCCCGTACGGCAGCGGCAGCGCCGACGGGTTCACCGGCGCGCCCGGCCGCAGCAGCGCCGGCAGGGTGACCAGGACCAGCACACCTCCGGTGATCAGCGCCCCGCGCACCAGGCCCCGCGCGGGTCCCGCCGCGACCAGCAGTCCGGCGCCCAGCACCAGCGGGGCGATGACCCCGTCGTGCAGTACGAGCGCCCCGCCGAGCCAGACGAGTACGCCGAGGGGGTCGGGCAGGCCCGCCACCAGCCGGCCCCCGACGGCGATCAGCAGCAGGCCCAGCGCGCCCAGCGCGTAGCGGAAGGCCTTCACGGCAGTACCTCCAGGAGCGCGACCCACTTGGTCTGGAGCACCCCGGGCCGGTTCGGGGCGATGATCCGTGCCGGGTAGCCGTGGTCCAGGGACAGCGGCTGCCCGCCGAGCCGCAGCGCGAGCAGGGTGAGGGGGTCCTCGGCGTACTCGCGGCCCATCTCCATCACCCGGTAGGCGCCGCCGTTCTCCAGCGAGGTGACGCGCAGGCCGGCGCCCGGCGGCGCCCCGGCCCGGGCGAGGAGGTCACGGACGCGCACCCCGGTCCAGCGGGCCTCCTTGCTCCAGCCCTCGACGCAGGCGATCGGCAGCCGCGCCTCCGTCTGCGGCAGGGCGCCCAGCTGGGCGAGCGTGAGGCTGTACGGGACCGGGCCGCGCACCTCCAGCCGCCAGTCCCGCAGCCGTTCGGGGCCGACTCCCGCCGCCGCGGCCGTCCGGTTGACTGGCAGGCCCTGCGGGCCGTGCCCGGGGTGGCGCGGCCCGAGCAGGTCCAGGGCGGCCAGCGGGGTGAGGGTCTGCCCGACGGTGGTCAGGGTGACCGCCCCGACGGCCGCGCCGGCGCCGAGGAGCAGCGAGCGCCGGTCCGGGGCGTCCTCGGGGGCGAGCAGCCGCGTGCCGGGCGAGTCGCGGTTCCAGTGCGCCCTGATCTCGGGGGCCTTGACGGCGATGTGCAGGAGGATCGAGCCGGCCGCCACCCAGGCGAGGGCGAAGTGGGTCTGGATGAAGCCGAAGGGCCACGGGTACCACTGGACGATGTTGAGGAGGCCGGTGAAGACCTGCAGGACGGCGGTGGCCACCAGCACGGCCACCGACAGCCGTTCCAGCGCGTGCCGTACTCCGCGCACCGGCGGCCAGACGTACAGCCTCGGGTACACGGTCCACAGCTTGACCAGCAGCAGCACGATCGCGGCGAGCCCGGTCGCGATGTGCAGGCTCTGGGTGAGGCGGTAGCCCCATACCGGCCGGGCGGGCAGCGCGTCGGCGGCCCAGCCGGGCGGGTGCTGCAGGTAGTGGCTGATCAGCCCGGTGACGAAGCAGACGGCGAACGCCGCGCCCAGCCAGCGTCCGACGGCCGTGGCGGTGCGGGCGTCGTGCAGCCGCCCGGAGAAGGCGGGCGGGAGGCGGAGCCGGGAGAGCGGGGACGGCCGGTTCGACGGCGGGGGGCCGGAGGGAGGCGGTGGGCCCGAGGACGGCGGCGGGTCGGGAGTCATGCCCCCCATCACACCGCCGTGCGGCGCCGCGCGGGCCGTCCGACACCTTACGAAACGCGGACGCCGGGCCCCGTCACACCCCCGGCGGCGCCCCGCGCTGCCAGGCTGCCGGGCATGAAGGACTCCCGCGCCCGGACCCCGCTCACCGTGACCCTGCTCCTGCTCGCCGGCCTCGCCGCCGTGCTCGTCACGGCCGTCCGGTACGCCGGCTACACCGCCGACCCGGGCGGGCTGGTGCTGCGGTACGCCGGCGCCTGGTGCCTGTTCGGGGCGGCCGCCTGGTCCCTGCGCCGGGTTCCGGGCCGGCACGTGGTCCCGCTGGTGGCGGCGGGGGCGCTGGTCGTGGCCGCCGCCGGGCTGACGGGGCCGCCGCTGACCAGTACCGACTCCTTCCGCTACGCCTGGGACGGCCGGGTCCAGGCCGCCGGGATCTCCCCGTACGACCACGCCCCGGCGGATCCCGCGCTGCGGGCCCTGCGCGACGACTGGCTGTTCCCGCGCGGCGCGGCGGCCTGCTCCGGCCCGGACCGCGTCGCGGTCGAGCCGGGGGTGTGCACCCGGATCAACCGGCCGGCCGTGCACACCCTCTACCCGCCCGTCGCGGAGGGGTACTTCCTCCTGGTGCACGCCCTCTCCCCGCCGGGCGTGCGCCACAAGGCCCTGCAGGCCGGCGGGGCCCTGCTCTCGCTCGGGGTGACCGGGGTGCTGCTGCTCGTGCTGCGGCGCCGGCGCGCGGACCCGCGTACGGCCGCGTACTGGGCGTGGTGTCCGGCCGGGGCGGTGGAGGCCGTCAACAACGCGCACGCGGACGTGCTCGCCGTGCTGCTGTCGGTGGCGGCCCTCGGAGTGGTGGTGCGCCGGCGGGCGCTGGGCGGCGCGCTGTTCGGGCTGGCCGTCGCGGCGAAGCTGCTGCCCGCGGTCCTGCTGCCGGGCGCGCTGGCCGGTGTCCGTCGGTGGCGGGACGCGGCGGCACTCCTGGTGCCGGCCGCTGCCGTGGTGGCGCTGGCGTACCTGCCGTACGTGCTGGGGTCGCGGTCCTCGGTCTTCGGCTATCTGGGCGGCTACGCCGAGGAGGAGGGGTACGGGGATCCGGGCGCGGGCGGCCGCTACGCGCTGCTGCGGCTGGTGCTGCCGGACTCCTGGTCGGTGCCGGCGGTGGCGCTCGGGATGCTCGCGGTGGTGGCGTACGTGTGGCGGTGCGGCGATCCCGAACGGCCTTGGAGCGGGGCCCTGGTGGTGACGGGCACGGCCTTCCTGCTGATGACGCCGGGGTATTCCTGGTACGCGCTGCTGCTGGTGGCGCTGGTCGCGCTGGACGGCCGCGCCGAATGGCTGGGGGTGGCGCTGGCGGGGGCGGCGGTGTACGTCGGCGGGCGGCTGGCGGGAGGGGCGGCGGTGGAGTTGGCGTACGGGCTGGCGGGCGCGGCGGTGCTCGCCGGGTGGGCGGTGCGCCGCCGCGCCCGGGAGGCGTCTCAGCCGATGCGGTACGAGTCCCCGTAGACCTTCCATTCGAGCGGGGTGTCGAGGTTCAGGTTGCCCTTCTTCAGGAAGACCCGCTGGGCGGTGTCGACCCGGCTGGTGTCGCTGTGGGCCTCCTCCTGCTTCATCGCCCAGACCCGGGCGTCGAGGAAGGCGTTCAGCCAGGTGGTCTCGTTCCCGCCCTGGGCCGGGGGCTTGGCCTTGGCGAGGGCCCGCTTGCGGATGTTGCGGAAGCTGGTGGAGTCGCTCCCGTCGCCGTGCATGACGATGGCGTCGTAGTAGATGAACTGGCCGAGGGTGCCGACCCGGTCGGACTTGCCCTGCCCGACGGCGGGACCGAAGTAGACCCGGTCGCGTTCGTGGTCCTGGGCCTTCCTGAACTCCGCGTCCTGGGCGGCCTTGGCCCAGTCCCGGGTGAAGTCGGGGTCGAGTCCGGCGTGCGAGTCGCTGCCGTTGACCTTGCGGAGGGCGGGGAGGTACTTGGCGAGCACGTTCCCGGGCTTGACCCGGGTGTAGTACTCGACCAGTTCGAGCATGTCGCCGGTGCCGGAACAGAAGCCGATGATGCCGGCGGTGTAGCCGCGGCCGTCGCCTATGTCCTCGATGTACTTGTACTGGGCCTTCCAGTCGAGCGAGGAGTTCTCGGCACTGGAGACGATCCGCATGGCGATGTCCTTCTTCGCCGGGTCGTCGAGTCCGGCGGCGGCCTTCGCGGCGGGGGCGGCAGCAGCCGGGGCGGCGGTGGCGTGCGCCGCGACCGGGGCGGCGAGGAGGGCGGCGCCGAGCAGGGCGCCGATGGCCATCGTCTTGGGACGGGGAGTGAACACAGGGCCTCCATGGGGTGGTTGAGTCTTCCCTGATCCGTTAGGAAACTTTCCTACCAGACATCGGAGGCCGGGGGAACACCCCTGTGGCTCACGCGTCCGGCTCTGGGCGGGTGGCCCGCTGCCCGGGACCGAGTCCCCCACCCGCCCTCCGCCCGTCCCCCGGGGCTCCACCCCGGACCCCGCGCCTCAAACGCCGGCGAGGCTGGATTTTCGCCGGCCGGGGCTGAAATGGCCGGCCGGGGGCGGGGACGGGGTGGGGTGTCGTCCGGGACTGAAACAAGATGAATTCGGCGCGCGGTACCGCTCACCAACCGGATCCGGCACAGGCGCCGAACATCGAAGCCCGTCCCGGACGACACCCCACCCCGGCACCGCCCCCGGCCCCCGCACCCCGCAACCCCGCCCAGCAGGCCAACGCCCCGAACCCGACCACCGCCCGGCCAGGGCAGAGGCCCGGCCAGGGCAGAGGCCGACGTTCAGATCCACCCGTTGCGCTTGAACCCCCGGTGGATCACGAAGCAGGCGACCGCCATCACCACGAGGACCAGCGGATACCCGTAGGTCCAGTGCAGCTCGGGCATGTGGTCGAAGTTCATCCCGTACACCCCGCAGACCATCGTCGGCACGGCCACTATCGCCGCCCACGCCGTGATCTTGCGCATGTCCTCGTTCTGGGCGACCGTCACCTGCGCCAGGTGCGCCTGGAGGATGGAGTCGAGGAGCCCGTCGTACGCGCCGATCTGCTCGGTGGCCCGCGTCAGGTGGTCGGCGACGTCGCGGAAGTACGCGCGGACCTCCGGCGGGATCACCGGTATCGGCTGCGTGGCCAGGTGCTGGAGGGGCCGGCCGAGCGGGGCCACCGCCCTGCGGAGTTCGAGGAGCTCGCGCTTGAGCTGGTAGATCCGGCCCGCGTCACCCCGGCCGCCGTGTTCGCTGAACACGGCGGTCTCCACGGCGTCCATGTCGCTCTGCACGGCGTCCGTGACGGCCACGTAGTCGTCCACCACGTGGTCCGCCATGGCGTGCAGGACGGCCGCCGGCCCCTTGGCCAGCTGCTCCGGCTCCGCCTCCAGGGCCTCGCGGACCGGGCCGAGGGTGCCGCGCCCGCCGTGCCGGATGGTGATCACGAAGTCCTCGCCGATGAAGGCCATCAGCTCGCCGGTCTCCACCACCTCGCTCGTCGCGGTCAGCTCCTCGTGCTCGACGTAGCGCACGGTCTTGAAGACGGCGAAGAGCGTCTCGTCGTAGCGCTCCACCTTCGGCCGCTGGTGCGCGTTGACGGCGTCCTCGACGGCGAGCGGGTGCAGCCCGAAGAGCCCGGCGAGGCCGGCCAGCTCCTGCTGCGAGGGTTCGTGCAGGCCGATCCAGACGAATCCGGCGCCCGTCTTGCGGACCCGGCGCAGGGCCTCCTCCGCCTCGGCGCAGCCGTCCTGGCGGATGCCGTCCTGGTAGACCACGCAGTTGACGACGGCGCTGCCGAGCGGGGAGCGGGCGGGGTGGCTGAGGTCGACGGCCCGCCGGTAGCCGCGGCGCACGGCACGGCGCAGGTTGCTGAACATGGACACGGGCGTACTCCCCTTCGGCGGATCAGCGGCCAGTCTGCCACCGCCCCGCCGGCGCTCCGCCACCCGCCCGCGCCGCCGCCCGGCCCCTCCCCGCCCTGCCCCTCCCCGCCCCGCCGCTAGCAGGCCGGGGAGGATCCCTTCTGGCCCTTGAGGTCGCGGTTGTAGAGCCACCCGGTGGCGTTGGTGCCTTCCACGCGCACGAACGTCCACTGGTTGCCGTACGAGTTGACGATGTAGCAGTGGTACCAGAGCTTCGTGCCGTCCTTGACCAGGGCGCCCTGCGCGCACTGCTGGTACGGCGCGGCCAGCAGGTGGTGGTCGCCGGATATGTACCCGTACGTGCCCGGCGTCGGGTCCCGGTGGGTCCAGCCCGCGCAGCCCGTCGGTACGGGGCTGGGCTTGCCCGGGGCGGGCGAGGACGGCTTCACGGAGGGCGACGGCGTGCCCGGCTTCTTCGAGGTGCTGGCGGAGGGCTTGGCCGTGGGCCCGGAGCCGGAGGGCGAGGGGGCCGGGGTGGGCGTGGCCGGCTGCCCGCCGGCCGCCGGGGAGCCGCCGGGCGCCGGGGTGGGCGCCGCGGTCGTGCTGCCGCCGCCGCCCGAGGTCATGGCGTAGGTGACCCCGCCCGCGGCGAGTACGGCGACCACTGCGACGGCGATCGCGGCGCGGCTGCGGCGGCGCGCCCGGTCGGCGTCCGCCGGGACGGACCGTGCGACCGTGGGCGGCTGGCCGGACGGAGGGCCCTGCGGCGGGAAGCCGGGCTGCGGGGCGGCGGCGGGGGCGTAGGACTGCGGAAACGATACGCCGCCGGGGCCGCCGCCAGGGCCGGGACCGGCCGCCGGCGGAGGCCCGAACCCGGAAGCCGCCGCAGGCCCGGGCGCGTACGGCGACGGCACGGCCGGCACGGCCGCCGGGGCCGCGCCGCCACCCGCCGCCACCTGCTCCAGCATCGCGCGGGCCTGCTCGGCCGTCGGCCGGTGCTCCGGCTCCTTCGCCATCAGCGCCCGCAGCACCGGGGCGAGCGGCCCCGCGCGCCGGGGCTCGGGCAGCGGGTCGCCGACGATCGCGGCCAGGGTGGACCACACCGAGGTGCGGCGGAACGGCGACACGCCCTCCACCGCCGCGTACAGGGTCATCCCGAGCGACCAGATGTCCGAGGCCGGGCCGGGCTCCCTGCCCTGCGCGCGCTCGGGCGGGAGGTAGTCGAGCGAGCCGACCAGTTCCCCGCTGCGGGTCAGCTTGGCCAGGGCCTCGTCACCGGAGGATTCGATGGTGGCGATGCCGAAGTCGGTGAGCACGACCCGGCCGCCCCGCTCCAGCAGCACGTTGCCCGGCTTCACGTCCCGGTGCAGGACGCCCGCCCGGTGCGCGGCGTCGAGCGCGTCCATCAGCTTGGCGCCGATCGCGGCGGCCTCGTGCGGGTCGAGCGCGCCGTACCTGGTCACCGAGTCGTCGAGCGAGGGGCCGTCGACGAGTTCCATGACGATGACGGGCAGGCCCTCCTCGTGCGTGACGTCGTGGACCGTGACCACGCCGGGGTGCCGGATGCGGGCGGCGGCCTGCGCCTCGCGCTCCATCCGGGTGCGCAGGTCGGTCAGTTCGGCGTCGCTGGAGTCGGTGTAGGCCCGCAGGACCTTGACGGCGACCTCGCGGGCCAGCAGTTCGTCGACGGCTCGGGCGACCACGCCCATGCCGCCCCGGCCGATCACCGAGGTGACCCGGTAGCGCCCTCCGAGCACCTTGCCGACGAGGTCCCCGTCGTTCGCTTCCTCCGCTTGGCCCGCTGGCACCACATGCTCCGTTCCACGACCGGTCGTCCGTCTCGACGCTCTGACGGGGCACAAGCGTAGATGCATGATCGGCGGGCCGGCCGGGCGGCTGCCGCCTACCCTTCGTCGCGCGGCAGACGGGTCCCGGCTTCCTCGTATCCGGCGCTGCCGGGCCGCTCGGCCGGGGCGTGGAAGAGGTTGAGCACTCCGGTGCCGAAGGCCTCGCAGGAGAGCGGTTCGAGCGGGATCGCCGGCTCGCCCTCCCCGAGGAGGCGGGCGGCGCGGGGGCAGTAGAGTCACCTGTCGATCTTGATCGACTCGGGGGGCGGGAGCAGCGGGTGGCACGGCGGGACGAGGACACGTGGCAGTCGGACACGGGGTGGCGTACGGGCCGGACACCGGGCGCGGAGCCGTACGGGCCGCCCCCGGGACGCGGGCCGGGGGCGGCCGGGGCCGGCCGGCGCGGGCAGGGGCGCCACGGCTGCGTGACCGCGCTCATGACGCCCTTCGTCCTCGCCGCCCGCGTCCAGCGGCCGGGGCGTCCTGACCGGCTGGCCGACCCCGCGATCAGCCG
This sequence comes from Streptomyces sp. NPDC033966, assembly GCF_055575955.1. Lineage (NCBI taxonomy): Bacteria > Bacillati > Actinomycetota > Actinomycetes > Kitasatosporales > Streptomycetaceae > Streptomyces > Streptomyces sp. NPDC033966. The sequence goes on along the minus strand of NZ_JBVIRQ010000009.1, from coordinate 252,447 downwards.
GGCCCAGGTGGCCCGTACGGCGATCGGGCTGGCCGCCACGGCATGGCTGTTCTACGCGTTCTCGCTGCGGCACGGGGCGAAGGACCTGCTCGACGACAAGCTCGCCGAGATGCTGATCAGCGCGGCGGTGCTGATGGTCGTCGGGCCCCTGGCCGTGGCCGCCTTCGTACTGGCGGCCCGGCCGCACCCCAGGGCCCTGTACCGGCGGCGGCTGCGCGGTCCGTCGACCGCCTTCGCGGGCCTGGCCGGCGGCGCCGCCATCCAGTGGTTCGCCCTCGCCTCCGGCCTGCGGGACGACCTGTTCGCGGCCGCCGGGGACGTCGGCTTCCTGCTGAGCCTGCTGACGGGGCTGGCGAGCCTCTTCCTGCTCCCGTTCCTCCTGGCCTCCTCGGTCCTGTGCGTCCACCACTCCTTCCGGACCGCCGACGTCCACGAGGTGCTGCCGCCCCTGCTCTCCCCCGTGGTCGTGGTGGTGATGTCGGCGCTCCAGGCCTTCGAGGGGCCGCCCGTGAACGCCCCGCAGGGCGTGTGGCTGCTCTTCCTGGCGGGCGCGCCCCTGTCCGTGACCGCCCTGTCCTGCTGGGAACTGCGCAGACTGCGGACCCGGTACGGGATCACCGTGCGCAGCGCCCTCGGCCGGTAGCGGCGGAGCCCGGCGGTATCGTGCCGACGTGAAGATCATCGACTTCGAACCCGGAGACCCTCGCCTGACCGGCGACCTCCTCCCGGTCCTGCGCGAGCTGCGCCCCCATCTCACCGAAGAGCTCTTCCGGGAGGTGTACGAGAACGGGCGGGCGCAGGGGCTGCGCTTCACCGCCGCCTACGCGGACGACGGCACCTGCGTCGGCGCGGCCGGCTGGCGGATCATCCACAACACCAGTTCCCTGCGCAAGCTCTACGTCGACGACCTGGTGACCGCCGCGTCGTCCCGCTCCACCGGCGTCGGCCACGCACTCGTCGTCCACCTGGAGGCCCACGCCCGCGCGGCGGGGTGCCACGAGCTGAACCTCGACTCGGGCACCCACCGCACCGACGCCCACCGTTTCTACCTGCGCGAGCGCATGGACATCGTCGCCTTCCACTTCACCAAGGACCTGGAGCCGGCGGCCGGCCTGCCCGATCCGGGGGACACGGCCTAGACCGGCCGCAGCTCTTCCATGGCCGTTTCGGCGACCACCCGGGCGACCAGCGCGAGCGCGGGCGAGTCGAGCTTCCACTGCTGCCAGTACAGCGGTACGTCCAGCCAGCGGCCCGGCGCCAGCGGCACCAGCGCGCCGGTCTCCAGCAGCGGTTCCGCCTGCGGTTCGGGTACGAGCCCCCACCCGAGGCCCGCCGCCACCGCGTCCCGGTAGCCCTCCGAGGTGGGTACGAGGTGCCGTGCGGCCGAGGCGGTCGAGACGCCGCCGGTGAGGGCGCGGACGAAGTCGTCCTGGAGGACGTCGCGCCGGTCGAAGACGATCAGCGGGGCCTCCAGCAGGTCCCGGGCCGGGGCCCCGGTCAGGTGCCGGGCGGCGAAGTCGGGGCTCGCCACCGGCAGGTAGCGGGCCAGCCCCAGCGCCCGTACCGTGCACCCGGCCACCGGGTCGGGCGAGGAGGTGACGGCCGCCATGACCTGGCCCTCCCGCAGCAGGGCCGTCGTGTGGGACTCGTCCTCGCGGTGCAGCTCGAAGCAGATGGGCGGCTGCTGCGGCACCCGGGTGAGGGCGGGCAGGAACCAGGTGGCCAGCGAGTCCGCGTTGACCGCGATCGGCATCCGGACGGGGCCGAGGCCGTCGGCCATGCCCATGCCCAGTTCGGCGCGCGCGTCCCGTTCCAGCCGGGCCAGCTGCCGGGCGAAGCGGATGACCACCTCTCCGGACTCCGTCGCCCGGACCGGCTTGGTCCGCATCAGCAGCACCCGTCCGGTGCGCTGTTCCAGGGCCTTGACCCGCTGGCTGACGGCGGAGGGCGTCACGTGCAGGGCGGCGGCGGCCGCGTCGAAGGTGCCTTCGTCCACGACCGCGAGGAGGGTCCGGACCTGTTCCAGGGGAAGCTCGTCCATCACGAGCGCTAATGATACGTAAAAATCTTTAGCTGTACGCAGTGGCGCGCGGTCCTTACGGTCGGACCATGACGAACGGCATCACCACAGCACTACTGGCGGGTTTCGGTACCGGCCTCTCCCTCATCGTCGCGATCGGCGCGCAGAACGCCTTCGTGCTGCGCCAGGGCGCGCGCCGGCACGCCGTCCTGGCGGTGGTCGCGATCTGCGCCGTCTCCGACGCGGTGCTCATCTTCCTCGGCGTGGCCGGGGTCGGCGCCTTCGTCACCGCCTGGCCGGCCGCGCTGACCGCCGTGGGCATCGCCGGCGGCGGGTTCCTGATCTGCTACGGCATCCTCGCGGCCCGGCGGGTGCTGCGCCCCGCCGCCGGCGCGGCCCTCACCGCCGAGGGCGCCACCGCCGGGTCCGTCCGGGCGGCGGTGCTCACCTGCCTGGCCATGACCTGGCTCAACCCGCACGTCTACCTGGACACCGTCCTGCTGGTGGGCTCGCTGGCCGCCGACCGGGGCGACCTGCGGTGGGCCTTCGGGATCGGGGCCGGGCTGGCCAGCCTGATCTGGTTCGCCGCCCTGGGCTACGGCGCCCGGCTGCTCAGCGGGCCGCTGTCGCGGCCCGGCGCCTGGCGGGTGCTGGACGGGCTGGTGGCCGCGACGATGGTCACGATGGGCGGAATGCTCCTCGCCCGGGCCTGAGGCCGGGCGGGACGTGGTACTGATTCCGGTACGCCGCCCCCCTCACCCCCGCCCCCTCACCCCGATCCCGGAGCCGCCGTGCCCGACCGCCCGTCGCCCGAGGCCGTGCGCGCCTATTACGCGGACCGGCCGTCGCCGCTCGTCGCCGCGACCGGCCTCGTGCTGGACCCGCAGGGCCGGGTCCTCGTACTGACCCCCTCGTACAAGGACGGCCTCGAACTGCCCGGCGGCACGGTGGAGGACACCGAGACCCCGGAACAGGGCCTGGCCCGGGAGCTGAAGGAGGAGCTGGACCTGTCCGCCCCGGTCGGCCGGCTGCTGGCCGTGGACTCCTGTCCGCCGGGCGCGCTCGGCCGCTCGCTCGTGGTCCACGTGTACCTCGTGGGGCCGCTGACCGGTGCCGGCGCCGAGGGAATCGCCTTCGCCGACGGCGAGGTGACCGAGGCGCGCTGGCTCACCCCGGAGGAAGCCGCGGAGCAGCTGCCCGGCCGGCTCGCGCCCCGGCTGCGCGCCGGGCTGGCCGCCCTGTACTCCGGCTCCGTCGCGCACCTGGTCGACGGCGTCCCGCAGCCCGGCTCCCCCGCCGGGCTGGATCCGGCCGACCGCGCCGCCCTGGAGCACGCCGGCCACTACGACCCGGCCGGCCACCGCGCGGCCCGGCCCAAGGCCCTCACCGCCGCGAACGTCCTCTTCACCGACGGGGCCGGCGGGGTCCTGCTCGTCCGGCCCGGCTACGGCGAGCCGGGCCGCTGGCTGCTGCCCGGCGGCGGCGTCGACAGCGACCTCGGCGAGACCCCGCGGGACGCGGCGGGGCGCGAGGTCCGCGAGGAGACCGGCCTGGACCGGGCGCCCGGCCGGCTCCTCGCCGTCAACTGGACCCACCGGCCCGGCTACCCGGCGCGGATCCGCTTCCTCTACGACGGCGGGGTCCTGGGCCCGGCCGAGTTCGCGGCGATCCGGCTGCCGCCCGCCGAGCTGCTGGAGTGGCGCACGGCGCGCCGCGAGGAGCTGCGGGGTCTGGTCAAGCCGAAGCTGCGCCGCCAGATCGAGGCCTGCCTGACGGCCCTGGCCGAGGGGACCGGCCCGCTGGAACTCCACTCGGGGCGCCGGGTGGGCCCGGCCTGAGCGACCCCCGTTCGGCCTTCGCGGGATCGCCGGGGCGGCCGGGCGCCGGGCGCCGGGCGACTCTACGGGGACGGCCGGGGGGGGTCTCGTAGGCACCCGGCCCGGCCTGCTCCCACGACCGAAAGGGGCCGCCATGCCCGAGCAGCGAGATACCCCCTACCCCTTTGGAGTACCTCGCGGTGGTCCTCTACGATGCCGCCATGAGTACGAGTACGCGGCCCGGACGCGCGAGGAGGCCCTCCGGGCCGCCCGCGCGGCTGCTCCTCGTACTGGCCGTGCTCATGGGGATCCTCGGCATGCACGGCCTCGGCCCGGGTGCGCTCCCGCCGACCGCGGCGCACGCCGCGGCGCACACGGAGGCCCACGGGGAGGCTGCGGAGCACCCCTCCGACCCCTGCGGCTGCGCCCACGCGGGTGATCCCGAGCGCGGCCCCTCCGACGGGCACGCCCAGCACGCCGACTCCACCTGCGCGGCCCCCGGCACCAGCGGCGCCCCCGTCCTGCACGCCCCGGCGGCCGTGCCCGGCGGGAGCCCCGCCGCGGCCGGGGCTCCGCACTGCGTCGCGCTCGGGGCGACGGAGTACGGGCGCGCTCCCCCGTCGCTGAGCGAACTGCAACTCCTGCGCGTATAGGCGCGGCCCCGCCGGCGTTCCCGCCGGCCGAGCACGCACACCCGTACGAACCCCGAGCAGGAGAAGCACCACCATGACCGTCAAGCGTTCCCTGATCCGCCGTACCAGCGCACTGGCCGCGGCCGCCACCGCCGCCCTCGTCCTCGCCGCCTGCGGCGGCAAGACCGGTTCCGACTCCGGCTCCACGGCGCACGGCGGCCACGACGGCGCGGCCTCCGCCTCCGCCGAGCCCTCCGCGTCGGCCTCCGCCGGCCGGGCTCAGGCGGCGAACAACGCCGCCGACACCGCCTTCGCCAAGGGGATGATCCCCCACCACCGGCAGGCGGTCGAGATGGCCGGCCTCGCCGAGACCCGCGCCGGATCGGCGGAGGTCAAGGAGCTCGCCGCCGAGATCAAGAAGGCCCAGGACCCGGAGATCAAGACCCTGTCCGGCTGGCTGACGGCCTGGGGCGAGCAGGTCCCGGCGGCCGATGCCGCCCAGGGCGGGCACGCCGGCCACACCATGTCCGGGATGATGACCGGCGAGGAGATGGACCAGCTCACGAAGGCCTCCGGGAAGGCCTTCGACACCGCGTTCCTCGACCTGATGGTCAAGCACCACGAGGGTGCCGTGGCCATGGCCAGGACGGAGCAGTCCGACGGGAAGTACCAGGCCGCCAAGGACATGGCGGGCGCCATCGTCGCCTCGCAGAGCGCCGAGATCGACCGGATGAAGGGCCTCCTCGGCAAGAACTGACCGGTCGGCCGGTCCGGCCGGGGCTCCGCGTGGACTTCGCGGGGAGCCCCGGCCTTCCGGCCGTGTCCGGAACCGGCTCAGAACCTCCGCTCGGTGCGCCAGGTCGCCTGGCTGGACGGGTTGGTCAGGTCGTAGGTCGTGCCCGAGAGCCGGCCGTCCGGGCCCCGCACGCCGGTGTAGCGCCCGACGGGCCCGTGCGACCAGGCGATGACGAAGTAGATGTTCTGGCCGTCGACGGAGCCCTCCCGGACGTTGCCCACGGTGCTGCCGGAGCGGACCGACCCGTAGAGGCGCCCGTCACCGTCCTGCGAGAAGTCCACCCGCACGTTGGCGTTGCTCTGGTAGATGTCCCAGACCCCGCTCGCGTTGAAGCCGGGCGCCCGGGCGGACCGCTCCGTCGGCGGGGCGGCGGTGGCGCCGCTCGCGGGAGCCGCGAGGCCCGCTCCGGCGACGGAGAGGAGCACGGCGACGGCGGTCGCGGTGAGCAGCTTGGGGATGCGGCGTACTGCGGACATGGGCCCTCCAGGGCGGCCAGGACGATCGGCCCCGTTGCATGGTGCACGGAACCTCGGCGGCAGACCTACCCAGCGGTATCGCCCTGAGGCCTGACTTCACCCGAACGGGTCCCCGGCGGTCCGGGCGGTCCTCAGGCCGTCGCCACGGGTATTCCCTCCGGGCGCCCGCCGAGCAGGGCCGCGATGTGGTCCGCGCAGCTCAGGGCCGCCGTGCTCATGGCGCTGCCCGTCATCCCGGCGACGTGCGGGGTCAGCAGGGCGTTGGGCAGGCCGAAGAGGGGTGAGGCGAAGGCCGCGTGCTCGTGTTCGAAGGTGTCCACGGCGGCTGCCGCCAGGGGGTGGCCGGGGTCGCGCAGCGCGTCGGCGAGGGCCTGCTCGTCGACGATGCCGCCCCGGGCCGTGTTGAGCAGGACCGACCCCGGGCGCATCAGCGCCAGTTCGGCCTTCCCGATCAGCCCCCGGGTGCCGTCGGTGAGCGGTACGTGGAGGGAGACCACGTCGCTGCCGGCCAGCAGGGCGGGGAGGGACTCCGCCATCGGTATGGGGGTGCCGCCCGCCGGGGTGCGGCGCGCGAGGCCGCGTACGTCCATGCCCAGGGCGGCCGCCCGGTCCGCCAGGGCCCGTCCGGTCCGGCCGAGTCCGACCACGCCCAGGGACAGCTCCGACAGCCCCGCCGCCGGCACGGCCGGGGAACGCCACCGGCCCTGGTGCGCGGCCTCGTCGTAGGCGCGGAGGTCGCGGGTCAGGGCGAGCAGCTGGGCCAGCGCGAACTCGGCGACGGCGGTCGCGTTGGAGCCCGGGGTGTGGGTGACCGCGACCCCGTGCCGGGAGGCGGCGGCCAGTTCGACGTGGTCGGTGCCGGCGCCGGCCCGGCCGATCACCCGCAGCCGGTGCGCCTGGCCGGGGGCCGTCGCCGCCGCGAGGAACCCGGCGCGCATCGGCACGCCGCCCCGGGATTTGACGGCGTGGTAGCCGGCCCCGTCCCGGAGGGTCTCGGCGAGCAGCGCCTCCCCGTCGAAGGCGTCGAAGTCGGTGAACTCCACGCGCCCTCCCCACTCGGCCCGTGCCGCGCCGGGATCGGCGACGCGCCGCAGGTTCAGCGTCACCTCCAGGCCGTGGCCGAGGAGCCGCTCCAGCTCCCGTCCGAGCAGCTTCCCCGGCGCCGCGTCGAGCACCAGCACCCTCTTGCGCACCATGTGCGTCCCCCCGTTTTCCGTACGCGTGCGATCAGCCGCACTGCCAGGTGAACACGGCCCTGCCGAAGCGCCGTTCGGCACGTCCGATCATGCACGTGAGCACTGACAACGGGCCCCGCGGGGTGGCGGGGTCAGCCGCCGACCCGGGCGACCATCAGCGCGATGTCGTCGTCGGCCGCCGCCGGGACGAGGTGGGTGATCAGCGAGTCGCACAGGTGGTCCAGCTGGCGCTGGGGGTCGGCCAGCAGTTGTGTCAGCTCGCCGAGCCGCTCGTCGAGGTCGCTGCCGCGCGCTTCGATGAGGCCGTCGGTGTAGAGGACGAGGAGGCTGCCCGGGGGCACTTCGACCTCGGTGGGGGTGAACGCGATGCCCCCGACGCCGAGCGGGACGCCGGGCGGGGTGTCGAGGAGGCGGACGGTTCCGTCGGGGAGGACGAGGGCCGGCGGTGGGTGTCCGGCGCGGGTGACGGTGCAGCGTCCGGTGGCCGGGTCGACGACGACGTAGAGGAAGGTGGCCAGCATCGGTTCGGCGAGGTCGGCGAGCGTGGCTTCGAGCTGGTGCAGCAGCCGTACGGGCGAGAGGTCCAGGCGCGACAGGGACCGTACGGAGGCGGAGAGCCGGCCCATGACCGCGGCGGCGGCGATGCCGTGGCCCATCACGTCGCCGATCAGCAGGGCGGCCTTGCCTCCGGACAGGGCCAGGACGTCGTACCAGTCGCCGCCGACCTCGTTGACGTCGCTCGCGGGCAGGTAGCGGTGGCTGACCTCGATGCCGGGCGGCGGGGTGATGTGCTGCGGGAGCATGCTGCGCTGGAGGATGACGGCGGTCTCGTGCTCGCGGTGGTACAGCCGGGCGTTGTCGATGCTGAGCGCGGCGCGGGCGGCGAGTTCCCCGGCGAGGGTGACGTCCTCGGCGGTGAACGGCCCGACCGGGCGGGTGCGGTAGAAGCTGGCGACGCCGAGGACGGATTCCCGGGCGACGAGGGGGGCCATGACGAAGGAGTGCACCCCCGCGGTGAGCAGCTGCGCGGGTTTCGCCGTGTGCCGGGCGGCGGGGGCGACTGCCTGGTCGTCGAGGCGGGCGATGAGGAAGGGCTGCCGGGCGGCGAGGGCCTGGGTGTAGGGGGCGTTCGCGGGGAAGGTGAGGGTCCGGCCGAGGGGGGCGAGGATGTCGGTCACCCGGGATCCGGACAGCGGGGACCGGCCGAGCCGGCGCAGGGCCACCCCGCCGGTCAGGCCCATGCCGGGCTCGTCGCCGCGGGCCAGGGCGTCCAGGACGTCGACGGTGACGGCGTCGGCGAGGCGCGGTACGGCGAGGTCGGCGAGCTCCTGCGCGGTGCGCTCCAGGTCGAGGCTGGAGCCGACGCGCATGCTGGCCTCGCTGAGCAGGGCGAGGCGGCGCCGGCCGGCTTCGGCTTCGACGTGGTCGCGCTGCTGTTCGGTGATGTCGACGAGGGAGGCGATGACGCCGATGGGCATGCGGGCGGGGTCCTCCACCCGGACGTAGGAGCAGGACCAGACCCGGTCGTGGTCCGGTTCGGAGGGGGTCCGGCCGACGCGGCGGCGGTCCAGGAGGGGTCTGCCGGTCTCCAGGACCTGCCGCATGGCCTCCTCCATCTCCAGGGCGTTCACCTCGGGCAGGAGCTCGGCCAGGCGGCGTCCGATGTGCGCCGATTCGGGCAGGCCGTTCATGGCTTCGAGTGCGGCGTTGACCTGGAGGAAGCGGAGCTGGGTGTCGAGGATGGCGATGCCGACGGGCGAGCGGGCGAAGAGGCCGTCCCAGACCGCCGAGGAGCCGCGGATGCGGCGGGCCGCGTGGGCGTCGGCGGCGAAGACCAGCACCGTCGAGCCGTGCTGCCGGTCGGAGACCGGGGAGGCCCAGATCTCCACCTCCAGGGGGTGCCCGTCGCGGTGCCAGGCGGTGACGGTGCCCATGACCCCGCGTCCGGAGGCGGCCGCCTCCCACAGGGAGCGGCCGAGGCTGCGGTCCGATCCGGGGTGCAGCAGGTCGGCGATGTTGCGTCCGAGCATCTGGGGCGGGGTGTAGCCCAGCAGCTCCTGCGCGACCTGGTTCCAGCGCACGATGGTCCCGTCGCCGCCGGTGGCCACGAGCGCCACGGGCAGCGCGCCCAGCCAGCCGCCGGCGGCCTGCGCGGCGCTGCTGATCAGCTCGTCGACCGGGACCTGTTCGTTCACCGGGCCTCGTTCATCGGGGGCCGGTCACCGCGGCCGGCTCGTGTGGCACCTGCACGCCTCCATCGTCTGCCGGTCGGCGTGCCGCCGCCTCCCGGAGCCGCCTGCACGCGGCCCGCCAGGCGCAGGTGCCCGGCGTCGACGGTGAGCTCGACGCCGCGCTCGGTCACCCGTACGGCGGTGGGCTCCGTGCCCCGGCCGCTGCCGCGCCGCAGGCCGGTCCCGTCGGGGCACAGCCGTACGGCGGCTCCGCTGACGGGGGCCGAGCGGGGCGTCGTCACCGGAGACGGTGACGGCGAGCACGTCGCGGAAGGTCTGCTGGGCGGCGGTCTGGCGGCGGCGCGGTCTTCACCCTCACCCTCCCCGCCGCGTCGGGGTAGCCGCGTACCCCGCGCCGTGCCCGGCCGGCACGGCGCGGGGTAAGGGGTCACGGGTGCGCGTCGGCCCCGGCCGTGGGGGTGTCGTCGAGGAAGCCGCCCGACTGGTGCTGCCACAGCTTCGCGTAGGCGCCGTCCGCGGTGAGCAGCTCCTGGTGGGTGCCCTGCTCCACGATCCGGCCGCGGTCGAGGACGACGAGCCGGTCCATGGTGGCGACGGTGCTCAGGCGGTGCGCCACGACGAGGGCCGTCCGCCCTTCCATGAGCCGCCACAGGGCGTCCTGGACGAGGAGCTCGCTCTCGGAGTCGAGGGCGCTGGTGGCCTCGTCGAGCAGCAGGATCGGGGCGTCGCGCAGGATCGCCCGGGCGAGGGCGACCCGCTGGCGCTGTCCGCCGGACAGCTTCACCCCGCGCTCGCCCACCATGGTGTCGAAGCCCTCCGGCAGGGCGTCGGCGAACTCCGTCACGTGCGCCGCCTCGGCGGCGCGGCGGATCTCGGCGTCGGTGGCGCCCGGGCGGGCGAAGGCGATGTTCTCGCGCAGGGTGCGGTGGAACATCGCGGGCTCCTGCGGCACGTACGCCATCAGGCCGCGGAGGTCGGACTGGGAGAGCCTGCTGATGTCCTGCCCGCCGACGGTGATCCGCCCGCCGTCGATGTCGGTCATCCGCAGCAGCAGCCGGGTGAGGGTGGTCTTGCCGCCGCCGGACCGGCCGACGAGGCCGATCTTCGTCCCGCTGGGCACGGCCAGGTCGAGCCCGGCGAAGAGCGGTTGGCCGCCCGCGTGGGCGAAGTCCACCCCCTCGAAGCACACTTCCGCGCTCTGGGACAGCAGCGGCTCGGGGTGCTTCGGGTCGAGGACGGTCGGCGGGGTCAGCAGCAGTGCGGTGAACTGCGCGGCCTCCGTCATCGAGCTTTCCAGGCGCCGGTAGATCTGGTTGAACTCGAACATGATCCGGGTGGCGTTGCCGTAGTAGGTGAAGGCGACGACGACCGTCTCCACGCCGTGCCCGCGTGCGGCGAGCCCGACGGCGACCAGCAGGCCGAGCGCGTTGGTCAGTACGGACATGGGTGCGACGATCGTGTCGATGCGCAGGTTGCCGTAGTCCCACGAACGCAGCATGAGCCGGCGCGACTCGGCGACCCGCGAGCGGTGCTCGGCGGCCTCGCGTTCCTCGGCGGCGAAGGCGCGGACGGTGTCCATGTTCATCAGGCTGTCGGCGACGTGGCCGGAGACCCGGGCGATGGCCGCTTCGCGCTCGTCGACGAGCCGCTGCCGCCGGCGGATCAGCGGGGTCACGAGCAGCCCGGTGAACGCGATCATCGCCAACAGGCCGACGACGAGCAGGGGTTCGTACTGCCACAGCACCACCGAGCCGAAGATCAGGGGCACGAACTTGCCGACGATCTGGAAGGTCAGCGTGTCGACGAACTCCTCGAAGCGGGAGGCGAAGCTCAGGACCCGCTTGGTGAGCGAGCCGGCGAAGTTGTCGTGGAAGAACGCGGCGTCCTTGGCGAACAGCTCGTCCATTCCGAGGACGTACAGCCGCTCGACGCCGAGGGCGTCGAGCCGGTTGAGGCAGTGCAGTCCGAGGCGCCACATCGCCTCGGCCAGCAGCAGGGCGCCGGCGAACGCGAGGACGTAGGGCAGGACCGGGCCGATGCCCGAGGCGACGGCGCCCCGGTCGGCCGCGATCCTGCCGACGAGTTTGGCGACGACCAGCGGCGCGACGTAGTTGATGCCGATGTTGCCCAGCGCCGGGAGCAGCATGGCGGGTACGGCCAGCCGGCGGAGCCGGAACAGTTCCCGTCCGTAGTGGCGCAGTGCGAGGAGGACCGGGCCCCGGCCCGGCGGACTTCGGTGTGCTTCGGTGGATCCCATACCAACCCTGTGCGGTGTGAGCGGTGGCCGGACAGGAGTCGCAGTGTTCCGCAGGGCCGCTGGCCCCGTCCAAGCGTTTTCTCCGTCTTTCCGCCGATCGGATGGTGTCCGCACCCGCCGGTGTCCGCGGAGAGCCGCATCCGCGTGCGCGCCTTCCCGCACGCTGCCGAACCGGCCGAACCGGGGCCCGGCGCCGCACGCCGGAAAAAACTTCGCCGGAAGGCGAATCCTCTGGGAACCTCCCCGCCTCTTATCCGCGTACCGACCGAACGGACACACGGAAGACCCGGAGGAACCCCATGCTGATCACCGCCCTCGTAGTCGTCGGAGCCCTGCTCATCGGCGCCTGCACCTGGCACCTGCTGCGGCGCTTCAAGAGCCGCGGCTGAGCACTGACCGCACCCGAGGAACCCGCCGGAAACGAGCAGCACACATGAAACAACGCTTCACCTGGCCGGACGACCGGCTGATCAAGGCCGCCCAGGACGGTGACATCACCTCGCTCACCGCCGTCGTCATGGAATCGCAGCCCCACGTACGCAAGTTCGCCCTCTCGCTGTGCGCCTCGCCGCAGGACGCGGAGGACGCGGCACAGGAGGCGCTGATCATCCTCTACCGGAAGATCGGCACCCTGCGGGCCACCGGCGCGCTCGCATCGTGGATGTTCCGGATCGTGCGCAACGAATGCCTGCGCCAGGTACGGCTGCTGCTCGTCCCGCGGAACGACGAAGCCCCGGCCGCCCCGGACACCTCGACGGAGCCGTCCGCCGAGGAGGCGGTGCTGCGCGCACTGGAGGCGGAGCGGATAGCCGCGGCGGTCAGCGCCCTCCCCCGGGACCTGCGGCAGGTCCTGATCATGCGGGACGTACAGGGCCTGCCCGGCAGGACCGTGGCGGACGCGCTGGGCCTGAGCACCGCCGCGATGAAGTCCCGGCTGCACAGGGCCCGCGCGACACTGCGCCACTCACTGGCACAAGCCACCCGACCAGGGGCAGGAGGCCCACGACCATGACCACCACGAAGCCCGCACGACCGGCGGCCCCCCGACCGGACTTCGCCAGCAGCTCCGTCCCGCGCCACCTGGCGCGGGGCGCCCTCGGCTTCGGCCTGATCATCGGCTCGATCGCCCTGGTCCCCACGCTCGGCCCGGCCGCCCTGCTGGCGGCCCCGCTGTCCCTGATCGCCTTCCGCGGCTGCCCGACCTGCTGGATGGTCGGCCTGGCCCAGACCGTCTCCCGCGGCCGCCTGCAGCGCCAGTGCAGCGACGGCACCTGCACCCTCACCAGGGCAGACCCGGCGGGCACCCCCCGGAAATGACCGAAGGGCCGTTTCAGATCACTCTGAAACGGCCCACGTTGCAGCGGGGCTGCCTCCTGCCGGCTCGGCGGCGGCGACCGGCAGGCCTTGCACCTGCCGGTCGTAATCGTCGAGCGGCTGACGGAGAGGGTCCGGCGACTCGGCCGTCCTCGCCCACAGCAGCACCGACGTGACTTCGCCCTGGCACAGACCACCCGGCCGGAGGGGTCGCCCATGCGGTACGACGACGATCACCGGGCTCATCGGGGGCCGTTCAACACGAGGCGGACTCAAGCCTTGGTCAGCTCGGCCGCACCGAAGGAGACGTTGAACCGGTCGCACCAGATGGTGACGCTGGTGTAGTCCGCGACGTTCACATCGACGGGGATCTCGTAGTTCTGGTCGCCCTTGTTGCCCTTGAGCTTGCCCAGGCTGACGTGCTTGCCGTCATCGAAGACACCCCAGCCGTCCGCACCTTCCTTCACGGGGGCGTCGGTGAGCCATACACGTAGGTCGGGGCCGTTGCTGGTGTCGAGGTTCTCCAGCCGCAGGGTCCGGGAGCCGTCCGGCAGCCGGATAAGTTTCACGGTGCCCGTGGTGGCGTGCTCGTGGCTGATCAGGGATCCCTGGGCCAGAGTCTGCGGTCCCGCGGGGGCCGGAGAGGGACTCGTGGACCCCTGCACCGGTGAGGCAGCACGAGATGGAGCGGCCTGGGCCGTCGGCAGGGCTTCGCTGACCCGGTCGTCCTGCCAGAGCTTCCACGGCTGGAACCAGTACAGCCCGGCACCCAGCACCGCCACAGTCGTCACCGCCGCCCCGGTGATCATCCGTCCACGCCGCCTGCTGTCTTCCACTTCGCTCCTTCTCACCGTCCGGGTTCTGTTCCGCCCGCGCATTCAACCTGCTCAGGTGCCTGTTCGCCATGCCGAAAGAATGACGGTTCCCTTACGCCCGGCCCTTCTCAGCGCTGGCGCGCGGCGAGCCACACCGCGGCTGCGGTCGCGCGCGCCGGCTCCGAGAGCGAGAAGCGGTAGTCCGGAAGCGCCGGAGGGCGGGACAGGGCCCGCCCCCGCGGCCCCGCGTCACAAGGTGCGGAGCTGGGTGGTGAACACCTGATTCGCTATCTGGTCGCCGAGAGTGAGGCCGTCGGCGGCGTCCCACGGGAAGTGGACACCGAGCCAGATCCGGCTGTCGGCGTCCTCCTTCGCGGCAGCACTGAAGCTGGTGAAGTGCCGGGTCTTGACCGGGGCGAGCGGTTCGTCGGTGGTGAGGTCGAAGGCGAGGTTGTCGCTGCCGAAGTACCGCTTCATAATTCCGGCCCAGGCGGCACCGAAGGAGGCGTGGCCGGAGACGTAGGCGGGGAAGCAGGGGTTGGCGTTGACGCCGGCGTTGTTCTTCAGGAGGGGCTTCCACTGCGGATCGAGGCCGCCCTCGCGGATCGCGGAGACCGGGCGCCACAGGTCGATCGGGGTGGCGAACTTCGCATCGCGGACGGCTATCCCCGTATCGGCGAGCGCGATCGAGACGAGCGCGAAGAGCCGGGCGTTCTGGTAGACGGTGAGTCCTCGCGCCTTGGAGACCTCGCGTGTGGCCTGGAGCATCTGGCCCGGCGGCTTGTACGTGCCGTCGTTGTCGTTGGCCCAGAACCAGGCGGCGTTCACCTGGTCCGGGGTCCGGTTGATCACCGGGGTCGCCGCGGTGGGTGCGGCCGCGCCGGCCGTCCGTACGGCCTCGACCTGAGCCTTGTACTCGGGGCTGGCGACCAGGTTCGCGTAGGTCGCGAACTGGCCGAGGCGGGTGGGGCGGAATTGCGAGCCCGAGGTCAGCGAGAAGGGCCTGACCTGTCCCCAGAACGGATTGACGGCGTCGGAGACGTCGTCGCACTTGCCGTCCACCATGTCGGGATAGCTGGTGGGCCGCCATGCTCCGGGCTCATTGTTCAGCGTGTAGAGCTGTTGGTTGTCCGATCCGTCGCCCGCCCGCTCGGTCATCATCTGGGTGACCATCTTGTTGACGACGGTGACGTCCACGAGGTCGAAGGCGGTGGGTGAGGTGCCGAAACGCTGGGTGAATCTCTGGTCCAGGAAGGAGGTCAGGTCGACCGTCGTCTCCTTGTTGGGCCGGTTCAGCCCGTACAGGTTGAGCAGGATGTTGTAGGCGGTGCGGCCGATGACCCGCTCCTCCTCGTCGGGTCCCTCGGAGATGCCGGCGTAGCTCTCGGCCTTGATGTAGGCGGCGGAGGTCATCCGCCCCTTCCACTTGAGCTGGTACGAGCTCTCCGCGTCGTAGATCGCGGCGTTCATCATCGCCGCCGCCCTCGCCATCGGCACGGGCCCGCCGCCCGTCCTGCGGAAGGCCTCCTGCAGCACGTCGTTCCAGTAGTGCACCGGGTCGGCGATCGACTGGGCCGGCAACGCGGCCTGCGCGGGCGCCGGAGTGAGGGCGAGGATCGACCCGGTCGATGCGAGAACGGCGGTGGCGGCCAGGGCGCGGCGCCAGGCCGCGGTACGTCGTACGGTGGTGCGAATGTTTACGGACATGCCGGAATTCCCCCTGCTCAGAAGCATGTTGGTCATCACCGGATCGGTGGCGGAGCGATCATTGCCCAGCGGCGGCCGACGTTCTTGTAAAAAACGGCGGTGCGCGGCGGAATGGCCTATGCCGGGCAGCCGCACGGCCGGAAGCCGCCGTCACCCCGGCTTCCCGCCTTGCCGCCCGCTACCGGAATTCGATCGTCGGTATATGGCCCTCAGGTATCCGCACCCGGGGAACGCACTGCTCCGCGCCCGAGCAGCTCGGCCGGGCCCCGACGCGTAGCGGTGGCGAGGCCGGGGCGGCGGTCGTCCGGGGCCGCGGTGTCCAGCGCCGAAGGGCCGCGCCAATCGCGCGGCCTCGGGCTCGGGTTCACTGTTGTGGCCCGCCCCCACCCGTCAGTCGAAGTAGTTCTCGGGACCGGACCCCTCGCGGACGGTGTCCAGGGTGAAGCAGTGGAAGCCTCCGCCGAACAGTCGGCGGTGCCGGTGACGGACCGGCACCACGGTAAAGCCGTGCTCCTCCAGCGTGCGGATCAGTTCCGGGCAGAGCGCGTTGACCATGACAGTGTCCGGGGAGAGCGAGAGCACGTTGAGGTCGATGAACGGGCTGGTCAGGACGAGGTCGTCGGCCTCGTAGTCAGGGAACGAGTTCAGGTCCGGCTTCGGCGGGAAAATGATCTTCCAGCGGCGCAACGGCTCCGGCAGCCGGGGCACGAACGAGGGGTCCCGCACCAGCAGGACACCGGGCCGCAGGGCCAGCACGATGCTGTCGAGGTGGTTGTCGGCGAGCCGGTACACGCGGTGCAGCCGGAAGCGGCCGGCGGTGTGCCGCTGCAGCCACTCGAAGCCCAGTTGATGGTTCTGCGTGGAGACGTTGACCAGGACGTCCTGCCCGAAGCGCACGCACTGCGCGGCATCGATCATCATCTCCGTGCCGACGTCCAGCTGCGAGGGGTGCGGGTCGGCGATGTACTGCATGGACGCGGTGGTCGAGCCGCTGACGTACGAGGTGTCGAAGGAGCGGTCCGTCATGACCGGGCGCGGCATCACCGTCCATCTCGCGCCCCGCTGGAAGTACTCGTAGAACAGCGGCTTGAGATGGTGCGATTCGAAGTAGCGGGCACGGACCTGGGGCGGGGTCTCGATGATCTCCCCGCCCAGGACGAGCGTCTGGTCACGGACGTTCAGCGCAGGCATCACTCCGGCATCCCAGGCGGGCGTCCGCACCGAACCGGCCGCCGTCAGCGGCATGGGCCGGTGCACCGTGACACCGCCCTGGCGCAGGGCGTCCGCCATGCCCTCGATGTCCTCGTTCAGCTCCTCCACGTATCTCTTCTTCACCTCCCGGCGGACGCTGACCGCGCCCGGTGCTCCGTACGCGGGGCTGTAGAAGGCCCCGTGCGCCTCGTCATGGAAGAACAGACGGAAGGAGAGGTCGAGTTCGTGCGCGTCATGGTTCAGGCCCGAGCCCAGTACGACCTCCTTCAGGGGCGACCACTCGTCATAGCTGTTGACCGTCGGACCGGTCCCGACGCCGGACCCGAGGTCCTCGAGGGGTTGGTCCTGGCTCTGCTGGGTGTCACGTGTTCCGGCCGCACCTGTCACGGCTCGTGCTCCTCATCTGGCTGGGCCGCCATCCTGATCGCACCGACGCTGGTGGGAACCATCCACGACATGCACTTCGAGGACGTGCCGGACTCGAGCGGGCGGGCGGCTACCCTTTCGTGATCCTGCTGATGGCTGTGGTCTGCGTCAGCCCGTACCTCATCCTCGGGCACTGGCTGGGAGGCGGGGTGCGGTCACCCGCGGTTGTCCTCAGGTGCCCGTGGGGGCTGCACGCCCTCACTGCTACGGGAGCGTGATCCCTTCCCAGCCGGCGGGCTCCTCATGCCAGCGCGCCTTGTACGTGTAGGCCGGCGGCTTCAGGTAGAAGTGCTCTTTCGTGCTCGGCCGGAAGACGGTGAGCCAGGACGAGACGTAGTCGGGCGTGTACTCCGTCTCCACCGGCGCCGTTTCGGGAACCGGCGGCGTCATCCTCGCCTGACAGATCAGGACATCCCCATTGGAATGGATGCTGACGGCCTTGAATTCATCGAATTCCATCGGCGACTCGAAACCTTCGAGCAGGCTCTGCTCGGCCGGTACGAAGAGTTTCTTCATCTCCGCCTTGGAGGACGCCCCCAACCGCATCGCCTCGCCGATGTCGAAGACGAAGGAATGCATGTCGGTGGACACCAGGAACGTGTCCTGACGGGGGACCGGGGCGAAGTCATGGGGCCCCTCCCGCCAGCCGTAGTTGCCGTGCTTCGGGTTCTCGGACCCGGGCAGTTCCTGTGAGTCCGGGAGCGGGAAGACCATGGGGTGGCCGAGGGGTCGCTCGTGCCCCTCGCGCAGCGGGTAGGCGCACAACACCCCATAGACGTGCTCCGACTCCTCACAGGTCCAGTAAGGGTCCAGCTTCTCCTTCGGATCCCGGTACTCCCAAGTCTGGGGGAACACGCTCGATCCCAACGCCCACAGCAGGTTCCGCTTCCTGTCCCACTTCAGCGCGTGACCGGAAGCGAGGGAGCACTTCTGTACGAGCGTGGCGCTCCCGTCAGCGTTGAGCTTGCGGACTTCGAGCCCGTAGCCCCTGCCGCCGCTGGAGGCGGACACCATGTACGGGCCGGGAATCAGCTCGACCGCATGCTCGTTGGTGCCGTGTTCCCCCATGTGCCAGCGCAGCCGCGAGGAACCGAGGGTGTCGGCGGACCCCGGCGTTCCGAGATCGACGACAGCCTTGCTGTCGCCGCACATCACCACCGCCTGCGTATTGTTGTGGAAGCGCACGTCGGTGCATGTGTGCTCGGGCTCCCTGGCATTCTTCGACACCTTCACTCGAAGGTGCTCGGTATATTTGCCGCCTTTTCCTCTGGATGCCACGATAATATCCCCGGAGGTTCCGGTGACGAACTTGCTCTCGAACGGATCGGCGGGCGCCGCAGCGCTGTTCTCGGTCACGTCGGCCAGTATCAGCACGAATTGAACCAGCGAGGCAAGCACGCCCGAACGTGTCGGTGAGTCCGGTTCAGACTCAACGTTTTTGCGCTTCCCTCCGGCCTCAAGCACCAGGTCGTCACGGTGAAGGGGCCGACCCGCAGGCGATCAGTACGGTGACCTGACCAACACCCACGCCCCGCTGATCCTGGAGGCCAAAGGCTCCCTCCGGGTACATCGTCACCGGAGGCGGCGAGGTGCGGATGCGGCCGGCGGAGTCGATGTAGCGCAGGGTGTCGACATGGGTGTGCGCGGGCTCGGGCCAGCCGGAGTCCCGCGCAGTCGTGTCGGCGCCGACCGGAACGGTGGCGGAACATCCTCGCTCCACCACCGTTCCCCATCGCTCATTGCCGGAAGGCGCGGTTCATCTCCGCGATCCGCCCGGCGTGGTAGCGGATGCTGGGGTCGATGGTGCGGGCGTCCGGCGGCAGGACGTCCGCCTGTGCCTTGATCTTGTCGGTCAGTACGGGCTGGTCCGCACCGGTCAGCCGCAGAACGCCGCGAGTGACACTGGCCGCACCCAGGACCCGCAGCGTGCCCGGCGCGTCGCTGAGGCCGTTGACCTCCGTGCCGTCCGGTCCGAGCACGGCGACCAGCCGGGTGCCGGAGCCCAGCAGTGCGGCCGCGCCGCCGGGGTAGTCGGCCTCCTGACCGATGGTGTAGACGATACGGCTGAAGGTGGAGGGGCGGCCCTGGAGATCGGTCGTGCCGAAGCGGCCGGTGGTGGTGTACCGGATGGTGACGGGCAGGTCGGTCGTACGCAGGGTCGGCTCCCAGACCGGCAGGGAGAAGGCCCCGATCGACGGCAGGGTGTTGCGCCGGTTGAAGCCGCCGCTGACGAAGGTGAGGTCCCTCTGGATCTCCGCCTTCCGGGCCGGGGTGGCCGCATCCCATTCGGCGCGCAGCCCCTTCGGGTCCAGGGCGCCTTCCGGGCCCTTCGGGTAGTCGGCGGCGAGTCGCGCCGGGCGGGCGCCCCAGGTGACCTGACGGGTGACGTAGTGGGCCTGTTCGACCTCGGAGGCGCCGCCCGCGCCGCCGCCGACCACGAGCAGGTCGTCGTCCGGACGGTAGCTGGCGCTGGTGTTCTGGCCGCCGTACTGGACCCGGTGTGCCCGGACGAGGCCGTCGAGGCGGCTCAGCGTCTGCGGTGGGAGGGTGGTGCGGTCGACAGGCTCACCGCTCGCGGTCACGATGACGGCGCCGGTCACCGGGTGGACCGAGTACGACGAGTCCGGGTCGGTGACGAACCGGGGGTCACGGTAGCCCTCGGGCCGGAAGCCGAGCCGGGCTCGCAGGTCCGGATCCAGAGTCTCCGGGTCGACGGCCGTTCCGTCCGGGGCGTGGACCGTACGGGTCTGCGGATCCACCGAGTGACGGGACTCGGGGTCGATCACGCGGCGCTCGGTGGGCCGGCCCTGGGGATCGAGCAGGAAGGGCTCGTACAGCCTCTTCGGTGTGCCCTCGACGTTCTGCACGCCGAGCAGCCAGCTTGCGTTCGCGGGCAACTGCCCGGTGTACGGCTCGCCCTGGGGATCGAGGACCCGCGTGTCACCGGCCGGGCCGAATGCCACTTGGTAGCCCGTACCCGGATCGACGAAGGTCCGGCCGGCCAGCTGGTCGCCGGCCGCCTGCGGGATCCTGGGCGGGCCGAGACCGGTGGCCAGGTCCAGTGAGCGGGCGTACAGGGTCCGCCGGTCGCCGGTCGTCAGGCGGTACCGGGCTCCGGCAGGCCAGTCGGCCGCGCCCGACCCGTCCGGCCGGGCTTCGATGCCGGTGACGTTCGCCTGGTACGTGGGCATGCCGGCCAGGGCCCGGGCCACACCGACCGCCCGCCCGAAGGCGGTGGACATCACGAAGTCGTTGCGGTCCTCGGCGAAGTCAGCGGGCTGGAAGGGGGCACCCGGCAGCTCGTTGTCCATCGCGGGCTGGGTGAGGCGGAAGTCCCCGAGATCGTTCACCACTCCGTAGCCCGCGGCCACCGTCAGGACGGGCGGCACGTCGGCGCCGGCGCTCGCGACCGGGGGCAGCGTGAGGTAGTCGACCGTGGCCGCCCAGCCGCCGCCGACGATCACGTGGGGAACGACCGGCAGCTGCGCATCACGCGCGTTCAGGGACTTCGTCAGCTCGGCGTCCGCGGTCGTTCGCTGGGCGATCACGCCGTCGGCTTGTTCGCGCAGGACGCGGCGCTCGCAGTCCCGTTCGGCGCGGATGTCCTCCAGGGCCGCCTGTGAGCCGGCCTGGCGGGCCAGTTCGAGCACCTTGTCGAGAGCGGTCGCGGAACCGGGCGACAGCGCGCGGACGGAGGCGGCCCGCGCCGCCGCGGCGGCCGTGCCGACCAGCGGCGCGTTGCCTTCCATACGGTGCACGGGGCGGGCCGGTTCCTCGTCGAGCAGGCCCATCGCGACGGCGGAACCGAGCGCGGTCGACTTCACCCGGGCCGTGGCGGTGGGGAGTTGGTCGCCGAGGACCTTCAGGACTGTGATCCGGCCGAGGTCCCTGGGACTGAGCGGGATGCGGCCGGCGCTGTCGGCGGTGGTGAGCACACCCTCGTTCAGTCCGCTCGTGACGTCGAGCCGCCGGTTCTGCGACCTGTCGGAGACGATCGCCGCCACCTCCGTGAGCCGGGCGGCGACCGCCAGCCGGATCAGGTCGGCCGTCGCCCGGTCGGAGACCCGTACCACGGCCGCGCTCGGCCCGAGAAAGTGCGCGGTCGCCACCGGCGCGTAGGCAAGCGTGCCCGGCATGCGTGCGGGCTCCACGCCGATCGTGAAAGACCCCTGGCCGTCGGGGAGCAGTACCCGGCTCCCCGCCACCCGGGCCCCGGCGGGGAGTGGCCCGGCGGTCAGCGCGGCCGTGATGGCGGCCGCCGTGCGGCCGGCACTCGCCGAACTGAGCTCCCTTCCACCGAAGTCGAGGCCGGCGGACGCGTGTGCGACCGGCCCCGGGGCTGCACACGTAGTAGCACGTTCTTGGAATTCCGCAGTGAGCGCGTGCGCGCTCTGAGCGGCCGGGCCGAGCGAACCTCCGAGCACGGCACCGATGCCGCACCACAGTGAAAGCGTCCGCCTGAGCCGTGGGAAGTCACCATGCATGGAAGCCAGGCCCTCCTGTCACCGTGGGCAGCCCCAGACAGCCCACGTCACCACGGTGCGGAATGATCGCAGCACGCGAGGTGACATCGAGGGGGGCGTCGGAGGAATCACCCGCCTGATCGTTTCGCCGTCGCCCGAATGCCCGCCGTCCGGGCGGTAGCGGCCTCGCAGGTCGCGATTCACCCAGCCGTCGAACCGGACGGCACCCGCCATACAGCAAGGCCGGCGGTATCAGACTCGGGGACGGCCGACGGCTTGTCGGTAGCGGAACAGACCGGCGGGGTCGTAGCGTCGCTTGACGGCGACCAGGCGGTCGTAGTTGCGGCCGTAGTAGGCGTGCTGCCAGTCGTGCAGGTCCGGGTCGGGGAAGTTGACGTAGGCCGCGCCGGTGGAGAGGCGGCGGCGGAGCATGTCATGGGCGGTGCCCGCCTGTTCCAGCAGGGCGCGTACCTCGGAGGGCGGGGTGCCGGGCTTCCAGTGGGTGCCGATGTCGATCACGAAGGTCGCGGCGCGGTGCGGGTAGGCCGTCTCGTCCGGACGGGGCGCGGCGCTGTCGCCGCCCATGGCGAACAGGGTCACGTAACCGGTGGCCCGTCCGGGTCCGGGCTGCCAGCCGCGTGTCCAGTCGGCGATGGCGGCCACCGAGTCGGGGGTGGGCCACTGGTCGGGGACGAGGGACTTGGAGGCGTAGGCTTCCTTCGCTCCGAGGGGTTCCATGAGGTAGTCCTGCGCGTGCCAGAATCCGCGTTCCTCGATGAAGGTCCGCGTCGGTCGCAGCCGCAGAAGGGGGGTGAACAGGCGTCGCAGGGCGTGCTCATCGCCGAGCCGCTGCCCGAGGAGCCAGAGCGTGGTGGTGCCGTCGCCGGCGTGCTTGAAGCCGGCCCGGACGTCGAAGTCGTTGTCGCGGTCCGCGTCGAGGATGTGGCGCAGTTCTTCCATCACCTGGACGCCCGCGTCCAGTGCGAACGTCAGGTCGAAGACGGTGGCGCGCAGCCGGGCGACGGACACGGCGTCGAAGACGAAGCCGGTGTTGATGCCGAAGTTGCCGCCGGCTCCGCCCCGGCAGGCCCAGAACAGGTCGGCGTTCTCGTCGTCGGCCGCCCGTACCAGCGTCCCGTCGGCAAGCACGACCCGGGTCTCGGTGAGCCGGTCGCAGGTCAGACCCCACTTACGGTCGTTGAACCCGAGCCCGCCGCCGAGGGTCAGCCCGGCGACGCCCACTTCCGGGCAACGCCCACCGGGGAAGTACAGGTTGGCCGCACGGGCCGCGTACACGTCCGAGTTCGTGGCGCCGCCCCCCAGACGCAGCCGCTGCCCTTGTGGAACCACCTCCTTCAGCGCGCGCAGACTGATCACCAGTCCGGGAGTGGTGGAGTAGCCCGCGTAGTTGTGCCCCCCGGAGCGAGGCGCGAAGGGCACGCCGTGCCCGGCGCACCACCGGATCGCGGTCGCCACGTCGCCCTCGGTCGCGCAGGCGAGGACACCGGCCGGGCGGACGGATGCGTAGCGTTGGTTGTCGGGCGTCGCCCGTGCTGCGTACTCCGCACCCCCCGGGCGGTAGAGACCGGCGCCCGGACTGAGGCTCCGCCTCAGTTCACGCCACGCCGCCGGCTCGACACCCTCGCCCGCGAAGAGAGGACGGGCGGCGGCCGCGCCCCCGCCGCCGAGCCCGATCAGGCTTCCGGCGGCCACGACGGCCGCCCCGGTCCGCAGTACTTCTCGTCGGCTGGTCTCCACAGGCGAACCCCTTCGAGGTGAGCTCGGGCACCGGCAGGCCCCGGGCGGCGACAACAGCTGCGAGTGGCCCCACCGGCCGCTGCGTACCCCAGCCGACCACTGGATTCCCGATCCCTCGGGGACGTGATCGTTTTTGCGGCGGGGAGGACCACTCGCCTGGCCGAACACGAGGCCGTCCGCGGCCGGTGGCCGTGGCCGACGGGTTTCCGTCGGCCACGGCCACCGGCCGGCGTTGCCGATACCCGGGCACCGCTGGAGCCTCGCTTAGGGGAGGCCGGGCCAGTTGCCGGCGATCGGCTTGGGGTACCCGTCGTCGACCTTGTCCGCCGCGATGTCGTAACGGACGTACTCGGAACCGCGGAAGAAGTACGCCTTGCCGTTGTTCCACACCACGCCGCCGTCGAGGTCCGACTCCCAGAGGCCGGGCCAGTTGCCGGCGATCGGCTTCGGGTACCCGTCGTCGACCTTGTCCGCCGCGATGTCGTAACGGACGTACTCGGAACCGCGGAAGAAGTACGCCTTGCCGTTGTTCCACATCACGGCGGCGTCGATGTGATCCGGGAACAGCCCCTTCCAGTGGGTGGCGATCTTCTTCGGGTAGCCCTCGTCGACCTTGTCGGTCGCCATGTCGAAGCGGACGTACTCGGTGCCGCGGAAGAAGTAGGCCTTGCCGTTGTTCCACACCACGCCGGCGTCGACGCGGGAGGGGAACAGGCCCGTCCAGTTGTCGGCGATGCGCATCGGGTAGCCGGGGTCGACCTTGTCGTTGGTGACGTCGTAGCGGTAGTAGTTCCCGCCGTCGAACAGGTACGCCTTGTCGTTGTTCCAGAGCACTGGTGCGGTCACCATTTGCCGAACACCTCCTGAGTGTCTCGGTGGGTTTGTGGACTTGC
Organism: Streptomyces sp. NPDC033966; assembly: GCF_055575955.1. Taxonomy (NCBI): domain Bacteria; kingdom Bacillati; phylum Actinomycetota; class Actinomycetes; order Kitasatosporales; family Streptomycetaceae; genus Streptomyces; species Streptomyces sp. NPDC033966. The sequence goes on along the minus strand of NZ_JBVIRQ010000009.1, from coordinate 228,473 downwards.
AGCGTCAAAGTTCCACACCCGTCCGACGCGGAGAAGGATCGACCGGAGCTTGATCGTTCCTGCAATGGACATGACCACCCGCACAGCCCAGTAGTCTGCCCGGCTCGCCATGGTGTGACCACCAACAAGGCTTATTTGAGGTCACGTTGAGGGAACCTTTCAGCAAGGACCCGTGGGCCGGGGCAGGCAGCGGCCCCGGCCGGACGGACGACCGCCTCAGCAGTCCCGGTCGGGGTGGTCGTGCGTGATCGCACACACCATGACGGAGCCCCGGTTGTTGGCCGCGTACCGTTCGAGAAGTGCGGCCCGGAACGACTCCCACTGGCGCGCGATGTCACGTGTGGCCAAGGTGCGTGCCTTGTTGAAGTTGTCACCGATGAGGGACCGCGGTGAGCCGGCGGCGTCCTTGGCCAGGGTCTGGTCGTGCATGACGCGTCCGGTGCAGTCGGCCAGGGTGTAGTCGGACTGGAAGTCCTTGTAGCAGCCCGTGGTCAGATCCCGCGGGATCGAGCGGGCCGCCTCGGTCCGCCAGGCGTTCGTCCCCAGGGTGCTGTAGCGGCGGATGTCGAAGAAGGGGGCCACGGTGGTGCGGCGCAACCCAACGGGGTTGGTCACGCCGACGCGCCGGGTCGGGTCCTGTTCGTCGGCGTAGTTGCTGTGCGAGTAGAAGTCCTCGATGGGATGCCATCCCCGGCCGAGGTGTTCGAGGACGTTGCACTTGGCCGTGCCCTCGTCGCGGTCGTTGAAGTCACACGGCGCGAACAGGTCGACCTGGTTGGCCCTGACACGGCCGTCCGGATCGACGAGGCCGTCGGCGAGGGACAGGGCCCTTTTGAACCGGGCGACGGAGCTCCCGACGCACGCCAGGAGCTCGTCGGTGGCCTGCTCGCGGGTACGCGGGTAGGGCGCGTCACGCGGGCCGGTCTGGAGGAAGTCGGCGTTGTCGCAGTGCATCGGACCCAGGTCGAAGTAGGCGCCCTGGTCATCGGCGACGATCGCACCGGTCTTGGCGTTGGCGAGCAAGTCCAGCGACACCGGGTCGAAGCCGTCGAGCGCCTCGCGCGTGATCCGCTCGTGGTTCCCACCGGTGAACGCGAACGCGGGCGGCGCCATCGGCGCCAGGCCGAGGAGCGCGGATGCAAGGACGGCGCCCGCCGCCCAGGCGAGGTAGCGGCGGCGGAGCGAGGGCGTCCTGGTACTCGATGCCATGCGAGCGGGATTGCTCATGGTGTGCCTCCGAACACGAACGGGCGCGCCGCCGGACACGGTGGCGCGCGGAACTGACTGTGATGCGACCGGCGCTCACCGCGCCACGCGTGGGTTGTAGCCGTGCCGAGAACCCCGCGGACAGGCCCCGGGAGCGCGACTCACCCGGCTGCGGCTCGGCTTTCACCGCAGAAACGATCAGCGGATGGGCCAACCGGCGGTGCGGCACGTGTGGTGCGTGACGCGCTCGTTCGGGTGCACCGCGTCTCCTTGGACCGTGCCGTGGGCCGGAGAGCCGTCCTGTCACTCGATCGGCGAAAGCCACGCCTGAGCCCTCGGACGCGACGCACGGAAGAGCCGGGCAAGCTGGCCGAGCGGCTCGACTCCGGGCACGGCCTGGACGCGTACTGCGACGGCGTGATCCCCAGAGACAGGCCAGGCAGGTCCGTCGCGTCCAGCAATCGGCGAAGCTGGTCTCGCATCACTTCAGGCCGAGATCGGTGTACAGCGCCTGTTCGCCCAACAGGATGTGGAAGGTCCGGCCTTCCACACCGCCATCGGTCGCACCAACCTTCTTGAGGGGGCCCCAGGTGTGCATCGCGTTCATCAGCATGGAGCCGTCGTCGCGCTGGCCGGTTCTGGTTCTGTTTGTCAGGGACGGGTACCGCGACCGGGCGTGGCGACTGCCAGGAGCACACTGGCCTTCACAGCGTGCGGTTTGGGGCGGCCTGGACCTTCTGGCGGGGGGTACATGGCTTGCGCTGGACCGGGGTACCCCGGTCGGCGCCGCGCATGGTGAGGGACGTGGACAGCGCCTGGCTTGTCTGCTCAATGGGGCAGGGGCGCCTGCTCGGGCGGCTTCACGCAGGTCCCGGGGCGATGTGCCGCTCACGATGACGAGAACGGGCAGCCTCGAAGGTCTTGATCTGGAGCGCTACGACCCCTTCCACCTCGTGTACGCGGACTGGGCGGGGGCACGGGTGATGAGCTGGTGCGGGCAGACGCTGACGACGTACGAGCTCACGTCCGGGATGCATGCGGTCGCGGAGGACGGTCTGGTCGGCCTGGGTAGGCGCGCCGAGGTGCCGTCGGTGGGGAGCGAGCGGTCGCTGGCTCGCGTTGAGCGCGCCCGCCGGCGTCTGGAGGCTGTGCCGCGCCCGGAACCGGGAACCGGGGACACGGCCGCGGCCTGGGGCGCCTGGCTGGCTGTGGCCGGGGCGGACGCTGAACCTGCCGCCGGCTCCTCCTGCCTGGTGCAGGCGGGCGAGATGCGGCGGGGCAGGTGGTGGTCGACGACATCGGTCGCCCTGGTCGCGCTCGGTCGCCGGTCGGGGCCGCGTTTCGATTTCGATCCGGATCCGGTCGCGGGCGGGGCCTGGTACGAGGTCGCCATGGCGTGAGTCGCGCGCCGTCGTCCGTCACGCGGACGCCGACGCCGGTGTTGCGCCTTCGGCGTCACACCTGAGGAGTCTGGTCAGGGAAGCAGGTTCTGGCCGCGTGTGAGGCTGCTGACGCCGATGGCCAACTGCGCGGCCGCCGTCGTCTTCTCGTACAAGGCGTCGTCGGGAAGTGCGAGCAGCCATGACCGTGCGGCTTGTGCCCGCTCCTCGGGGACCTGCAGCACCGCGCGGTGGAACCCTGATGTGCACGGTCCGCGGTTGGCGGGGTTGCCTCGGAACGCTTTCAGTCCGATGCCTGCCGGCGGGGCGGGAAGCGAGATGTCGTTGGCCACCGGCAGTTCGAGTGCGACGCGCTTGGCGCGCGGTGACCGACGGGGGAAGCTGCCCAGCGCGGCGGCCACGTGCACGGCGTGGGGGTCGACGTCGGTGCTGGCCCAGCTCATGTTGGACACGCCTCCGAATCGTCCGTTCACCTCGATGAGATGGATCTGTCCGTGAGGGGAGACGGCGAAGTCGATCTGCCATGGGCCGGCGGGCCGGTAGGTGGCCGTGATGTCGCGAATGGCCGTGCCCAGTGCGCAGCGGGCCCGGTCGGGCAGTGTCGCCGGTGCGACCCGGATCCGGCGGCCGGGGTTGCAGCCGCTGTCGAGGGGGCCGAGGGACGCCACGGGCCAGGCTGTGGTGTGGGTGGGCCCGGAGAACAGTTCGACGCCGAACTCCTGGCCTGACACCGCCTGTTGAAAAAGGACTGGATAGGAGACCGCACGGGCGACTCGCTCCAGGTCTTCCTCGTCGGTCACGTAGTACCGCCCGGCATGGGACTCGCTGCGGGCCTCTTTGACCAGGGCGGGCAGCCCGAGAGCGGAAGCGTCGAGCAGGCGGGACGGTTCCGCGCAGACGGTGCCGGCCGGGACCGGCCATCCGCGTCGGCCGGCGGTGCGGTGAAGCTCCACCTTGTCGGTCGCCAGCACGGCGAACTCGGGTGAGTGGACCGGGAAGTGCCTGCCGACGCCGTTGTGGCCGCGAGCCACCCGCGCGTATACCGGGAGCATGCGTTCTTGGCCGATCAGCCCTGGGTTCGGGATGGCGATGTCGGCGTTGTAGTGGTCGAGGATCGCGCGCAGACCCCCGTCGGTCAGGTCGGCCGGGAGGATTCCACAGACGGTGTCGGGCCCGAGGAACGTCTCCAGCTCGACGAAGCCGAGGACGACGACGTCGGCGCCGGCCCGATGCAGTAGGGGGACGAGCCGGTCGGCTCGGAATTCACCCAGTACGAGGACCCGCATGGCCCGCCCTTTCTCGATTCGTGGTCATTGGGCCGGGTGGATCCAGGACTTCAGGGCATTCGTGCGTTCGGCTTGCAACTCGCGCAGGTCCTTCGTCTGTGTGGCCCACGCGACATGGCCATCGGGACGGACCAGGACCTCGGTGACGCCCTGGAGGGCGTCCTCGTCGCCGCACGCCGTGGCCGTGGCCGTCACCGCGCGTACCGGAAGCGGCCGGGCGGCAGGACTCGGCAGACAGGGGGACGACGCGTCCGGTGTGCCGGCCAGGCTCAGCAGCAGCATCGTGCCGTCGTGCAGGAGGCTGTGGACGCGTGTGCGGCGGCCGTTGGCCGGGAGGGTCAGGGGGATGTCCGGGATGCGCCGGCCTGTCAGGGGGTGGGCTGCGGGGTCCTGTGGAGGGTAGGCGGTATCGAGGGCGGAGAGCAGCCCGGCGAGGTGCCGGTTGACCTGATCCAGACCGAGGAGGGTATCGAGGAGCTCGCACAGCAGCTTGGCAGGCCGCCGGTACTGCTCGACCAGGGGTAGTTCGACGAGCAGTGCCTGCGCTTCCGTGCGGGCGGTGACCTCCTCCCCTACCGCATGGCGTTCGCCGTGGTAGGTGTCCAGCAGCCCGGGTGCGGCCCAGCCCTGGACTTCCGCGGCCAGTTTCCATCCGAGGTTCATCGCGTCCTGGAGACCGGTGTTCAGTCCCTGGGCGCCGACCGGGAAGTGGACGTGGGCGGCGTCCCCGGCCAGGAGCAGACGGCCGGAGCGATAGCGCTCCGCGAGCCGGGTGGCATTGCCGAACCGGGAGAGCCAACGCGGCCGCGCCACCCCGCAGTCAGTGCCGCACGCGCGCACCAGCGACGTACGGAACTCTTCGAGCGTGACCGGTTCGGCGGACGGGGTCCTCATACGTGCCGGGTCCATGACCACGAACCGGGTCAGGCCGCGTTCGAGCCGCGAGACGAGGACGCCGTGCCGTCTGGGTCGTTGGAGATCGCTGTGATCGGCGTCGGCGAAGTCACCGACCATGGCGGTGAACGTCTCCGGGGTTCCGGGAAAGGCGATGCCGGCAGCCCGGCGGACCAGGCTGCGTGCCCCGTCACATCCCACCGCGAACTCGGCCCGGACCGTCGTACGGCCGTCAGGGCCCACCACGTCCGCGCTTGTGCCCCCGGCGTCCTGCCACAGGCCGGTCACCGTGTGCCCGCGGCGGATCTCGGCGCCCAGTTCAGCAGCCCGTTCTTCCAGGAGTGCTTCGGTGCGGGCCTGGCTCAGGAGCAGGGCATGGGGATGCGCCGAGTTCAAGACGGAGAAGTCGAGCGGGGTCGTGAGGGTGGCGGCGAATTGCCATCCGGGGACGGTCCTGCCCAGGGCCAGGAAGCGCTCCGCCAGTCCGCGCTGGTCAAGGATCTCGAGGCTGCGCGGGTGGAGGTTGAGGGCGCGTGAGTTGGGCTGCGGTTCGCTTCGGCGTTCCACGACGAGGGTCCGCACGCCGGCCAGTGCCAGTTCGGCGGCAAGCAGCAGGCCCGTGGGTCCGGCGCCGACGACCAGCACGTCAGTGTCCCTGTGCACGCGGTTCTCCTGGCGGGAGCTTGCGTGCGAGGGTGAGCCCGTCCGCGACCGGCAGGACCAGTGACTCGACGCGAGGGTCGGCGCGGACGCGTGCGTTGAAGTCGCGGACGGCACGTGTCGTGCCGGTGACATCGGGGAGGTGGATGCAGCCTTGCTGCAGCACGTGCACCGCCTGTTCGTGCGGGACCTGCATCACCGACGGCGGACCGAGAGCCCGCGTCCGGGTGATCAGCCGCTGCTGGAGTTCCGAGGGTGGCTCCGCCTGCTCCAGAATGCAGGCGTACAGGTCGCGGGTGATGGGAGCGCCTTTGACCCCGTCGAAGGATGAGCTGTTCACCGGCTCTCTCCCGTCTGCCGTGCGGCGGGGGCCGCGGCCGCTGTCGGCCGGGCCCGCGGGGTGCTCCTGCGGGCCTCCTCGAGGGCGGCGAGCATCGTGGCGAACTTGGCCTCTGTTTCGGCGAGTTCCGACTCCGGCAGGGAGGCGCGGACGATCCCGGCTCCCGCATGCAGGCGCAGCCCGTCCGCATCCAGTTCGCCGCACCGCAGGGAGATCACCCAGTGGCCGTCGCCGGTCTTGTCCATCCAGCCGACCAGGCCGGAGAAGTAGCGCCGGGGCACCGCTTCCAGTGTCCGGATGAGGGCGGCGGCTGCGGGCGTGGGCGTACCGCACACGGCGGGCGTCGGGTGGAGGGCGCAGGCGAGCGTGAGCGCGGAGGGAGCGGGGTGGCGCAACCGGGCGTGAATGGGGGTGGCCAGATGCCACAGCCGGCCGGTGGCCTGGAGCCGGGGCCGGGCGGGGATGTCCAGTGACCGGCACCAGGGGCGCAGCCGGCGGCCGAGGTCGTCCACGACGTGCCGGTGCTCGGCCTGGTCCTTGCCCGACCGCAGCAGGACCATCGCCCGGGCGCGGTCGACGACGGGGTCCGGGTGGCGGGCAGCTGTCCCGGCGAGCGGCCGCAAGGTGAGGAGGTCGCCAGTACGCCGCAGCAGTGTCTCCGGTGTCGCGCCCAGGAGCACCGGGGGTGCGCCGTGCGGGCCGGTTGCCGGCAGGGTCACCGCGAAGACGTGGGCGGCTGCCTCCCTGCGGGCTAGAGCCGTGATGAGTGCCGGCACCAGGGCCCGGTGGTCGGCTGAGTCGAGGGGGGCATGGAGAGAGCGGGCCAAGACCGCTTTGTGGACCGTCCCGGATTCGATCTCGGCCAGAACGGCACGGACGGCGGCGCGGTAGGCCGAGGGCTGCGGCTCCGGCTCCGGCTGCGGCTCCGTCACCCACGCGGAGCGCCGGGCGTTCGGCTCGGCCCCGTCGGGAACTGCCTCGGCGTACGACAGAGAACCCACGGAGGCGGCGCGTTCCGCCGGCGGATGCTCGTGGTGTTCCAGGCGCGTCAGCCAGAGGTGCGCGGGGACGGCCTCGTCGAAGGGCAGTGCGCCGACGACCGCGGTTCCCGCAGGGCTCTGCCGCAAGGCCGATTCCGCTGTGCCGGCCAGAGCGGTGAACTGACCGGTCCCTGCCCGCACGGGCAAGGGATCGCCCTCGGCGGAGGTGAGGGTGAGCCTGGGCATCGACAGCAACCAGCCGACACCTGAGGTGGCCCCGGTTTCCGGGTGTGAGGGCATGCGGTGAGTACCTCCCAAGGTGCTGCGGATCAGCCGTGCAGGGCGGCGCCGCCGTCCACGTAGAGGCTGTGCAGGGTGATGTGCCTGGCCTGCTCGGAGGCGAGGAACACGACTGCGGCGGCGATGTCGTCGGGTTCGGCGAGGCGGCCCAGGGGGATGCCGACACGGAAGGCCGAAGGGTCGCCGTGCAGGACGGCGTCGAGGGCTGACGGGTCGGGGGCCATGCGGCGGAGCATCGGTGTGTCGGTGGAGCCGGGACACACCACGTTGCACCGGATGCCCAGTGGTGCGACCTCCAGGCCGAGGCCGAGGGTGAGGGAGACGGCTGCTGCCTTGGAAGCGGCGTAGGCGGCCATACCGGCGCGCGGGGTGCCGGCGCTGTTGGACGCCACAGTGATGATGCTCCCCCGCCGGTGCGGTGTCATGCGGCGTGCCACCGCCGTGGACCACACGAGCACCCCCGTCGTGTTGACGGCCAGCAACTCTTGCCACGCCGTGTCGCTGAGGTGGTTCACAGGCCCCGTGTGCAGGACGCCCGCGACGTTCACCAGCAGCCCGACGGGCCCGTGCGCGGCCTCCACCCGGTCAAGGATCCGCTCGGCTGCCGCCGCGTCAGCGACGTGCGCCGTGTGGCGTGTCATACGAGGATCGACAGCAGGCTCCGGCCCCGGCCGGGGGCGTGCATCTGCCGGGTGCGCGATGTCCACGCCGGCAACCGCGGCTCCCTCGCCGACCAGATGAGCGACCACCTGGCTTCCGATGCCTCCCGCGGCACCGGTCACGACCGCGGTGAGGCCGCGCAGACCCGTCAGACGCATGACGGACTCCCGTGCGCCCGGTACGCGCCGTGGGGGCGGGGCGCCGGGTACGAGCAGAATCCGCGGGCGACGTCGCTGCGGCTGAAGACCTGAGAGCGCCTTGTCCCGGGAGTGACGGATGTCCTTGCCCCGAATCGAACCGTACGAACTGCCCGACGCACGCTGTCTCACTCTCAATCGTGTCGGATGGGAGCCCGATCCCACGAGAACGGTGCTGCTGGTGCACGACATGCAGAACTATTTCCTGCGTGCCTTCGCTCCCCGCGGTCCCTTGGCCGCGGTGACCGCCAACGTCCGCCGACTGCTCACGGCATGCCGAACCGCCCGTATCCCGGTGCTCTACACGACTCAGCCGCCCCGGCAGTCACTCGCCTCACGGGGCCTCCTGAGTGACTTCTGGGGGCCGGGCCTGGGAGGAAGGCCCGACGACGACCGGATCGCAGAGCCCCTCGCACCCGCCGACGGCGACATCGTCATCACCAAGCACCGCTACAGCGCGTTCCACGGCACCGCGCTGCATGCTCTGCTTGAGGACCAAGGCCGCGACCACATGCTCATCACCGGCGTATACGCACACCTGGGCTGCATGCTGACGGCGGCCGACGCCTTCGCCAACGGCATCCGTCCCTTCCTCATCGCCGACGCGATGGCCGACTTCGACCACGAACGGCATTGGCAGGCACTGCGCTACGTGGGCCAGTCCTGCGGCATGGTGACCCTGACCGACGACGTGCTCGCCTCGGCCTCGAACATCAGGCGCACAGGTCCGTGATCAGCTTGCGCACACGCCCGACGGTCACCGGCATGACCCCGTGGATCAGCTGCGCCCCGTACACGAGGGTGGTGCCGGCCGGAGGTCGACAGACCCAGCGGGTGGAGTCGATGGCACCGAGATCGACGGGGCCCGACCGAGCGGTGACCTCGTGCACGAACCGCGTGCCAGGCACGAACGCGCCGCCGGGGCCGGCACGGCGATCGCTCCACAATTCCTCGGAGGCGCTGGTGTCGAGGTAGAACTCGCCTCCCTCTTCGGCGTCCTGCAGATTGAACACCACGCGTGCCAGGAGGACGGGGCGCGCATCGGGGTCACCCATGCCGTGGACGTGCGAGCGGATCCTGTCTCCGGGCTTGAGGTCGTGGTAGAGCCACGGGGCGACGGAGGCGGCGGACGGGAAGGCGCGGCGGATGACGGGCATGGCCCGCTCGATCGCGCCGTCGAGGATCGCCTGCGCCTCCTCGGGGGGCGCCAGACCCTCGGCCGGCCTGGCGGGCACCCAGCCGGTGGCGGCCAACTGGGCGTCCACGATCTTGGTGACCTGACTGGTCTCCTCAGGGGTGAGAAAGTTCTCGATCGTCTGCACGGCCAAGGTCTCAGAAGTGTTGATCACTACTCGGTTCCTTTCGCAGCGCATTCCGCCCGTTCATTGGAAGGCTGCGCAATACAGAAGCCAAGACCGCCGGTCGGCAACGCCGAGGGACCAACGGGCGCATGCGACGCGCACACCGGCGTACGAAAGGCAGTCGTGCGCCGGGGCACAGAGGCCCCATCCGTCCGTGCCCGGTGTGCGCCCTGCCGCTCAACGGCGATGCGCCCCCCGATGCACCCCCGCGCTCCTGAGCCTCGTGCCCCCGGGCTTGGCATGGGGGACGTACCGCACTGGAATTCGGTGTACGCACAGCACTCCGTTCGGCACAACGGCTACCAGAAGGAGTGAGTCATCGCGTGATCCACATGACCGAGACACTGGCCGTGCACACGGTTGAGGGCTTCCTCGACCGCGAGGAGATCTCCCAGCTCACCAAGCTCCTCGACGATCACCTCGCGACAAGCGGGTGGACTCCGGCGCGGCCCAGCGACGGCATCACCCCGCCCAGGGAGATCCAGGAGATACTGGCCACCGCCCTGCAGCGGGCGCTCCCCGCCATCCGCCGCACCTTCCCGTCTGTTGCCGGTGCGACGCCGTGGGACTACCACGACCTCGGCCCCGGCGACCAGATCGACCCGCACCTGCACGGCGTCGGCGACCCCGACGAGCGACCGCAGCGTGTCGCACGCGTGGCCTTCCACCTTCAGGAAGCGGACCGCGGGGGCGAGTTCTACGTCGACACCAGCTCCTCCGACGCCCTGTGGACCGGCCGCACCGCCGGCGAGAAGAGCGCGTTCGCACCTGGCACCCGCTTTGCCCGCGAGATCTCCCACCACGCGGGACCGGAAGCCGTCGCCGCGCTACGGGACGTCCCCCGCACCCGCTGGACCAGCGCGCCGTCCGCCGGAACCGCCATCGTGTACGGGGCACAGCTCGTTCACGGGGTCGAGACCGTACGCGAGGGCCGGCTGCGGAAGCTGATCACCAACCTGCTGGATCAGCCTCCGCGCTGAGCGCGCCCGCACGGTCATGACCGCGGTCCCACTCCGCCCCGCCGAGCAACTCGGCGGGGCGGCAGCTGCCGGACCCCCAGGGGGTGTGGCGGGCGTCGGCCTGGCCTGCCCGGTAGTGCGCGGGAGTTACGGGAGGGTCGGGAACATCGGCGGCTTCGCCGTGCCCGGTACGTAGTCGAAGTTGGGCGTGAGCGTGCCCCAGAGGCTGCCGACGCGCGGGGGCGTGGCGGCTCCGGTGACCGAAGCGAAGAGGTCGGCGAGGTCCTGGGAGACGTAGCCTCGCACGTTCTTGACGCGGAAGCCTGTGGGGCTCGGACGGGCGCCGATCATGGCCTCGGTGTAGACGGAGTCGGCGACCGTGATTTCCGCGGAGTGCGCCTGGCCGTCGACCGAGATGCCCGCGGAGTAGCCGGGCGTCGGCATGACGCGGATGTAGGAGGGCGTCAAGGTGATCGTCTTGGGCACCCGGCAGCGGATCGGCGGCGACTGCCGCCCTGCTGGCGTGGGCCGGCTGCTGGGCGGCCGCTCCGGCCGAGTCAGGCCGAGCGGTACGGCGAGCGCGGCCACGGCGGCGAGGACGGTGAGACGGCGAAGTACGTGCATACGCATACGCATACGCATACGCATACGGCGATTGACCGCCCTGGTCCCCAACCGGTCCCCAAACACCCGTCACGCCGAGGTGCCTCCCGGGCGCCCGCTCGGGGTCGCCGCCACGGATTCGGCGTGCATCTCACACGCCTGTCGAACTTCCGGGCCAGCCCTCAAAGCGGGCTGGCCGCACCCCATGTGTGACGCTCGCCACCCCCACTGCCGACCTGAGATCGTGATGGCGGCGTAGGCAAGCCGGTCACGGGTGAGCAGCGTTCCCCGTCACTCGACCGAAGAAAGCCACGCCGCATCCGGTGGGCGTACGCCAGGCCGGGGCGACTCATCTTCGGCATCCCGGGGGCAGGAGCGCACGCGCGTCGCCACGAGCATTGCAGTACATGACGAGGGATTCTCCCCAAGGGCACGCGACGTTCCACTCGGCCCCTGGCAGGGATGGACGTACCGCTGTGGCAGAGAGCGACCGGCTCGCCGATCGGCTCGGCTCCGGCCACGACCTGGAGGCGTACTGCCAAGCGCTCGCGTTCCGGCTGAACGGTCCGGGAGGGAGTGACCCCAAGGATGCGACTCGTAGCCACCCACGGCCGCGTCACTCCGCTCCGCCCACCCCGACCAGCGGCGTCGACAAGATCAAGAGTGACGGAGGCGACACGGTTCAGGTCATGGGTCACTGGAGTGGGTGACGTGCGATCAAGACGGGTACTGACGGTGGATTCGAGTGGCATTTTTTTGCATTCTAGGATGAATCCCCCACCGTTAAGGCGAGGAACGAGCCGTTCCTCACTCTTGGCTGGATTGGCCGCCTTGTCGGGCGTTCGGGGTCTTTCGGAGGATGGCGCGGCCGAGCACGACCATGGTCGATTCCCGTGACGGCTACTGCACGTCCTGCCCTTTCCCCCAGTCTCCCTGGAGTGTGCTTCCGTGCCCGATGCCACGATCGATCTGCCGCTGAGCTTCGGAGTTCCGGAGCATTTTCAGGACATCGACTTCGCGGTATCCGCGGAGGTGAACACGAACCGGCTGATCGACCGGTTGAACATGGTCGACCCGCAGCCGTCGGAGGCGGAAATCGCGCACGCCGTCCTGGCACAGCAGTCGATGTACGAGATGCTCAGCGCGGCGGGCGCCGTCTACGCGGGCACCCTTCTCTCCGGGCCGACGCGCGAGGAACCGGAGAAGCAGCTGTCGTCCGTGACGCTGACGGTGACCGCGCGCCCCAGTGAGCTGTCGAACGAGCTGACCGTGCACCGTCTGGCCCGCACCATGGGCGCCCTTTACCCGGATGCCGAGGTGGGTGTCGTCCGCCTCGAAGCCGGGCCGGCGGTGCTGCTCACCGAGGAGAGGAAGGTGGAGCGGCCGGTGAACCTCCTGGGCGAGGGAGGTGGCGCCACCGTCGTGCGCCAGCTCCACGTCTTCGTACCCATCCCGGGCCGGCTGGCGATGGCGGACTTCGCCATCGCCACGGAGAACACCGCCGAGTGGGAGGACTGCGTCGAAATCCTCGCCCAGGTCTGCCGCACCATCGTCTTCGCCGAAGCCGCCTGAGAAGGGATCAGCCCGCTATGCACATCTCGTACCAGATCAGCGAGCAGCTCTACAGCCTCGGCTTCGACCCGGGCAGCGACAAGTACGTCGGCGCCATCCACTCCGAACTCAACATGTACACCGGCAACGAGCGGGACGCCCTGAGGATCTGGGGCTGGGACCCGAACACGCTCACCGACGCCGAACGCTACAAGATCGACCAGCTGCTGCGGATGTTCGTCTTCCAGGAGAACCAGATCCTCTCCGCCCTGCAGCGCCTGGACCAGGAGTATGGCGAGTACCTGAACTCCAGCCCGGAAGCGGCTGAGCAGGCCGAAGCATTCACCGCCTCACTCCGCACCGACCTGGAGAAGCAGGCGGAGCAGATGAGGGACTGGCAGCCGACGGAGGAGGAGCTGGCAAGGGGCGAATTCAACCCGCCGGACGAATCCGACTTCTGGAGGCTCAGGGACTCGGTGCAGGGCGTGATGTCCTTCATGCACCCGGAGATCGCCCGCAACACCGGCCCCAACTACTCCCTCGCCATGGGCGGCATGAGCTTCACCGGGAACTACTGGCGGCTCAAGGACAACGGTTACGCCCGGGACCGGATCCCCGACGGCTACCTCTACGACCTCATCGACACCGCCATCGCCCTCCAGGCCGAGTTCCAGCTCCAGGCCCTGCTCACCGACCGCGAATTCACCCGCATCATCACGATGCGGGGCCAGGAGTTCGAGTGGCTCAAGGCCGAGGCCGCGCGCAAGGCGGCTGCCGAGCAGGGCAGCGGCTTCTGGTCCCTGTTCGGTGACATTCTGGGCATTGTCTCCGCGGTCGCCGGCGTACTGGCCCTCATCCCGGTCTTCACCCCGATCGCGGGGCCGATCGCTGTCGTCACCGCCGTCGCCTCGCTCGGAGCGCACACGGTGGACGCGTCCATCAAGGGCGACTGGGACGCCATGACGTTCGTCGGTCTCGGCGCCGACGCCCTCGCGGCCCTCCCCGGGATCGGCGCGGTCGCCAAGAGCCTGAAAGCCGGCCGAGCCGCCATGAAAACCATCGGCACCGCCGGCAACGCGGTCTCCAAGGCCAGCGTCGTCTCCAAGACCGCCGGCCGCACCTTCCTCGCCACCACCGGCGGCTCCGCCGCCTCCGACGCCTCGGCCGTCTTCAACTACATCGGCACCAAGGGCGCCAAGGTCGTCGGCACGTCCACCAGCAGCGGAAAGATCGCCGGAAAGGTCCTCCAGGGCTCCGTCAACCTCTCCACCCAAGTCCCCCTGGTTGTGGAGCTGGCATCCGGCACGGACATGTCCGACCCGAAGACCGCAGCCACGGGTACCGCTCTGACGGCCAACTACGGGCAGTCCATCGGCAGCTGGGGCGCCGTCGGCGCGGCTGCCAAGAAGTCCGGCACCGTCTCCCTGGCACTGTTCGCGGGGATCATCGGCCGCCGCTGACACCGGCCCTGGCTTTGTTCACGAGAACGGGTTCTGGCTCAAGTTCTGTGGTCTGTGACCTTGGGGTCACCGATTAGATCTCGAAGAGGGCTTCCTCTTGTGGCGGGATCGGAGGGTCAAGGGCGTCGCGGAGGTGGGTGATCTCCTGACGCCACTTCGACCAGTTCGCAGCTTCGGCCCACTGTTCGGCGAGTTCAGACCGGTCGGAGACCACTTGGTCCAGGGCGTCGACGGCGAGCATTCGAAGGTCTGCGGGCAACTCTGGTAGCGGCTCTGATGGGCCATAGTTCAAACACGCCGACTCGCCGTCAGGATGCTGGGCGACGACCAGGGCAGCTGCGGCCACTGCCCGCTCGCCGTCGTAGATACCCAGGAAGTCCACGGGGCTGGCGGCACGTACGAGCACGCCCCGGATCATGGGTTCATGTTCTTCCAGCGCGGCCTCGTCCAGATCACCCCCGAAGTCGGCGGCGGTGTCATTGTCGAAGGGGCCGGTGTCCCAGGTGCCCATATCTCTCCTTGCATGGCCGTCTGGGGGATCGTCGCACTACCCACCGACAACGAGGTCACGAGGCAAGCAGCACCCGCTTGCGCAGGAGCTTGAAGCCAGCACGTCCGTACATCTGTCGCTTGATCATTTTGATGCGGTTGACATGGCCTTCCACGACGCCCGAGCTCCAGGGCAAGGTCAGTCCGGCAGTGACAGCTGCGAGGTCGCGTTCGAGGCCGTTGATGAAGGTGTGCATGCTGGGCAGGTCGTCGGCCCGGACTGCCCCAATCCACTCGGGAAGCCGTTCTCCTTGGAGCTGGGTGAGCATCTGCCCGAAGGAACGGACGTGCCCGGCGAGGGCGTCCAGCTCGGGGCAGTGGGCCAGAACGGACTTCAGCTTCAGCCGGTCCTTCTCCGCAAGGGTGTCCGGGTGGGTCAGGATCCACCCGGCCACGGTCCTGGGCGACGGCGGCCGACCCTCCGGCGCGGTGTCCCGAAAAGGACGAAGGTAGGCACGGACGGCACCGTATCCACAGTGCCCGGTGGGGTCGGTGCCGTTGAGAGGGCCGCCGAAGCCGTACGAGTAGCGGTTGGCGCCCAGGCCCGATTGGGTAGGGTCGAGTTGCGAGGTGTCGCGACTGGTGAAGCTGCCGATGTTGGGCTGGTCCAGCGGGCTGCCATGTTGACTTCGCCGCTGGTGGGGTCGGTCCAGCCGGACTGGTAGCCGACGTTGGGGTTGCTGCCACTGGTCGCGGTGGTCGCCGAAGGGGTCGTAGTTGCGGGAGCCGGCGACGGCGGTGCCGTCGGGGTTCAGGCTGGCGACGAGGTCGCTGTGCTGATCGGTGACGGAGAGGCGGGCTGTGCCGGCCTGGCCGGTCGTCGCCGTGGAGAGGGCGCAGCCGCCGGGAGTGCGGGTGGAGGTCGTAGTGGCGTCGGTGACGAGGTTGTTGGAGCCGCCGTCGTAGGTGAAGGCGTTTCCGTTGTGGGTCAGGACGCGGTCGAGGCTGTCGTAGGTGTAGGTGCGGTTCGCGCTGACCGTGTACGTGCCGCCCGTGCCGGGTCGGGCGTACTGCTCCTGCGTGGGCCGGCCAGCGGCGTCGAAGTCGCTTCGTACCTGGGTACCGGTCAGGGGGTCGGTAGTGGTGGCGAGACGGCCGCCCGTGTCGTATGTGAAGGCGGTCGTGCCGACCGCGTCCGTTCGGGACGCCATGTTGCCGTCCGCGTCGTACGTGTAGGCGGACTTGCCCGATGGGCCGTCGGCTGACGCGGTCGTTGTAGGCGTAGGAGTTGCCGGAAAGGACGCCGTCCCCGCCGGAGCCGGTCATGCGACCGGCCAAGTCGTAGGAGAGGGTGCGGGGACGAGTGGCTACTGCCGTTCGTGAGCGGCCGAGGGCGTCGTATGTGCGCTGGCGCTTGACGCCTCCGGGGAGGAGTTCGGTGACTGGCTGTCCTGCGGCGTCGTAGACAGTGGTCCAAGTACGGACGTCCGCGGTCCAGTGCTGGGTGGTTGCGGGTTCGATGGTCGACTCCGGCAGGCTCCACGGTGTGAACGTGTAGTACGTGGCCTTGCCGCGGCCGTCGGTCAGGCGCGTGCGGTTGCCCGCCGCGTCGTAACCGAAGGTCGTCGTGGTGGAGTCCGTCGCGCTGACCGGTTCTACCTGCTGGGTCATCCGACCGAGCGCGTCGTAGCTGCTGGCGAGGGACGGGTTATCACTCCCCTTGACCGAGTCAAGGCGCGCTTCTGGTCAGTCAAGTGCGCTGGTCCCCAAATGGCCCCCAGGAATGATCAAGGGGCCGTTTTGGATTGCTTCAAAACGGCCCCTGAACTGCGACTCTTTCGAGTCGGGACGACAGGATTTGAACCTGCGACCCCTTGACCCCCAGATGGCTGCGTCGGGTCCACAATTGGGACATGTGCCGCTATTTGAGGGCGACTAACGTGCGTGAACGCACCTGCCGTGCACCGGCATGCGGTGTTGCTGGTCCCCATGCGGTCCCCAACCAGGCGCACCTCCACTGCCGGAAGACTCCCCGACGAGACGGGAGCAACCTTCCTCAATTGTGACACTCGCCACCTGCTGGGTCACGATCTCGAAGCGCGGAGGGGCAGCCTGCCGAGCGGCGCCGGCGGATACCGGTGCCGCCGTGGCCGCAGGAGCTGCCGGGGAAAGGACCGTCTCCGCGCTCCGAGCGCTGCGGACAGGAGAACCGTGAATGCGAGAAGGCGTCAACGGGCCGCCCCGCTGCGGGCCGTCAGCCGGTACCGATCGCCACTCCGGCGTACGCCACCGCCGTCAGGGCAAGGACGACGGCGGGCAGGGCACGCACGGGCGGGTCGCCGTGGCGCAGGTGGGCCACGGCGGCCCCGGTCATCAGCAGCGCCAGCCCGATCGCGGCGGCCATCCCGAGTGGGGTGGAAGCCAGTCCGAGTACCAGTCCGAGGGCTCCGGCCACTTCCAGGGTGCCGACGAGGCGGTAGAGGCCCGGCGGCATGCCGAGGTGTGCTGCCGCCCGGCGCATGAACGGCACCGCGGCGATCTTCGCCGCTCCCAGTGGCAGGAAGACCAGGGTCAGGAGGGCAGCGAGGGTGATCTGCGCGGCTGTCATGTCGACCGGCCCCGGCGCTCGGCGCCCATCTGGGCGAAGTAGTCGATGAGGTCGGGGGCGTCCACGGCTGCCGGATTGACGACCTGCTCGACCGGGGCGCCCTGGAGGAGGCGTTTGACGGGGACTTCGAGTTTCTTGCCGGTGCGGGTGTGCGGGATGCCGGGGACTTCGAGGATCTCGTCGGGGACGTGGCGGGGTGAGGCGCCGGTCCGGATCGCCTCCTTGATCTTCTCGCGGAGCGGGTCGTCCAGGGTCGCGTCGACGGCGAGGACCACGAACAGGGGCATCCAGTAGCCGCCGTCGGGTTCTTCCGCGCCGATGACGAGGGCCTCGGTGATCTCGGGGAGGCGTTCGACGACGTCGTGGATGTCGGCGCTGCCCAGGCGTACGCCGTTGCGGTTGAGCGTGCTGTCGGAGCGGCCGTGGACGACCACCGAGCCGTGAGAGGTGAGGGTGATCCAGTCGCCGTGGCGCCACACGCCGGGGTGGGAGGAGAAGTAGGCGTCGCGGTAGCGGGCGCCGTCGGGGTCGTTCCAGAAGTACAGCGGCATGGACGGCATCGGGCGGGTGACGACCAGCTCCCCGACCTGGTCCACGATCGGGACGCCCTCGGCGTCGTACGCGGCCAGGGCCACGCCCAGGTGGGGTGCTGAGAGCTCTCCCGCCCAGACCGGTGTGTTGGGGGCGCTGCCGGCGAATCCGGAGACGACGTCCGTGCCGCCGCTGATGGACGCGAGCAGGACGTGGTCGCCGACGTGGTGGCGGACCCAGGGGTAGGCGGAGGCCGGCAGGGCGGAGCCGGTGCAGCCGACTACGCGGATCGACGACAGGTCGTGCGCCGAGGGGTCGATGCCGTACTTGGCCATGCCCAGCAGGTACTGGGGGCTGGTGCCGAAGACGGTCACCCGGTGGCGCGCGGCCAGCTCCCACAGGACGTCGAGCTTGGCACAGGGCGCCGGACTGCCGTCGTAGGTGCACGTGGTGGCGCCGGTGAGCAGCGTGGAGGCGACCAGGTTCCACATCATCCAGTGGGTGGTGGTGTACCACAGGAGGCGGTCGCCGGGACCGAGGTCGGAGTGCAGTCCGAGGGTTTTGAGGTGTTCGAGCAGGACGCCGCCGTGGCCGTGGACGATGCCCTTGGGCAGGCCGGTGGTGCCCGAGGAGAACACGACCCACAGTGGGTGGTCGAACGGCACCGACGTGCAGGTGAGTTCCTCGGTGCGGGTGGTGGCGTCCTCCCACGGCACCACCAGTGACGGGTATGCGTGTGACGGCCACGGCAGGCCCACGTGGTCCACCAGCAGCGCGGCCTTCAGCGTCGGCAGCGCGCCGGCGAGTTCGAGGGCGGCCTCGCGGCGGTCGTGGGTCGTGCCGTTGAAGAGGTAGCCGTCGGCGGCGATCAGGACGGTGGGTTCGAGCTGGGCGAAGCGGTCGGCGGCGGCCTTGGGGCGTAGTCCTGCCCGCAGACCGACCACACCGCGCCCAGGCTCGCGGCGGCGAGAAACGCGACGATTGCGTGCGGGGTGTTGGGCAGGTAGCCCACGACCCGGTCCCCCTTGCCGACGCCCAGGTCGCGCAGGGTGGCGGCGACGGAAGCGACCTGGGCGCGCAGCCGGCCGCCGGTCACCTCGTGACTGGAGCCGGTCTCGTCGAGGGCGATGATCGCCACAGTGTCGTCGGTGAGGTTGCGCAGGGCGTGATGGGTGTAGTTGAGGGTGGCGCCCGGGAACCAGCGGGCGCCCGGCATCCGCTCCTCGGCCAGCACCTGGTCGTACGGGGAGTCCGCGTCGATGTCGAAGTAGTCCCACACCGCGCCCCAGAAGCCTTCCAGGTCGGTGACCGACCAGTGGTGCAGGGCGGCGTAGTCGGTGCCGTCGAGACCCGAGTGGCGGGCGAAGTCCGTAATGCGGCTGTCGGCGACGGCCTGCGGATCGGGCGTCGTGAAGGGTTCCGGGTACGGCCTGGTCATCGTGTGGCGCTCCTCAGCAGGCTTTTCTCGACGGTCCGTGGGGAAGGGTGGGGGCTGCGCGTGGTGTGCAGGAGAGAGGCCCAGGCGGCGGTGTCCGTGAAGCCGTGGCCCCCGGCTGGGACGATGTCCATGACGACGCGGTCGGGGCGGAGCAGGACGGCGTCCGCCCGGCCGGCGCGCAGCCAGGCGGTGAGGGTGCCGTCGTCACGGAGGTCGGTGACGGAGATCGCCGGGACGCCGAGCCCGTGGGCGAGGGCGCGCAGCGAGGGCCAGGGCTCGGCGGCGGTCAGGACGCTGAAGGTGTCGCCGAGCAGTTCGTCGAGACGGGAGCGCCGGCCGTCGAGTCCCACCACCCATGGTTGCGGGCAGTGGGTGCCCACGAGGCTCCTGCGCATACGGCGCCGGACGAGGGGCCCGGCGGCTAGGGGTGGGCTGAGGTCGCGGCCCGCCGCCGCCGAGAGGCCGGGTATGCGGCAGGCCGCGGCCAGGATCCTGCGGCGCAGTGCGGCGGCGCCGTCCTGGCCGCCGGTCATGGCCCAGCCCATGGCGACCGCGAGCCGGATCGCGCGCCGCGCGTGTGGCATGCGCTCGCTCTCGTAGGTGTCCAGCAGCCGTTCGTCGCCGCCCTGGCCCAGGACGCGGGCCAGTTTCCAGGTGAGGTTGTGGGCATCACGCAGGCCCGAGCACAGCCCCTGCCCGATGAACGGCGGGGTGAGGTGGGCGGCGTCGCCGAGGAGGAAGACCCGTCCGCTGCGCCACCGGTCGGCCACCCGCGCCCGGAAGGTGTACTGCGTCTCCCGTACGACTTCGAAGTCCCCGTCGTACGAGGGCGACAGCCACGGGGCGATCAGTTCGCGGACCGGTTGCTGCCCGTCTTGCAGCCGGAACTCCCAGCGGTAGCGGTCCTCACCGACGCGCATGAACGTCGCCGGCCGGTGCGGGTCGCAGACCTGGTCGACGCCTTCCCAGCAGCGGACGTCGGCCTTCGTGCGGACGTCGATGACGGTCCAGCGTTCCTCGAAGCGCAGGTCCTCCCATGCGGCGCCGATCGCGTCGCGGGTGAGGCTGCCCGCGCCGTCGCAGCCGAGGACCGCCTCGGCCCACAGATGGTGCTCACCGTCGTCGTCGCGGTAGGTCACCCGAACGGGGCCGGTGGTGTCCGGGCCGACGCCGGCGACCTCGATACCGCCCCGCAGTTCGCACTCCGGGCTGCGGGCGAGGGCGTCGCGCAGCAGTCGTTCCAGCTCGGGCTGGTCGAACATGCTGGTCTGCGGGTAGCCGTGATGGCCGTGCTCGGAGCGCCGAAACTCGGCCATGACCCGGTGCCGGGCATCCAGCAGCCGAAGTCCTTTCGCGGGGCGGGCGATCGCGTCGAACTCCTCGCCCACGCCCGCGGCCTGGAGGATGCGGCGCACCTCGTCGTCGGTGGCGACGGCACGCGGGAGCGGGTAGAGGTCCTGGTGGCGTTCCAGGATGACGGTGCGGATACCGCGCCGGGCGAGGAGGAGGGCGGCGGTCACGCCCACCGGCCCGGCGCCGATGATCACGACGGGTGCGGGGTCTGTCTGCGCGGGCCCGGGTGCGGGAGCGGGTGTGGTGTCCCGGGGTCCGGCCTGGTCGGCGGTCATGTGCGGCTCACCTCGGGTCTTACTTCGCGTCCGTGACGGGCGTGCGCTGCTCGCCGAGGTCGATCCGCCCGTCCGCGGTCGAGATCGTCGCCGTGATCACGTCACCCGTGTGCAGGTAGTGCGGGTTACGGGCCTGGCTCTTGAAGAACGCCTTCCACTTCACGGCGGGCGGCAGCAGCGCGCCGATCTTCTCGACGGCCTTGGGCGGGGCCTTGAGGGCCGTGCCGCCGGGGGTCCCGGTGAGCAGCAGGTCGCCGGGGTCGAGGGTCTGGAAGCGGGCCAGCAAGGTCAGCGCCTGTGCCGGGCGGACGATCATGTCGGCGAGGGTGCGGTCCTGACGCAGCTCGCCGTTGACCGACAGCCGCAGCCGCAGCCGCAGATCGAGGAGGTGGGCGAAGTCCTCGGGCTCCAGCAGCGCCAGGTAGGGGCCGGTCGGTGTGAAGGTCGGGTAGGACTTGCTCTCGTAGAACTGCGTCTTGGTGAGCTGCACGTCACGGGCGCTGACGTCGTTCGTGATCACCAGTCCGGCGACGTACGAGGGCAGGTCCCGCTCCTCGACGACAGTGCCGACGGGCAGGGGTGCGCCCATGACGAGCCCGAGTTCGATCTCGTAGTCGAGGAACTTCACGTGCGACGGCCGGACGATCGCCTCGCCCGGGCCACTCACCGACCCGGACGCCTTGCGGAAGAAGGCGGGCGGGATGTCGCCGGTGAAGCCCGAGTCGCGGGCGTGGCTGCGGTAGTTGACCATCTGGGCGACCACCCGGCAGGGGGTGGTGACCGGCGAGAGGGCGACCAGGTCGGCGAAGGGCGTGCCCGCCTCCCCGGAGAGGGCGGCCTCGTGCACGGCCGCCCGGTCGGCGATCAGCTCGGCGGTGGTGGCGGCCTTGGTGTCGACGGGGACGGCCCGGTCGCCGCGGAGGACCCACCATCCGTCGGCGGTGCGCAGGACGTTGGTGCTCATATCAGTACCTTCGTGAGGGGGTTGGGGTTCAGGACTTGGCGGCTTTGAGCAGGCCCAGCAGGCGTGCCGGGTCCATCTCGTTGTCGCCTCGCAGGGCTTCGATGACGTCACGGACCCGCTGAGGGGAGGGGCTCGCGCCGAGGAAGTCGCGAGTGGCAGGAGGTCCCCACTGGGCGAGGCCGGTGGTCGACATGGGTGCCCAGCCGGGCTCCAGGTCGCAGGAGAACAGGTCGCCGTCGGCGAAGTGCTCCAGCATGAAGCGGTCGGGGTCGCGCCAGTAGTCGAAGAGCTGGCTGCCCTGGATGTGCCGGCCGATCCCCCAGCTGCGCTGGTAGCCGCGCTCAGCCAGGTACTCGCCGCCGGTGGCGATCGAGTCGAGGTCGGTCACCTGGTAGGCAGAGTGGACGTAGCCGTTGCCCGGGCCCAGGTGCATGGCCAGCGTGTGGTGGTCAACGGCCCGGCTGCCCTGGTCACAGCGGATGAACGCCATCGTCGGGCCACGGCCGCGCTGGCCGTCCAGGAACAGGAAGTCGGACACGATCATCCCGAGGGTGTCCAGGTACCAGTCGAGGGCGCGCCCGAACACCCGCGTCTCCAGGACCACATGGCCCAGACGCTGGATGCGGGAGGGTTCACGCGGCGGGCGCTGGGTGACGTTCGTGCGACGGTGATTGGTGCCGAAGTTGAGCAGCAGCGGCTGCTGCTCGGGCAGCGCCGGCAGTTCCTCCGCGCGGTGCACGACCCGGACCGGGAAGCCGGAGGGGTCGAGCAGGTCGACCGCCTTGCCGCCGCCGGGAACGTCCGCGTCCCGTACGGACGTGCCCGTGGCTCGGGCCAGCCGGTCCAGGTCGGCCCGCTCGGCGGCGCGGAACGCCGGGCCGATGAATCGGGAGGTCCGGCCGCGCCGGATCACCATGCACGGCGAGCCGGCGAAGGTGCCCCGCAGCCACAGCTCGCTCTCGCTCCGGGCGGCGATACCGAAGCCGAAGTCCCGGGCGAAGACCTCGGCCCGGTCCAGGTCGCGCTTCTCGAACTCCAGCCATGCCAGGTCGGCCACCTTGATCAGGGGGTTGCGGGAGCGCCCGGGATGTTCGCCGCGCAGGGCGCCCTGCGCGCTGTGGAGGTCCTGATGGGCCGTTTTGACGTCCGGGACGCCGACTGCGTTGATGCGGGTTTCGGACATGGTGTCCTCCAAGCAACATTGCCGTAATGAGGAAATCATCAAGTGTGACAGTTCTGTCGTCAAGGCGTTCGCGGCAGGAAATGATGAATTCATCAGGACTGCGATCGTCATCGTCTCCGCGGTTAGACTTTGCGTATGCCTACGTCAGCCCCGCCCAGCAACCGATTCGAGCGGCGTCGCGCCGAGACCCGCGGAGCTCTCGTCCGCGCGGCCCGCCAGATACTCGCCGAGACCGGGGACACCAGCGTCAGCATCCAGGTGATCGCCGAGCGCGCCGACGTCGGCTTCGGCTCGTTCTACAACCACTTCGACTCGAAGACGGAGCTGTTCGAGGCCGCGGTGCAGGACGCGCTGGAGGAGTTCGGCCAGACCTTCGACGAGCGCTTGGCCGGGATCGACGACCCCGCGGAGCTCGTCTCGACGGGCTTCCGGCTCAGCGCCCGCATGGCCGAGTCGCACCCGGAGCTGATGCAGGTGCTGCGCCGCCGGGGCCTGGGCCACATCCACTCGGACAACGGCCTGGCCCGGCGGGCGCTGCGGGACGTCGAGGTGGGCATGGCCTCCGGCCGCTTCACCGCCGTCGACCCGGTGGTCGCCTTGTCTGCCCTGGGCGGGACCCTGCTGTCCCTGGTGGAGCTGCGATTCGCCCGGCCCGATGTGGACGGCGACGATGCCGCGGTGAACCTCGCCGAGATGGTCCTGCGCATGCTGGGCGTCCCGCCGGACGACGCCCACGAGGTAGCCCGGCGCCCCCTCCCCGACCTCGCCTGACCGATCCCCGGCGTCCGCTCCCTCTACGCGGTGGACGACGAGCTCGGACGGAAGGTGACCGAGTGGCCGGTGACGCGGGCGTCGATCCCGTTCTCCGTGGTGGTGACCGAGCGTAGGTGCAGCCCTTGGGGACGTTCTCCAGCGGGACGGGCTCTTCCAGGGCCTTGTCGAGCAGCGCCTTCAGGGGCGGGATCAGCTCACCCTGGACCGTACGGACGTCCGTGAAGGCTATGCGGTCGCCCTTCGCCGCCGAGACTGCCGCACTCACGGTCACGTCGCCGGCGAGCGGCAGACCGGCCGTCGCGTTGATCCGGCCCGGCTCGTCACCTCGCGACAGGCTCACGCCGAGCGCGGCCGACACGTCCTCGTACGACAGGAACGCGGTCGCCTCGACCCTGCGGGCATGGGACTCGTCGGCGCTCCCCGAGGTCCTCAGACCGTCGAGGCCGACCGACAGCTTCGTCACCGGCAGGGGCCGGGTCGAGCCGTCGGCAGGTATGTCGTGGGCAGTGAGGTCGACGTGACTCAGGCTGCCCTCAGCCAGCTGTGTCAGCACGGGGAAGCCCCTAGCTGGGCGCCAAGGGCGCATGCGCCGGCCCGAGCCCTCGGACGCAGGTGACGGCGCGGTCGCCGTCCAGCCCATCGCGATCAGAGCGGCGGTCGCGGCGCGTCTGCGGCCGTTGCCCCGCGCGGTGATCGACGCCGCCGCGTCACGCGGGAGGGCGAAGCGCGCCAGCGCGGTGACGGCGTCCCACGCGGGAGCCCCCGGCGCCGCGAATGCCTACCGGAGCGCCTGTGCAGGGCCCTCCGCCAGGCCCTCCGCGAGCGCGGGTCCGGTTGCGCCCTGAAGCGTCGGTGACGTGCGCGCGGGTCATGTCGGAGCCGCCGGTCGATGGGGCATGGACCCGATAGTTGCACAGCG
Source organism: Streptomyces sp. NPDC033966 (assembly GCF_055575955.1). Classification (NCBI taxonomy): domain Bacteria; kingdom Bacillati; phylum Actinomycetota; class Actinomycetes; order Kitasatosporales; family Streptomycetaceae; genus Streptomyces; species Streptomyces sp. NPDC033966. Next base: position 204,082 of record NZ_JBVIRQ010000009.1, on the reverse strand, counting down.
ATGGGCAATAAACTAACCTGCACACGAGTGGGCAATTAACTGCCCCCGGTGCCCCGCCGGTCCACGGCCGCGCCCGCCCTTCACACCCCATCTGCGAACCCCGAAGCCTCCGCTTCGCCTCCTGCCAAGGAGTTTTCGATGCCGCTCATTGCGAACACACCCGCCGAGAAGATGACCGGACCCTATCCACGGCGCTGGTGGGCCCTGCTGGTGCTCTGCCTGAGCCTGCTGATCGTGGTCATGGCGAACACGTCGCTCGTCGTCGCCGCGCCGGACCTCTCGAAGGATCTAGGGCTGTCCAGCAGTGACCTCCAGTGGGTCATCGACGGCTACACCGTCCCGTACGCCGCGCTGATGCTCGTCCTGGGCGCGATCGGCGACAAATACAGCCGCCGCGGCGCACTCGTCCTGGGCCTGCTGATCTTCGCGGGCGGCTCGGTGATGGGCGGCCTGGTCCACGAGACCGACCTGGTCATCATCGCCCGCGCGACCATGGGCGTCGGTGCCGCCGTCGTCATGCCGGCCACCCTTTCGCTGCTGGTCGCGATCTTCCCCAGGGCGGAGCGCGCCAAGGCCATCACGGCCTGGAGCGCCACGTCCGGTCTCGCCATCGCCGCCGGCCCGGTGGCCGCCGGCTGGCTGCTGGAGGAGCACGCCTGGGGCTCCACCTTTCTCATGAACGTCCCGCTGGCGGTCCTCGGCGTCATCGGAGCACTGCTCCTGGTGCCGCCGTCCAAGGCGGAGGTCATGGGCCGGATCGACTACGTCGGCGGTCTGCTCTCGATCGTCTTCATCGGCAGCCTGGTCTACGCGACCATCGAGGGCCCGCACTTCGGTTGGGGCGCCGGCCCGATCAGTGCGGCCGTCGTCGCCGCTGTCGGCCTGGCGGCCTTCGTGGCCTGGGAGTTGAAGCATCCGAACCCGATGCTGGACGTGCGCAAGTTCAAGGAGCGCCCCTTCAGCGGCTCGATGCTCGCGGTGCTGTTCTTCTTCTTCGGCACCTTCGGTTCGATCTACTACTCCACCCAGTTCCTGCAGTTCGTTCTCGAGTACAACGCCCTGGCGACCGGCATACGCCTTCTGCCGCTGGCCGGAGCCGTCTTCGTCGGCGCCGCGGTCACCGGCAAGCTGGCCCCGAAGCTGGGCGTGAAGCTGGTCGTGGGCGCCGGCATGGTGATCGGCACGGCGGGCGTCTTCCTGCTCACGCAGATCGAGTCGGGTTCAACGTACTCGGACTTCCTGACGCCCCTGCTGATGCTCGGCTTCGCGATCGGCCTGAGCCTGTCCCCGGCCACCGACACCATCATGGGCTCCTTCCCCGAGTCCGAGCTGGGCGTCGGCGGCGGCTCCAACGACACGGCGCTGGAACTCGGCTGCGCCTTGGGTATCGCCGTGCTCGGCTCGCTCCTCGCCACGTCCTACAAGGACAAGCTGACCGACATGGTCGGCGGTCGCCTCCCGGCCGAGGCGATGGACACCGCCAAGGACTCAATGGGCGGCGGCCTCGCGGTCGCCGAGCACATCGCCAAGACCCCGGGCGGTGGCCCCCAGCAGGCTCAGACCCTGATCGAGGCGGTGCACGAGTCCTTCGCCCACGCCATCGCGCACACCAGCCTCATCGGCGCGATCATCATGGGCGCCGGCACCCTGATCGTCATTGCCGTGCTGCCCGGCCGCAAGGCCACCGGGAAGCACCGCCAGGAGGAATCGGCGGCGGCGGAAGCAGCGGCCGAGAGCGAAACCGTGGGCGCCGTCTGAGCCCCACAGGTTCGGCGCGACCCGTGACCGCCGACCGGAGGCCGGAAGCCCGATCCGGCCTCCTCCACCCAGAACGGGCCGTGCCTGAGCGGCGCACGGCCCTGGACGGTGCCGGGAGGGGACACCCGGCACCGTCCCTTTTTGTTGATGCCGGGCCGGTCGTCGACGACGATGTCGTCGTAGTGTCGTCAACCGTCTTGTCCCCGGCCGGTGTCCCGTCGTCCGACGACTCGTCGCTCGCGTCCTCGGTGGCGACGCCCCCCCGGTGCCGCCGCCGCGACCTCGCTTCCCAGCGCCGCGGGGCTCGACGTCACCACAACGTCGGAGGCGGGGCACACGTGCCAAGACCCCGATGCCCTCGCACCGGGGTCTGTTCCACCTCTGCACCAACAGCTGGCTGCGACTCAGCTATCGGCGACGGCTTCCGCCGCGATCGCGGCGGCCACGTCATCGACCACGAGGCGTGCCTGCTTCTCCGGCACACCGGCCGCGATGAGCGTGGCGACGGCCGTACGCGTCCCGTCGTCCTCCAGCGCGCCGGTGTTGACCTCTTCCAGCAGGGCGACCGTCATCCCCTCCAGGCCGGCACCCATGACCGCGGGCGGCAGGTGGGAGTGGAAGACGCCGTCCCGCTGCCCCCGTTCCAGAATGGCGGTGACCTTGACGCGGGCGGGCTCGAGGATCTCGGTGACCCGTTCCATGCCCAGGTCCCGCTGGGCCAGCGCCAGGAGCATCCGGTACCGGTCGCCCACCGGCCACATCGACAACGAGAAGCGCGCGAGCGCCCGCTCGGCCGGGTCCGCCGCCTTCACCCCGGCCGCCGCGGCGGCCTGGAGAGCCTCGGCGGCCTCCTCGGCCAGCGCCTCCAGGAGCGCCGCCCGTCCGGGGAAGTGCCCGAAAAGAGTGCGCCTGACGACACCGGAGGCGCGCGCCAGCTCCTCCAGAGTGGTGTCGGGGTTCCGCCCGAGCTCCTGGCGCGCGGTGGCCAGGATGCGCGCCCGGTTGGACCGTGCATTGCGTCGCTGCGGCACACGGCCAACGGGCTGGGACACGGAAGAACCTCGATGATGAAAACCGGACGGAGAACGGGCACATCCATTCTGACACGTGAGTCCCGGCCCGATCCGGGGCCTCATCCGCGGATCGGCCTGCCTGATCAGGCGGGAAGCTCCTTGATGCTTGCCGGCTCCTGGGGGTCGACCCCGTTGAGCCGGTGGCGGAAGTCGCTGGAGCTGGGATAGGCGGCGCGGCGGGAGCGCATGATGGAGCCCAGCGGCCGGTGGGCCTCCAGGGCATGCCAGGGGCTGAAGGAGAGGACGTCGTCCGCGTAGCGGCGGCGGGCGTCGCTGTAGGCGTCCTGTGCGGGCAGGTGGAGCACGGCCACGACTTCGTGGGGTGACAGCTCCTCGGGCCACAGGACTGACGCGTCCTCCACGGGCATGCGGTCGATGTCCGTGCACAGCTGGGCGCGGATGTCGTACTCGGCGCTGTTGTGCGCGAAGAAGTCGACGACGAGGTCGCGCAGCGCCGACTCGCCCGCCTTCTTCTCGACAGGTCGGCCGGTCAGGGCCCGCACGTTGGCGGAGCGCGGCGCGGCCGAGATCTTGGCGACGTGGTCGCCGTAGCGCAGAGCGGCCATGGAGTGGAACGTCTCGCCGAGGATGTGGTGGTTGGCGGCGGCCAGGGTCTCCACGGCCGGTGGCAGCGGGCGTCCCACGCGGGTGAGGGCCTTGGCGGCGGCGCGGGCGGCCAGCCCGGTGAGCTGGAGCTGCTGGTCGCTCTGGCGGGGCTGCTTTTCCAGCAGGTCCTGGAGTTTGGCGTACTCGGCGATGTTCCCGAAGGGAAGGGTGGGGTGGTTGACGAGGAGGAAGTCCTGGGTGGTGTGGCCGTCGTCGAGGGCGCGGGGGCCGGGCGCGCCGATGACCTTGATGGCGATGCCGCGCTGGACGGGTACCTGGTCGGAGCGCAGGTCGCCGGGGGCGGAGGAGAAGCGGACGATCACCGGGTAGGCGACCGGTTCGGCGAAGAGGCCCTGGGCCAGGTGGTCGGGGAGATTGGAGTGGATGCGCAGTTCGCCGGCGAGGACGCCGTGACTCTTGGCGTGGGCGTCGCGCAGGCCGTGCCGGTGCTTGTCGGCGACTTGCTGGTTGGCCTTGCCCATGGCCTCGACGACTTGCCGGATCAGTTCCTCCTCGTCGGGGAAGGGCTGTTCGAGGTCGGGGTGGTACTTGACGTACGTGCGGGGTGTGGTCATGGGCGGCCTCCGCGCGAGGGTACTGGGGTCAGTTGCTGCCGAGCCAGCGGATGGCGGACAGGCTGGGCATGAAGAAGTACTCGCCGCCGAGCAGGGTGTTGAAGGACTGGATGTTCTGCACCCTGCGGGGCGGAGTGCCGGGCACCGTGAAGTAGGCGCCCTTGTCCTGCAAGGAGATCATCGGGTCCTTCTCTTTGCCCAGGCCCATGAAGTTTCCGGAACCGACCCACTCGCTCTGCAGGAACTCGACGTTGTCGATCGCGCGTGCGCCGAGGGCGATGAAGTCCAGGCCGCGCGGCTTGCCGTCGTCCTTGAGCCGGTCCGGGGGCAGCGGGGCGCCGTAGGAGGTGCCGCGGCGGACGATCCGGCGGATGTTGACGTCAGTGAGGACCGTCAGCTTGGTGTCGCGCGGGTTCATCCGGCGGATGTGGGAACCCAGCGGTGTGCGCAGTCCGCGCGGGTCGGCGGCGTAGTCGAAGTCGTTGACCCGGTTCGGGTCCTCGCCGATCGCAGGATCGTCGCGCTCGGGGGCCAGGGCCAGGGGTGCGCCACTGCGCCAGCGGCCGACGAGCTTGGCGGCCAGCAGTTCGCGTTCGGCTTCTGTACGGGCGTTGTCGTGCAGCCACTTGTTGAAGGCGGCGACGTGGGAGTGGTACTTGCGGAAGACCACGTAGGTGCCGTTGCGGCCGAGGACGTCCGGAGCCGGAACGGGCAGCGGGACGCCTGTCTCGCTCGGGTACCCGAGCACGAACTCGCCCGCCTTGATCGGGCGCCCGTCGCCGGGCAGCGGTTCGGCGCCGCTGCCCTCGACCACCGGCTGACTGAAGCCGTCCCGGTAGCCGAACACATTGAACCCGTCGGCCGCGAAGTCCTGGTGGGACAGCAGCCGCACACCCGGAACCTCACCCAACTCCTTCTCGTAGGCGGCGACTTCGGCACGCCAGTCGTCCTCGCTCGCGGCGTACACCGTGACGGCGACGTGCACGCGCGACGTACCGAAGGGGAACTCCCAGTTCTTGGGCGCGTTCACGCCGGTGTCGCGCAGCCGCTCGGCGCGGGCGGCCATTCCGGCACGGAAGTTGGCGGGGAAGGAGGCCAGTGATGTCTCCGGCACGCCCAGCGCCACCAGTCCCTGATAGCTGAGGGCGAGGGCCAGCCAGGACGGCTGCGGTTCGTCCCAGCGGGCCGCCGAGGTCACCCGAGGAGCCAGTCTGCGCAGCAGTTCCCTGCCCGCCGCGGGCTCGGTGATCTCCAGGATCGCGTGGGTACCGAAGTAGGGCTCAGGCCGGGCCCGCAGCAGAGTCGCCTGGATGTCGTGGAGATCCAGGGTCGGGGGCCGGCGCAGCCGCCGGAACAGCGGGGAGGGCATGGTGCGCCTGCCCTCAGTTGAGGTCCGACAGGAAGCGCTGCACCGCGGCCTCCTGCCGCTTGAGCCGGTGGGCTTCCGCGACGGTGAGGTTGGGATGGGCGACGAACCACGCTTCCGCCGGGATCTGGTACTTGACGATGAAGTCCTTCACGTCGGGCGAGGTGATGCCGGGCCACCCCTCCACGTTGGTGAACAGGTAGTCCATGAAGTCGGGGATCTTGGTGGCGAAGTCGTCGATGTAAGGGTCCCACTCGCCGTCGAAGGCGGTCGCGAACAGCAGCTTGGTGTCGTTGTCGAGGAACACGAAGCGCATGTTGTGCAGCGTGCCGACCTGACCGGCGCCCGCAAGATTCCCACCGACCAGCTTGAAGAACTTCCGCAGGCGTTCGGCGCCGTTCGGCTTCAGCGGCAGGATCGTGGTCAGCTCGGACACCTCACCGCTCTTGGCTCCGATTCGGCCGGCGGCGGTGACGGCATGCTCGGCCATCTCCTCCTTGTCGGCCAGCAACTCGGCAACGCGGAGCTTGAGCGCGATCTTCGCGTCCGCCAGCGTCGACTCGACGCGCTCACGGACGGCCTCGGGCAGCTTCTGGAACTTCGCTTGCAGATCGGTCTCGCTCATGGCACCTCTCCTTGTGGTCCGGCGTCGACCGCCGGCCGACGCTGTACGGCGACTCGGCAGAGCCGCATCAATAGGATCGTGAGGGTTTTCACATAAGTCGCGAATCAGCCACTTCGCCACATGAGGCGTGGCGATGCGAGGCAAGTTTGAGCATCTCCGCACAACTGATTACATCATCAGTTTGTGCGCGTGCTTTGTCAACGCGCCACTCGCCTGAACTACACGGGGCACCTTCTCAAGGTTCAGCGGCCGCCAGAACCTCGGCGTTGCCGCCGACGTGCTGGCATCAAGGACGCCCAGCACGTGACGTCGATGCCGGCCACCGGGCGGCTCCCCCGCCCCCTTGTCCATGGCACGCGCAGACGCCGCCTCCGGACAACAACAGGCGCAGCGCGTCCAGGCACCTTGGCGGTGGGACGACCACAGCCCCCGTCCGGCTGGCGAGCGCACGGGACATGCAGGACATGGACGGCTCCCGGAACTTCCCATCCCGCGCCGGCTTCTCCGCCTGGGATCAACCAGGACCAAGATCCGGACCATTCCCGTACCAGTCCTCGCCAGAGAGCCCTCACCTGCCGCGATTTCCGCAGGTCAGCATGGGTGCGGCTGCTGCACCACCAGCAGACGAAGAATCTGCTCCACGCTCCCGGATAGGCCCCTTGGCGCGCCAACAAGGGAAACGCCCCGGTCACGCACCTTCGGGCGGCATGGTGGTCGCTTGTGGTCGCACGCTGGAAGAACCCCACCCCCGTTCCCGCCTCCCGGAGGCGATCCCCATGCGTACCAGCGCCGGCCGCGGCCGGATCTACCGCCGCTGCGGCTGCAGGGACACCCAGCAGCACCAGCTCGGCGCCCACTGTCCTCACCTGGTACCGACAGCGAGCACGGCAGCTGGAGCTTCGCCGTCGATGTCCCCACCCCAGGCCATCGCCGCAGCACGGTGCGACGGGGCGGATTCCCCAGCCAGGACAGCGCCGAACAGGCCCTGAGCCGCTTCCTCGAGGGCGAGGCCGGCGGATACAACGCGGACCCGAACCAGACCGTCGCCGCCTACCTGAACGCGTGGTTGGGAGCGAAGGCCCTGGTTCTGAAGCCGACCACCATGGCCCGATACCGCGACTACGTCCGCAACGACCTCATCCCGGCCTTCGGCACTCTCAAGCTGGACCAGCTCGCCCACCGCCACATCGCCGGCTTCACAACCGGCCAGCTCGCGGCCGGCCGCGGCGAGACCACCCTCTACCGGTGCCTGGCCACCCTCTCCAGCGCCCTCGGCGACGCCGTCCGGCAACACCGCCTCCCACACAACCCGGCCCGTCCCCCACTACTGCGCCGCCCTCCGTCGCCGGAGCGACGGATCTGGAGGGCGGAGGAGGCCGCCCGCTTCCTCGGCTACTGCCACCGCGCCGACCCGGAGATGGCCGACCTGTTCGAGTTCCTCATCGGCACCGGCGTACGCAAGGGCGAAGCCCTCGGCCTCCACTGGCACGACGTCCACCTCGACCAGGGCGTCTTCTACGTGCGCTGCACCCTCTCCGCCATCGACAACAACCACCTCGTCCTCACCACACCGAAGACCCGCTCGAGCCGCGGCTGGGTCGCCATCTCACCCCGCGTCGCCAGAGCCCTCCGACACCGCGCACAAACAATGCCTAGAACGTGCGGCGATCCTGACGATCCGTTCGCCGGACTGGTGTTCTGCCGACCCGACGGCCGACCGCTCGGACCTCATCAGGTGCTGGACCGACTTCGCCGTCTCTCCGCCGAAGCGGGCGTCCCCAGGATCACGGTGCACGACCTGCGTCACCTGGCCGCCACGATCACCATCACCGCCGGCGTGCCGCTCACCGTCGTCTCCAAGACGCTGCGGCACTCCACCCTGTCGACGACCGCCAACCTCTACAGCCACCTCACCCAGCAGGCAGCCCGCGAAGCCGTCGACACCATCGACCACACCCTCACCGGAGCCGAGAAGTCCAGCCATCAAACGGACCACATGGCGTGGCTGCGACCACCACGCGACCACATCCACCGGCTTAGCGAAGCCCTCCGCCGACTCCGCTCCCCCGCAGTACCCGGCTTCAGCGCCGCGGCCGACCGGCCACAGAATGGACGTGCGACCACACTGCGACCACCATGGCTCCGGACGCACGAAAGGCCGTCCTCTCATGGATGAGAGAACGGCCTCCGACCTGCGTAAACGCTGGTCGGGACGACAGGATTTGAACCTGCGACCCCTTGACCCCCAGTCAAGTGCGCTACCAAGCTGCGCCACGTCCCGATGCCTGCTGACCTGGGGTTTCCCCTGGCCTGACCGGCACGAGAACAATACCGCACTTCGGGGGGTGGTCGCGCGCACCATTCCGGGGCGGGTGCGGACGCGTGTGCGGAGCGGGCGGGGGTTGACCTCAAGTCCGCTTGAGGTTGCACGGTTGCCGCATGACACAGGTATCCGCGGACACCGGGCTCCGCTACGACGATCTGGGCCGGCTGATCGCGCTCATGACAGGGGCCGAGAAGCACGGGCCCGCCGCCACTTCCACCCTCGACGTGCTGTGGGTGCTCTACGACCGGGTGCTGCGCGTCAGGCCCGGGAACGCGGGGGACGCCGGGCGGGACCGGTTCCTGCTGTCCAAGGGGCACGGGCCGATGGCCTACTACGCCGTGCTCGCCGCCAAGGGGTTCTTCCCCGTCGACTGGCTGCCCGGGTTCGGGGCGTACGACTCCCCGCTCGGCCACCACCCCGACCGCACCCTGATCCCCGGCGTGGAGATCTCCAGCGGCTCCCTCGGGCACGGGCTGCCGCTCGCCGTCGGCAGTGCGCTCGGGCTGCGGGCCCAGGGGCTGGACGAGGCCGCCGTGTGGGTGCTGATCGGGGACGCGGAGCTCGACGAGGGCAGCAACCACGAGGCCATCGCCCACGCGGGCTCGGCCGGGCTGGAGGCGCTGCACACCGTGGTGATCGACAACGACTCCGCCACCCACGGCTGGCCCGGCGGGATCGCCTCCCGCTTCGAGGCGGCCGGCTGGAGCACCGCCACCGTGGACGGGCGGGACCACGCGGCGCTGCACGCCGCCTTCACCACACCGCATCCGGGCCGGCCGCACGCCGTCGTCGCCCGCGTCGAGAAGAAGTTCTGAGGGACAAGGACATGGACGTCATGGACACCATGCGGGAGAGGTTCATCTCGGTCACGTCGCGGCTGCTCGACGAGGACCCCCGGCTGGCACTCGTGCTCGCCGAGATCTCCATGGACGGGTTCCGGCCCGCCCGGGAACGGCACCCGGACCGGGTGATCAACGTCGGGATCCGGGAGCAGCTGCTCGTCGGGGTGGGCGGCGGGCTGGCCCTCACCGGGCTGCGGCCCGTGCTGCACACCTTCGCCAGCTTCCTCGTCGAGCGGCCGTTCGAGCAGGTCAAGCTGGACTTCGGACACCAGGGCACCGGCGGGGTGCTGGTCAGCGCCAACGCCAGCTACGACTGGCCGGCCGGCGGGTTCACCCACATGGCACCCGGGGACGTGGCGCTGCTCGACACCCTCGACGGCTGGACCGTCCACGTGCCCGGCCACCCCGACGAGGCCGAGGCGCTGCTGCGGCACGCCTACGCCGCCGGGGACGACCGGGTCTACGTCCGGCTCTCCCAGCAGCAGAACGCCGCCCCCCGCCCCTTGGGCGACCTGCGCTTCCAGACCGTACGGGAGGGGCGCGCGGGTGTGGTGCTGGCCGTCGGGCCGCTGCTCGACAACGTCCTCGCGGCGACCGAGGGCCTCGACGTCACCGTCCTGTACGCGGCCACCGTGCGCCCCTTCGACGACGCCGCCCTGCGCGCCGCCGCCGGGCGGGCCGCGGCGGACGTGGTGCTGGTGGAGCCGTACCTCGCCGGCACCTCGGCGGCGGCCGCCGGGCAGGCCCTCGCGGAGGTCCCGCACCGGGTGCTGCCGCTGGGCGTCGGGCGCGCCGAGCTGCGCCGCTACGGCACGATGGACGAGCACACCGCCGCCCACGGCCTGGACGCGGGCTCCCTGCGGCAGCGGATCACCGGCTTCCTGCGCTGATCACCCCCGGCGGTCCGGCCGGCTGTGCAGCAGCTCCGCCAGCTCGGTGGCGAGGGCCTTGACCGTCGCGAGGCCCTGGGTCCCCCACCGCCTCGGCACCACGTCCACCGCGCACACGGTGCCGAGGACGAAGCCGCGCCGGTCGGTGAGGGGTGCGCCCAGGTAGGAGCGCACCCCGCTCTCGTCGACGACCGCGTTGCCCGCGAAGCGCGCGAAGTCGCGTACGTCCTCCAGCACCAGGGCCCGCCGCCGCACCACCACGTGCGGGCAGTAGCCGTGGTCCCGGGGCAGTACCCGGGCCGGGTAGCCGCTCGCGGCGGCGTCGGGGCCGTGGTGCAGGCCGGCGAAGAACTGCCGTTCCTCGCCGACGAAGTTGACGCCCGCGTAGGGGGCCTCCAGCGTCCGGGCCACCCGGCGCGCGAACTCGTCGAGTTCCGCGTCCGCCCGTTCGCCGAGGTCCATCTCGCGCAGCCGTACGGCCCGCGCGGGCGCCTCCCGGTCCACCGGGGTGAGCAGCAGGTGGCCGGTCGATTCGTAGTAGGTCATGGCGGTTCCCCCGGATCCGAGTGTGGTGGGCGGCCCTGGCGGGCCGTGGACAGCAGGTGGTGGACGAGGGCGGCAAGGGTCCCCGTACCGGAGCGGGTGAGGCGTGCGTCGCACCGGACGACGGGTACGTCCGGGCCCAGGCCGACGGCGTCGCGGACCTCCTGGGAGGTGTAGCGGTGGCTGCCGTCGAACTCGTTGACGGCGACGACGAAGCCGATCCCGCGCCGCTCGAAGAAGTCCACGGCGGGGAAGCAGTCGTCGAGGCGGCGGGTGTCGGCGAGGACGACCGCCCCGAGCGCTCCCGCGCACAGTTCCTCCCACAGGAACCAGAACCGCTCCTGCCCGGGCGTGCCGAAGAGGTACAGGACGTGCCGGTCGTCCAGGGTGAGGCGCCCGAAGTCCAGGGCGACCGTCGTCGCCGTCTTCGCCGCCACCCCGTCCAGCCGGTCGCAGCTCTCGCCGAGCCCGCTCAGCAGCTCCTCCGTGCACAGGGGTTCGATCTCGCTGACCGCGCCCACGAAGGTGGTCTTCCCCGCCCCGAAGCCGCCCGCGACCAGGATCTTCAAGGTCGCGGGCAGGGCCGGGGCGGCCGCCTCACAGCCGTCGGCGCAGGCCATCGAGCACCGCCCGTAGCAGGGACAGGTCGTCGGCGGCGAAGGAGCCGCCGCCGCTCGGGAAGCGGGGCGACTGCGCCATGACGGCCCCGTGTTCCATCAGGTCGGACAGCAGCACCTTCACCACCACGGCCGGGAGGCGCAGCTGCCCGGCCACCTCGGCGACCGTCACCGCCGCGCCCGCGCAGGCGCGCAGGGCGAGGGTGTGCTCGGCCCCGAGCGGGATGCCGGGGCGGACGCCGGTCGCGGTCATCCGGGACAGCAGGTCGAGCGCGACGGCGGGACGGGTCCGGCCGCCGCAGGCGGTGTACGGGCGCATGACCCGGCCGGCGGAATCGTCCAGCCAGGGCGTGTCCCGGGCCGTGGGAAAGCCGGCCGGCGGGAATCCGTGGCCCCCCCTCGCCCAGGCCCTCATCGCTCCGCGTCGGCGACGGGCCGGCGCGGCGGGGCCGCCAGGTACGGCCGTACGCTCTTGACCAGCATCGCCATCTCGTAGCCGAGCACTCCGGCGTCGGCCTCCCGGTCCGCGAGCACCGCCAGGCAGGTGCCGGAGCCGGCCGCCGAGACGAAGACGAGCGCGGTGTCGAGCTCCACGACGACCTGCCGGACCTCGGCCCCGTCCCCGAAGCGGGCTCCGGCGCTGCGGCCGAGGGAGTACAGGCCGGAGGCGAGGGCGGCCATGTGGTCGGCGCTGTCGGAGTCCAGGCCGTGTACGCAGGTGACGAGTCCGTCGGCGGTGAGCAGTACCGCGCTGCGGGTGTACGGCACCCGTTGGACCAGACCGCCGAGCAGCCAGTCGAGATCGGAGAGGCTGCCTGTCTTCGTCGCCAGTTCGCCGGCCATGGGGGTGTGCTCCTTGCTGGGGTTCATGCCTGCTCGTCCGACTGGGCGAGGCCGAAGCCCCGCTGGAAGGCCGCCATCAGGCCGGGGTCGTGCACGGGCTGTTCGGTTTCGCGGGCCCGCCGGGGGGCGGGGGCTTCGCGCAGCTGGGGCGCGATGTGCTGCTGGGCGCGGCGCCGGGGCAGGGGCGGTCGCGCCCCGTCGGGGGCGGGGCTCTGCGGCGGGACGCGGCGCGGCAGGGGGGCGGGGTCCGGCTGCGGCTCCGTCGCCCGCGCTGCCGCCCAGCCCTCCGCGGAGCCGGGCCGCGTGTCCGGAGCCGGGACCGCGGCTCCCGGGCCCCGCGGCCGGGCCGGCTCCAGGCCGGGCGCCGCGCCGGTGCCGGTGTCCAGGGCCCGGGCCGGGTCCGGTACGGGGTACGGGGCCGGGGCCGGGTACAGGGCCGGGGCCGGCTCCGCTGCCGGGTCCCAGGAGCGGACCGGGCCGCCGGATCCCGGCATCACGGCCGGTCCGAGTTCGGGAGCGCCGGTGCGGTGGGTGCCGGCACCCCGGCCGAGGTCCGCGTCCCACGGCGCCGGCGGGCCGCCGGGCGGCTCGGAGCCCGGAGTCGGGGTCGGAGTCGGAGTCGGGGTCGGTGGCAGGGCGGGGGTCAGGACGCCGTCCAGGCCCGCGGCCGGCGCCGGGTAGGCCTCCGGGTCGGCTTCCACGGCCCGGGCGGGGGCCGCCTCCGGTGCCTGCCAGAGGCCCAGGGGGGCTTCGGCGGCCGGGTCGGCGGCCTGGCCCCGGGCCGGGGCACCGGCACCGCCGCCCGCGAGCCGGCCCTGGGCCGCGTACGGCATCGGCGCCTGGGCTGGTGCCTCGGCTCGGGCCGGGGCCTCGGCTCGGGCCGGGGCCTGGGCCTGGCTCTGGGCCGCGTACGGCATCGGGGCCTGGGCCTGGGTCTGGGCCGCGTACGGCATCGGGGCCTGGGCCTGGGTCTGGGCCGCGTACGGCATCGGGGCCTGGGCCGGGGACCCGGCCGGAGCCGCAGCGTGGCCGGGGTCCGGGGTCCCGGGTCCGCCCGCGCCAGGGCCCGGGGCCGCGTACGGAGCCGGGACCGCGTACGGCATCGGCGCCGGGTACGCGGGCTGGGCCGGTTCCACGGTCGGGCCCGGACGCCGGGTGCGGGCCGCCGGGGTCAGGGGCTCGTGCCGGGCGGCGGCCGGCGCGGGCGGGGCCGTGGGGCGGACCGTGCCGGGCCAGGAGACGGTGCCCCACGAGGTGGCCCGTGAGCCGCCCGCCGCGTCGGCCGCGCCCGGCGCCTCCGCGCCCAGCAGCCCCTGGGGCAGCACCAGCACCGCCAGCACCCCGCCGTAGATGTTGGACTTCAGCTCGACCGCGATCCCGTGCCGCCGGGCCAGCGCGGAGACCACGAACAGCCCGATCCGCCCGTCGGCCAGCAGGTGCCGGACGCTCACCTGGTCGGGATCCCCCAGCAGGGTGTTCATCCGGTGCTGCTCCTCCGCCGGCATGCCCAGCCCGCGGTCCTCCACCTCGACGGCGATCCCGGCGGTGACCCGCTCGGCCCGCACCACCACGTCGGTGTCGGGGGCGGAGAACACCGTGGCGTTCTCGACGAGTTCGGCCAGCAGGTGCACCACGTCGGCGACGGCGTGGCCCCGGACGGTGCCGCCCGCCGGGGGCACCACCTTGACCCGCGTGTACTGCTCGACCTCGGCCACCGAGGACCGCAGCACCTCGCTCAGGTCGATGGGCCGGGTCCACTGGCGCCGGGAGGCGGCCCCGCCCAGCACCGCGAGGTTCTCGGCGTGGCGGCGGATCCGGGTGGCGAGGTGGTCGACGTGGAAGAGCTCCTTCAGCAGGTCGGGGTCCTCGACGGTGTCCTCCAGCCCGTCGAGCAGTGAGATCTCGCGGTGCACGAGCGACTGAAGCCGGCGCGCGAGGTTGACGAAGACCTCCACCTTGCGGTCGCTGTCGCTCGGCGCGGCCGGCAGGGCCAGCCGTACGAGGGTCGTCTGGGCCTGCTCCCGGGCGCTCCGCAACTCCTGTGCGAGCAGCCAGAACTCGTCCACTCCGGCCTGGTCGCCCTCCGGCGGGGCGCTGCCCCGGTCCCCGCGCACGGGGCGGCCCGTGCCTTCCCCCCGTTCGAGCCGCTCGGCGGCGGTCCGCAGCTCCTCGCGCCCGCGCACGCTGGAGCGGCGCAGCGCCTCGCAGCGGTCCCGGACGGCCTTGGCGGCGCGCTGGGCGCCGAGCAGGGCGGCCGCGAGTGCTCCGACGGCGAGCAGGGCGCAGCCCGCGAGCACCGGCCAGAGCCGGTCGTCGCGGGCCCCGGAGCCCCCTCCGAGGTGGAGGGTGAACATGACCGCGGCGGCGCCGCTGAGCCCGGCTGCGAGCGTGGGCAGCACGGCGGCGCGGACCAGCTGGGGGCGTATCTGCCGGCCCGGTCCCTTGACGGCGTGTCTCGACGGGGAGTGGCGGGCGGCGCGGAGTCCGGACATCGGCGTCCTCGGTACGTGGGGCCCGGCCCCCACCGAGTCGCGGGGCCCGGTGTTGATCACCGGATACCCACGCTAGACCGCACGCTCCCGCAGCCGTTGCCCAGTTGGGGAACTTCACCGGGGTGCTTCCCGCTCCCGATGGAGCGCTCGTACGACAGCCCGAATGCGCCGGGAGCGCGTACCCCCGCAACGGCGGGGGCGTGCGCCGCCGGGCGGGTGCGGCCGCGTCGCGGCCCGCGCCGGGGTGCACGGTGAGCGTGTCGAGCAGCGGGGCGGCGCCGCCGCGGGCCCGTGGAGCAGGCCGTCGACGAACTCCCGGCGGGCTGACTCCTCTTGGCGGACGGCCGGGTTCTGTGCCCGGCGGCCGGAGCCGTCGCGGTCCTCGTGCCCCTCACCGCGGCGGCGCGTACGCCCCGCCACGTGCGCGGCGGACCACCCCGGGGTGGTCCGCCGCGGCGTCACCGCTCCCCGGCGAGGTCCAGGTCTCCGGCCCGGGGCCCGCTCCGCGGGAGGTCCTCCGGGGCCGGGGTGCGCCACGGACGGGCGAGGGGCGTGGAGACCGGGCGCCACCAGGGCTCGACGGGCAGCTTGCCGGCGGGCTCGAAGGGCTCGCCGGGGCGCGGGGCGGCGACGGCCTGGCCCGCGGCCTCGGCGGCGTCGAGCGTCCATTCTGCGGGCTCGGCCCAGGCGTGGAAGGCCAGGTTGAAGGTGCCCCAGTGGATCGGCAGCAGCGTGCCGGCCGGCGCCCCGCCCTGGAGGTCGAGGTGCGCCCGCACGCCCTCCTCGGGGGTCATGTGGATGTCCGGCCAGTACTCCGAGTACGCGCCGATCTGGATCATCGAGGCGTCGAACGGTCCGTGCTCGGCGCCGATCTCCTTGAAGCCCGGGAAGTAGCCGGTGTCCCCGCTGTGGAAGATCCGGTGCTCTCCGCTGCTGACGACCCAGGAGGCCCACAGGGTGAACTGCTGGTTGCGCAGGCCGCGTCCGCAGAAATGCCGGGCCGGGGTGGCGGTGAGGGTGAGTCCGGCGACCTCGGTGGCCTCGTTCCAGTCGAGCTCGCGCAGCCGGTCCGGGGAGACGCCCCAGCGCTCCAGGTGCGCGCCGACGCCGAGGGGGACGGCGAAGACCGTGTCCGTGCCGGCCAGGGCCTTGATGGTGGGGAGGTCGAGGTGGTCGTAGTGGTCGTGGGAGATCACGACGACGTCGACGGCGCCCAGCGAGGCCAGCGGCACCGGGACGGGGTGGAGCCGCTTGGGCCCGGCGAAGGGGAAGGGTGAGCACCGGTCGCCCCACACGGGGTCGAAGAGCACGCGGCGGCCGTCGATCTCCGCGAGGATGCTGGAGTGGCCCATCCAGGTCAGGCGCAGCCCGCTCGCCGGCGGCTTGGCCAGGTCGGCGAGGGTGGTCGGGTGTACGGGGATGGGCGCGTCGGGGCTGCGCCGGGCCCGCTGCTCCTTGTGGAAGTAGAGCTTGGCGAACTCCGCCATCGATCCGGAAGGCCTGGTCCGGGCCCCCACCGGGTTCTGGAAGACGCCGTCGGCGAAGTTCGGCGAGCGCAGGATCCGCTCCAGCCGTGCGCCGGACGGGTCCGCGCCGAAGGCTTCGGGCCGCAGGGCGCGCAGCCGGGGACGCAGGGGAAGGGAGCCGGTCAAGGCGCCTCCTGGGAAGGTGCAGGGCGGGACGGTCGGGGTGTACGACCATCCCAACGCACACCGGCCCCCGAGGATTCCGCCGCGCGCCGGCCGGACGTTGTCGCGGCCGTCACCCCGTCCCCGTCCCCCGTCCCCGTCCCCGTCCCGTCCCCCGTCCCCCGGCGTCCGCTACAGCGGCAGCAGGTCCGGGCGCTTGGCCTCGACGTGGTCACCGGAGGACTCGCCGCGCAGGCGGCGGCCGATCCAGGGCACGAGGTGCTCGCGCGCCCACTGGATGTTGTCGCGGGTCACGTCCACCGAGCCGCGCGGCGGGACGGGCGGCCAGGGCTGGTCCGGGTCGGCCGGCACCTCGTAGCCGAGGACCTGCGCGGCGCGCAGCGCGACGCGGGTGTGCCCCTCGGGCGAGAGGTGGAGCCGGTCGTCGTCCCAGGCCCGTCGGTCCTGGACGGTCTTGAGGGACCAGAGGTCGAGCACGGGGCAGTCGTAGCGGTCGGCGATGGCGCGGACGTGGGCGTTGTACGTCGCCACCTTGCCCCGCAGGTGCTTGAGGACCGGCACGCCCCGCGTGTCGAAGCCGGTCGTGATCATCACGAGGCCCACGGAGGTCTTGAGGTCGGCCAGGGCCGCCTCGAACCGCTCCGCGACGTCGTCCGGGTCGCTGCCGGGGCGGATGATGTCGTTGCCGCCCGCACAGAAGGTGACGAGGTCGGGTGCGAGTTCCTTGGCTCTCGGGACCTGGTCGGCCACGATCTGGTCGAGTACTTTGCCCCGCACGGCCAGATTCGCGTACCGGAAGTCGTGCTCGTCGCGCTGATCGGCCAGGAGTACGGCGAGCCGGTCCGCCCAGCCGAGATAAGAATCCCCGGGTCCCGGGTCCCCCACGCCCTCGGTGAAGCTGTCCCCGATCGCCGCGTACGAGCCGATGGTCTTCAGTGTCGTCTTCGTCGCTGCCACAGGACAGCATCCTTCACCTTGGCAACCAACCTACGCCAACGTAATGAGGGGTTGACGGGCCGTGATCTATACCACGCGGGGGATAAGGAATAAGTACACGTGGGGCCGGGACCCCCCTCGGGTCCCGGCCCCACGCGTGTCCTCGTGCCGACGGCGGGTGCCGTCAGATGCTCACGCCCTTGGAGCGGAGGTAGGCGAGCGGGTCGATGTCCGAGCCGTAGGACGGGCCCGTACGGATCTCGAAGTGGAGGTGCGGGCCGGTCACGTTGCCGGTCGCGCCGGAGAGTCCGATGGTCTGGCCGCCGGTGACGCTCTGGCCCACCGAGACGGCGAGCGAGGACAGGTGGCCGTACTGGGAGTACTTGCCGTCGGCGTGCTTGATGACGACCTCGTTGCCGTACGCGCCGCCCCAGCCTGCGGAGACCACGGTGCCCGCGCCGACGGCCTTCACGGTGGTGCCGGTGCTCGCGATGAAGTCGACGCCGGTGTGGTAGCCGGAGGACCACATGGCGCCGGGGGTGCGGTACTGGGTGGAGACGCCGCCGCCGACGGGGGAGGTGAACCCGGACGCGGTGGCGGGCGCGGCGGGCACGGAGGCCTTCTCGCTCTTGGCTGCGGCGCCGGAGCCCTTGGCGGCCGTGCCACCGGAGGGGCGGGCGGCCTGGCCGGCGGTGGTCTTGCCGGTGCCCTTCGGGGACCGGGCCTTGCCGCCCGCACCCTCGGAGGCGGCCGGAGCTTCGGTGGAGGATTCCTCGACCGGGGCCGCAGGAGCCTTCGGGGCGGGGGCCGCGCCGCCGCCGACGAGGTTCAGCTTCAGGCCCGGGTGGATGAGGGACGGGTCTGCGCCGACGGCCTCGCGGTTGTCGGCGTAGAGCTGCTCCCAGCCGCCGTCGAGGTGGCGCTCGGCGGCGATCTTGGAGAGGTAGTCGCCCGGCACGACCGTGTAGACGGTGGGCGCGGCGGCCGCGGGCGCGGCGGCGGGGGCCGCGGCGCGGAGGGCCTCCGGGGTCTGGGTGCTCTGCGCGGGCGCGGACTTGGCCGGGGCGGCGGCCGGGGCGGCGTTGGCGCCTGCGGCACCCATCAGCGGGAGCGCGAGGGCCGCTCCGCCGGTCCCGGCGACGGCGAAGCCGCGGGATATCGAACGGGACTTCGGACGGCGGTGCTTACCCTTTCCGGGCATGTCGAATTCCTCTCCGGCGCCTGCGAGGTGAGCTGTCGGGTTCGGACTGGAGATGTCCGGCCGTACGTGCGGAGCACGGGTCCGGCTTCACCCCTAGCTGGGCCGGAAATGATCCGGAACAGCGGCCTGCCTGGTTCCCCCGCTCCTGCCGCGCGCGATGGTCGGGTGCGGTTCCCGGGCGGCGGCAGGATTAGGCGGTCCACCCGGATCGATCGCGAAGGTAATCGAGCGGGGCACCGGGCAACAAGCCGCGAATTCTCTGACGGATTCGCAGATATGGGGGATCAATGGAATTCCGGTCACCCTGTGTCCATTCCGCACCATCAACAACCGCTCCCACAAGGCAATTCGGTTCTCGCGATCAGGCACGCACGGTCACCGTATGATCTGGCTCACGGCGCCCGGCCCGATCTCGCCACCACATATGGCAAGTTGCTCTCAACCAGTCCAATTCGGACACCACGGACCCACGCGGAGGAGTACACGTGACCCAGCAGATACCCCAGCCCCTTCCGGCCGGACCCGGACCTGGTGCGGCGCTGACCGGAGTGCGCAACTTCCGTGACGTGGGCGGGTTGCCGACCACGGACGGGCGGAGGGTCAGGCCGGGACGACTGTTTCGAAGCGGACATCTAGCGCATGCCACCGAAACCGACGCAGAGTTCCTCGCCTCGCTGGGGCTGCACACCGTCTTCGACTTCCGCAACGGAGCGGATCACGCCCTGGAGGGCCCCGACGTCGAATTGCCGGGTGTGCGCAACGTGAACATCCCGCTGACGGATCCGGCCGACGGCCGGGAATTCTGGAAGATGGTCCGCGACGGCGAGCTCGACCAGCTCCGCGGCCTCCTGGGCGAGGGCCGGGCCGCCGCCCGCATGACGGACTCGTACCGCACGATCATCCGCACCCGCACCGCCGAACACAGCCGTGTCGTGCACGCGCTCACGCTGGACAGCGTGCCGGCGCTGATGCACTGCGCCGCCGGGAAGGACCGGGCCGGGCTGTCGGTCGCGGTGACCCTGCTCGCGCTGGGCGTGGAGCGCGAGGCGATCGTGGCGGACTACCTGGAGTCCAACGTCCCGCACAACCGCTACCGGGTGCGCCGGGGCAGCGACGCGCCCGAGGCCCGCTCCCCCGAAGTGATGGAGCTGCTGGCACCGCTGTTCGACGCCCGCGCGGAGTACCTGCTCGCGGCCTTCGCGACCATCGAGGAGCAGTGGGGCGGCGTGGAGCGCTACCTCGCCGAGGGACTCGCGCTCGCGCCCGAGTCGCTGGACCGGCTGCGGGACCGGCTCCTGGAAGGCTGACCGCGAACGGCCGGAGGGGGCCCGTCCGGGCCCCCTCCGGCACCGCCGCGCCTCAGCGGCTGCCGACCGCCTGCTTCACCAGCGTCCGGCCGAAGTCCCACATCAGCCCGCCCCCGCCGTGCGCCTCGTCCATGACCTCCTGGAAGGCCCCGACGAACCGCTCCACGTCCGCCTCGTCCACGATCAGCGGCGGGATGAGCTTGATGACCTCCAGGTGGTCCCCGGAGACCTGGGTGAGGATCCGGTGCCGGCTCAGCAGCGGCACCACCACCATCTGGGCGAACAGACCCTTGCGGGCCGCCTGGAGCACCGCCCACCGGCTGCGCAGCCCCAGGGAGGAGGGCTTCCCGAACTCGATGCCGATCATCAGTCCGCGCCCGCGCACCTCGTGCAGCAGCTCGTACCGGTCCACGAGCGCCGCCAGGCGTCCGCGCAGCAGGTCGCCCATGGCCCGGGCGTTGGCCACCACCTGTTCGTCCTCCATGACGGACAGGACCGCCAGCCCCGCCGCCATGGCCTGGGCGTTGGAACCGAAGCTGGCGGAGTGCACCAGCACCCGGTCCATGGACGAGTAGACCTTCTGGAAGATCCAGTCCTTGCCCAGGGTCGCGCCGACGGGCACGTACCCGCCGGAGAGGGCCTTGGCCACGCACACCAGGTCCGGTTCCACGCCCGGCTCGTGCTGGTACGCGTAGAAATCACCCGTCCGCCCGAGGCCGGTCTGCACCTCGTCGGCGATGAGGAGGGCCTTGTGCCGGTGCAGCAGTTCCTGCGCGGCCCGCAGGAATCCCGGCGGGGCGGCGTGCACCCCCTTGCCCTGGACCGGCTCGACCACGAAGGCGGCCACGTCCCCGCGCGCGAGTTCCCGCTCCAGCGCCGCCAGGTCCCCGAGGGCGATCTTCGTGTCGGGGAGCAGCGGGGCGAACCCGTCGCGGAAGCCGCCTTCGCCGTTGACGGACAGCGAGCCGGTGGTCAGCCCGTGGAAGGCGTGGTCGCAGTAGAGGATCCTGGGGCGCCCGGTGGCGTACCGGGCGAACTTCAGCGCGGTCTCCACCGCTTCGGTGCCGCTGTTGCCGAAGAAGACCCGGTCGAGGTGCGGGCTGTACGACAGCAGCTTCTCGGCCAGCAGCCCGGGCAGCGGCTGGCAGTCGAAGCGGGTGAGGTCGGCGAGCTGGGCGTCCAGGACGTCGTGCAGGGCCTGGCGCACCACCGGGTGGTGCCGGCCCAGGCCCATCACCCCGAACCCGGCCAGCATGTCGAGGTAGTCGTTGCCCTCGGAGTCCCAGAAGTGGGCGCCCTCGGCCCGCTCGTAGACCTTGTCGAAGCCGATGGTGTGCAGCATGCGGGGCAGCTGGTGGTTGAGGTGGCGGGCGTGCAGCTCGTAGCGCTCCCCGCCGCGCTCGGCGAGCAGCGCGGCGAGGTCGAAGCCCCGCCGCGCTCCCTGTCCGCCGGTCATGCCGACGCGTCCCGGTTGCCCGCCATGGTCTCCCGGGCGGCGCGCAGGGATTCCTTGAGGGAGCCCATGGTGGCGAGGACGGCGGTGGGCTCGTAGCCGCAGTGCGCCATGCAGTTGGCGCAGCGCGGGTCCTTGCCGCGGCCGTACTTGCTCCAGTCGGTGTCCTCGATGAGCTCCCGGTACGTGGGCACGTAGCCGTCGCTCATCAGGTAGCAGGGGCGCTGCCAGCCGAAGAGCGAGTAATTGGGAATGGCCCAGGCCGTGCAGGGGAAATCGGCCTTGCCTTCGAGGAAGTCGAGGAAGAGCGGGGAGTGGTTGAGCCGCCAGCGGCGCCGGTTGCCTCCGGCGAAGGCCTTCCTGAAGAGTTCCCGGGTCTGTTCGACGCCGAGGAAGTGTTCCTGGTCGGGTGCCTTTTCGTAGGCGTAGGCGGGCGAGATCATCATTTCGTCGACCTGGAGGTCGTCATTGAGGAAGTTCAGCACCTCGATGATCGTCTGCGGGGTGTCGGTGTTGAAGAAGGTGGAGTTGGTGGTCACCCGGAATCCGCGGCGCTTCGCCTCCTTGATGGCGGCGACGGCCTCGTCGAAGACGCCTTCCTTGGCCACGGATTCGTCGTGGCGTTCGCGCAGTCCGTCGATGTGCACGGCGAAGGCGAAGTAGGGGGAGGGGGTGAACTTCTCGATCTTCTTGCGGAGCAGCAGTGCGTTGGTGCAGAGGAACACGTATTTCCGCCGGGCCACGAGCTGGCGCACGATCTCGTGGATCTGCGGGTGCATCAGGGGTTCGCCGCCGGCGATGGAGACCATGGGCGCCCCGGATTCCAGCACGGCGCCGACCGCTTGGGCCACGGGCATGCGCTGCTTGAGCACTCCGGCCGGGTGCTGGATCTTCCCGCAGCCCTCGCAGGCGAGGTTGCAGGCGTAGAGCGGTTCCAGCTCGACGATCAGCGGGAACTTCTCGCGCTTGCGGAGCTTCTGTTCGAGAAGATAGGTCCCGACCCTGATGGACTGTCGCAGGGGCATGGCCATCTGGATTCACCTCCTGGGAAGCAGCAACGAACGGTGCCATTCATAAAACGCGGGCAGTACGGCACGTAGTACACGGAAGGCAGATATTCCACCGCGAACCGTGCCGATACGGACGAGCTCGTGCTCCGGAGCGTCCACGATCACCCGGACGGCCGCAACGGGGCGCCCCGGAGCCGCGGCGGTCCACAGAGTGGCCGCGGACTCCATGTCGACCGCCACGGCGCCGGTGGCGCGCAGCTGCGCGCGCTCCTGGCCGCGGACGACGTGGTCGGATCCGGTCAGTGCGCCGGTGTGCACGGTCCGGCCGGGGGCGGCGCGGGCCAGTGCCTCGGCGAGCAGGGCGGTGCCGGTGCAGCCGACCGCCCCGCGGGGGTCCCGGGTCTCCTCGGCGACGACCAGGTCGCCGGGGTGCATGCCGGGCACCAGGCCGGCGCAGAACCCGGTCGCCAGGACGGCCGCCCGGTGCATCCCGGGCCGCTCCAGGGCCCGGGCGACGGATCGGTCGGCGGCGCGCGGCCCCATGCCGGTACGCAGGACCGTTCCGCCGCCTCCGGCCGCGCGGCCCGCGCTGCGCAGGGCCGCCTCCTCGATGCGCAGGGCGCAGGCGACCAGCAGCGGCGGAAGGGGGCCGGCCCCGGCCGGCCCGGCGGGCATCAGGACTCCCCCGCCGGCGGGAGGCTGCGGCGGTCGGGGCCGAACGGCTCTCCGTGGAGGTACCGGCCGAGGGCGGTGAGCGGGAACACCTGCCGGTAGAGGTGGTAGTTGATGGAGAAGTCCCAGGGGAAGCCGGTCCCGGTGAAGTGCGGCTCGTCCCAGGTCCCGTCGGGGCGCTGGGTCTCCACCAGGTACGCCAGGCCCCGTTCGACGGCACCGCCGTCCCGCTCCCCCGCCGACAGCAGGGCCATCAGGGCCCACGCGGTCTGCGAGGCGGTCGAGGCGCCCTTCCCGGCCCAGGAGCGGTCCTGGTAGGAGCGCTGGTCCTCGCCCCAGCCGCCGTCCTCGTTCTGTACGGATTCCAGCCAGCGCACGGCCCGCCGGACGGCGGGGTGCGAGGGTGCGATCCCGGCGGCGGTGAGGGCCGGGACCACCGAGCCGGTCCCGTAGACGTAGTTGGTGCCCCAGCGGCCGAACCAGGCGCCGTCCGCCTCCTGTTCGGCGAGCAGCCAGGCGATGGCGCGCCGGGTGCGCGGGTCGGCGGCCCTGCCCTCGGCGGCGAGCATCTCCACCACGTGGGCGGTGACGTCCGCCGAGGGCGGGTCGATGACCTCGCCGAAGTCGCAGAAGGGGAGCCGGTTGGGGAAGGGGCTGGTGTTGTCGGCGTCGAAGGCGCCCCAGGCGCCGTTCTTCGACTGCATCCCGAGGTTCCAGGACACCCCGCGGGCGACGGCGGCCTCGACCCTGGCCGGTTCGGGGTGGCGGATCCGGCGCAGCGCCAGGACCACCTCGGCGGTGTCGTCGATGTCGGGGTAGTTGTCGTTGTGGAACTCGAAGGCCCAGCCGCCCGGGGCGAGTCCCGGCCGGCGCACGGACCAGTCCCCGGGGCGGCGGATCTCCTCGCCGAGCATCCAGTCGGCCGCCCTGACGAGGGCGGGGTGGTCGGGGGGCAGGCCCGCGTCGGCCAGGGCGATGGCGGCGAGGCAGGTGTCCCAGACCGGGGACTGGCAGGCCTCGACCATCCGGGCGCCGTCCTCGCGCCAGACGGCGAAGCGGTCGAGGGATTCCAGCCCGGTCCGCATCACCGGGTGCCCCAGGTCGTAGCCGAGCAGGTGCAGGGCGATCACGGAGTAGACGGCGGGGGGCTGGATCCCGCCCCAGCAGCCGTCGTTCTCCTGGCGTTCGACGATCCAGCGGCCGGCGGCGGCCATGGCCGCCTTCCGCAGCCGGCGCGGGGCGATGCGCCGGTAGAGGTGCAGGGCCTTGTCCATCCGCTGGAAGGCCCCGTCCCAACTGGCCAGCGGCGCCAGTGGTTTGGCGGGGCTGGGGTCGCGGGCGTCGGTGTGCAGCTCGTCGAGCGCGAAGGGGGCGGGGCGGACGGGCCGCAGCGCGGAGACCACGGTGAGCGGGACGATGGTCTGGCGGGCCCAGCAGCCGAAGTCGTAGATGTTCAGCGGTACCCAGGGCGGCAGGAACACCAGCTCGGGAGGGAGCTCCGGCAGGTCGTCCCAGCTCCACCAGCCGAAGAGGGCCAGCCAGATCCGGGTGAACACCCGGGCGGCGGCGATCCCCCCGTGGGCCCGGATCCAGGCCGAGGCGCGGACCATGTGCGGGGCGTCGGGCGGGTCCCCGGCCAGGCGCAGGGCGACGTACGCCTCGACGGTGGCGGAGAGTTCGGGCGGTCCGCCGTGGAAGGTGGCCCAGGTGCCGTCCTCGCGCTGCTCACCCCGGATGAACAGGGCGGCGGCGCGGGTGACGGCCTCGTCCCGGATGCCGAGGAACTGCCGCAGCAGCAGGTCCTCGGCGTCCATGGTGACGTTGGTCTCCAGGTCGCCCTTCCACCAGCCCGCCGGGTCCTGGCGGGCCAGCAGCTCGCCGGTCGCCCGGTCGACGGCGTCCCGTACGCCCTTCAGCAGGCCGGTGTCACCGCCGGACGGGCCGGCGGCAGCGGCGGCCGGGGCCGCCGTGCTGTCGTGTCGTGGATCCGCGCCGCCGGTGATCGCACCGCCGCCGTCGGTCGTCGCTGTCATGGCTTCCCCTTCGAACAGAGCTTCGGCTGTGCCCGGGTCTGCCGTCGGCCGGGGCCCTAGGAGGGATCCCCGGTCGGCGACTCGCGATTCATATCCACTTTCCGGCGGAGATCACCTCTTGCGCACGACGACGAAGTCGGCGAGGGCCACGAGCTGCTCCCGTACCCGCTGCGGCATGTCCACGTCGTCGAGCGCCCGAATGGCGATCGCGTGCTGGCGGCGTGCCTCGTCGGCGGTCCACTGGCGGCCGCCGGCGGCCTCGATGAGGGCGGCGCGGTGGGCGAACTCCTCCTCCGAGAAGTTCTCGAAGTCATTGCTCTTGGCGTCGGCCGCGAGCAGCCGCGCGAGCTCCTCACACGCGGGTCCGCCCGCGGCGAGGGCCGCGACGACGGGCAGGGACTTCTTGCGCTGGCGCAGGTCGCTCCAGGTCTGCTTGCCCGTGGCCTCGGGGTCGCCCCAGATGCCGAGGAGGTCGTCGACGGCCTGGAAGGCGAGGCCGAGGTGGTAGCCGTACTCCTCCAGCTTGTCGGCCGTGCGGTCGTCGGCGCCGCCGAGTACGGCGCCGATCGACACCGAGCACGCGAGCAGGGCCCCGGTCTTGTTCCCCTCCATCTCCAGGCACTCCTGAACGCTGACGCGCTCGCGGTGCTCGTACGAGATGTCCTGGGCCTGGCCGTCGATGAGCTTGCGGCTGGCGGTGGTCAGGCGGCGGGTCGCCCGGCCGGCCTCGACGGTGCCCAGCTCCAGCAGCACCTCGTTGGCGAGGGCGAACAGGGCGTCGCCGACCAGGATCGCGAGGGCGGGGCCGTGCACCTTCCACACCGTGTCGCGGTGGCGGCGCTGCTCGTCGCCGTCCATCAGGTCGTCGTGCAGCAGCGAGAAGTTGTGGACGAGCTCGACGGCGACGGCACCGGGGATGCCGACCTCGGCCGCGGCGCCCGCCGCCTCGGCGGAGAGCAGCGCGAGGGCGGGACGCACGGCCTTGCCGCCGTCGCCGTCCGCCGGGTTGCCCTGGGCGTCGATCCAGCCGAAGTGGTAGGCGGCGACGGTGTCCATGGGCGCCGCGAGCCGGCTCACCGCCTCGCGGAGCACGGGGGTCGACAGGTCGCGTCCGCGTTCGAGGAGGGCGAGGGTGCCGGACTTCTCCGCTGCCCCTCCGGCCGCGCCGGTGCCGGCATCCGTGTTCTCGACAGCCGGGTTCCCCGGGTTCACTGGCTCTCCTCTTGTTCCTGTACGTGCTGTGCCGGTGGTGCTGGTGGTAGTGGTGCTCATACCGCCTCCTGCAGGGGGTGTTCGCGGGGGCGGCCGAGAGCGGCCAGCGCGGCGTGGGCCGCGCCGAGTCCGCTGCGGACGGCGCTCTCCATGGTCGCGGGCCAGCCGGTGGCGGTCCACGCACCGGCGAGGTAGAGCCCCGGCGTGTCGGTGCGGGGTCCCGGGCGCAGCCGGCCGACACCGGGGCTGGGGGCGAAGGTGGCGGTCCGCTCGCGGGTGACGAAGAAGTCCCGTACCTTCGCGCCGCGCGCGGCGGGCAGCAGCCGCTCCAGCTCGGGCAGGTACTTGGCGCGCAGGACGGAGACGGGCTCGTCGATGTCGTCCTGGGCGACCGACTGGGACAGCGCCAGGTACTGGCCGCCGTCGGTGAGTCCGGAGGCGTCGGTGCGGTCGAAGACCCACTGGACGGGGGTACCCAGCGCGGCGAAGAAGGGCTGCTTGAGCACCTTGCGGTCGTAGACGACGTGGACGTTGAGGATGGGGGCGGTGCCGATGTCGAGGAGCTTGTCCGGGTCGGCCAGCGCCCCGGCCGGCAGCAGGGCGTGCGCCTCGCGCTGGGGGACGGCGAGTACGACGGTGCCCGCGTCGAGGGACTCGCCCTCGGTGTCGACCCGCCAGGCGCCGTCCTCGGTACGGGTGACCGCGGTGACCCGGGTGCGCAGTTCGGTGCGTACGCCGACGGCGTCGAGGGCCTTGCGGGCGAGGGTGTCGTGGAGGTCGCCGAGCGGGACCCGGGCCCAGCCGATGTCGGCGGCGCCGTTCTCGGAGAGCAGGCCGGTCTTGAAGACCATGGCGGCCAGGCCCAGCGAGGACTGGCCGGCGGTGGCGTTGAGGGTGGCGATGCCCACGAGGTCCCACAGGGCGTCGACGGTGCGCGGGGACTGGCCGTAGCGGGCGAGCCAGGTGCCGAAGTCGAGGCCGTCGAGGGCCGGGTCGGCGGGGTCGAGACGGCGCAGCGCGAGGGCGGCGCGGCCGACGCTCGCGCGCTCGGCGAGCGAGAGGTGCGGGTACGTGGCCAGCGAGGCGGCCAGGTGCAGGGGTACGGGCAGCGCGCTGCGGCGCAGCCGCCCGAGGCGGGGTCCGCGGGGGTGCGCCACGTCGAGGACGGGTACGTCGAGCCGGTCCTGGAGCGGGGCGAGGGCCGCGCCGTCGACGCGGTCCAGGAACCACCGGTAGGCGGTGCAGCAGCGCAGGTAGACGTGCTGGCCGTTGTCGACGGTCAGGTCGCCGCGCTTGAAGGAGAAGGCGAGGCCGCCGAGCCGGGGGCGCCCTTCGAGGAGGGTGACCCGCAGTCCGGCGCTGGCGAGTTCCAGCGCGGCCGTGACGCCGGCGAGGCCGCCGCCGATGACGACGGCGCGGTCGTCGCTCCCGCCGGTTCCGCTGCCGCTCATGAGGCCTCCCAGGTGGTACACCGGCCCGCCCGGCCGGAGGGTGCTGCGAAGCCCGCAGGGACAGACGCGGCCGCGCCCCGCAGGGTTGCCCGCGCGTCGAGACCGTCGCGGCCCGGTGCCGGGCGGGGGCCCGGGGGCGGGGCGGCCGGCATCAGGGCCGCCGCCGGGTGCTCTGGCGGGAGACGGTGCGGGCGTCGAGGCCGGACAGGCCGCGTACGGCCACGTACGCCTTCTCGTGGGTCGGCAGCGAGACGCGGCCGCGCAGCACCGCCTCGGGTTCGCGCTCGATGCGGTCCAGGAGGCGCCGGTAGATGCCGGCCATGGCGGCCACGCAGGCGCCGCTGCGCCGGTCGAGCATCGGCAGCAGCCGGTAGCCCTCGGTGAACAGGGCCCGGGCGCGCCGGACCTCGTGGTGCACGAGCCCGGCGAAGTCCGCGCCGGCGGCGGCCCGGCCGCCCCGGAAGCCCGCGGAGCAGCCGAACTTGGCGAGGTCCTCGGCCGGCAGGTAGGTGCGTCCGTTGCCGGCGTCCTCGCGGACGTCGCGCAGGATGTTGGTGAGCTGGAGGGCCAGGCCCAGGGTGTCGGCGTACTCGTCGGCGCGGTCGGCCGGGCCGACCGTGCCGAACACGCCGAGCGAGAGCCGTCCGATGGCCCCGGCGACGCAGCGGCAGTAGGCCTTGAGGTCGTCCCAGGTCTCGTACTCCTCGCCGCGGACGTCCATCAGGACGCCGTCGATGAGTTCGTCGAGGCCGCCGAGGGGGATCGGGAAGCGGCGCGCGGCATGCGCGAGGGCGACGGCGACGGGGTCGGTGTCGTCCTCGTCGATCTCCTCGGCGCGGATCCGGCCGAGGAGGGCGCGGGTGTCCTCCAGCCGGGCGAGCTTGGCGTCGGGCGCGAGGGTGCCGTCGCCGATGTCGTCGACGCGCCGGGAGAAGGCGTACAGCGCGGACATCGCCTGTCGCTTGTCGGTGGGCAGCAGCCTGATGCCGTACGCGAAGTTGCGCGCCTGGGTGCCGGTGACGGCCTCGCAGTAGCTGTAGGCCGCGAGGACCTGGGCGGACGGTGCTGACGCGTGTGTGGGGCCCTCCACGTTCGGGCTCACCCCTTTCTCGACGCTGTACGCAGGACGGCGGCCACCTCGCGGAGCAGGAGGCTCCGGGTGGGCTTGGGCGGGCCGGGCAGCACGTCGAAGCCGGCGGCGGAGATCGCTCGCAGGGCGGCTCGCCCCCCTCCCACGAATCCCGCGAGCAACAGCCGCAGCCTGCCGTGGACGCTACCCACGAGCGGGGTGCCTTCATTCAGCAGGTCGCGCGTGCGTTCGGCCTCGAAGGCGATCAGGGACCGTACGGAGGCTCCGGCGGACGGGGCCCCGAGGTCGGCCTCGGCGACGTGGAAGCGGCGCATGTCCTCGGCCGGGAGGTAGATCCGGTCGCGGCCGAGGTCCTCGGCGACGTCCTGGAGGTGCTCGGCGAGCTGCAGGGCGGTGCAGACGGCGTCGGAGCGGCGGACCCGCTCGGGGGTGCTGGTGCCGGTGAGCTCCAGCACGAGGCGGCCGACGGTGTTGGCGGAGAGCTCGCAGTACGCGAGGAGCTCCCCGTAGGTCCCGTAGCGGGCCACCCGCTGGTCCTGGCGGTTGGCCTCGATGAGCCCGAGGAAGTGCTCGGCGCTGAGGCGGTGGTCGCGCACGACGGGCTGGAGGGCCAGCAGCAGGGGGTGGCGCGGGGGGCCGTCGGTGCCGCCGTAGACGCGCAGCAGGTCGGCCTCGAAGGCGTCGAGCATCGCGAGCCGGTCGTCGGCCGCGGCGGGGTCGAGGCCGAGGAGGACGGCGTCGCGCCCGCCGGGGGCGAGGTCGCCGTCGCCGATGTCGTCGACCAGGCGGGCGTACCCGTAGACGGCCATGAGGCCCTCGCGCCAGGCGCGGGGGAGGAAGGCGGGGGCGACGGGGAAGTTCTCCGCCGCGGCCTTGCCGAGGGTGGCCCGGGTGTGGAGCAGGTCGGGGGTGCCTTCGCCGGCCGGCGGCGCGGGACGGATGCCGTGCCCGGGGGTCACCGCCCGCCGCCCGGTGCCGGGACGGCCGTTGTGCCTGGGGGCCGGAGAATTCCCGTAGCCATTGCCGTCACGTCTCCCGTTCTACACTGCCGACCCAAGTCATCCTATTTCGGACACGCCGCCGGACCTTACCCGGGGGTATCCCCGCGGAGCCGGCTACGGGGAATCGTCCACTCTTGGCGCGATTGAGAACTGGTCCAGCTTACGCTGTACAACGCCGCGGGGGCCTCTGGGGTGTCCCCGCGCCCCGGAATGTCGGCCACCGTGCCGCATCTCCCGACCCGCCGGCCGGTCGCGCCACCGCCGCCTCCCATGGCGAGGCCCCCACCGCCGTGAGCGGTGGGGGCCTGCGGGCCGGGGCGGCGGCGGACCCTCGGGTCAGTGGCCGCTGGCCTTCTCGTACGCCGAGACCACTTCCTCGGTGGGCCCGTCCATCAGGAGCTCGCCCTTCTCCAGCCACAGCACCCGGTCGCAGGTGTCGCGGATGGACTTGTTGTTGTGGCTCACCAGGAAGACCGTGCCGGCCTTCTCCCGCAGCTCGCGGATGCGGTTCTCGGAGCGCACCTGGAAGCTGCGGTCACCGGTGGCGAGCGCCTCGTCGATCATCAGGACGTCGTGGTCCTTGGCGGCGGCGATCGAGAAGCGCAGGCGGGCGGCCATGCCGGAGGAGTAGGTGCGCATCGGCAGGGAGATGAAGTCGCCCTTCTCGTTGATCCCCGAGAAGTCCACGATGTCCTGGTAGCGCTCCTTGATCTGCTCGCGGCTCATGCCCATCGCGAGACCGCCGAGGACGACGTTGCGCTCACCGGTGAGGTCGTTCATCAGGGCGGCGTTCACGCCGAGCAGCGAGGGCTGTCCGTCGGTGTAGACCTTGCCGGACTCGCAGGGCAGCAGGCCCGCGATGGCGCGCAGCAGGGTCGACTTGCCGGAGCCGTTGGAGCCGATGAGGCCGATGGCCTCGCCGCGGTACGCCGTGAAGGAGACGCCCCGTACGGCGTGGACCCGGCGCACGCCGGGGGCGTCGCCCTTGCCCCGGCGGAGGATCTTGCTCAGCGCGGCGGTGGCGCTGCCCCTGCCGGAGCTGCCCGTGTTGACGCGGTACACGATGTGCACCTCGTCCGCGATGACGGTGGGGACGCGCCCCTGGGTGTTGTCAGCCACGGCCGTAACGCTCCTCAGCCTTCCAGAAGTACACGAAGCCGCCGAGGCCGATCACGACGGCCCAGCCGACCGCGAAGGCCCAGACGTGCGGCGGGAGGTTCTCCGGGCCGTAGCCGTCGATCATCGCGAAGCGGACCAGGTCCATGTAGATCGCGGCGGGGTTCCACTGGAGCACGTCCGCGATCCACGCCGGCCGGTCCTTCAGCATCTCGCCGATGGAGAACATGACGCCCGAGGCGTACATCCAGGTACGGGTGAGGAAGGGCATCAGCTGCGCGAGGTCGGGGGTCTTGGACCCCATGCGCGCGAAGACCAGCGCGAGCCCGGTGTTGAAGACGAACTGCAGCACCAGGGTCGGGATCACCAGCAGCCAGGACAGGCGCGGGTAGTTCCCGAAGGCCACGGCGACGACGACCACGACGATCATCGAGTACAGGAGCTGCTGGAGCTGCTGCATCGAGAAGGAGATCGGGAGGGAGGCGCGCGGGAAGTGCAGCGCGCGCACCAGGCCGAGGTTGCCCGGGATCGCCCGGACGCCCGCCATCAGCGAGCTCTGGGTGAAGGTGAAGACGAAGATGCCCATCACCAGGAAGGGGATGTAGACCCCCTTCTCCATGCCCCGGCCCGCGTTCAGGATGAGGCCGAAGATCAGGTAGTAGACCAGCGCGTTGAGCAGGGGGGTCGCCACCTGCCAGACCTGGCCGAGCTTGGCCTGGCTGTACTGGGCCACCAGCTTGGCCCGCGAGAAGGCCATGATGAAGTGGCGCCGGCCCCAGAGCTGCCGCACGTATCCGCCCAGACTGGGCCGCGCGCCGCTGACGGACAGGCCGTACTTCCTGGCGAGCTCCGCGGGGCTGAGCCCCGCGTCGTCGGACGGCGGCTTGCTCGTGGCGAGGGCACCGTCGTGGGTTGTGTCACTCACAAGTTGGAACTTTCCGTCTTCAGGATCCGGCAGGAGGGGCATCGGGGGCTGGAACGCCGGACCCGTGATGGGCCCATGGTCCCAGACCCGAGCTTGTCAGATGACCGGCGGGCGGCCCAGCCGCGTCAGCCGCCAGACCGTGCGCCACCTCATGGGGCGCCGGGGACCACAGGGGGTGGTCCAGCCCTCCTTGAACCCGCCGAACCAGGCCTTGAGCGCGGGCGCCGAGGGCCTGCGTACGAGCGTCAGCGCGAGCCAGACGCCCAGGTAGACCGGAACCAGCGGGGCGGGCAGGTTGCGGCGGGCGAGCCACACCCGGTTACGGGCCACCATACGGTGGTAGACCGCGTGCCGGGAGGGGGCCGTGGCCGGGTGCAGCAGCACCATGTCCGCCCGGTAGTCGATCAGCCACCCGGCGTCGAGCGCCCGCCAGGCCAGATCGGTCTCCTCGTGGGCGTAGAAGAACTCCCCCGGCAGGGTGCCGACCTGCTCGAACACCTTCGTTCGGACGGCGTTGGCCCCGCCCAGGAAGGTGGTCACCCGGGAGGAGCGCATCGGGTCCGACGCGCGCAGCCGGGGCACGTGGCGGCGCTGGGTGGTGCCGGTCTCGGGGTCGGCGATGCGGAAGCTGACGATCCCGAGCTCCGGGTCCTCGGCGAAGGCCTGCCGGCACAGCTCGGCGGTGTCGGTGCGCTCGAGCAGCCCGTCGTCGTCGAGGAAGAGCAGGGCGTCGACGTCGGCGCCGCCGGGCCCGAAGGCCTCGATGCCGACGTTGCGGC
Organism: Streptomyces sp. NPDC033966; assembly: GCF_055575955.1. Lineage (NCBI taxonomy): Bacteria > Bacillati > Actinomycetota > Actinomycetes > Kitasatosporales > Streptomycetaceae > Streptomyces > Streptomyces sp. NPDC033966. Next base: position 171,691 of record NZ_JBVIRQ010000009.1, on the reverse strand, counting down.
CGCCGGGGATGCCCAGGTTCTCCGGCAGGTCGACGGTGCGCACGCCCTCGGGGAGCCCGGTGACCTTGACGCCCTGGCCGACGACGACCACCTCGACGGGGTCGCCCTCCTGCCGGGCGACCGAGTCGAGGAGCGCCTTGAGCTCGTCGGGGCGGTTGCCCATGGTGATGATCACGGCGCCCAGCCGCATCGGGGCCGTCACTTGAGCCTGCTGGAGGCCAGGACCGACACCAGGTGCAGCAGGGTCTGGAGCAGCGCGATGCCCGCGAGTACCGCGACGCCGAGGCGGGAGAAGAACAGGTCGCCCCGGACCTGGTCGGCGATGGCCAGGACCAGGATCAGCAGGGAGGCCTCGATGCCGAGGATCAGCCGGTGGAACTTGAGCGCGGCGGCGGCCCGGCGGGCGAACGCCATGCCGGAGGAGCGGGGCTCGGCTGCGGACTCCTGGACCACGGGCTTGCCGGCCTGGTGCCGGGCCACGCCGACCAGGTCGGTCTCGGCCTTGATCAGGATGGCGCCGAGGGCGGCGAGGGTGCCCAAGAAGGCCCACAGCCAGTCGGTCCGCCCGCTGCCCCACAGGTCGGCGGCGCGCAGGCCGAAGCCGACGAGGACGGCCGCGTCGCACAGGTACGCGCCGACCCGGTCCAGGTAGACCCCGGAGAGCGAGTACTGCTTCTTCCAGCGGGCGACCTCGCCGTCGACGCAGTCGAGCAGCAGGTACAGCTGGACCGCGACCACGCCGAGGGCGGCGCCGAGCACGCCCGGCACCAGCAGGGCCGGGGCGGCGAGGACACCGGCGAGGGTCATCACGTAGGTCAGCTGGTTCGGCGTGACCTTGGTGGTGACCAGCAGCCGGGTGATGCGCAGGGAGACCTCGCGCATGTACAGGCGACCGCCCCAGTGCTCGCCACTGCGCCGGTCCTTGACGCCCGGCGGGTGAACGACGGGCCGGAGTTCAGCTACGGATGGTCTGGGCATAGTCGGCGTAAGCGTCCCTGATCTCGGCTGCGGACAGGTTGAGGTGCTCCAGGATCGTGAAGCGTCCCGGGCGGGTCTGGGGGGCGTACTCGACGGCCGCGACGAACTCGTCCACGCTGAACCCGATCTCCTCGGGCAGCACGGGCAGGCCGTGGCGGCGCAGCACGTCCGTGAACAGGCCGGCCTGGTCGGCGGCCCCGCGCAGGTGCATGGCGAAGGCGGCGCCGATGCCGACCTGCTCGCCGTGGAGCGCGGAGCGCCCGGGGTAGAGCAGGTCGAAGGCGTGGCTGATCTCGTGGCAGGCCCCGGAGGAAGGGCGGCTGTCCCCGCTGATCGACATGGCGATGCCGGAGAGCACGAGGGCCTCGGAGAGCACGGTGAGGAACTCGTCGTCGCCGCATCCGCCGGGGTGGCGCAGCACCGACTCGCCGGCGGTACGGGCCATGGCGGCCGCCAGGCCGTCCACGGACTCGCCGGTGATCCGGTGCGAGAGCTCCCAGTCGGCGATGGCCGAGATGTTGGAGATCGCGTCGCCGACTCCGGCGCGGATGAAGCGGGTGGGGGCCTCGCGGATGACGTCGAGGTCGATCACCATCGCGATCGGCGTGGGGACGCCGTAGGAGCCCCGGCCGTTGTCGTTGTCCAGGATGGACACCGGGGAGCAGATGCCGTCGTGAGAGAGGTTGGTGGCGATGGCCACCATGGGCAGGCCGACCCGCGCCGCGGCGTACTTCGCCACGTCGATGATCTTCCCGCCGCCCAGCCCCACGACGGCGTCGTAGCGGCGGCCCTTTATGTCGTCGGCGAGCTTGACCGCCGAGTCGATGGTGCCGTCGACGACCGGGTACCAGTCGGCGAGCGGCAGGGCCGGCTCCAGACGGGCGCGCAGCGCCTGTCCGGAGCCCCCGCTGATCGCGATCGCGAGCCGGCCGGACGCGGAGATCCGCTGGTCGGCGAGGATGCCGTCCAGCTTGTCCATCGCCCCGCGGCTGATGTCGACGACGACCGGCGAGGGGATCAGCCGCGTCAGTACTGGCATGCGATCGTCCGGCCCTTGGCGAGGTCGTCGTGGTTGTCGATCTCGACCCACTTGACGTCACCGATGGGGGCGACGTCGATGGTGAAGCCGTCGTTGACGAGCTGCTGGTAGCCGTCCTCGTAGTAGAGGTCGGGGTCGCGCTCGAAGGTGGTCCTCAGCGCCTCGGCGAGCTGCTCGGCGGCCTCGGACTCGATGAGGGTGACGCCGATGTACTCGCCGGTCGCGTCGGCGGGCTCCATCAGCTTGGTGATCTTCCGCACGCCCTTGTCGCCGTCCACGACGACCTTCATCTCCTCGTCGGCCAGGTTCTTGACCGTGTCGAGGGCGAGGATGATCTTCTGGCCGTTGCCGCGGGCGGCGAGCAGGGTCTTCTCGACGGAGACGGGGTGGACGGTGTCGCCGTTGGCGAGGATCACGCCCTGCTTGAGGACGTCACGCGCGCACCACAGGGAGTAGGCGTTGTTCCACTCCTCGGCCTTGTCGTTGTCGATCAGCGTGATCTTGACGCCGTACTTGGCCTCCAGGGCCTCCCGGCGCTCGTAGACGGCTTCCTTGCGGTAGCCGACGACGATCGCGACCTCGGTCAGGCCGACCTCGGCGAAGTTGCCGAGGGTCAGGTCGAGGACGGTGAGGCTGTCCTCCCGGCCCTCCGGGCCGACGGGCACGAGGGCCTTGGGCAGGGTGTCGGTGTAGGGACGCAGGCGGCGTCCGGCACCGGCAGCGAGGACAAGGCCGATCATGCTGGTTCTCCTTCGTCATGTACGGCGGGTGCCCCGGAGGAGACCCAGAAGCGGATGCTCTCCACGAGCACCACGAGTGCCACGAACACGGCCATGGCCGTGAGCGCGACGGGGAACGCGTCACGGGCGAGGACGGCCGCGAGGACCACGGTCAGCAGGACCCTGCCCTCGTGACCGCCGGTCATCCGCACCAGCCAGTGCGGGGGAGCGCCCGAGCCGCCGCGGATGCGGTAGACGGTGTCGTAGTGATGGTAGGCGACCGCCGCGACCAGTCCGAATGCGGCCGGAAGGGCCCCGGGGACGTCGGCCTTGGCGGCGAGTGCGAGGACCGTCACGTACTCGCCGAACCGGAAGACCGGCGGGATCAGCCAGTCGAGGGGGCCCTTGAGGGGGGCGGACACCGCCGCGCCGGCGAAGAACACGTACCCGACGGCGGTCCCGATCAGCCAGGGGGTCCCGAAGTCCCGGGTGACCGCCGCCCCGGCCATCAGCACCGAGCCGGCCAGGGCCAGCCAGGGCGCGGCGGTGTCCCGCCGCTTCGTGGGCCGGGGGGAGCCGGTCCAGGCCAGGACGCCCGAGTCGGCGAGGTCCGCGAGGGCCTGGGCGGCCCGGTCGGTCCTCTTCGCCTTGCGGGTCACCGAGCGCAGGACGCGTCCGGCGGTGGTGTACAGCGCGCCGAAGGCGCAGCCGATCAGCAGGGCGTAGAAGACGGTCCGGGGGCTGGTGGCGGCGGTCAGGACCGCGATCATCGCCCAGCGCTCGCCGATCGGCAGGATGATCATCCGCCGGACCCAGACGGTCCAGCCGACGCTGTCGAGCCGGTTCGAGAGGGCCGCCGTCGGGCTGCCCGTGACGGATTTCCCGGCGGCGGTGGCGTCGTGGTTGGCCTCGTTGAACGAGAAGTCCACCACGTGCCGGCAGGTCATGAGGATCATCGACCCGAGGGCGAGGGCCCAGACGTCGTCGCCGTTCCGGGCCGCGCCGAGCGCGAGGCCCGCGTAGAAGGAGTACTCCTTCGCGCGGTCGAAGGTCGCGTCGAGCCAGGCGCCCATCGTCGAGTACTGGAGCGAGTAGCGGGCGAGCTGCCCGTCGGTGCAGTCCAGGACGAAGGAGACGAGCAGCAGGACGCCGGCGGTGACGTAGCCCCAGCGCTCACCCGTGGCGGCGCAGCCCGCCGCGACGAGCGCGGTGAGCAGCGAGGCGGTGGTGACCTGGTTCGGGGTCAGGCCGCGGCGCGCGCACCAGCGGGCGATGTAGCGCGAGTACGGGCTGATGAAGAAGGTGGTGAAGAAGCCGTCGCGGGACTTCACCGCGGTGCGCAGGCGGACGGCCTCGTCGTCCACGGCGGCCACGGCTGCGAGGGCCTCGGAGCGCTCGGCCTCCCCGTCCGGCACGGCGGCGACCAGGCTGCCGAGCTCGGGCCGCTGGACGGTGGTCCCGGCGGCCTCCACGGCGGCGGCGAGCCGGTCCGCGTACGGTCCGGTGCCCGCCGGGGCCAGTTCGGCGGCCTTGTCGAGGGCCGCGCGGGCCCCCGCCTGGACGGCGAAGGCGCCGGTCACGGCGCAGGCGTCGAAGCGCGGGTCGGTCAGCGCGAGGCGCAGTGCGTGCGGATGCCCGACGAAGGCACTGTCGACGACGGCCACCCGCTCCTGGGCCGGGACCCCGGCGAGGGCGGTGGCGGTGTCTTCGGGACCGGCGGCCGGGCGGACGTCGAACCCGAGCGACCGGAGCTCGTCCTGGAGCGGTGATCCGGGTACCGGAGGGCCGGTGAGGATGACGGTCGGCAGACGAACTCACTCCTTGCGACGGACATTCCCGACGGCCGGGCGCCCGGGTGGGGGCGGGGGCAGCACGTCGGCAGGGCTGTCGCCAGAGGCTATCGGATGAATGGAAGGCCTCATTCATCAGCTGTTCAGGCCGAAACGGGCCCGTTCGGACCCGGATGTTAGGGTGGACGGCGGCGCACACGGGTCACGTGGTGCGCGAAGGTGGGCCCGAAGCGGTTCGGAACGGGAAACGAGGTGGGTTGATGACCGTCGCAGTGGTCGCGGCCGTGCGCAGCGAACTCCGGTACATCCCCGTTTCCTTCCGGGCGTCCGGCCGGGTCTGACCCCACACCGGTAAGACCTCGTCGGCCGGAGCCCCCGTCCAAGGGTTCACGTTGACCGACAACAGCACCACTTCTTCCGGCTCCGGCGACGGCGTCTTCGCCGCCTTCATGGAGCTGCACCGCGGGCTGCCCCGGCAGTCCCCCGGTTCCGACGACTCCACCCGGCACCTGCTCTCCCTGTGCGGACCGCTGCCCGAGCGGCCGCGCGTCCTCGACCTGGGCTGCGGTCCGGGCCGCAGCGCCCTGCTGCTCGCCGCCGAGGCGGGCGGGGCGGGCCTCGCCGAGGTGACGGCCGTCGACCTCCACGAGCCCTTCCTCGACGAGCTGCGCGCGGCCGCCGCCGCCCGCGGCCTCTCGGAACGCGTCCGCGCCGTGCGGGCCGACATGGGCGCGCTGCCCTCCGAGGGGTTCGAGGACGGCTCCTTCGACCTCGTGTGGGCGGAGGGCTCCGCCTACATCCTCGGCTTCGACCGGGCGCTCGCCGAGTGGAAGCGCCTGCTGGCGCCCGGCGGGCGGCTCGTGCTGAGCGAGTGCGAGTGGACCGCCGAGGAGCCCTCGGCCGGGGCCCGGGCCTTCTGGGATCCCCAGTACCCGCTGCGCTCCACCGCCCGCAACACCGCGGCCGCCCAGGCCGCCGGGTACCGGGTGCTCGGCACCCGGCTCCAGCCCGACTCCGACTGGGCCGAGTACTACGGCCCGCTCGGCGAGCGGGTCCGGGCGGCCGTGCCCGCCTCCCCCGCGGAGGAGGCCGCGCTGGGATTCGTACGCGAGGAGCTCGCCGTACGGGAACGGCACGGGCACGAGTACGGGTACACGGGCTTCGTGCTGGCCCCGGTGACCGCCGGGGACGGGGGGCGCTGGCGGGCCCGCCCGGAGGCACCGGCCGACGCGGGGGCCGTACGGGCCGTCAACCTGGCGGCCTTCGGGACCCCGCTGGAGGCTGATCTCGTGGACGCTCTGCGCGCCGACGCCGGGGCCTGGCTGCCGGGGCTCTCGTACGTGGCCGAGGGCCCGGACGGGAAGGTGGCGGCGCACGCGCTGCTGACCCGGTGCGGGGTGGACGGGGTGCCCGCGCTGGCCCTCGCGCCGGTGGCCGCCGATCCCGCCCTCCAGGGCTCGGGCGCCGGGAGCGCCGTCGTACGGGCGCTGCTCGCGGCCGCGCGGGAGGCCGGGGAGGCGCTGGTGCTGGTCCTCGGGCATCCCTCGTACTATCCGCGGTTCGGTTTCGTGCCCGCTTCGCGGTTCGGGATCAGGGCCCCCTTCGAGGTGCCCGACGAGGCGATGATGGCCCTGGTGCTGGACGATTCCGTTCCGGTGCCGTCGGGCACGATCTCCTATCCGGCCCCCTTCGGGATCTGATCCCCGGCCGAACGTCCGCCCCCCGCCGCCTACCACGCGGCGGGGGGCGGACATGCGCGGATCGCCGAAGTGGGGACAAGCCTCTTTTGTACGGCAGACTGAAGGCCGAAGTCCGAAGCGAAGGATGGGTATGCCGACCACACCAGCCACCGACGCCACCAGCAGCGCGTCCGCCGGCACCGGATCTCAAGAACCGATCATGCTCGAACTGGTCGACGAGTCCGGCAACACCATCGGCACGGCGGAGAAGCTCTCCGCGCATCAGGCACCGGGCCTGTTGCACCGGGCGTTCTCCGTGTTCCTCTTCGACCAGCAGGGCCGGCTGCTGCTCCAGCAGCGCGCCCTCGGGAAGTACCACTCCCCCGGCGTCTGGTCGAACACCTGCTGCGGCCACCCCTACCCCGGGGAGTCGCCGTTCGCGGCCGCGGCCCGGCGCACCCACGAGGAGCTCGGGCTCTCGCCCTCGCTGCTCGCGGAGGCGGGTACGGTCCGCTACAACCACCCGGACCCGGATTCCGGGCTGGTGGAGCAGGAGTACAACCACCTGTTCGTGGGACTGGCCCGGCCCGTGCTGGACCCGGACCCGGAGGAGGTCGGCGACACCGCCTTCGTGACGGCCGAGGAGCTGGCGAAGCGGCACGCGGAGCAGCCGTTCTCCGCCTGGTTCATGACGGTGCTGGACGCGGCGCGCCCCGCGATCCGCGAGCTGACCGGCGACGCGGCCGGCTGGTAGCCGCTGCGCCGTTCAGGTGCGGACGCCCGGGAAGGCCGTCCCCGGGATCAGATCCCGGGGGCCGGGGCGGTGAGCGGCAGGGCCGCCCAGATCACCTTGCCGCCCGTCGCGGTGTGCTCGACGTCGCACACCCCGCCGGCCTCCAGGGTGATCTCCCGGACCAGCAGCAGGCCCCGGCCGCCGGTCTGGCCGAAGTCGGCCTCCAGCGCCTTGGGCCGGTACGGGTGGTTGTCCTCGACGGCCACCCGTACCCACTCCCGTCCCACCGCCACCTCGACGGCGACCTGCGGGGAGAGCAGGGCCGCGTGCCGGACCGAGTTCGTCACCAGTTCGGAGACGATCAGCAGCAGGGAGTACACGAGGTCCTGCTGGGCCGGCACCCCCTGGCGGCCGAGCAGGTCGCGGACCGCGCGGCGGGCCTGCGGAACGGATTCTTCCACCGCGGGCGCAGTGAAGCGCCACACTCCCTCATAAGCGAGGGGGTCGGCCGGAGCCGACACCTCACCTCCCCTGGCCGGCGGGATGCTCCCGCTGTCGTCCATCTTCCGGCCCCCGTCTTCGCGCTCGATCGTCTCCACGTGTCCAGAGTGGGGAACACCCTGATCCGGACCGCGCCGCTGACCAGAAGTCAGCGTCAATCGGACGCTTTCTGACCACTGGTTTATGACGGAGTCAGTTGTTGGTCTGTTCCTGATCCGGCTCGGGCCCTTTCCCGGCCGCCTCGTGCGTCCCGCCCGCCGCGCCCGGCGCGGCCGCCGCGTCATCGTCCCTGACCAGCCCGAGGATCCGGCGGGCGCCCATGCCCAGCCCCACCAGGCTGAGTCCGTCGAACAGCAGGGCGAGCGAGAAGAAGGTTCCGATCACGTACAGGCTGTTGCCGGGCCAGCTGGAGAGGATCAGGATGCCCAGCAGGAGCCCGAAGGCGCCCTGGACCAGGGAGATCCCGAAGTTCGCGCCGCGCACCACCAGGGCACCGACGAGGCGGAACACCCCGCCGGTGAGGAAGAGCAGGGCCGCGAACATGGTCAGGGCCTCGGCGCTCGCCTCCGGACGGCGCAGGATCACGAAGCCCGCGGCCAGGTTGACCGCCGCGACGATGACGGCGAGCCAGAAGTAGTTGCTCCCGCGCGACTGCACGGCCTGCGCGAGACCGACGACGCCGCCGACGAGCAGCAGCCAGCCGAACAGGAACATCGAGGTCAGGGTGGCCACGCCCGTGTAGACCAGGCCCACCAGCCCGGCCAGTACGAGGATCACCCCGAGCAGGGCCAGCAGCCCGAAGCCGCGCTTCAGCTGCTTCTTCTCCCGCTGCCGCGGGTCAGGGTCACTGCGGTCGGCGCCCATGGACGTGCCACCTCTCCTCGGCACCCCCCGGGGGTCGGACTCCCCTTGATCATAGGATCGGCCGCCCGGGATAGCATCCGGCGCATGGACGCAGCCCTCCACCACACGATCGCCGACGGGGTCGCCACCGTCGTCATCTCGCACCCGGCCAAGCGGAACGCCATGACCGCCTCGATGTGGCGGGCGCTGCCGGAGCTGCTGGAACTGCTCGCCGAGGACGAGGCCGTACGGGTGCTGGTGCTGACCGGGGCCGGGGCGACCTTCTGCGCGGGGGCCGACATCTCCTCGCTCACCGGCAAGGACGACCCGCAGGCCCTGTCCGTGGCCGCGGAGGAGGCCCTCGCGGCCTTCCCGAAGCCCACGCTGGCGGCGATCCGCGGGTTCTGCGTCGGGGGCGGCGGCCAGCTGGCGGCAGCGTGCGACCTGCGCTTCGCGGAGGAGGGCGCGCGGTTCGGGGTGACCCCGGCGAAGCTGGGCATCGTCTACCCGGCGTCCTCCACCCGGCGACTGGCCTCGGTGGTCGGCCCCGCGTGGGCCAAGTACCTGCTGTTCTCCGCCGAGTTGATCGGGGCGGAGACCGCGCTGCGGGCCGGCTTCCTGAACGAGCTGCTGCCCGCGGGCGGTCTGGAGGAGCGGGTGGCCGCCTTCGCCCGGACCCTGACCACCCGCTCGCGGCTGACGCAGGCCGCCGCCAAGGAGTTCACGGACGGCCGCACCGGCCGGGAGGCGTACTGGGCGGCCCAGGCCGCCGCGAGCGGCGACACCGCGGAAGGTGTCGCCGCGTTCCTGGAACGGCGGGCTCCGGACTTCGGCTGGCGCCCGCCGGACAGGCCCTAGCCGAGCGGGTTGGCGGCGCGCATCCGGGCGACGAGCTCGGCCGGGGCCTTCTCCGGGGAGCCGGCGTCGTACGGCGGCTGGGGGTCGTACTCGCAGAGCAGCTGCACGGCCTGGGCGTACTCGTCCCCGGCGATCCGGCCGAGCAGGCCGAGCCCCATGTCCATGCCGGAGGACACCCCCGCGGCGGTGACGTACTTGCCGTCGAAGACCACCCGCTCGCCGGTCGGCTCGGCGCCGAAGGGGACCAGCCTGTCGAGGTAGAGCCAGTGGCTGGTGGCCCGCCGGCCGTCGAGCAGGCCGGCGGCGGCGAGGAGCAGCGAGCCGGTGCAGACGGAGGTGGTCCAGGTGGTCGTGGCGTCCACGGACCGCAGCCAGTCCAGCACGGCGGGGTTCTTCATCTCCACCTCGGGGTGCGGCCCGCCGGGCACGATGACGATGTCCGGCCGGGTCACCTCGTCGAGCGCCTTGTCGGCGACGAGGCCGAGCGCGCCGTTGTCGGTGCGGACGGGACCGGGGCGCTCCGCGACGAACACGGTCTCGGCGTCGGGAATGCGGCTGAGGGTCTCGTAGGGTCCGATGGCGTCGAGCGCGGTGAAGCGGTCGTAGAGCAGTACGGCGATCTGCATGGCTCCTCCGGAGCGGTTGGCCGCCCCGCGTGTGGGGGCGGAAGTCTGCCTTTTCTGGACGCCGGACTCCGTCCGGCGGCCGCCGGGCCGTGCGGGTGGCCCGCGGCCGGCGGGTGGTGTGCGGGCGGCCGGCGGGTGGTGTGCGGGCGGCCGGCGGGTGGTGTGCGGGCGGTTTGCCGGGCGCTCCTACAACGCCGGCACCGTGCCCGGCGGCACGCCTTTCTCACGCGGTCCTCGCACCGCTCGGTGCCGGCACGCTTCCCCGGCTTCGGGCCCGCCGCGCCGGAGTCCGTCCGGCGGACCGGGGGCGGGGCCGGTTCGCGTGGCGCGGGTGGTGGCCGCTGCGCGGGGCTGGTCCCCTACCCGCCCTTCGCCCGTTCCCCGGGGCTCCGCCCCGGACCCCGTGCCGGCGAGGCTGAGATTGCCGCCCGGTGCTGGAGTGCGCGCGGCGCACTTCCAGCCCCGCCGGCGTGTGAGGCGCGGGCGCGGTAGCGCCGTGCAGTGAGCCGCAGCCACACGGGGGCGGGGCGGAGCCCCGGTCTCTTCCAGCCCCGCCGGGGTGTGAGGCGAGAACGGGTGAAGGGCGGGGAGGGGCCAGCCCCGCGCAGCGGCAACCCACCCGCACCCGACCCACCGGCCCCAGCCCGCCAAGTGACCCCGCCCCGGCCCCGCCAAGTGACCCCGCCCCGGCCCCGCCGGACGGAGTCCGGCGCAGCGGCGCGAAGCCGGGGAGGCCGCCCGCGGCCGAGCCGCGCGAGCGACGCGTCAAGGAGGAGAGGCGCCCCGGCGCCGAGCCGCGCGAGCGGCGCGTCAAGAAAGGGTGCGGCGGCCGAAGCGGCGGCGGTATTCGGCCGGGGGCTGGCCGAGGGTTTTGACGAAGGCCCGCCGGAGGGCCTCCGGCGTTCCGTAGCCGCACGAGCGGGCGATCTGCGCGACCCCCTCCCCGCCCTCCTCCAGCAGCCGCCGCGCGTGTTCCACCCGCACCCGCTCCACGTACCGCCCCGGCGTCACCCCCGTCTCCGCCTGGAAGGCCCGCGCGAAGTGTCTCGGCGACAGCGCCGCCCGGGCGGCCAGGGCCTCCACGCTCAGGTCACCGTCCGGGTGCTCGGAGATCCACTGCTGGACGTCCCGCAGCGGCTCCCGCCTCGCCGTCTGCGCCGCCAGCTGCGCGCTGAACTGCGCCTGGTTCCCCGGGCGGCGCAGGAACACCACCAGGTGCCGGGCGATCACCAGCGCCGCGTCCCGCCCGAGGTCCTCCTCCACCAGCGCCAGCGCGAGATCGATCCCGGCGGTGACCCCGGCCGAGGTGGCGACGGGGCCGTCGCGGACGTAGATGGGGTCCGGTTCCACCGACACCCGGGGGTAGTCCCGGGCCATCCGCTCGCACACCGACCAGTGCGACGTGGCCCGCCGCCCGTCCAGCAGCCCGGCCTCGGCGAGCAGCAGTCCCCCGGTGCAGACCGACACCAGCCGCTCCGCGCGACCCCCGTACGCGCGCAGCCAGTCGGTGAGCCTCGGTTCGAAGTCGCCCGTGTAGCGGCCGCCGGGCACCAGGAGGGTGGTCCCCGGGCCGGGGCGGGCGCCCTCCAGGTCGCCGTCGGGCAGCAGGGTCAGCCCGCTGCCGGTGCGTACCGGGGCGCCTCCGAGCGAGGCGGTGCGGATCGCGTACCGGTCCTCCCTCTGGAGGCGGCCGGCTCCGTCGAAGACCTCGACGGGGCCGGTGACGTCCAGGCTCTGCACCCCGTCGTAGAGGACGACGAGCACGTTTCGCGGTGACATGCCTCCATCCTGTGACCGTCGGCGGATGGCCGCAATGACGGGTGTCCCACCTATTCGGACACGGGTGGAGGGGAGTGGTGCGATCCTTGGGCGGTCCCCCGCCACGCCGTCCGGAGTGCCGTCCTGAACACCGTCCTCGCCGAGTCCTTTTCCGTCGTCCTCCTGCTCGCCGTGCTGGCCTTCGCCGTGCTGCGGCCGCGCGGGCTTCCCGAGGCGGCGGCCGCCGTGCCGGCCGCCGGGCTGCTCGTCGCCCTGGGGGTGGTGTCACCGGCCGATGCCTGGGGGCAGACGCGCGAGCTGCTGCCGGTGGTGGGCTTCCTGGCCGTGATCCTGGCCCTCGCCCAGCTGTGCGCGGACGAGGGGCTGTTCCGGGCCGCCGGGGCGGCCGTGGCCCGGCGGGCGGCCGGGCGGGGCGCGGCGGGGCTGCTGGGCGGGGTGTTCCTGGTGGCCGCGGCGGTCACCGCCGCGCTGAGCCTGGACGCGACGGTGGTGCTGCTGACGCCGGTGGTGCTGGCGACGTCGGCCCGGCTGGGTGCCCGGCCCCGTCCGCACGTGTTCGCCACCGCGCACCTGGCGAACTCGGCCTCACTGCTGCTGCCCGTGTCCAACCTGACGAACCTGCTGGCCTTCACCGCGAGCGGGCTCACCTTCACCCGGTTCGCGGCGCTGATGGCCCTGCCCTGGGCGGTCGCCATCGCGGTGGAGTACGCGGTGTTCCGCCGCTTCTTCCGGGCGGACCTGGCGGCTCCGCCCGAACACGGTCCCGAGGCGGCGGAGCCTGCGCCCGTGCCGCGGTTCGCCCTCGCCGTGCTGCTGCTGACCCTGGCGGGCTTCGCCGTGGCCTCCTTCGCGGGGGCCAGTCCCGCCTGGGCCGCGCTGGCCGGTGCGGTGGTGCTGGGCGTACGGGCCCTGCGGCGCCGCGAGACCACCCCGCGGCGGCTGGCGGCCTCCACCGCGCCGGCGTTCTGCCTGTTCGTGCTGGCGCTGGGCGTGGTCGTACGGGCCGTCGTGGGCCACGGACTCGGCGACGGGCTGGAGTGGCTGCTGCCCGACGGGGACGCGCTGCCCGCGCTGCTGGCGGTGGCCGGGGTGGCCGCCGTACTGGCCAACCTGATCAACAACCTGCCCGCGGTGCTCGCGCTGCTGCCGCTGGCCGCGCCCGGCGGGCCGGGGGTGGTACTGGCCGTGCTGATCGGCGTGAACATCGGCCCGAACCTCACGTACGTCGGCTCCCTGGCCACCCTGCTGTGGCGGCGCCTCCTGCACGCGCACGGCGAGGACGTCCGGCTGGGCGAGTTCACCCGGCTCGGGCTGCTCACCACGCCGGTGTCCCTCGCGGCGGCGGTGACGGCCCTGTGGGCGGGCCTGCGGCTGATCGGCGGGTAGGAGGGCGGCGCGCCGATAGGATCGGGGCATCATGACTGCAACCCTCGTCGCCAAGAACCTCACCGCCGCGCACGGTGAGCGCACGCTCTTCGCCGCTCTCGACCTCGTCGTCGCGCCCGGCGACGTCATCGGACTCGTCGGCGTCAACGGCGCCGGGAAGTCGACCCTGCTGCGCCTGCTCGCCGGGCTGGACACCCCCGAGACCGGTGAGCTGCGGCTGTCCCCGCCGGGGGCGGCCGTCGGCCACCTCCCGCAGGAGCCGGAGCGCCGCGAGGGCGAGTCGGTGCGGGAGTTCCTCGCCCGCCGGACCGGCGTGGCCGCCGCGCAGGCCGCGCTGGACGAGGCCACGCAGGGGCTGGTGGACGGCACCCCGGGCGCCGACGACGCGTACGCGGACACCCTCGACCGCTGGCTGGACCTCGGCGGCGCCGACCTCGACGAGCGCGCCCAGGAGGTGGCGGACGAGCTGGGTCTGGCGGTGAGCCTGGACCTGCCGATGTCGGCGCTGTCCGGCGGCCAGGCCGCCCGGGCCGGTCTCGCCTCCCTGCTCCTGTCCCGCTACGACGTGTTCCTGCTCGACGAGCCCACCAATGACCTGGACCTGGCCGGTCTGGAGCGGCTGGAGCGGTTCGTGACGGGGCTCCGCGCGGGCACGGTGGTCATCAGCCACGACCGCGAGTTCCTGGCCCGGACCGTCACCAAGGTCCTCGAACTGGACCTGGCCCAGCAGCAGATCAACCTCTACGGCGGCGGCTACGAGTCGTACCTGGAGGAGCGCGCGCGGGCCCGCAGCCACGCCCGTGAGGAGTTCGAGGAGTACGCGGACAAGAAGTCCGCGCTCGAAGGCCGGGCGACGATGCAGCGCAACTGGATGGACAAGGGCGTGCGCAACGCCCGGCGCAAGTCGAGCGACAACGACAAGATCGGCAAGGCGCTGCGCGGCGAGTCCAGCGAGAAGCAGGCCGCGAAGGCCCGCCAGACGCAGCGCGCGATCGAGCGCCTGGAGGTCGTGGAGGAGCCCCGCAAGGAGTGGGAGCTGCGCATGGAGATCGCGGCGGCCCCGCGCTCCGGCTCGGTGGTCGCCACCCTGCGCGAGGCGGCGGTCGAGCGCGGTGACTTCTCGTTCGGCCCGGCGAGCCTGCAGATCGACTGGGCGGACCGGGTGGCGATCACCGGGGCCAACGGCGCCGGCAAGTCCACCCTGCTCGCGGTCCTGCTGGGCCGGCTGACCCCGGACTCCGGCTCGGCCGTCCTCGGCTCGGGCGTCCTGGTCGGGGAGGTCGACCAGGCGCGCGGCCTGTTCCTCGGCGAGGAGCCGCTGCTGGAGGCGTTCTGCGCGGCCGTCCCGGACACCGAGCCGGCGGAGGTGCGTACCCTGCTGGCCAAGTTCGGCCTGAAGGCGGCGCACGTGCTGCGCCCGGCGGCGACCCTGTCCCCCGGCGAGCGCACCCGGGCGGCCCTGGCGCTGCTCCAGGGGCGCGGGGTGAACCTGCTGGTGCTGGACGAGCCGACGAACCACCTGGACCTGCCGGCGATCGAGCAGCTGGAGTCGGCCCTGGAGGCCTACGAGGGCACGCTGCTGCTGGTCACGCACGACCGGCGGATGCTGGACGCGGTGCGCGTGACGCGCCGCCTGGAAGTGGCCGACGGCAAGGTCACCGAGCTCTGAGCCCCTGAGGGGCCAGGGGTGTCTGGTGGATCAGGCCGGACTCGCCCGCAAGACACCCCCTAGAACTCCTTCGGGCCCTTGCCGTGGCTGCGGTGCTTGCGGGGTTCGCCGGGGTCCTGTTCCTGGCCCTGTACGCGGTCGAGGCGGCTCGCCTCGTCCGTGTCCTCGCGCCGGACGGGGCCCGGTGCGGGCCGCGGGGCGTGCGGTTTGCGCTGCTTTCGCGCCTCGTCCTCGCCGTGGAGCGGGACGCCTCCGGCGCCGCCTTGCTCGTCCATGGCCGTCCTCCTCTGCCGTGCGGTCCCCCTCCCCCGGCGGCTGCCCGGACGGCGGCCCCGCAAACCGGCCGGGTCAGTCCGGCAGGCCGGCCGGGGGGCGCCGGTCGCGGGCCATCCTGCGGGCCACGAAGGCACGCGGCAGGTGCCGGACCGCGAAGGCGTACGCCTGGTAATGGCGGCCCGTGACGCTGATCGGGCGGCGGCGGGCGAGGTCGCGCAGGGCCTTGGCCACCACGGCCTCGGGCTCCAGCCACACCGCGTCGCGCAGGGCGCTGACGTCCATGCCGGCGCGTTCCTGGAACTCGGTGCGGGTGAATCCGGGGACGACGGCCAGCACGCGGACCCCGTAGGGCTCCATGTCGACCCGGAGGGATTCGCTGAAGGCGGTGATCCAGGCCTTCGCCGCCCCGTACGTGCCGGTCGGGAGCAGGCCGGCCACGGAGGAGACGTTGAGCACGGCGCCCCGGCGGCGTTCGCGCAGGCCCGGCAGGAGCGCGTGGGTGAGCCGGAGCGGGACCTTCACGAGGAGGTCGAGCATCCGCTCCTCGTCCTCCACCGGGTTGTACGGGTAGGGCGCGGACAGGCCGAACCCCGCGTTGTTGACGAGGACGTCAACGGGGCGCGCGGTGTCGGCGAGCCGGCCGGCGACGGCG
The DNA here is from genome assembly GCF_055575955.1 of Streptomyces sp. NPDC033966. Classification (NCBI taxonomy): domain Bacteria; kingdom Bacillati; phylum Actinomycetota; class Actinomycetes; order Kitasatosporales; family Streptomycetaceae; genus Streptomyces; species Streptomyces sp. NPDC033966. The sequence goes on along the minus strand of NZ_JBVIRQ010000009.1, from coordinate 156,163 downwards.
GCGAGGTCGGCGGGGTCGAGCAGGTCGGCGGGCAGCACCTCGCAGGTGCTGCCGTTCCCGGCGAGTTCGGCGGCCAGGGCCTCCAGGCGGTCCTTGTCCCGGGCTACGAGGACCAGGTCGCAGCCCTTGGCGGCGAAGGCCCGCGCGAAGGCGGCGCCGAGGCCGGCGCTGGCCCCGGTGATCAGTACGGTGGTGGGCACGTCGGCTCGCTTCCTGGCGTTCAGGCGGTTCGGGTGGCGGGGGCGAAGGCGGCGGCCGCGGGCGAGGCGTAGGCCTGGGCGACGTCCACCAGGAACCTGGCCTCGTCCTCCAGGTCCCCGCTCTCGGCGGAGGTCTGCATCACGGCCGGGAGGTCCAGGGGGGCGGGGGCCTGCGGCGGCTGCCCGGGCAGTCCGGCGAGCTTCACCCGCCGGGCCTCCTTCAGTACGCAGGCCAGCGCGGCGGCGGTGCGCCGCTGCTCGGGGACGCCGGTACCGGCGACATGGCCGCGGGCGAGCTCCGGGACGCCCGGGGTGACGTACTCCCCCAGGATCAGGATCGCGTCGCGGGTCTCGATGACCTTGCGGTAGACGAGCAGGTTGCGCGGCACGGGCGGCCAGAGCAGTTCCAGCAGCCGCCCGGTCCGGGGTTCGGTGAGGACCACGTACGGGACGGCCTGGACCAGGTCGCGCCACAGCGGCCACAGCCGCCAGGCGGTGGTGGTGTCGGCGAGGGTGCGGCGCAGCGTGAACAGGGTGGGCACGAGGATCGCGGCGGCGCGCAGCAGGCCGTGCAGGTTCATCATCAGCGGCAGGGCGGGCAGTGCCCAGGTGCTGCCGAAGAGGGCCTTGAGCAGGTACGCGAACCAGAACGCCCAGGCCAGCGCGGTGCCGAGGCCGAACAGCCGCAGTCCCAGGGCGAGGGCGCGGCTTTCCGAGCGGCGGCCGTAGCGCCAGCAGACGAAGACGCAGACGGTGTTGGCGATCAGGTGGGCGGAGATCAGCACGAGCCAGTACGCGAGGGAGGGCACGGGCTGCCCGGCGGGCTGGATGGTGTGCGTGCCGTGCTCGGGGGCGGCGGCGTCCAGGGTGAGGAGGACGGCGAACCAGAGCACCGTGCCCGCCCAGGAGGCGAGTTGGAGCCTGCGTCCGCGAGTGGCTGCGGCGACGAAGTAGAGCACGGCGCCCGCCGACAGGACGCCGATGAGGTTGCGGACGAGGCCGACCGTGTGGGCGTACGAGGGCTCGCGGCTCATGGCGTACGTGACGACGGCGGGCAGGTTCAGGGTCATCGCGGCGGCCGCGGTGGCGACGGCCAGCCACAGTCCGCGCTGTTCCGGGGAGCGCAGGGCGCCGGGGGCGCGGATCAGGACGGCGATCCACAGGCAGACCACGCTGGGGACGGCGAGCCAGTCGCCGGCGGCGGCGAGTTCAGCTGCCATCGCGGTGGCCCCGTACGTATCCCATGGCGGATTCCAGCCGGGCCAGGGCTCCTCGGGGGGCGGCGTCGCGGCGGGGGTGGCCGGTGGTGGAGGTGCGGATGCGGATCATGCTCGCGAGCAGTTCCGCCTCCTGCTCCTGCCGGGTGGTGTAGTTCGTGCGGCCGCGGACGACGGGGGCCCGGCCGGCCGTCTCCTGCCCTTCGAGGGAGTGGTGGCCGAAGAGGATGTGCCCGAGCTCGTGGAGCACGATGTGCTCCCGGTGCAGGGGGGTGGTGTGGGCCTCGTAGAAGACGTAGTCCACGGTCTCGGTGCCGACCCACAGCCCGCAGACGCCGGATTCGGCGGCCTCCCTGGGCAGCGGGTGGAGCCGGATGGGGCGGCCGCGCCGGTCGGCCATGTGCGTGCAGAGGTCTTCCAGGGAGAACGGGGTCGTCAGGTCCAGATGACCGAGAATCGTCTCGCACCGTCTGCGCAGGCTGAGATCCCGATGGGGCAGGTGTTCCCTCTTCGACCCCTTTCTCGGGCAGCGTCGGTAGGCGTGGGGGGTGGGCATCGGCATGGCGTCCTGTGCCTTGGGACGGCCTCGGGAGTGCGGTCCCGGAGGGGAAAAGGGGAACGCCCGTCCGCACGGGCGAACAGGCGAACGGGCGTTCCACCATCCCTACCGATCATCCTGGGGAGTTGGCAAGGAGTTTCCCCTGGCGGGGTGGCTATCCGGCCACTCCTGCCGGAGGGCGTCCCGGACCGGGGCTATCGGCGGCCCCGGCCCTTCTCGGGTCCGGTCAGGCCGGCCCGGCGCAGGGCGTCGGCCATGGCGCTGTTGGCGGGGGCCGGGGCGCCGGAGCGCTGCCCTCCGCCGCCCTTGGCGCCCTGACCGCCCTGCCCGCCCTGACCGCCCTGCCGCCGGCCGTCGCCGCCGCGCTGGCCCTGGCCCTGGCCGCCGCGCTGCTGCGGGGGCCGCCCGCCGCCGCCCCGGCGGTCGCCCTGGCGCTCGTCCCGCTGCCGGGGTGCTCCGGCGCCGCGCTCGGCGCCCGCCTCGTCCTCCAGCCGCAGGGTGAGCGAGATCCGCTTGCGCGGGATGTCCACTTCCATGACCTTGACCCGGACGATGTCACCCGGCTTCACCACGTCGCGGGGGTCCTTGACGAAGGTCTTCGACAGGGCCGACACGTGCGCGAGTCCGTCCTGGTGGACGCCGATGTCGATGAAGGCGCCGAAGGCGGCCACGTTGGTGACCACCCCTTCCAGGATCATGCCGGGCGCCAGGTCGCCGATCTTCTCGACGCCCTCCTTGAAGGTGGCCGTCTTGAAGGCGGGGCGCGGGTCGCGGCCGGGCTTCTCCAGCTCGCGCAGGATGTCGGTGACGGTGGGCAGGCCGAAGGCCTCGGTGACGAACTGCTCGGGCCGCAGCGAGCCCAGCACGGAGGTGTTGCCGATCAGCGCCGCCACCTCGGCGCCCGCCGCCTTGCCCATGGCCCGGACCACGGGGTAGGCCTCGGGGTGCACGCTGGAGAAGTCCAGCGGGTCGTCCCCGCCGCGGATCCGCAGGAAGCCGGCGCACTGCTCGTACGCCTTCGGGCCCAGCCGTGCCACGTCCTTGAGGCCCTTGCGGCTGCGGAAGGGGCCGTTGGCGTCGCGGTGGGCGACGATGTTCTCGGCGAGGGTGCCGCTGATGCCCGACACCCGGGAGAGCAGCGGGGCGGAGGCGGTGTTGACGTCGACGCCGACGCCGTTCACGCAGTCCTCGACCACCGCGTCGAGCGAGCGGGACAGCTTCACCTCGGACAGGTCGTGCTGGTACTGGCCCACGCCGATGGACTTCGGGTCGATCTTGACCAGTTCGGCCAGGGGGTCCTGGAGGCGGCGGGCGATCGACACCGCGCCGCGCAGGGACACGTCCATGTCCGGGAGTTCCTGCGAGGCGAAGGCCGAGGCGGAGTACACGGAAGCGCCGGCCTCCGAGACCATCACCTTGGTGAGCTTCAGCTCGGGGTGGCGGGTGATGAGGTCCCCGGCGAGCTTGTCGGTCTCGCGGGAGGCGGTGCCGTTGCCGATGGCGACCAGCTCGACGGCGTGCTCCTTCGCGAGGCGGGCGAGCTTGGCGACGGACTCGTCCCACCTGTTGGCCGGGACGTGCGGGTGGATCACCTCCGTGGCGACGACCTTGCCGGTCGCGTCGACGACGGCCACCTTGACGCCGGTGCGGAAGCCCGGGTCCAGGCCGAGCGTGGCCCGGGTGCCGGCGGGGGCGGCGAGCAGCAGGTCGCGCAGGTTGGCGGCGAAGACCCGTACGGCCTCGTCCTCGGCGGCGGCGCGCAGCCTGGTCCGCACGTCGATGCCGAGGTGCACCTGGATCTTGGTGCGCCAGGACCAGCGGACGGTGTCGGCGAGCCACTTGTCGGCGGGGCGGCCGCGGTCGGCGATGCCGAAGCGGCGGGCGATGACGCCCTCGTACGTGGACGGCCCGGGAACGTCGGAGGGCTCCTCGGGCTCCAGGTCCAGGGAGAGGACGTCCTCCTTCTCGCCGCGCAGCATGGCGAGGACGCGGTGCGAGGGGAGGGCGGTGAAGGGCTCGGCGAAGTCGAAGTAGTCGGAGAACTTGGCGCCCGCCTCCTCCTTGCCCTCGCGGACCTTCGCGGCGAGCCGGCCGCGGCTCCACATGCGCTCGCGGAGGTCGCCGATCAGGTCGGCGTCCTCGGCGAACTTCTCGGTGAGGATGGCGCGGGCGCCCTCCAGGGCGGCGGCCGGGTCGGCGACGCCCTTGCCCGCGTCGACGAACGCGGCCGCGGCGGCCTCGGGTTCGACGGAGGGGTCGGTGAGCAGGCCTTCGGCGAGGGGCTCCAGACCGGCCTCGCGGGCGATCTGGGCCTTGGTGCGGCGCTTGGGCTTGAAGGGGAGGTAGATGTCCTCCAGCCGGGCCTTGGTGTCGGCCGCGGCGATCCGGGCCTCCAGCTCCGCGTCGAGCTTGCCCTGTTCGCGTACGGAGTCGAGGATCGCGGCGCGGCGGTCCTCCAGCTCGCGCAGGTACCGCAGCCGCTCCTCCAGGGTGCGCAGCTGGGCGTCGTCGAGCATCTCGGTCGCTTCCTTGCGGTAGCGAGCGATGAACGGCACGGTGGAGCCGCCGTCGAGCAGCTCGACGGCGGCCTTGACCTGCCGTTCCCGTACGCCGAGCTCCTCGGCGATCCTGCCTTCGATGGACATCGTCACTGTGCGGTCCCGCCTGCCTTCGTGCGTTTGCGTGGAAGGCTGTCAATTGTGGCAGGTGCCGCCCGTGGTCCGCGGGAGCCCCTCAGCCCTTTCCGAAGAGGTCGCGCGGGAAGGCGCCGGCCGCGTCCGATGGCCGGCACCGCGGTCAGTTGATGGATTCGCCGTCGTACTTGCCGTCCACGCAGATCCACAGACCGGCGGTGGAGTCGTACTCCACCGTTCCGCCGTGGGCCACACACGCCGGCGCGTCGATGGCAGGTGCGGCGGCGTGCGCGGCCGCGGCCGGGCCCCAGGCGCCGAGCACGGCCAGAACCGCAGCGGCGACGAAACCGAGGAGTCGGGTACGCATGGGAACTCCTGTGAGGACGAGGAAAACAACCCCCATGTCCAGCTTCACCCCGAATCCCCTCGGCGGCACTCCGATGGGTGCGCGCCGCTCCGGGGGCGCCCCCGGCGGACGGGCGGCAAGCTGGTGTCATGGCGAACCCGCCCGAGGTGACTGTAAAGCCGCCTGATGAACTCGGCTGGCGAAAGGTCACGATCAACGGCAAGTCCGCGGGCAAGGTGCGGTCCCCCGAGGAACTCCGCGAGCTGTTGCACCGCGCCGGGCTGCATTCCGAGCACCCCGTCCATTGGCTCGGCGGAGACAGCACCGTCTGGCCGGACCGCACGGTGCAGCGGCGAACGGTCGGCGCCCTGATGTTCATCGGCCTCCTCCTGACCGCAGCGCTGCTCGGCTGGATCGGCTGGCAGGACAGCACCAACGCCCTGACCTTCGGCGGGCGACTCGCAGGCTATTCCGTGCTGGCCACCGCCCTGGTGGCGTTCGCCGCCGCGCTGGCAGCTCTCGATTACTGGCACCACCGGGAGAGGCGTTATTCGGGTGCGTTCGTCCTGGCCGGAGTGACAATCGTCTTCCTCTGCAGCGCCTCGCTCCTCGTGCTGCAGATCGGCGAGCGTTTCACCGGCTGGTCCGTGATTGCAATATCGTTCCTCGTCGGATCCGTAGTGGCCGGGACCGAGCTCATCAAATCCCGGGCGTGGAAGGGCCTCCTGCATCCCCGGCGCATCGCGATCGGGGCGATCGTCCCCACCCTGATCGCCTGCGTCAACCTGGCATACGCACAGATCTATGTCCCCCACGCGACAGCCCCGCTGATCACGAGTGGGGCCGAGTTCAGGGAGTCAAGCCTGGTCGACCGCGAGGCGGCGATGTACGTGACGGTCCACCTGTACGTGAGGAATGAAGGTCGTGTTCCGGTCTACGTCCTCGGCAGCATCTACTGGATCCACGGCGGAGCCGCGAACAGCATGCCCAACGACAGGCTTTCTCCCAGAAAATTGCTCTACGATGGCGAATTCGTCGCGCCGGCGGGCCGCGAACTGAATCCGGGGGAAGAAATATCCCAGGATGCGGTCGTTGAGATCCAGGATCCCAACAAGGCCGATTACGAGATGGTCCAGGCTCAGAGCGAGGTGTACGTGATCAGGCGGGACAGAATGACCCTGGGTACCGAGTACGAACAATCCCGGGCGACCATGAAGACGCTTGAGAGGGAAGGCAAGTGGCGCCGCAACGAGCCTAGAAACGCAAAGCACAGGAACGAATCCAGCATCTCGAACAGCAGTGAGATCCTCAACATCGCCCGGGGGCCACAGCGCATCACCGTATGGCGGGTACCCAGTGGCGACCGGTCGCGCATAGATGTGGCCATATCCCCGCCGGGACACACGCTCGTCTTTGACCCCAACGACCCCCATTACAACAAACCGATCATCGAAAAGTACGGGCTCTCGAAGGTGCGCGGCTCCATGGACCAGACCCCCTTCAAGGTTCTCCTGGAGAAGGCCCGCTCCGCCGAGGAGGAGTCAGCCCCTTAGAGCGGCCAACGGAATACGGCGCGGCCGGCGCGAAGAGCCGGAGCCAACGCCGGTCGTTATGAAATGGAGGGACAACCATGCCGATCAATTCCAGGCGGAGAACGTTGTTCGCCGCCGCAACGGCAATGGGCGTAGCTGGGCTCTTCACGGCACCGGCACCGGCACCCGCCCAGACACGCCCGACACTCCCACTGGCAGCCCCCTGCGAGTACGAGTTCCCGGTGATTCTCCAACTCACGCAGAACAACGGTATTACCGTGCAGGTTCCCGTGTCCGGCTCGCCGCGACGTTCTGTCGGACCGGGGAAGGCCATGTACCTCATAGTCGGCAAAACAGTGGGGACGTTCGGCACTGTCTACGGCGGAATGACCGGGCGCAGCATCAACTTCACCGCACACTGGGATCAAGGCCCGGGCAAAGGCCTCTCGAACACCTACACGGGCCACGTGGGCGACGATGGCTTCGCGAGCGGCACCACCAGGAACAATCTGAACACCACCAACACCTGGCGCTCCAACGAGAAGATGTCCTGCGTGTACAAACCGCCACAGCAGAATCCTCCGCCACCACAGAATCCTCCCCAACAGCAGAAGCCCATGGCAACGGTGACCGAGGACGTAGACGTCTACAACGTCAAGAACGAGCCGGACGGTGCCGGGCGCGTGATCGGCCTCCTGCGCATGAATCAACAAGTCGAACTCGTGGGGAGCTGCGCGCCGGAATCCTGGTGCCAGGTCGCCGGAGACAACGTCCCCGGTGGCAACGGCTGGGTCTGGGGGCACCTGAAGTTCTGAGCCGGGCCGGCAGTGAGGTGCGCCGGCCGTAACCGGAGCCGAACCGGCCCATCGAGCCGCCGCCCCCTGCCGGCATCCAGTGCGGACCTGACCGCTGCGACGGTCAGGTCCGCACGCATGTGCTTGCGCCCACGACGTTGCCGCAGCCGACCAGGCGGGCCCTTCCCAGCCGACCCTCGACGAGCCGACCGGCAGGGCATGAGCCCGCCGCATCACGCAAGGGCACCTATCGGGCCACTCTGCACCGCGCGAACCCCCGGCACCCCAGCACCGCCCGGGTGACCGGAAATCGCCCTGCCGCGGCACGGAAGCCGCCCCGTCCACGGGGCCGGCGGCGCACGTGTGTCCGAATACCGCCCCTCACCTGACGCACGGTCAACACGCGCGTGCAGTCGGCCCAACCGGGGATGCGGCCTGCCCGGCGCCGCATTCGGGCAGGAATGCGCAGGTCAGCCACATCGCCGCCACCTCCGGCCCGGCGCTGGTTCATGACGGCCGAATGGCGATCGTGTGACAGCAGGAGCCATGGACATGACCTGAGGCGCCACGGGTGAATACGGTCGAACGACGAGACCTTGAACCGATCTGTCTCCCCTACCCCTTGGAGCTCTTCGTGCACCGCAAAGTCATCGCCCCGAGCGTCCTGGCCGCCTCACTCCTGCTGGTGATCCCGGCGTCGGCGGCCAGCGCGGGGCCCGGCGCCCCGGGTATCGGCGACACCTACTACCCGGCCAGCGGCAACGGCGGCTATGACGTCTCCCACTACGACCTGCGCCTGCAGTACCAGCCGAAGACGGACCTGCTGGAGGGAACGGCCACCCTGCTGGCCACCGCCAAGCAGGACCTGTCCCGCTTCAACCTCGACTTCGGTCTCAAGGTCAGCGAGGTCCGGGTCAACGGGACCAAGGCGAAGTTCGCGACCTCGGGCGCGCACGAACTCGAAGTCACCCCGGTACAGCCGCTCCAGAAGGACCGTCAGGCCACGGTCGTCGTCAAGTACGCGGGCAAGCCCTCCGAGTTCAAGGTCGACGGCTGGTCCGCCTGGCAGCGGACCCCGGACGGCGGCGTGGCGGCGCAGGAGCCGGACGCGGCGGCGTGGTGGTTCCCGAGCAACGACCACCCCCTCGACAAGGCCACCTTCGACGTGTCCGTCAACGTCCCGGACGGCACCCAGGCCATCAGCAACGGCGTGCTCCAGTCACAGTCCTCCAAGCTCGGCTGGACCCGCTACAACTGGCGCTCCAACAAGCCCCAGGCCACCTACCTGGCCACCCTGGCCGTCGGCAAGTTCGACATCACCACCGACAAGACGGCGAACGGCCTGCCGATCCTCAACGCGTACAGCAAGGACCTCGGCGACAACGCCGGCGCGGCCCGCGCGAGCATCGAGCGCACCGGCGAGGTCGCCGAGTGGCTGGAGGGGGTCTACGGCCCGTACCCCTTCAACGCGCTGGGCGGCTACGTCCCGAACGTCCCCAGCGGCTTCGCGCTGGAGACCCAGACGCGGCCCTTCTACAGCCCGCGCCAGTTCGCGAACGGCGCCAACGTCTCCGTCGTCGTCCACGAACTGGCCCACCAGTGGTACGGCGACAGCGTGTCCGTCGACAACTGGAAGGACATCTGGGTCAACGAGGGCTTCGCCCGTTACAGCCAGTGGCTCTGGTCGGAGAAGGAGGGCGAGGGCACCGCGCAGGAGCTCGCCGACTGGGCGTACTCCTCCCGCCCGGCCGAGGACCCGTTCTGGCAGGTCAAGCCGGGCGACCCGGGCCCGGACAACCAGTTCCACGGGGCCGTGTACGACCGCGGCGCGATCGCGATCCAGGCGCTGCGCAACGAGGTCGGCGACGAGAAGTTCTTCAAGATCCTCAAGGGCTGGCCGACCGAGCGGGCCTACGGCAACGCCAAGGTCGGGGACTTCGTCCGGTACGCGGAGAAGATCTCGAACAAGCCCCTCGCCCAGCTCTTCGAGACCTGGCTGTACACCCCGGGCAAGCCGGCCTTCTCGGCACCGGCCGCCAAGTCCGGTGCCCGCACCCTCCAGTCCCCGGCCAAGCCGGCCACGGAGCCCAAGTCCTGGAAGAAGATCGCCGCGACGAACACGGTCCACGACCACTGATCCACGCGCCGGCACCCCTCAGCGGGTGCCGGCGCGCCACCGCGCCCGCGCGGCGCGGGCCCTCGGCAGGTAGCGCAGCCGCTCCGGCAGCACCGGTACGAGGAGCCGTACGGCCGTACTGAACCGCCGGAGCCGGCGCTCCTGCGCGGGGGTCCACTCCAGCCCGATGGCGGCCCGGGCGTCGGGCGGCATGTAGCCGACGGTGACGAAGGCCCGGAAGCGCAGGTAGCCGACGCGCAGGGCCGGCCAGGTGATCCGCAGCAGCAGCCGCAGCGCCCGGGAGCCCACCTCGGGGCGGGGCAGGTCCACAGCGGTGGAGAGCAGCTCGCGGGCGACCCTGGTCGGCTCGATCTCCTCGGCCAGCATCCGCCGGTAGTAGGGCCAGAACTCCTCGACGGTCTGCGGCATGTCCCGGTCGCGCAGCCCCAGGATCCGGCCGACCCGGAGCCACTCCGCGTACAGCTGCCGCTCATGGGCGGGGGTGATGGGGCGGAACAGGTAGCGCCCCGCGTACAGGGCGACGGGGAAGCCGGTGGCGTGCACCCAGGCGTAGCAGGCGGGGTCGAGGGAGTGGTAGCGCCGGCCCCGGGTGTCCGTGCCCCGGATCTCCTTGTGCAGGCGGCGCACCCGGCGCCCCTCGGCGACGGCCTCCGCCCCGCCGTAGACCCACAGCATCACGGAGCGCAGGGAGCGCTCGCCGCGGCCCCAGGGGTCGGTGCGGAAGACGGAGTACTGGTCGACGCCGGCTCCGACGGCCGGGTGGGCGACCTGCATGGTGAAGGCGGCGGGCAGGGTCAGCAGGGAGCGGATGTCCCCGGCGGTGGTCCACAGCACCCCTCCCGGCGGCGGCGGCTCGGGATCGAGGCGCCTGGCGGGTCTTTCGGGGGATATGCGGGCCGTGTCGTCCATGGAACCAATTATGCGAGCGCGAGAAGTCCTCGGTCCGGACAGAAAGTCTTGTCACAGGTGTTACCCAGAGGTAACCGCGGCTGCTTGGATTGCGGCGTCGATCTTCCCCGCAGGAATCCACCGGACTGACGGAGACCCCCATGCCGCAGATCTCGCACCGCCGCACCCGCGCCGCCGCCACGGCCGTGGCGGCGACCGCCGCCGCAGCCCTCGCCCTCACCACCGCGCCCGCCGCCACGGCCGCCGAGGGCACCGCGACCCCGCGGCTGAGCGTCCTGACCTACAACGTGTTCCTGATGAGCAAGAACCTGTACCCGAACTGGGGCCAGGACCACCGGGCCGCCGAGATCCCCCGTGCCTCCTTCTTCCAGGGCCACGACGTGGTGGTGCTCCAGGAGGCCTTCGACAACGGTGCCTCCGACGCCCTCCAGGCCAACTCCGCCGCGCAGTACCCGTACCAGACCCCGGTGGTGGGCCGCAGCAAGACCGGCTGGGACGCGACGGGCGGCTCCTACTCCACCACCACCCCGGAGGACGGCGGCGTCACGATCCTCAGCAAGTGGCCGATCCTGCGCAAGGAGCAGGTCGTCTACAAGGACGCCTGCGGCGCCGACTGGTGGTCCAACAAGGGCTTCGCGTACGTCGTCCTGAACGTCAACGGCACCAAGGTCCACGTGGTCGGCACGCACGCCCAGTCCACCGACCCGGGCTGCGGCGCGGGCGAGGCGGCGCAGATGCGCAGCCGCCAGTTCAAGAACATAGACGCGTTCCTCGACGCCAAGAACATCCCGGCGAACGAGCAGGTCATCGTCGCGGGCGACATGAACGTGGACTCCCGCACCCCGGAGTACGCCTCGATGCTCGCGGACGCCGACCTCGCCGGCGCCGACACCCGCACGGGCCACCCGTACTCCTTCGACACGGCACTGAACTCGATCGCCAACTACCGCTACCCGACGGACCCCCGCGAGGACCTGGACTACGTCCTCTACCGCAAGGGCAACGCCCGCCCGGCGGGCTGGGAGAACAACGTGGTCAAGGAGGAGTCGACCCCCTGGACGGTCTCCAGCTGGGGCACGTCGTACACGTACTCCAACCTGAGCGACCACTACCCGGTCATCGGCCGCTAACCACCGGGCGGGGCCGGTCGGGGCCGGGGCTGGCGGAACACGCCGGAACGGACATGAGCAGACGGCCGGGACCCCTCATCGCCGGGTCCCGGCCGGGCGGTCTCATGGCTGGTTTGGGGGTTTCCTGCCAGTCCCATCGTCCAGCTGCGAGACCGCCCGAGGGGATGCCGCTCCCCCACCCACCGGCCCGCAGACGGGGAGGCGGGTGGGCCGACACCGCCCCGCCCCCACCCCCTCGAGGGGGTGGGGGCGGGGCGCCTCAGTCCGCGTACAGCCCCTCGATCAGCGGGCCGTACTTCTCCCGGACCACCCTGCGGCGGAGTTTCAGGGACGGCGTGAGTTCTCCCGTGGCGGGGCCCCATTCCTCGGCCAGGAGGCGGTAGCGCTTGATCTGCTCCGTGCGGTTGAGGCGGGCGTTGGCGGCGGCTACCGCGCGGGCCGTCTCCGCCAGGACGGCCGGGTGGTCGGCCAGTTCGGCGAGGGAGGCGGCGGTGATGCCCCGGGCGGCCGCCCAGGCCGGGGCGAGTTCCGGGTCCAGGACCAGCAGGGCGACCAGGTAGGAGCGGCCGTCGCCGTGGACCAGGGCCTGGCCGATCAGCGGGTGTTCCTTGACGGTGTTCTCCACCAGGGCCGGGGAGACGTTCTTGCCGTTCGAGGTGATGATCAGCTCCTTCTTGCGGTCCGTCAGCCACAGGAAGCCGTCCTCGTCGAGCCGTCCGATGTCCCCGGTCGGGAACCAGCCGTCGGCGTCGGCCGCGCTCTCCACCGTCCCGTCGGGGCGCAGGTAGCCGTCGAAGACGGTCGCGCCGCGGGTGAGGATCTCCCCGTCCCCGGCCACCTTCAGCTCCAGCCCCTCGATCGGCCGGCCGACCGAGCCCAGCCGGAAACCGTCGGGGGTGTTGCTGTTGACGGTGCACACGCCGGAGGTCTCCGTCAGCCCCCAGGCGTCCATGATGGTGATCCCCCAGCCGGCCCAGAAGCGGACGACGTCGATCGGCATCGGCGCGGTGGCGCTGGCCGTCCAGACGAGCCGGTCCAGCCCCGCCAGCCGCAGCAGCGGGTCCAGGACCCGCTCCTTCGCCCCCGTGTACGAGGCTTCGAGCGCGGCCGGCACCTCCTCGCCGCGCTCCTGGTGGGCGGCCCGGGCCCGGGCCAGGTCTCCGGCGTCCTCGATGGCGCGCCGCTGCTCCTCCGGCAGGCCCGCCAGGACCGCGCGTACGCCCGCGGCGAGCTTCTCCCACACCCGCGGCACCCCGAAGAACTGCACGGGGCGCAGCTCGCGGACGGCGGCCGCCACAGCCGTGGGGTCGGCGACGAGGCGGACGTGGGCGGCGCGCAGCAGGGGCAGGTAGATGCCGAGGATCCGCTCGGCGATGTGCGCGAAGGGCAGGTAGCAGACGTGCTCGGCGTGTTCGGGGAGCCGGACGCCCCGGTCGAGGCGGACGGACTGGAGCAGGATGTTGCGGTGGGTCAGGCGGACGCCCTTGGGGTCGCCGGTGGTGCCGGAGGTGTAGACGACGGTGAGGGGGTCTCCGGGGCGGGTCTCCTGCCAGGCCTTCTCGAAGTCGTCGGCGCGGTGCAGCCGGGCGCCGCTCGCGTACACGGAGTCGTGGGAGGTGTGCGGGCCGGTTTCGGCGGCCTCGGCGATGACGAGGCGTTCCAGCGGGATCCCGGGGTCGTCCAGCAGCGGCGCCCACCGGTCGCGTTCGCCGGCGCCTTCGACGACGGCCAGCCGGGCCCGGCTGTGGCGGGCGATGTGGGCGATCTGCTCGGGCGCGGAGGTCCCGTAGACGGTGACGGGGACGGCACCGAGGTGGACGAGGGCCTGGTCGGTGAGCCAGTGCTCGGGGCGGTTGCCCATCATCAGCAGGACGTGTTCGCCGCGCTCGACGCCGAGGGCGGCGTAGCCGGCGGCCAGTACGGCGACCTCGTGGCGGACCTGGCCCCAGGTGAGCGTCCTCCAGCCGTCCCCCTCGCGCCAGGAGAGGGCGGGCAGGTCCGGGTGTTCGGCGGCGTTGCGGGCCAGCAGGGCGGGGAGGGTGAGTTCTTCGGGGCGTCCGGGCAGTCGCAGGTTCGTGGTCATGGGCAGCTCCTGGCCGTTTCACATCGTTGGTGCGACAGCAATACTGTTGAACCCAAGCTGTGGATCAGAGAGCGAGGAGCGGACGATGGCCGACCAGGCGACCGAGCCGATGCTCACCGTGGACGAACTGGCGTCCAAGGCCGGTGTCACCGTCCGCACCGTACGGTTCTACAGCACGCGCGGGCTTTTGCCCCCTCCCGTGATCGGACCTCGTCGCGTGGGGCACTACGGCCCGGAGCACCTGTCGCGGCTCGCGCTGATCGAGGAACTCCAGCACCAGGGCATGACCCTGTCGGCGATCCAGCGCTATCTGGACGCCCTGCCGGACGACCTGAGCGCGCACGACCTTGCGATCCACCGGGCCCTGGTGGCGACCTGGGCCCCGGACGCGGCGCAGGAGGTGTCGCGGGCGGAGCTGGAGAGGCGGGCGGGCCGGACCCTGTCGGACGGGGACCTGCGCCGGCTGGCGGCGATGAACGTGGTGTCGGCCTCCGGGGAGGGCTTCCGGGTGGACGTGGGCCTGCTGCGGCTGGGGGTCGCGCTGCTCGACGTACCGATCGCCCACGAGACGCTGCTGGTGGCGCGGGGGATCCTGCTGGAGCACGCGCGGACGGCGGCGCACCAGCTGACGGCGCTGTTCCGGGACGAGGTGTGGGGGCCGTTCACCGAGGACGAGGACGACCCGGAGCGGGTGGAGTCGATGAAGGCGCTGTCGGCGCACATGCAGCCGATGGTGGTGCAGGCGCTGGTCACGGCCTTCCAGCGGTCGCTGAAGGAGGAATTGCGGGCTGCGTTCGCCTCGGAGGGCGGGTAGGTTCGGCCGTATGGCGATCATCCACCACACCACGCTGTCCCCGACCAAACTCGAACTCCTCGCCGACTGGCTCCCCTTGAGGCCCTGGTACAAGGGCGCGGAGAAGACCGCTCCGCTCGCCAAGGCGGGCGGCTTCCGGCTCGACGACCCCGAGGGCGAGGTGGGCATCGAGTTCATGGTGGTGACCGACACTTCCGGGGCGGAGCCCGTCGCGTACCTCGTGCCGCTGACCTACCGGGGCGCGCCGCTGGAGGGCGCGGAGGCGGGCCTGGTCGGCACCCTGGAGCACGGGGTGCTGGGTACCCGCTGGGTCTACGACGGCGCCCACGACCCGGTCCTGGTCGAGCAGTTGCTGGCGCTGCTGGCGGGCCGGGCGACGGCCCAGGCCCAGAGCGAGACCGACGCCCCCGACCCGACGGTCGAGGTGCGGCCGGAGGGCGCGGGCGCGCCGGCGGGCCTGACCGGCCCGGGGAGCGTGACGGACACCGCCTGGACCACCGAGGTCGTGGTGGCCCCCGCGGGCCTGGACGCGCCGACGCCGACGCTGACCCTGACCCGGGTGCTGCGTCCCGGGGCCGCCTCCGGGGAGGGCCTGCTCGGCCAGGTGCTGGCCGGCTGGTCCGCCCCGGACGGCGGCGCGGAGCGCGGGGTGTTCGCGTACCTGCGCGGCTGAGCGCACGCCGCGTCCCGGGACCGCCCGCACGGCGGGCCCGGGAGGGGCCGCCAAGAGACGAGAGACGACCTAGTCGGCGTACGTCTCGCCGCGCTCGGCCTTCGCCACCAGGGAGGCCGGCGGGGTGAACCGCTCGCCGTAGGTGGCGGCCAGTTCGCGGGCGCGGGTGACGAAGCCGGGCAGGCCGCCCTCGTAGCCGTTGATGTACTGGATGACGCCGCCGGTCCAGGCCGGGAAGCCGATGCCCATGATGGAGCCGATGTTGGCGTCGGCGATGGAGGTGAGGACGCCCTCGTCGAGGCAGCGGACGGTGTCCAGGGCCTCGGAGAAGAGCATCCGCTCCTTCATGTCCTCGAACGGGATCTCGGCGTCCGGCTTGGCGAAGTGTTCGCGCAGGCCGGGCCAGATGCGGCTGCGCCTGCCGCTCTCGTCGTACTCGTAGAAGCCGCCGCCTCCGCTGCGGCCGGGGCGGCCGAACTCGTCGACCATGCGGTCGATGACCCGGTCGGCGGGGTGTTCGGTCCACTCGCGGCCCTCGGCTTCGAAGGCCTTGCGGGTCTCATTGCGGATCTTGCGCGGGAGGGTGAGGGTCAGCTCGTCCATCAGCGAGAGCACCTTGGCCGGGTAGCCGGCCTGGGCGGCGGCCTGCTCGACGGAGGCGGGCTCGATGCCCTCGCCGACCATCGCCACGCCCTCGTTGATGAACTGGCCGATGACGCGCGAGGTGAAGAAGCCGCGCGAGTCGTTGACCACGATCGGGGTCTTGTTGATCTGGCGGACCAGGTCGAAGGCGCGGGCGACCGCCTCGTCGCCGGTGCCCCCGCCCTTGATGATCTCCACGAGCGGCATCTTGTCGACGGGCGAGAAGAAGTGCAGGCCGATGAAGTCGGCGGGGCGCGACACCCCTTCGGCGAGCCCGGTGATGGGGAGGGTGGAGGTGTTGGAGCAGAGCAGCGCGTCGGGGGCCACGACGTCCTGGATCTCCTGGAACACCTTGTGCTTGAGGGCGGTGTCCTCGAAGACGGCCTCGATGACGGCGTCGCAGCCGGCCAGGTCGGCGGCGTCGGCGGTCGGGGTGATCCGGGCGAGCAGCTCGGCCCGCTTGGCCTCGGTGGTGCGGCCCTTGGCGAGTGCCTTGTCGAGCAGCTTCTCGGAGTACGCCTTGCCCTTGGCTGCGGCCTCGGCGGTGACGTCCTTGAGGACGACCTCGATGCCGGCGCGGGCGCAGGAGTAGGCGATGCCGGCGCCCATCATCCCGGCGCCGAGGACGGCGACCTTGCGGACCTTGCGGGGTTCGGTGCCCTGGGGGCGGCTGCGGCCGGCGTTGACGGCCTGGAGGTCGAAGAAGAACGCCTGGATCATGTTCTTCGCGGTCTGGCCGGTGACCAGCTCGGTGAAGTACCGGGCCTCGATGGTCAGGGCGGTCTCGAAGTCCACCTGGGAGCCCTCGACGGCGCAGGCCAGGATGTTGCGCGGGGCCGGGTACGGGGCCCCGTTGAGCTGCTTCTTCAGGTTGGCGGGGAAGGCCGGCAGGTTCGCGGCGAAGCGCGGGTTGGACGGCGTACCGCCGGGGATCTTGTAGCCGGGGACGTCCCAGGGCTGCTTCGACTCGGGGTTGGCGTCGATGAAGGCGCGGGCCTTGGCCAGCATCTCCTCGGGGGTGGCGGCCAGTTCGTGGACCAGGCCGTTGGCCAGGGCGCGCTGGGGGTTGTACTGGGTGCCCTGGAGCAGGACCTTGAGCAGCGCGTCGGCGATGCCCATGAGGCGGACGGTGCGGGTGACGCCGCCGCCGGCCGGGAGCAGGCCGAGGGTGACCTCGGGCAGGCCGATCTTGGAGCCGGGGGCGTCGAGGGCGACGCGGTGGTGGGAGGCGAGGCAGATCTCGTAACCGCCGCCGAGGGCGGCGCCGTTGATGGCGGCGACGACGGGCTTGCCGAGGGTCTCGATGCGGCGCAGGGAGCGCTTGATCTCGGTGCCGGTCTCGAAGGCCAGCCGGGCGTCCTCGGGGCGCAGCCGGATCATGTCCTTGAGGTCGCCGCCGGCGAAGAAGGTCTTCTTGGCGGAGGTGTAGATGATGCCCCGGATGGAGTCCTTCTCGGCCTCGGCGCGGTCGGCGATCGCCGCGATGGAGTCCTTGAAGGCCTGGTTCATCGTGTTGGCGGACTGGTCCGGGTCGTCGAGGACCAGGGTGACGACGCCGGTCTCGTCCTGTTCCCAGCGGATCGTGGTGGACTCGCTCATGTTCGCTACTTCCGTGTCAGAGGTGGGATCAGGGATCAGGGATCAGGACGGGTCAGACGCGTTCGACGACGGTGGCGACGCCCATGCCGCCGCCGACGCAGAGGGTGACGAGGCCGTAGCGCTTGTCCTGGCGCTCCAGTTCGTCGACGACGGTGCCCAGCAGCATGGCGCCGGTCGCGCCGAGGGGGTGGCCGAGGGCGATGGAGCCGCCGTTGACGTTGACCTTGTCCAGGGAGACGCCCATGTCCTTGACGAAGCGCAGCACGACGCCGGCGAAGGCCTCGTTCATCTCGATCAGGTCGATGTCGTCGATGCTCAGGCCGGCCTTGGCGAGGGCCTTGCGGGTGGCCGGGGCGGGACCGGTGAGCATGATGGTGGGCTCGGAGCCGGAGACGGCGGCGGAGACGATCCGGGCGCGCGGGCGCAGGCCGTTGCGGTCTCCGGCCTCGCGGGTGCCGATGGCGACGAGCGAGGCGCCGTCGACGATGCCGGAGGAGTTGCCGGCGTGGTGGACGTGGTCGATCTTCTCGATCCAGTGGTACTTCTGCAGCGCGACGGCGTCGAAGCCGCCGAGGTCGCCGATGTCGGCGAAGGAGGGCTTCAGCTTGGCGAGGGTGTCGGCGGTGGTGCCGGGCCGGACGAACTCCTCGTGGTCCAGGACGACCAGGCCGTTGCGGTCGGTGACGGGGACCACGGACTTGGCGAAGCGGCCCTCCTTGATGGCGGTGGCGGCCCGCTCCTGGGAGAGGGCGGCGTACTCGTCCACGTCGCGCCGGGAGAACCCCTCGATGGTGGCGATCAGGTCGGCGCCGATGCCCTGCGGGACGAAGCCGGTGTCCCAGTTGGTCATGGGGTCGGCGAACCAGGCGCCGCCGTCGGAGGCCATCGGGACGCGGGACATGGACTCCACGCCGCCGGCGAGGACCAGGTCCTCCCAGCCGGAGCGGACCTTGGCGGCGGCCAGGTTGACGGCCTCCAGGCCGGAGGCGCAGAAGCGGTTCTCCTGTACGCCGGCCACCGTGTCCGGCAGGCCCGCGGCGATGGCCGCGATGCGGGCAATGTCGGAGCCCTGGTCGCCGACCGGGCCGACGACGCCGAGGACGATGTCGTCGATGGTCGCCGGGTCCAGGCCGGGGTTGCGCTCGCGCAGGGCGGTGATGAGGCCGACGACCAGGTCGATCGGCTTGGTGCCGTGCAGGGCGCCGTTGGCCTTGCCGCGGCCGCGCGGGGTGCGGATCGCGTCGTATACGTACGCTTCGGTGCTCACTGGTCAAGCCTTTCGAAGGTGTCCGAGGGGGAGGTCCGGCCGAGGTCCGGGGAGGTCCGGGGAGGTCCGGGCGAGGTCAGCCGAGGAGGGAGCGGCCGATGATCTCTTTCATGATCTCGGTCGTGCCGCCGTAGATGGTCTGGATGCGGCCGTCGGTGAAGGCCCGCGCCACCCGGTATTCGGTCATGTAGCCGTAGCCGCCGTGCAGCTGGAGGCAGCGGTCGGCGACCCGCTTCTGGAGTTCGGTGGCCCACCACTTGGCCATCGAGGCGTGGACGTGGTCCAGTTCCCCGTTGGCATGGTCGGTGATGCAGCGGTCGAGGAAGGTACGGGTGACCGCGCATTCGGTGGCCATCTCGGCGATCTCGAAGCGGATGTGCTGGAGCTTGGAGAGCGGCCGGCCGAAGGCCTCGCGCTCCTTGACGTACGTGGTGGTGATCTCCAGCAGGTGTTCGGCGGCGGCGATGGCGGCCATCGCGATGCCCATGCGCTCCTGCGCGAGGTTGGTCATCAGGTGGAGGAAGGCCCCGTTCAGCTCGCCGAGCAGGTTCTCCTTGGGGACGCGTACGTCGTTGAAGAACAGCTCGGCGGTGTCCTGGGACTTCTGGCCGATCTTGTCGAGGTTGCGGCCGCGTTCGAAGCCCTCCGCGCCGCGCTCGACGACCAGCAGGGACAGTCCGTGCGCCCCGCCCTCGGGGGTGGTCTTCGCGACGACGACCACCAGGTCGGCGAGGATGCCGTTGGAGATGAAGGTCTTGGAGCCGTTGAGCACCCAGTGGTCGCCCCGGTCCTCGGCGCTGGTGCGGATCCCCTGGAGGTCGGAGCCGGCTCCGGGCTCGGTCATCGCGATCGCGGTGATGGTCTCGCCGGAGCAGAAGCCGGGCAGCCAGCGGCGCTTCTGCTCCTCGGTGCCGAGGGAGGTCAGGTAGGGGCCGATGATGTCGTTGTGCAGGCCGATCGCGAGCCCCGGGGCTCCGGCGCGGGTGAACTCCTCGGCGAGCACCGCGGCGTAGCGGAAGTCGGGGTTCCCGCCGCCTCCGTACTCCTCGGGGACGGCCAGGCCCAGCAGGCCCTGCCGGCCGGCGGCCCGCCAGGCGTCCCGGCTGACGATGCCGTCCTTCTCCCACTGCTCGTAGTGCGGCAGCACCTCCTTGTGCAGGAAGGTGCGCACGGTCTCGCGGAACGCCTCGTGGTCGGCGTCGTAGATGCGGCGTTGCATCGGGGCCCCCTACAGCCAGCTCTTGACGGTTTCGATCAGCCGGGCCGGCTCCGGGCCGACCGGCGTGACGTTGAGCATGGTGACGCCGGCCTCCCGGAAGGCCTCGACGCGCTCGCGCACGTACCCCTCGGGGCCGCACAGGGTCATCAGCTCGCAGAACTCGTCCGGGACGGCCGCCGCCGCGTCGCGCTTGCGGCCGGCGAGGTACAGCTCCTGGATGCGGCGGGCCTGTTCCCCGTAGCCGTAGGCGACGGCGAGGTCGTTGTAGAAGTTCTTGCCGACGGCGCCCATCCCGCCGACGTAGAGGGCGATCTGGGGCCGGGCGAGGTCGCGGGCGGCGGCCGCGTCCTCGCCTATGGCGAGCAGGCCGCCCGCGACGGTCTGCAGCGGGCCCAGCTCCGGCGCGCGCTTGGCGGCACCCTCGGCGAGGGCGCTCCCCCACACGGCGTGGGCCTTCTCCGGGATGAACAGGGTGGGCAGCCAGCCGTCGGCGATCTCGGCGGTCAGCGCCACGTTCGCCGGGCCGAGGGAGGCCACGTACACGGGGATCCGGTCCCGGACCGGGCGGGTGAGGATCTTCAGGGGCTTGCCGTGCCGTCCGCCCTTGGCGGCGGGCAGCGGCATGTCGGTGATGCCGTGGTGGTCGATCGTCTCGCGGCGCCAGATGCGCCGGCACAGGTCGACGGTCTCGCGGGTGCGGCCGAGCGGTTTGTCGTACGGCTTCCCGTGCCAGCCCTCGATCACCTGCGGGCCTGAGGCGCCGAGGCCGAGCAGGGCGCGGCCGCCGGAGACGGCGTCCAGGCCGGCGGCGGTCTGGGCGATGAGGGCGGGGGTGCGGGAGTAGACGTTGACGATGGCCGAGCCGATCTTCATCCGCTCGGTGCGCGCCGCCAGATAGCCCATGATCGTCGGGGAGTCGAAGCCCCAGGCCTCGGCGACCCACACGGCGTCGAGTCCGGCCGACTCCAGCGCGGCCGCCTCGTCGGCGGCGCGGCGCGGGTCGCCGGCGTAGTCGAGGAGCATGGACAGTTCCATCAGGCCTCTTTCGGGAGCAGTGCCGGTACGCCCCAGTCGGCGGCCACGGACCCGGTGTCCGCGCCGGGCATGGCGGGGCCGGAGGCGACGCGGGTCGGGGTCGCGGAGAAGCGCGGGGCGGGGGCCGGCTGGACGGTCCCGCCGAACTCGGTGAAGGTGGCGCGGGCCGCGAGGTGGGGGTGGTGCGGGGCCTCGCGCAGCGAGAGCACGGGTGCCACGCAGGCGTCGGTGCCCTCGAAGACGGCCGTCCACTCCTCGCGCGTACGGGACTTGAAGCGCGCGGCGACGGCCTCGCGCAGCTCGCCCCAGCGGGCGACGTCCTTGCGGGCGGGGGCCCGGTCGGCGATGCCGAGGAGTTCCACGAAGGTGTCGTAGAACTGCTGCTCCAGCGCGCCGACGGCCATGTACTGGCCGTCGGAGGTCTCGTAGGTGCCGTAGAAGGGGCAGCCGCCGTCCAGGAGGTTGGCGCCGCGCCGGTCCTGCCAGCCGCCGGCCGCGACCATGCCGTGGATCATGGCGGTGAGGTGGGCGGTGCCGTCGACGATCGCGGCGTCCACGACCTGGCCGGCGCCCTCGGGGCCGCGGGCGTGCTGGAGGGCGGCGAGGATGCCGATGACGAGGTAGAGCGAGCCGCCCGCGTAGTCGCCGACCAGGTTGGCGGGGACGGCCGGGGGCTCACCGGGGTTGCCGATCATGCCGAGGGCGCCGGTGACGGCGATGTACGCGATGTCGTGCCCGGCGGTGTGGGCGAGCGGGCCCTCCTGGCCCCAGCCGGTCATCCGGCCGTAGACCAGCTTCGGGTTGCGGGCGAGGCAGTCGTCCGGGCCGACGCCGAGCCGCTCGGCGACCCCGGGGCGGAAGCCCTCGATCAGCACGTCGGCGCGCGCGACCAGGTCCAGCACCAGGGCGGGGCCCTGCGGGGACTTGAGGTCGACCAGGACGGAGCGCTTGTTGCGGTTGGTGACGTCGTGGGCCGGGTCGATCGCGAGCCCTCCGCCGCCCGGCCGGTCCACGCGGACGACGTCCGCGCCGAGGTCGGCGAGGAGCATGGCGGCGAACGGGCCGGGGCCGATGCCCGCCAGTTCGACGACGCGTACTCCCGCGAGCGGGCCTGCTGTCACTGCCATCGTGCCCCCGGCATCCTGGTGTACGGGTGGGTGGGTGTGCAGGTGTGTGACACAACCGATGTAACACCAGTGATGCTAGGAACGCGCCCCACTCAGCACAAGAGCAAGCGCTTAGCAGGTTTCCGCTTTGGCTCGTTCCCGTCAGGAGTCCCGTCAGGAGTCCTGCCCGCCCTCCCGTCTGCCGGCCCCTCGGGTGCCGCCCGCGGCCCGCGCGTCGAGGAGCGCCACGTGCCGTTTGAGCGCGACGGTCCGGTAGCTCTCCTCCACCCACTCGCACAGCACCTCCGCCGAAGGCGCCCCCTTCTCCCCCAGCGGCACCGAGACCCAGCCCGCCTTGCCGAGGCCGTAGCCGGTGGGCGCGGCGCCGGGGGCGGTCATCGCGTGCCCGTGCAGGTCCTCGTCCTTGAGCTTGACGGACAGGCCGGGCGGCTCGGGGCCGTCCGCGTTGCCCAGGAACACGAAGATCTTCTTGTTGACCTTCACCACCCCGTCCTCCGGCCCCCAGGGATGCTCCTCCACGGCCTCCGGCAGCCCCAGCGCGAACTCCCGCACCGCCTCCCACTTGCGCACCGCAGCCTTCATCGACGCCTCCACTCACCGC
The DNA here is from genome assembly GCF_055575955.1 of Streptomyces sp. NPDC033966. Taxonomy (NCBI): domain Bacteria; kingdom Bacillati; phylum Actinomycetota; class Actinomycetes; order Kitasatosporales; family Streptomycetaceae; genus Streptomyces; species Streptomyces sp. NPDC033966. Next base: position 133,646 of record NZ_JBVIRQ010000009.1, on the reverse strand, counting down.
AGGCCACACCTGCTCGCACGGACAGTCGGTGCCAACGCTAACCTCAGCCACCGACACCAGCTGGGAGGAACGGTCCATGACCGAGCAGGTCCACAACGAGCCCGTCCGCGGCGGCCGTCCGGGGCGGGAGCTCGACCTCGTGCTCTTCGGAGCCACCGGGTTCGTCGGGGCGCTGACCGCCGAGTACCTCGCCGGGCACGCGCCCGTCGGCTGCCGGTGGGCGCTGGCCGGGCGCGACCTCGGCAAGCTGGAGCGGCTGCGCGAGCGGCTGGCCTCCCTGAACCCTGACTGTGCGCGGCTGCCGCTGCTGCGGGCCGACTCGGGGGATCCGCGGGCGATGCGCGAACTGGCCGCCCGCACCCGGGTGGTGGCCACCACGGTCGGGCCGTACGTCCGGTACGGGGCGGAGCTGGTCGCGGCCTGCGCCGAGGAGGGCACCGACTACGCGGACCTCACCGGGGAGCCGGAGTTCGTGGACCGGATGTACGTGGAGCACGACGCGCGGGCCCGGGAGACGGGGGCGCGGCTGGTGCACGCGTGCGGGTTCGACTCGATCCCGGCCGACCTCGGGGCGTACTTCACGGTGGGGCTGCTGCCCTCCGGGGTGCCGCTGCGGGTGGACGGGTTCCTGCGGGCCGGCGCGCTAGCCTCCGGCGGCACCGTCGCCTCCGCCCTGACCGCGCTGGGGCGGGGGCCGCAGACCATGGCGGCCGCGCGCACCCGCCGGCTGCACGAGCCCCGGCTGCCGGGGCGCCGGGTACGCGGGCCCTTGGGCGTTCCGCGCTTCAGCCCGGAGACCGGGACCTGGGCCTTGCCGCTGCCCGTACTGGACCCGCGGATCGTGACCCGGTCGGCGGCCGCGCTGGAGCGGTACGGGCCGGACTTCCGCTACCGCCACTACGCCTCGGTGCGGCACCTGCCCGTCGCGCTGGGCCTGACGGCGGCGGTGGGCGCGACGGCGGCGCTGGCGCAGGTCCCGCCGGCCCGGCGGTGGCTGATGGGCCTGTGGGAGCCGGGCAGCGGCCCGGACGCGGAGCGGCGCGCCCGCAGCTGGTTCACGGTCCGCTTCGTCGGCGAGGGCGGCGGCCGCCGCGTGTTCACCGAGGTCTCGGGCGGCGACCCGGGCTACGGGGAGACCGCGAAGATGCTGGCGGAGTCCGCGCTGTGCCTGGCCCACGACGCCCTCCCGGACCGTTCCGGCCAGCTGACCACGGCGGTGGCGATGGGTGACGCCCTGCTGGCCCGGCTCCAGAAGGCGGGCATCCGCTTCCGCGTGGCGGCCGAGCGGTAGCACGTACGACGGCGGGGCCCGGACTCTCGTCCGGCCCTGGCCCCGCCGCCTCCCGGCAGGCCCTAGCGCCGGCCCGGGTTCTCGTGCTCCTTCTGTTCCTCCTCGCCGTCCCCGTCGGCCGGCGTGATCTCCGTCGACGCGAAGCCCGTGTTGTTCTTCTTGTGCGGGTCCTCGTCGTCACCGAAGACCCTGGCGATGTTCGGCACGGCGGTCGGCTTGGTGACCTCGCCCGCGGTGCCGGTCACCGTGATCTTCACGAGGCCGCCCTCGCGCAGCGGGCCGCCGGTGCAGGAGAGGAGGCCGTTGGCGATCTCGCACCCCGCCGTGTCCGTCGCGGGGTCCAGCACCTTCGCCGGGAGGTCGTCGACCAGCGACCAGCCGGAGGAGGCGCCCTTGTGGTCGTTCCTCACCGTGATGTCGTAGGTGATCTCTTCGCCCGCCCTGACGGCCTCGGGGCCGCGCTTGTGCACCGACAGGTCGGCCGAGGAGTCGAAGAAGCAGGAGGTGGCGTCGACGTTCGTCAGTGACTGCTCCGGCGTCACCTGCTGCCGCGACAGCACGATGAACTTCGGGTTGGACCCGGTCGCGTTCTTCACGTGCACCCGGATGAGCTCTCCGGAGTTGCGCACGAACCCGAGGTCGCCGTTTCCGTAGACGAAGACGCCGCCGAAGTCCGAACCGCCCGGCAGGACACCGGGGAAGAAATCCACGGTCGCGTTGGCGATGTCGATCCGCGTGACGGCGCCCGCCTCGGTCGAGCCCCAGAGGAACCCGTCGCGGAAGGCGATGTCGAAGACGTCCAGTTCGTCGGGGGCCAGGTCCGGGACCCTGATCTCGCGGGTCACCTCGCTGCTCCTGACGTCGATCTGGTAGATCACGCCCGTGTTGTCGGCCAGGACGTAGTAGTTGCCCTCGTCGTCGAACGTGCCCGAGATGTAGAGGGCGGCCGGCAGGCCCTCGATCGCGTCGGCGACCAGGGTGTGATCACCCTTGCCGTCGAAGCGGACCAGCTGGTTGGTCCCGTTGCCGAAGGTGGTCCCGTAGATGAAGCGGTCCTGCGGGTTCACCCCGATGGCGTTGTAGAGGAAGTCCGTCGTCGGGCTGCCCAGCTCCTTCAACCTGGCCTTTCCGGGCTCCCGTTCGACGGTGTAGAGCTGGTTCGGGTCACCGGCCGAGAGGTAGATCTTTCCGTCGCACGCCACCGGAATCCCGTCCGGCTGCTTCGGATCGGAGACCGCCGCGGCGCCCGCGGAGCCCGCTGGGGCCGCGGCGGCGCCGACCGGAGCCGCCAGCGCGCCGGCCGCGAGCCCGGCGACGACGCCGATCGCGCTCAGCAGGGCCACCCCCCGCCGCTGCCGCTTCCTCTGGACCGCCCCGTTCGTACCTCTGCTCATGAATCTTCCCCTTCCGCCGCCAAGCGCAGCCGGGCTGCGCACCGTTGGTACCGCGCGTACCGGACAAAGACGAGCACAAGGGGCATTGGGTCGTACACGGCGGCTCGGGCTTCACCGCCCGAGTTCGCTCAAATGCACCAGGATCGCGAACACACGGGCGAGCGCCGGTCACTGGAGGGAGTCGACGGCCTCGCGGAGGGCGCGCCGGCACAGGGAGTCGGCGTGCCGGGTGGTCTCGGGGATACGGAAGCGGGGGCTCAGCGCGAGGGCGTGGGCGCAGGCGTTGTCCAGGGACACGCGGTGGCCGACGGACACGTAGACCGGCTTGATCCCGTGCTGGGTGCGCAGCGCCCGGCCGACGACGGCGCCGTCGGGCGCGAGCAGCGGGGAGGTCTCGCCGCGCGGGGCGCCCGGCTCCTCACAGGTGAAGGTGAAAGGGTTCTTCGCGACGCCCATGCTGGGCAGCCCGGTGACCACCCCGAGGTGGCAGGCCAGTCCGAAGCGGCGCGGGTGGGCGAGGCCGTAGCCGTCGCAGACGACGAGGTCGGGGGTGACGGGGAGGGCCTCCAGGGCGGCGAGCACGGTCGGCAGCTCGCGGAAGGCGAGCAGGCCGGGCACGTAGGGGAAGCTGACGGGTCCGGCGGCGGTGGACTCGGCCACGACCTCCAGGGTGGCGGCGTCGAGCACGACGGCGGCGGCCGCCACCAGGTCCCGCTCGTCGTCGTAGGCCACGTCCACTCCGGCGAGCAGCCCCTGGCCCGGCGGGGGGCCGACCTCGTCGAGCACGACGAGATCGCGCAGTTCGTCCTGTATCGCCCGGGCCTCGGCCTCGTTGGCGGGGGTCTTCACAGTCGTCATGATGGGCGAGAGTAGCCTGGCGATCATGTTCGTCATGGAGCTCAGCTACACCGCGCCCGTCGAAGCCGTCGAAGAGAAGCTGGACGCGCACATCGCCTGGCTGGACGGCTACTACGCGTCCGGCGTCTTCCTCGCCTCGGGCCGCAAGGTCCCGCGCGACGGCGGGATCATCCTGGCCCGCGGGGTCTCCCGTGCCGAGATCGAGAAGATAGCCGCGGAGGACCCCTTCACGCTGGCGGGCGTCTGCGCCTACCGCATCACGGAGTTCATCGCCACCAAGACCTCGGACGACCTGGCCGCGGTCCGCGAGACCCTCCCGTCCTAGGCCGGCGGATCAGGGCCGGGGCCGCGGTGTCCGCAGAGTCCCTCCTGCCCTGGCGGGCGCCGCCGCCACGCGGGGCGGGGAACAGCCCGCGCGGCGGCACGCCCGGCACCGGCACCGGCCTCAGCGCCGCTCCAGCCGGGCCACCCGTCCCTTCTCCCCGGCCGCCCAGCAGCCCCCGTCGCCCGCGCAGTCGACGGTGTCGAAGGACCCCGTCTCCAGCGGCCGCCAGGTGCGCCCCGCGTCCGTGGTGAAGTCCGTTCCGGTCGGGCCGACCGCCAGGGCGGTGGAGTGCCCGTACGGGTACCAGGCCGCGCCCGAGCGGTAGGCGGGCGGCGGGGTCGCCGCCTGGCTCCAGCTCCGGCCCGCGTCGGCGGAGCGGGCCGCCGCCCGCGGCGAGGCCTGGCCGGTGCGGTAGTCGCCGCCGACGGCGAGGCCCGTCGTACGGTCGCGGAAGGCCAGGGCGAACACCCCGCGCGCCGGGTCCCCGCCGGGGACGGTGGAGTCGGCGACCCGCCAGGTCAGGCCCCGGTCGGCGGAGTGCAGCACCCGCGCGGCCGGGCCCCCGCCGGTGGCCAGCCACACGTCCCGCGGCCCGGAGGCCGTCAGGCACTGGCCGCTCGCCGCGAATCCGGCCTCGCCGGGCAGCGCCCGCGGCATCCCGGCGTCCGGGAGCACCCGCCAGCTGCGCCCGCCGTCGTCGGTGGCCAGCAGGCGGAACTTCCCGTCGACGGGGTCGCTCACGGCCAGCCCGTGCCGGGAGTCGAAGAAGGTCAGGCAGTCGTAGAAGGCGCGCGGATCGGTGTTGCGGAAGGCCTCGGTCCAGGTCGCGCCGCCGTCCTCGGTGCGCAGCACCCGGGAGGCCTCGCCCTCGCCGATGGACAGGGCGACCGCCCGCCTCCCGTCGAAGGCCTCGATGTCACGCAGTTCCAGCCCCTCGGCCACCGCGCCGGGCGGCGAGACGTCCCGCCAGCTGCGCCCGCCGTCCGCGGTGCGCAGCACCCTCCCCTTGGAGCCCGCCAGCCAGGCCGTACCGCGGCTGACCGCGGCCAGGCCGCGGAAGCGGACGCCGTCGACGCCCTCCTGCCCGGTCTCCTTGACCGCCCAGCCGACGCCCCGCGAGCCCGGCGCGGACGCAGCCGGGGACGGGTCCGCGCCGCTGTCCGCCCACGCCGGCGCCACGGCCGTGGCGGCCAGCAGGGCCGCCGCGCACATGCCAACTCCCAGAAGTCTCATGGCGCGGGAAGCTAACGCACCCCACAGGCCCCGTCCAGGGTGCCTCCACCCGCCCCTGAGGCCCCTCCGGTATCCGATTACGCCTGCGGAGCGATCGAATACCGGACGTATTGGGATGACCTCGCGGGGCACGCCGCCCCTCCGGCACCCTTTGACCGCACGTCACCACTGCTCACTCTGTGCGATCACACGGGTGAGATCGCGCCAATCGGTGACACAGCTCACGTCATCCGCCATGCACGGATTTGCCGATTCCGGCGTCTATCCGGTTGCCGGGCTCCACCCCACAGCCCGACAGCAGATCCGCCGCAAGGGAGCGAGCCTTGATCACTGTCATCGAGCAGGCCGTGCAGGCCCGACTGATCGCCACCGCACCGAAGGTCGAGACCGTCCCCGTCACCCTCTGCTACGACCGCTCGGACCCCTTCGCCGTCCGCATGGCCTTCCCCGCTCTGGCCACGCTCGAAGGCGTCGAGGTCTCCTGGACCTTCGCCCGCGAGCTGCTGATGTCCGGGCTGCGCCACCCGTCCGGATGCGGCGACGTGCGGGTGCGGCCGTACGACGGCGACCGGACCACGGTCGAGTTCCACGCGCCCGAGGGCGTGGCGATCGTGCTGATGACCACGGCCGAGCTCCAGCGGTTCCTCGAACGCACCTCCGCGTTGGTGCCGCCGGGCCTGGAACACCGCTATCTCGACATGGACCACAGTCTCGACGAGCTGATGCGCGGCTCCTGCTGATTTATTCGTTTGCGGGCGGCCCCGGCCGCCCGTAGCTTCGTGAAGGCCCTGCAGTCGCCGAAACGGAGTAGGACATTGCTCTTCTGAGGTCCGAGACACCGACCACCCTCACTCACCGCACCCTCGCGATCCCGTGACAGTCGGCTGTCTCCCCGCGTTGCACGCACCAATCACGCAACCTGGAGGCCTCCATGAGCCATGCCCCTGTTTTCGCCACCTGCACCGCCCTCTCCTTCGACTGGCCCGACGGCAGTCCCGTCTTCGACGGGTTCGACCTGTCCGTCGGGCCCGGCCGGACCGGCCTGGTCGGTCTCAACGGATGTGGGAAGTCCACCCTGTTGAAGCTCCTCGCCGGCGAGCTGACCCCGTCCTCGGGGCAGATCTCGGTCGCCGGGACCATCGGCTACCTCCCGCAGAACGCCACGCTCGACACCGCCCTGCGGGTGGACGATGCGCTCGGCGTCCGCGCCGCCCGCACGGCCCTGCACGCCATCGAGGCGGGCGAGGCCACGGAGGCCAACTTCACGGCCGTCGGCGACGGCTGGGACGTGGAGGAGCGGGCGCTCGCCGTCCTCGACCAGCTCGGCCTCGCCGGAGTCGGCCTGGACCGGACCGTCGGCGAGCTGTCGGGCGGCCAGTGCGTGCTGCTCCGGCTGGCGGCGCTGCTGCTCGCCCGGCCGGACGTACTGCTCCTCGACGAACCCACCAACAACCTGGACCTGCGGGCCCGGCAGCGCCTGTACGCGGCCGTCGAGTCCTGGTCCGGGGTGATGGTGCTGGTCAGCCACGACCGGGAACTGCTGGAACGGGTCGACCAGATCGCGGACCTCCGCGAGGGCGAAGTCCGCTGGTACGGCGGCAACTTCACCGACTACGAACGGCTGCTGGCGGCCGAGCAGGAGTCGGCCGAGCGGATGGTCCGGGTCGCCGAGGCCGACGTACAGCGCCAGAAGCGCGAACTGGCCGACGCCCAGGTGAAATTGGCCCGCCGCAAGCGGTACGGCCAGAAGATGAACGAGAACAAGCGCGAGCCGAAGATCGTCATGGGCGCCCGCAAGCGCGCCGCCCAGGAGTCGGCGGGCAAGCACCGCATCATGCACGCCGAGAAACTGGCGGACGCCAGGGAGCGGCTCGACCAGGCCGTCGAAGCGGTGCGCGACGACGCCGAGATCCGCATCCGGCTGCCCGCCACCCAGGTCCCGCCGGGGCGGCGGGTACTGACCCTGAGCGATCTGCACCTCGCCCACGGCGGCACGCGGGTCGCGGGCGAGTGGGAGGTGCGCGGTCCGGAGCGGATCGCCCTGGTCGGCGCGAACGGCTCGGGCAAGACGACCCTGCTGCGGACCGTCGCCGGCCTGCTGCCGCCCGCGTCCGGGGAGGCGGTGACCCACGTCCCGGCCCGCTTCCTCCCGCAGCGGCTCGACGTACTGGACGACGAGCGCTCGGTGGTGGAGAACGTGGCGCGGTTCGCCCCGCACGCCACGAACAACGTGATCCGGGCGCGGCTGGCCCACTTCCTGTTCCGGGGCGCCCGGGCGGACCGGGCGGCCGGCACCCTGTCGGGCGGCGAACGCTTCCGGGCGGCGCTGGCGGCGCTCCTGCTGGCCGAGCCCGCTCCGCAGCTGCTGATACTGGACGAGCCGACGAACAACCTGGACCTGGCGAGCGTGCGGCAGCTCGGATCCGCACTGGAGTCCTACGAGGGCGCGCTGCTGGTGGCCAGCCACGACGTGCCGTTCCTGGAGTCGATCGGCATCACGCGCTGGCTGGTGCTCGACGGCGGTGCGCTGCGGCCGACCTCAGCCGAGGAGGTCCGGGGGTCAACGGGGCAGTAGGGCCCAGGACTTGCTCCCGCCGCGCGGGGTCAGGACCGGGGTGAGCCCCCAGTCCCCGCCGCGGGACTCGGCCACCCGGGCCAGCAGCCACATCGCGCGGCTGCGCCGGTCCCGGCACTCCTCGCCCGCCGCGGGCGAGGAGTGCGCGGGGTGCTGGTCGTAGAGGACGATCCGCAGGGCGTCGTACCGCCAGCGCAGTCCGAGCACCATCTGCTCGCCGGGCGTGAAGCGGTCGGCGCAGGCCACCAGCTCGGAGGCGGCGAGGGCCGCGGGGTCACCGAGGTCGGCCAGTCCGTGCCGGTCGAGCAGCGACCGCACGGCCGAGCGTGCGCTCCCCGCGCAGTGGGCGCCGCCGGGGAGCCCCACGGAGTAGCTCAGCTCCCGCGCCAGGTGCGGGACCGGGGCCCGCCGGGCCTCGTGGACCGGTCGCAGGCCGCGGAGGGTGCCCGTCATGGTGGTGCTCCAACTCTCGGGCCGGCGGGGTAGCGCCGTGTGAGACGTGCGCTACCGACCGTAGCGCGGGTGGGTGTGCGGGGCCACCATTTGTACGACCAGATGATGCTTTTTCTGTGTGATGCCCGGATTCCGGATTCCGGGTGAGGGGCCGGCCGCGCGGCGGTGTCCGCCGTCAAGGCGTGTGGCGCGGACCACCTTCCGGCGTGATTCTCACCCCTGCGGAGCAGCCTGGCACCCTCTAGAACTGCATAGATAACCGGATGTAGCCGGACAGAACGAGGGCTGGGGCTTGGCGCTCCTTGATGTCGCGCTTAACCTACGACTCCGTAGGCTACGGAACCGTAGGTAATTCGCTTTGTCCCCAGGAGCACCCGTGACGATCACCTCTCCCCACCTCGGCAGCTCGGAGGCGTGGACCGACGCCAAGCTGCTGTACGCGCTGGAAGAGGTGGTCGAGAAGGAGCTCAACCGCCATCTGAAGGTCACCAAGGACTGGATGCCCCACGAGTACGTCCCGTGGAGCGACGGCCGGAACTTCCCCGGCTTCTTCGAAGACGGCGAGGCCTGGGACCCCCAGCAGTCCAAGGTCACCGACATCGGCAAGATCGCCCTGGTGGTGAACCTGCTGACCGAGGACAACCTCCCCAGCTACCACCACGAGATCGCGACCCTTTTCGGCCGCAACGGCGCGTGGGGCACCTGGGTGCACCGCTGGACCGCCGAGGAGGGCCGCCACGGCATCGTGATGCGCGACTACCTGCTCGCCTCGCGCGCCGTGGACCCGGACAAGCTGGAAGCGTTCCGCATGCAGCACATGTCGGAGGGTTTCGAGTCCGACAACAGCCACTCGATGCTGCACTCGGTCGCGTACGTCGCCTTCCAGGAGCTGGCCACCCGCATCTCGCACCGCAACACCGGCCACCAGTCCGGTGACCCGGTCTGCGACCGGATGCTCGCCCGCATCGCGCAGGACGAGAACCTGCACATGATCTTCTACCGGAACCTGCTGGGGGCGGCCTTCGAGATCGCCCCCGACCTGACGATGCAGGCCGTGCGGGACGTCGTCGTCAACTTCCGGATGCCCGGCCACGGCATGCCCGGCTTCGAGCGGATGGCCGCGCAGATGGCGATCGGCGGCGTGTACAACCTGCGGATCCACCACGACGACGTACTGAGCCCCGTGATCCGCTTCCTCAAGATCATGGACATCCAGGACCTGGGCCCGGAGGGCCAGAAGGCCCAGGAGGAGCTGGGGCTCTTCATGAACGGCCTGGACAGCGAGGCCCGCAAGTTCGACGAGCGCCTCGCCGCGCGAGCCGCGCGCCTGGCCGCCCGCAAGGGCTGAACCACCACCCGGAACCCCCGGCCCCGCCGGGGGTTCCGCCATGCCCGGCGGCGTCCGTCCGGCCGTCGGCTCGCAGCCGCCGGGCGCGTCCGCCGGCTCGCGGCGGCCGTCGGCTCGCAGCCGCCGGGCGCGGCCGTCGGCTCGCGGCGGCCGTCGCTCAGCCGCGCGGGCGCAGGGCGGAGCGCTCCGCCTCCGACAGGCCGCCCCACACCCCGAAGCGCTCGTCGTTCGCGAGTGCGTACTCCAGGCACGCCGTCCTGCCCTCGCACGCCCCGCAGAGCCGCTTCGCGTCCTGGAGCGAGGACCCCGGCTCCGGGAAGAAGAAGCTCGGGCCCGTCTGGGCGCACAGGGCCTGCTCGTACCAGGCGGGGGCGGCAATGGAGTTCATCGACATGCGCCGATCGTGGACCCGCCGGATGGACGTCCGATCAACACCTGATCAACAGCGGGACGCATCCGACGTGGGTGACGATCAGCCGGGCCGCCCCGGCGGCGGACGCCGTGTTTCCGGCGTCCTCCGGTGAGTGCAGGCGCGGGACCTAGTGGTGCGCGACTGAGGTCGGGGCGTGTTGGCCTGGCGGGCCGGCTGGTGGGTGATCACCGCTCTGCGGTGCGGTCGGAGACGAGTCCGGCGATCGCAGGGTGGGTCTGGTCGTAGTACGCGCGGCGTCCGATGTACCGCTGGAGGGGCCGCCACTGCTTGTGTTCGGCGTCGGCGTGCTCGACGCAGATCCGCTCCGAGCACTGCCGCTTGCGTGCCTCCTCCCAGGCCTTGACGTCCTCGGCGGGGGCGTCCTTCCCGGGCTTCTTCGGCGGTGCCTGGACCTGGTCGGGAAACCGTTTGGCCAGGCCCCGGTATCCGGCGTCGGCCTTGGCCTTGACCTTGGGATACTGCTTGAACAGGTTGCTGATCCCCTCGGTGTTCACCGCCGTCTGATCGTGCATACGGCCCGGCCGGATCGCGCCCGTCCACAGGGGGCGGCCCTTCTCATCGGTGATGACGGTGGCCTTCTTCGTGTTCTGCCGCATCTTTCCGGAGACGAAGACCGCCGTCCGGGCCGACCTGCCTTCGGGCGTCGTACGCGCACCTCGGTGCCGTCGAGCCGCATCTCAACGCCCTTCGCGTCGGCGTAGGCGAAGACGTCGGCCAGGGTGTGCAGGCGCAGTCCGGCCTCGCCGGGGACCGCGAAGCCGCGGCGGGCGAGCAGGGGGGCGGATCTCGTGGACGGCCCGGGTGATGGTGGAGCGGTCGACGCCGTAGAAGACGGCCGGAGCTGCATGCGGGAGTTGGAACCGCAGGACCACCAGGGTGGCGATCACCCGATCGGTGAAGACCAGTTGATGGCCAGGTCCGCCGCCCTCAGCCCGCAGACGATCGACACGGCCCACGCCTTGGTCATTCAGGCATGAGGGCGTCGGTGGCGAGCACGGCCTCCTGGAGGAGGTCGAGGGCCTGGGGTGCCTGCTCCCGGCCGCTGAGAGCAATCTCAACCACGTACTGGCCGTAGCGGAGTTGGCTGTACCAGCGTTCGCACCCGTCCGCCGAGTCGCTGTAGACGAGGCAGGTGTGGGACTGGTCGTCCGCCTTCCGGCTGCCGGCCAGCTCGATCGGCGGAAAGGCCCAGGGCTTGTCCTGGGCCGGAGACCGGCGGACAGCGAGCCAGGCCCAGGTCGGGGAGTCGAACCGCTTGACGCTCTGCGAGAAGCCGTGGCGCAGGAAGTCGCTGCCGTGGAGCGCGAAGCCCCGGTACTTCTGTTCGTCTTCGTCGAGCCCCGGCTCGGAGAAATACGTGCCTTCGGGGATGCTCTCCCAGGGCCCCGGCCCGGGCGGCGACTGCGGCAGGAGCTGCGTGAGCGGGGGCTCCCCTCGCCACTGCCCGGCCAACGGGACATTCCACAGCAGGACCGCGGCCAGTACCAGCCCGGCCGTGCCCGCGGTCAGGACCCGTCCGAGTCGTGTCGCGGGTATCCAACGTCTAGTCACGGAGAGGAGGACGCGCGAAGGGTGCACTCCGTTGCACTCCCGACTGCACCCGCGACCGCTTTCGCGCACCAACCCGTTACTGGCCCGCCGAGGGATCTCCAGGGCCCGCAGCCCACAGGAGCGGACGACGGCCTCCGCAGCTTCCATGCGTAAACAGGCCAATCGAGTGAAGTGGCTGTTTCCCCTGACGTTTGCTCATCAATAGGGCATTCCAGGGCTGCACATTGCCCGCGATCGGCCCCCCGCTCGCTCCCGGAGTCGAATGGTGGATCTTCAGGGGACAGGAGAAGATCAACGTGGGAACGCACGGTTCGAGACGGAGGCTGTCTGCCCTGGGCATGGTGGTGGGGCTGGGCGAGACGTGCTCGACGCGGGCGCGGACCCGCTAGTGGGTTGTTGTGTTCCTCTTTCCAGGTCGGGAGTTCGGCCTGGCCGCGCTTGCGGCGGTGCGGGATGACGAGTCCGGTGCCCGGGTAGCCGCCGCCGGCGATCGTGGTGGTCTTGGCTGGGGTTTCGCGCTACCCAGCTACGAGGCGACCACCCCGGACTGGGTCCACAGGGCGCCGCAGGCTTTGCATCGTACGCAGGGCTGGGCGCCGGCGCCGCCCTAGGCCCTGTCCGGGCGATCTTCGCGGGCCCACGCCGCCCGGCACGGCACCTCGCCGCGTTGTCGGTCCGCGCAAGTACGTCCAGTACGAGCCGCGGCCCTCCGCCTTGCGATGCACCGCGCCGGACGACGTGTGCTGATCCACGAAGATCGCCCGGACAGGGCCTAGACCTCGATGGTGCCGCCGCACGCGCACGGGTGTGTGGACGCGAGCTCGCGGTGTGGATGGTCACGTAATTCCCCACGGCTACGAACACGTAATTCCCCAGGCTGTCATCCCGACGTTCCGGCGGGGTGTCCGGAGGCCGGGCCTGGCTGACAGCAGCCCGAACTACCGACCCGAGCAGGGCCATGCGAATTCACATGACAGCTGTGGCTGGCTCCACGACCATTGGCCGATGACCACGCAACCGGACCTTCTCAGCCTGAGCATCGTGTGCCCACCGCCCGACGAGGGCGGCGTGGAGGTCCGCCCGATCGTCAACGGCGGGGATCTTCTGGCTGATGTGCTCCCTGGCGGCGTGGGAGGCTCCCGGTACCTGGGAGTAGGCCCCCGGTATCTGTTGGACCGGGACGGGCCGTTGCATGCCACCGCCACGCCCCACGAGGCTCGTCTCGCTTGGTCCGGGTGCGGCGCGGAGGAGTGCTGCGGCGCCCTGTACATGACGGTCACGCGTGACGGGGATCATGTTGTCTGGGCGGGCTGGCGCGACCCGGCCAATCAGGATGTCGCCCTGCCGGAGCTTCGGTTCACCGCAGCTCAGTACGAGGCCGAAGTCCTGCGAGCCGGAGAGGACCGCTGCTGGGAGTGGCCGGCAGGAGCAGTTGCGCGGCTGCTCGAGGCGGGGCTGAGGGGACGCAGGGACTGGCTCCTCCGGTGGGAGTGCGAGTTGCAAGACGTCTGGGCCTCCCGCAAGCAACCCGACCGAATCCACGTCGTCCTGATGCACCCCCCTAACGGGCCCGATACGGATCTGCCCTGGATCCAGTTCGGGATGACTCTCCCGATCTCCGCGGACGATCCATCGGACCAGGCCGAGCGGCTTGAAGCGCGGTTGACCGCAGGCGATCCCCGTGCCACCGCCGAGGTCTGGGGAGGTTCGCATGATGCCGAGCGACTGGGCTACCCATGGCCGCCGGTCGACCTGCTGTTCATGTGAACAGCAGGGAGAGGCGGGCTCGGGCCCTGCCGTTCGGCAGCCACTCGCAACCGCCATCCCCATGGGGAAGCGTGACCCTGCGGGTGGGGAAATGCGTGACCGTCGACACGCGGGACTGGTCGCCTCCCCACTCTGGTTGGGCAAGTCATTTCCAACCAGGACAAAGAGCAACCCGGCGAACCTTTCCGGTCACAGCACTAAAGTGACGATCATGGAAGACATACAGGACGGCTTCGTCTGGGGCGAGGCGGAGCGGCGGGCCGCCGCGGGCGACCTCGGGTACCTGCGGGAGCTCGCGGAGCGACTCACCGAACGGCACAAGGACGCCGCCGCGCGGGCACGGACGTACGGGGACCAGCTGGCGCACGTGGTGCGGGTGCTGGCCCTCACCCCCGGCCGGGACAGCCTCGTGGAACTGATGCGGCTCATCGACGAGAAGCGGCCTCCGTCCCATCCCCGCGGGATCGCCTCGCTCCTCGCCGAACACCAGCGGGCCTCCGATCTGGCCGCCACCGTCTTCGACCGCCCCGGCGCGGGTGGGTCGGACGAGCTGGGCCCCTGCCTCTTCCACGAGCTGCTGCTCCGGGGCGCGGACATGGAGGGCTGCCGGCCGCCGCGCTCTTCGCACACCTTGGCTTGGCTCCCCACGGAGCTGCGCGATTTCGAGGCCGGGGCCAAGTTCCCGCGGCGCACGGTCAACGGCTCCGCCGGCGGGGCCGGGACCCGGATGCCCGACGAGGGACGCGTCGACCCGCCGACGCCCCGCACGGCAGAGCGGTCGGCCCTGCGGAACTCCGCCACCGCCGAGGTCCACGAGAGCATCGTCTCCGCCCCGGAGGCCGGCGAATGGGGGCACTCCGACGCCTGGGTCTTCCAGCTGGATGAGGCCCTCGCACCCGAACAGGTGCCCGCCCTGCTGCCGACGCTGCCCATGCCCTGCACCGCGGTCGGGCCGACGGGCCGGCTCGAGGTCGCGCTCAGCCCGCTCGGCGAGGTGTGGCGGCTGCTGTTCGCCTCCGCCTCGATGGGCGGGGTGTACGGAGGGGGCGTGGGCGGCGCCTACGGGCGGATGTGGGCGTGGCGGTCGATGGCGGGTCTGGCCGGCGCGGAGGCGGGCGCCGACGCGGAGGAGGTCGAGCGCCTGGCCCGCGCGACCACCTGGTTCCGCTTCGAGGCCGACTCCGGCTGGTTCCACAACGAGATCGACTACGACTACGGCATCGCGGCCCTCTCCCCCGACCACCGCCGCCTGGCCGTCCTCGCGGCCACGGACACCGACTGAGCGACGGCGCCGGACCGCACCGGCCCGCGGGCCAGGAAGCGGAGTCCGCGTCCCTTAGTCCTCGTGTTTCGCGCGGCTCGGCTGGACGCGCTTCGGTTCGCCCGGCATCTTCGGGTAGTCCGGCGGGTACGGCAGGTCGCCCAGGCCGTGCGCGTGTTCGTCGCGGGCGGCGAGTTCCAGTACGGGTTCCAGGCTGAAGGCGTGCTCGTCCATGTCGGCGTGCAGGTCGCCCAGTTCGGCGAAGCGTGCCGGCATGGTCACGATGTCGAAGTCGCGCGGCTCCGCGTCGTCCACCTCGTCCCAGCGCAGCGGCGCCGAGACCGGGGCGTGCGGGCGGGGGCGGACGGAGTAGGCCGAGGCGATGGTCCGGTCGCGGGCCGTCTGGTTGTAGTCGACGAAGATCCGCTCGCCGCGCTCCTCCTTCCACCAGGCCGTGGTGACCTTGCCCGGCATCCGGCGCTCCAGCTCCCGGCCCAGGGCGATCGCGCAGCGGCGGACCTCGGTGAAGGTCCAGCGCGGGGCGATCGGGACGAAGACGTGCAGGCCGCGGCCGCCCGAGGTCTTGGGCCAGCCGCGCAGCCCCAGCTCGTCCAGCAGCGCCCGCAGTTCGTGCGCCGCGGCCACCGCGTGGTGGTAGTCGGTGCCCGGCTGCGGGTCGAGGTCGATGCGCAGTTCGTCCGGCCGGTCGGTGTCCTCTCGGCGCACCGGCCAGGGGTGGAAGGTCAGGCAGCCCAGGTTGGCGGCCCACAGGACGGCGGCCGGCTCGGTCGGGCAGATCTCGTCGGCCGTGCGGCCGCTGGGGAAGGCGATGTGCGCGGTGGGGATCCAGTCGGGCAGGTTCTTCGGGGCGCGCTTCTGGAAGAAGGACTCCCCCTCCACTCCGTCCGGGTACCGCTCCAGGGTGGTGGGGCGGTCGCGCAGGGCGCGGGTGATCCCGTCGGCGACGGCCAGGTAGTACTCGGCGACGTCCCGCTTGGTGAGGCCGCGCTCCGGGAAGTACACCTTGTCCGGGCTGGACAGGCGTACCGCCCGCCCGCCCGCGTCGAGCTCGATCGCACCACCCGCGCTACCGCCCATGGGCGCCACGGTAGGCGGGTGCGGACGGACTCGCACACCGAGCGGGGCCGGGCGCGCCACCGCAGAATCCTGTGTATGGACCTGCCGGTGATGCCTCCCGTGAAGCCGATGCTCGCCAAGTCGGTGAGCAGGATCCCGCCGGGCATGCAGTACGAGGCCAAATGGGACGGCTTCCGGGCGATCGTGCACCGCGACGGGGACGAGGTGGAGGTCGGCAGCCGTACCGGCAAGAGCCTGACCAGGTATTTCCCCGAGCTGGTGGCGGCGCTGAAGGAGAACCTGCCGCCCCGCTGCGTGATCGACGGGGAGATCGTCGTCGTGCACGGCGGACGGCTCGATTTCGACCGTCTCAGCGAGCGGATCCATCCGGCCGCCTCCCGGGTGAAACTGCTCGCCGGGACGACGCCGGCCAGCTTCGTCGCCTTCGACCTGCTCGCGCTCGGTGAGGACTCCCTCCTCGACACCCCGCTCGGCGAGCGCCGCAGCGCCCTGGTCCACGTACTCTCCACAGCCCGGCCCCCCGTGCATCTGGCGCCCGCCACCACCGATCCCGCACTCGCGCGGGAGTGGTTCGAGCGGTTCGAGGGCGCCGGGCTCGACGGGGTCGTCGCGAAACCCCTCGATCTCCCCTACCGGCCGGACGCCCGCCTCATGTTCAAGATCAAGCACGAGCGTACGGCCGATGTCGTCGTCGCCGGTTTCCGTTTCCACAAGAGCGGTCCGATCATCGGATCGCTGCTGCTCGGGCTGTACGACGACCACGGCGCGCTCCAGCACGTGGGCGTCTGCGCCGCGTTCCCCATGAAGCGCCGGGCCGAGCTCGTCGGGGAACTCGAACCCCTGCGCATGCCGGACCCGGCCGGCCATCCCTGGGCCGCCTGGGCCGAGGAGTCGGCCCACGAGAGCGCCCGCCTGCCGGGCGCCCAGAGCCGCTGGACGGGGAAGAAGGACCTGTCCTGGGTGCCGCTGCGCCCCGAGCGGGTCTGTGAAGTGCGCTACGACCACATGGAGGGCGACCGCTTCCGGCACACCGCGCAGTTCGCCCGCTGGCGCCCCGACCGCACGCCGGAGAGCTGTACGTACGCCCAGCTGGAGGAGGTCGTCGGCTACGACCTGGCCGAGGTGCTGGGCAGCCCGGGCTGAACGGCCTTGCCGGCCTCCCCCTGTAGCGCCACTTCTGCCTTCCGGTGTCCTTCACGCCCCTGCCCGACGACCCGAGCAGGATCCGGCCCGGGCCGTTCACCCGGTGCCGCCCCGGCCCCGACCGGGCACCACCGGCCGGCCGGGCCCCCGCCCGGCGGCGGTGGCGGTGAGCTCCTCCCACTCCGCCCGGCCGGGGCCCACCGCGTTCGGCGTCCAGTCGGGCCGGGCCGCGAGCCAGCGTGCCACCCGTGCCCGGACGCCGGGGTCCGCGTAGGCCCGCTCGGGCGGCTCGGCCAGGTGCCGGACCCGCGCCCGGGCCCGCATCACCTCCGGGTCCTCCAGCGCGCACTCGAACAGTGCGGCCGCCTCCCGCGCCCGGTCCGGCCGGCCGGCTCCCACCCCGGAACTCGCCCCGGAACCCGCCCCGGCCCACGCCCCCGAACCGGCCCCCGCCGCGAGCCGCTCCCCCACCGCCGCGTCGGCCCCGACCTGGAGGTCGAACCACGGCTTCAGCGTGCGCAGCGCCCAGCCGTGGTACCCGGCGGCGAAGCCGGCGGACCCCGGGTCCTGGTGGGCGGTCCGGGCCACCCGGTCGGCCGCCCACAGGGCGAGCGAAGTCCCCTGACCCAGCGTCGGGTTGGTGTGGGTGAGCGCGTCACCGACGGGCACCATCCCGGTCACCACCGGCCCCCGCCCGTCGGCCAGCGGGCTCCACCGGTTGTCCAGGCCCGCGGTCGCCAGCACCCCCGACAGCGGCTCGGCGCCCAGCCCCAGCCAGGCCGCACCGGGCGGGAAGACCCGCGCGGCGGCCTCGAACACGGCCGGGTCGCGCAGGGCGGCGCGGGTGGGGTCCCCGGTGTGCGCGAAAACGGTGACGGCGAAGACCCGGTTGTCGGACGGGAACACCGCGCAGCCCGCGAAGGCGCCGCCGGTCACCGTCCACGGCCGGCGCGGCCCCTCGTCCGTCCCGTCGGGCAGCCGGTACCAGCGGCAGAAGTACGCCAGGCCGGTGCGGTGCCGCTCGACGGGGGCCGGACGGCAGCCGGCGGCGGCCGCCAGGCCGGCGGAGCCTCCGCGCCGGCCGGCCGCGTCCACCACGAGGTCGCCCGCGTACGCGCCGCCCGGGGTGGTCACCCCGGTGACCCTGACCCACGGCTCCGCCCCTGCCCCGCCGGCCACGCCGGCCCCTCCTGCCCCGCCGGCCCCGTCGCCGCCCCCTGCCCGCGTCAGGCCGCCGACGGGCTCCCCGTACCGCACCACCACACCCGGCTCCGCCCGCACGGCGGTGGCCAGCGCGCTCTCCAGCACGATCCGGCGGGCCTGGATCATGACCAGGTCCTCGTCCCCCGGGCGCGCGAGCGGACGTACGTCGAACCAGTCCAGCTCGTGCCGTTCGCGGGCGCCGAGCCGGATCATCTCGGCGTGCACGTCGGGCAGTTCGGCACGCAGCAGCGTGCGGGCGGCGCCGAGCAGGACGTGCGGCTGGACCGCCTGCGGTACGGCCGGGCGGTGCCAGCCGAAGAAGTCGCGGTCGAGGACGGCGCCGGGGGCGCGGGTGTCGCGTTCGAACACCTCGGCGGTGTGCCCCCGGCGGGCCGCGAGGAGGGCGGTCGCGAGCCCCGCGATCCCTCCGCCGATGACCAGCAGATGTGCCATGGCTACCCCCGAACCGGCATCCCGTACGACGATCTGACCGCCCAGAGCCTGCGCGTACGGGCCCCGGCCGAAACTCGCACATCCGTCCGGCCCGCGGGCCCGCCGGGGCCGCCGGCCGCTCCACCGGCGAAAATGACCGCATGGCCAGCGAACACGAGAACGCACCCGGCACCGGAGCCCGCCCCGAAGGCTCCCCGCCCGCCCGCGCCGTCCCCAGGGCCCACGCGACCATCGGCGTCGGGCTGATCGTCCTCGGCCCCGACGGCCGGGTACTGCTCGGCCAGGCCCACGACGGGAACTGGGAGCTGCCCGGCGGCAAGGTGGACCCCGGGGAGCGCTTCGAGCAGACCGCCGCCCGTGAGCTGGCCGAGGAGACCTCCCTGCGGACCGAACCCGGGGACGTCGAGCTGCTGGCCGTCCAGCTCTACGCGCACCCCGAGCCGCCGACCCGCCTGACGGTGGCCGCCCTCACCCGCTCGGCCGAGGGCAGCCCGGCCGTCACCGAGCCGCACAAGATCGCCCGCTGGCAGTGGTTCACTCCGGAGGAGATCCCCGGCGCCCTCTACCCGCCCTCGGCGGCCGTCCTGCGCGTCTGGCGCCCCGACCTCACGGCCCTGCCTCCCGTCCCCTCGCACGACTACCCCACCGGGAGCGGGGACAGGGCGTCCTAGTTCGTGCGCCGGGGCGCGAAGTTGCCCTCGCCCAGGTCCTCGGCCAGCAGCCGCTTGGCGATCGCGTCCGCCGCCGCCCGCAGCTCCTCGCTGCGGGGCC
Organism: Streptomyces sp. NPDC033966; assembly: GCF_055575955.1. Taxonomy (NCBI): domain Bacteria; kingdom Bacillati; phylum Actinomycetota; class Actinomycetes; order Kitasatosporales; family Streptomycetaceae; genus Streptomyces; species Streptomyces sp. NPDC033966. The sequence continues at coordinate 114,489 of NZ_JBVIRQ010000009.1, read as the reverse complement.
GACCGCGGTCCTGCTCCAGCCGGTCGCCCAGCCAGTCCGCCCAGGCCCGCGAGATCACCGCGGCTTCGCGCTCGCCCGCCCGGCTGTGGGCGAAGAAGCCGTTCTGCCGCGTCAGGAATCCCTCCTCCACCATCCGGTCGAAGACCGGCAGCAGCACCTCCGGCGGCAGCGACAGCCGCGACGCGATCAGCCCGAGGCTGGCGTGCCCCACGGTCCGGGTCATCAGGTCCACCTGCATCACCGCCCACGCCCCCGCCATGTCGAGGCGCGTGTCGGAGGCGTGGACGATGGCCCGGGCCGTGTCGGGCCCCATGTTCCGCACGAGTTTGCCGACCGCCAGCTCCAGCAGCTTGGCCGAGTCCCCCGAGGCCGTGGCCGGGGAGGCGAAGCCGTCGCCGATGTCGGTCGAGCCCGCCCGGGCGCTGTCGCGCAGCCGGACCTGCTTGAGGAACAGCGCGACGGCGAAGCCGACGGCCGCCACGGGCACCGTCCACAGGAACACGGTGTGCAGGGCGTCGGCGTACGCGTCGATGACCGGACCCGCCTCGGCCGGGTCGAGGCCGTGCACCCCCTGGGGGCTCTGCGCGGCGCCGGCGAGGCGTTCCGGGTCGGCGCCGGTGGCGCGGGCGGCCTCGGCGACCCCGGCCTTCAGTTCGGGCCCCAGGCTGTTGGCGTAGATCGTCCCGAAGACGGCGGTCCCGAAGGAGCTGCCGAGCGTACGGAAGAAGGTGACTCCGGAGGTCGCCGTGCCGAGGTCGGCGTAGTCCACGGTGTTCTGCACGGCGATGGTGAGCACCTGCATGCACAGGCCGATCCCGGCGCCGAGGACGAACATGTACACGGACTCCAGCCAGGCGCCGGTGCCGGGCCCCATCAGCGACAGCAGGTAGAGGCCGGCGCCCATCACAGCGCAGCCGACGATGGGGTAGATCCGGTACCGGCCGGTCTTGGAGGTGGCGTTGCCGCTGAAGACGGACGCGATGAGCAGGCCGATGACCAGCGGCAGGGTCCGTACGCCGGACAGGGTGGCCGAGTCCCCGTCCACGTACTGGAGGTAGGTCGGCAGGAAGGTCATCGCGCCGAGCATGGCGAAGCCGACGACGAAGCTGAGGACCGAGCACACCGTGAAGACGGGGTTGCGGAAGAGCCGCATGGGCAGCATCGGTTCGGCCGCCCGGGTCTCCACCAGACAGAACAGGGCGAGGGCCAGCGCACCGCCCGCGAAGAGCCCGATGATCACCGGCGAGCTCCAGGCGTACTCGTTGCCGCCCCAGCTGGTGGCCAGGATCAGCGCGCTGGACCCGGCGGCGACCAGGGCGATGCCCAGGTAGTCGACGGCGGGCCGGCCGGCGGCACGTACCGCGGGGATGGTGCGGGCGGCCGCGGCGACGACGAGCACGGCGATCGGGACGTTGACGTAGAAGGCCCAGCGCCAGCTCAGGTGGTCGGTGAACAGGCCGCCCAGCAGCGGCCCGATGACGGTGGCGACGCCGAAGACGGCGCCGATCGCGCCCTGGTACTTGCCGCGTTCGCGCAGCGGCACCACGTCGGCGATCAGTGCCATGGAGGTGACCATCAGGCCGCCCGCCCCGATGCCCTGGAGTCCTCGCCACAGGATGAGCAGGGTCATGTTGCCGGCGAGGCCGCACAGGAAGGAGCCGGTGATGAAGATGACGGCGGAGATCTGGAAGATGACCTTCCGGCCGAAGAGGTCGCCAAACTTGCCGACCAGAACCGTCGCGACGGTTTCCGCGAGCAGGTACGCGGTCACCACCCAGGCCATGTGGGCCGCGCCGCCGAGGTCGGCCACGATGGTGGGCAGGGCGGTGCCCACGATCGTCTGGTCGAGCGCGGCGAGCAGCACGCCCAGCATGATCGTGCCGAAGACGACGTTGCGCCGCCGCCGGTCGAGCACGGGTGGCGCCGCGGCGACGGCGGGGGCAGTGGTCACACCTCGCACTCTCACAGCACCCCCACCGCACCGCATGCCGCAAGCCGCCGTACGGGGGAAACCCCCGAGCCCGGCCCCGACGGAAGGCGTCAGCGCAGGTAGGCCAGGCCCGGGTGCTCCGTCGCGTACCCCTCCAGCAGCCGCCGTGCCACCCCCACCGAGTCCACCAGCGGGTGCAGCGCGAAGGCCTTCACGGCGTCCGCCCGCGAGCCGCTCGCCGAAGCGGCCAGCACCGCCCGCTCCGCCGCCTTCACCGAGGTGACCAGCCCCACCGCGTGCAGCGGCAGCGGTGCCACGGACACCGGGTGGGCGCCGTTCGCGTCGACCAGGCACGGCACCTCGATGACCGCCTCCGCGTCGAGCACGGACAGCGTGGAGCCGTTGCGGACGTTGAGGATCAGCGTGGCCCGCTCGTCGCGGGCGATGGCCCGCATCAGCGCGAGGGCGACCTTCTCGTAGCCGCCGGACTCCAGGTCGCTCTCCTCGCGCTCCCCGACGCCCGCCACCTCGCGGTTCTCCGACATGTACGTGGCCTCGCGCTCGGCCCGGGTCCGGTCCCAGGCGGCCAGCGCCGCCCCGGCGGGCTGCCCCGGCCGGCCCGCCTCGGCGTAGAAGCCGCGCTGCTGGTCGCGCAGGAAGGCGCCGCGGGTCTGCTTGGCCTCCTGGTAGGCCCGCACCGTGTCGCGGTTGAAGTAGTAGTAGTGCAGGTATTCGTTGGGGATCGCACCGAGCGAGCGCAGCCAGTCGGCGCCGAAGAGCCGTCCCTCCTCGAAGGACTCCAGGGCCTCGGGGTCGGCCAGCAGCCGGGGCAGTTCGTCGCGCCCGCCGATCCGCAGGCCGCGCACCCAGCCCAGGTGGTTGAGGCCCACGTAGTCGATCCAGGCCTCGCCGGGCCGCGCGCCGAGCAGCCGGGCGATCCGGCGGCCGAGCCCGACGGGCGAGTCGCAGATGCCGATGACCCGGTCGCCCAGTTCCCCGGCCATGGCCTCGGTGACCACCCCCGCGGGGTTGGTGAAGTTGATGACCCAGGCGTCCGGGGCGGTACGGGCGATCCTGCGCGCGATCTCCCGGACCACCGGCACCGTCCGCAGGCCGTACGCGATCCCGCCCGCGCCCACCGTCTCCTGGCCCAGCACTCCCTCGGCCAGCGCGATCCGCTCGTCGGCGGCGCGGCCCTCCAGGCCGCCGACGCGGATGGCGGAGAAGACGAAGTCGGCCCCGCGCAGGGCCTCGTCCAGGTCCCCGGTGGCGGTGACGGCCGGGGCGTCGGGCGCCCCGGAGGCCGCGGCCTGGTCCGCGAGGACCCGGGCCATGGCCGTGAGCCGGGCGGGATCCTCGTCGTAGAGCGTCACATGGGACACCCGGCCCTCGGCGCGGTCCGCCAGCAGTGCCCCGTAGACGAGCGGGACGCGGAATCCGCCCCCGCCGAGGATGGTCAACCGCATGCCCATTTCCGCCCTTCCGCCGTCGTGGCCACGGCCACGGCCCGGGGCGCCCCGGGCACGGGCGAAGCCACGACTCCGGCGACTCCGCCGGAATGCCACGATCCGTGGCATCCGCGCGTTGTCGCGGATCGTGGCATCCGCACGGACCGAACCAGTCGGTCGGTATGGCACTGCGCCACCGGCCCCGCCCGGCACGGGCCGTGGCACGCGCTTCAGGGGACCAGTCTCCCCCGCGGCGTCACTCCCCCAGCGACGGCACGGCCCGCAGGCGTGCGCCCTGCTGCTGCGGGAAGCCCGCACCGCCGCGCACCGGACCGGCCGGCAGGCCCTGCGGGGCCGACAGCACGAGGGTGATCCGGGTGAGACCCATCCCCTCCAGCATTCGGCTGGATTCCGCCACCATCCGGCACCGCACCAGACCCCATCCGGGGTCGGGATGGCGCACCGTCCGCACCGCGCCGTCCAGTTCCGCGGCGGCCTCCCCGTGGGTGGTCAGCCAGTGCGGGACCCCGTAGCGGTAGGCGGCCTCCATGAACGGGTCCCGGGCCACCTCCTGACGGATGCTCCGCAGCCCCTCGTCCTCCGGGGCCTCGGCCAGGGCGGTCGCGAACTGGGCCAGCAGCGGTACGCACCAGGCCGGTTCGTGGTCCTCCAGCACGGCCGCGGCGTCCGGGTGGAACAGCACGAAGCGCAGGAAGTTGTCGTCCGGCAGGGCCGTCGGGTGGGGGCGGACCGACTGGAACAGCCGGTCGAAGGCCGAATTGGTGAGGGCCACGTCCCAGCGGTGGTCCACCAGGAAGCTCGGGTAGGGCACGGCCTCCATGAGGGCCGCGTAGTCGACCAGGTAGTCGCGCTGGGCCGGGTCCTGGGGCAGCCTGCTCTCCTCGGCCGCGCGCCAGGTGGGCGGCGGGTCCCGGTCGACCATGACCCGGAACAGCCAGAAGCACTGCCGCTCGCTCATCTCCAAGGCCTCGGCCAGGGCGAGGAGTTTGCGGTCCGTCCACTCCTTGACGAGCCCGCGCTCCCAGTTTCCGTACGCGCGCACGCTGATGCGCAAGCGCGACGCCACGTCCTCCTGGCTCAGGCTCAGTTCTTCGCGGCGCTGGCGCAAAATCTCCTTGCGCCGCTCCGACCTCACTGCGCCGCGGGGCTCATCGCCCGCCAGGCGCTCCTCACCGGCTCGGACGAGGCCATCAGACGGGCCCACCGCTGCGAGATGTGGCACCGAGAGCTCCCCCTCCTCAACGGTCTGGATCTTCATTTCCGTGTGGCGATCCTGCTACCGACTTCATTCGAGTGTCAACTATTGTGGCAATTCCAGCCGAGCGACAGCTCATTCCCGCCACAGCTGTGGCAAGTTCTGGCTCTCCCAAAACAAACCGGATAGATTCCTCAAGGCCGACCACGTGCCCACTGACCTCGCGCGATCTAGGAGAACCACTGGTGACAGACGGCTTCCCGGCTCCCGTCGCGGTGGCCAACGCGCCCCTGGCAGCGACCGTCACGCGGGTCGCCGAACTGGCGAACAAAATGGGCCGCGACCCGAACCAGGTCTTCGACCTCCGCCGGCTCTCCGAGGCGTCCGGGGTTCCCACCGATGTGATCAGGACCCTGCTCGAAGGCCGGCGGGCGGGCGAACCCGATCTGCAGGCGCGTTTCCTCCAGCGCCTTGACCTGCTCCGGCGGACCCGGGTCAAACCCAACGGCCGCCGCTACACGCAGCAGGAGATCGCCGACGGCGCCGGCATGTCCCGGCAGCAGGCGGGCGCCCTGATCAACGGCGACCGGCGGCCCACGATGGAGCACTGCGACGCCATCCAGCGGTTCTTCGGCGTACACGCGGGCTTCCTCACCGCCCATGACGCCGACGCCCTCACGGACGCCCTCCAGCGCACCGAGCAGCAGCTGCTCCAGGACTTCGCGGGGCGCGAGCGGCAGACCGTACCGGCGGAGGCGGCTTCGGCGGGCGATCCGCTGGCAAGACTCCTGCAGAACCACGGCGTACGGGGCATCGCCTGGCGGGCCGCCCAACTGCCCAGCGACAAGCACCGGGACAAGGTGACCGAATGGCTGGACATGCTTCTCGAAAGCGTCAAACCGAACGAATCATGACCCAGTCGAAAGTCTGGATCTGATCCTTGAGTCCTGATCCGGATCCGCGCCGACGGGGAGAACGGTGAGCATAGGCAGAGCGCAGCGGCGGTTGTGCGCGGAGCTGGTGTCCGGCATCAAGCTGGCCGCCCCCGTGGAACCGCTGGATCTCTACGCCGCCCTCTGCGAGGGCATGAGCAGGCACCGCGGCCGCCCGGTGGAGTTCCGGATGGCCGCGTTCCCCCAGGGGACCGCGAGCGGTCTCTGGCTCGACATGGCGGACCGGGACCTGGTGGTCGTCGAGGAGCGCACCGCGCCCGACCACCAGCTCGTCATCCTCGGCCACGAGCTGTGGCACATGAAGGCCGGTCACTGCAGCCACCACGTCGACGGGGCCGCCGTGGCCGCCCGCCTGCTGACCGACGCCGCCGACCTCGGCGAGACGGTCCGCAGCGTCGCCGCCCGCACCCGGGCCGACGTCCAGGAGGAGACGGAGGCCGAGAGCTTCGGGCTCCTGCTGGGCAGCCGCTGCCGCACCTGGCTGGCCGGCTCGGCGGGCCACCGGCCACCGGCCCACCGGGACGAGCTGGCCGGCCGGATCGAGACCTCGCTCGGCTACCGGGGGCGCAGGAACGACCGTTGAGCGGACCGGACTACTACATCCCGGCGGCCGCGATGGCGGTGGCCCTCGTGTGCAAGCTGCCGGCCCTGCGCACCAACGGGCGCGATCCGCTCCTGCGGTCGGTCTTCGTCCTGCTCCTCCTCGGCGGCTCGGTGTTCACCTTCGCCGCCCCGCCCACCATCGCCGCCGTCAACCGCTGGACCGGCGTCCCCAACGTCTCCGCCCCGCTCGTCTACTGCCTGATGACCGCCTTCAGCGCCTCCTGCCTCGTCCTCGTCTTCAACTGGCGCGGCGGTCCGGTGGCGGAGATCCGGCGCACCTCGCAGCGCTGGATCGCGGGCTACTCCGTGATCGTCGCGGCCATCGTCGTCCTCTTCGCCCTCGGTGACGCCCCCGTCGAGCGGCTGCGGGACTTCGACACCTACTACGCGAACACGCCCTACATCCGGCTGATGATCACGGCCTACCTGCTGGCGCACAACGCCGCCGTGCTGATGATGGTGTCGATGTGCTGGCGCTGGTCCCTGCGGGTCGGCGGCTGGCTCCGGGCCGGGCTGGTGATCATCGTCGCCGGCTACACCATCAGCCTCGCCTACGACGCGGCCAAGATGTCCGCCGTCGCCGCCCGCTGGCTGGGCCACGACCTGGACTACCTCAGCACCTACCTCGCCCCGCCGCTGGCCGCCTTCGCCGCCCTCGTCAGCTCCGTGGGCTTCGTACTGCCGCTGGTGTGCCAGCGCGTGTCGGACAGCTGGCGCACCTGGAGCACCTACCGCCGCCTCGGCGCGCTGTGGCACGAGGTGCAGACGACCGTGCCCCGCGGCACGCCCTGCGTGCGGATGTCCTGGTGGTCCCCGGCCGCGATCCGGGTGATCCAGCGGGAGTCCGACATCCACGACGGCTTCCTGCGCCTCGGCCCGGCCTTCGACCGGCGCCACCGCGACACCGCCTACGAGCGGGCCCGTGCGGCCGGGGCGGACGAGGAGACGGCCCGCGCCGTCGCGGACGCGGCGATGGTGGTGGCCGCCGTACGGGCCAGCGCCGCCGACCCGGAGGGGACCGGGAACGGCGACGAGGAGCGGGTGCCGCTGCTGGCCGACGGGCCGCGCGACCTCGTACGGATCTCGCACGCCCTGCGGCACTCGCCGCTCGTGGCCGCCGTGCGGCGGCAGGCGGCCCCGACGGGAAGCTGAACCGGCCGGAGCCGAACCGGCCGGAGCCGGGCCGGGCCGGGCCGGGAACGGCCGGCCCGCGGGCCGACGCGGACGCTCAGCGGGAGGCCGTCACCGACAGGGCCGGGAACAGGTCCTCGAAGGGCCCGGCGGAGTCGGTCCCGTCCCGCCCGTAGGGGGCGTCGAAGCTCCACACCATGAACAGCAGGAACACGATCAGCGCGCTGAACAGCCCGGCCAGCAGCAGCTCGCGCCCCGAGCGCCGGATCTGCAGGGTGAAGATCAGCCCGATCGTGACGAGACCGCCGACCACCAGCCCGAACCAGACCACGCTCGGCAGGGTGGACTCGTCGCTCTGCGTGCGCGAGTGCCGGGCGTCGTCGGCGGCCGCGATGTGGTCGAGCAGCGGCTGGTAGGCCTGCGCCTGGAGCTCGTTGGCGGGGCTCTGGTGGGTGACGTCGGTGCGCAGCTTGCCGAGCAGCTGCGCGCCCTCGGCGGAGGCGTCCTGGCCGGAGACCAGCCGCGGCCAGTCCACGCTGACGGTGTGGGCGACGTACGCGTCCACCTCGCCGCGGATCCGGTCGCGGACGGGCCCGGGGTAGACGTCGGCCCTCTGGGTGACCTCGTACAGCGACTGGGCCTCGCGGCGCACGCTGTCCTCGGCCGCGCCGCGCGCCTCCCAGACGCCCGCGATGGCCAGGCCCAGGACGATCGCGTAGACCACGCCGACCATCATCGTCATGTACTCGATGACGTCGGGGGTTTCGCTGGTGTCCTCGTCGTCCGCGACCCGGCGGTGCCGGACCACGGTCATGGCGAGGACGAGGGCGCAGACGAGCGCCATGGCGATGGCCAGGACCAGCCATTCGGACACGAGGGATCTCCCGTTCGTGGATGCGCGGACGCATGGGGTGTGTGACAGCAGGGGGATGCGGGGGGGGCGAGGCGGCTGCCCGGGGCCGGGGGCGTCAGCTCCGGCTCTTGGAGCGGGGGCGCAGCGCGGCGGCGGCCAGCACGGCCGGGGTGGTCACGACCACCATCAGCATCATCGTGCTCAGTCCGTCCGGGCCGCGCCGCTCCAGGGCCACCGAGCGGTACGGGCGTACGTGGAACCTGCTCACCCGCTCGACGGCGGCCATGGCCCGGGGCGGGGCGGGGCCGTCGGCCGGGGCCGGCTCCGGCTCCGCGTCCGCCGCCGGCGGAGCCTGCGGCGGCTGCGGCGGCTGCGCCGGCCCGCCCGGCACCGCTGCCCCGGGCACGGGCCGCTCCGCCAGCCCCGGCGCCAGGCCGGGGTGGCGCACCGTGGGCCGTACGGCGCCGGGCACGGTCACCCGTACGGGCGGCGCCGCCGACGGGGTCCCGGGCCGCGCCACGGGCGGGGGCGGCATGGCGGGCGGCCGCGCCGCGGGCGGCCCGGGCGGCCCGCCGGGCACGCACACGTCGACCCGCGCCCCGCGGCCGTGGCCGTCGCCCGCGACCGCCACATGGCCGTGCAGCGGGCAGAGCGCGGCCACCAGCCCCGCCCCGGCGAAGTACTGCCAAGCCGTCACCGCGGTCCTCCCGATCCGGCAGCCGATATGAGGGTTACGACTGAAGAAACGATCAAGGCCCGTCTTCGGACACGCGGATCTGCGGCTTCGTGGCGGTGGGCGCGGCGATCTGACGGCCCGTGGGCACGGAGGGCGGCTCGCGCGGACCCGGTGGACCTTTCCGGGCACGGCACTAGGCTTCCGCTGTGTCCGCCGCCTCCATACCCCCCTCCCCCGCCCCGCCCGTCGCCGTCTGGCGGGTCATGCGGCGGCCGCTGCGGTTCCTCGGGTCGTGGTGGCCCTGGCGGTGCTGGGGGTACCTCGCGAGCGGGTTTCCGCTCGGGTACGGGGTGCTGCTCGCGCTGGTGCTGTTCGTCGGGCTCGGGGTGCTCCTCGCGGTCGCCGGGGTGGGGCTGTTGCTGCTGGTCGCCGCCCTGGCGGGGGCGGTGCCGCTCGGGGAGCTGGAGCGGCGCCGGCTGCGGTGGGTGGAGCCGGAGCCGGTGGCCGACCCGCACACCTCGCTCGCCGGGGCCGGCCCGGCCGCCTGGCTGCGGACCCGGCTGCGCGAACGCGCCACCTGGCGGGAGTTCGGTTACGCCGTCCTGCTCGGGGTGGTCTTCGGGGCGGCCGGCTTCGGGGTGCTCACGCTGCTGGCGTTCGCCCTGATCCTGGTGGCGGCCCCCGTCATCGTGTGGGCCCTCGCGCCGGAGCCGGTGATGCTGGTGCCCGGCGAGGCGGTGGCCGGGCCGCTGGAGGCGCTGGGCGGTACGGCCGCGGGGCTGGCCGGGCTGGTGCTGACCGCGTACGCGGGAGCGCTGATCGCCGGGGCCCAGGTCAAGTGCGCCCGGCTGCTGCTCGGGCCGCGCGCGGAGGACGACCGGGTGCTGGAGCTGACCCGCTCGCGCGTCCGGCTGGTGGAGGCCTTCGAGGCCGAACGGCGGCGCATCGAGCGGGACCTGCACGACGGCGCCCAGCAGCAGCTGGTGGCCCTCAGCATGACCCTGGGCCTCGCCGAGCTGCGGCTGCGCGAGCACCCCGGGGCGGCGGACGCGGCGGCGCTGGTGAGCCGGGGCCGCCAGGAGGCGAAGCTGGCCCTCGCCCAACTGCGGGACCTCGTACGGGGGATCCACCCGCAGGTGCTCACCGACCACGGGCTCGCGGCGGCGGTGGCGGAGGTCGCGCTGCGCCATCCCGTGCCGGTCACGGTGGACCTGGAGCTGCCCCGGCTGCCCGAACCGGTCGAGGTCACGGCGTACTTCACCGTCGCCGAGGCACTCGCCAACGCGGCCAAGCACAGCGGCGCCTCACGGGTCGGCGTCGCCGGTAGGGTCGAGGGTGACCGGCTCACCCTCACCATCACCGACGACGGCCGCGGCGGGGCCGATCCCGGCGCGGGGGCGGGCCTGGCGGGTCTCGCGGACAGGGTGGCGATGTTGCAGGGCAGGCTCACGGTGTCCAGTCCGCTGGGCGGTCCGACCGAACTGAGGGTGGAGGTCCCGTGCTCCGGGTGATCCTGGCCGAGGACTCCGTGCTGCTGCGGGCCGGGCTGACGGAACTGCTGACCCTGGGCGGCCACCGCGTCCTCGCCTCCGTCGGTGACGCCCCCGCGCTGCTGCGGGCCGTGGCCGCCGAGCGGCCCGACGTGGTCGTCACGGACGTGCGGATGCCGCCGGGGCTGCGCGACGAGGGGCTGCGGGCCGCACTGGAACTGCGCTCCGCGGACCCGTCCCTGCCGGTCCTGGTGCTCTCGCAGTACGTGGCCACGGCGTACGCGACCCAGCTCTTCACCGGCGGTTCGGCGGCCGGGCTGGGGTACCTGCTCAAGGACCGGGTCGGCGAGGTCACCGAGTTCCTCGACGCGCTGCGCCGGGTGCACGAGGGGCAGACGGTCATCGACCCGGAGGTGGTCCGCGTCCTGCTCGCGCCGCGGCCGGCGAACGAGCCGCTGGCCCGGCTGACCCCGCGCGAGCGGGAGGTGCTCGCGCTGATGGCGGAAGGGCTCAACAACCAGGCCCTGGCGGCCCGCCTGTTCATCACCGAGGCCTCCGTCGTCAAGCACGCGAGCAGCATCTTCACGAAGCTGGACCTGGACCCGACGGAGGGCAACCGGCGCGTCCTGGCCGTCCTGGCCCACCTGCGCGGCGCGGGAGGGCAAACCGCCGCAGATTGACATCACTTCGGACTCCCCGCACCCGGCCGGAGACAGGTAGCGTGCCGGTATGACGAACGAGGGGGATCAAGTGACGGTGGAACAGATCGGCGCGGCCCTGGCCGCGTTGGGCGTGTACGACGGCGACAACTCCCCGGAGGAACACGCCCGGAAGGCGGCGGAGTTCGCCAGACCCGAGATCTACCGGCTGCGGCTGCTCAGCACCCTGCTGGGCGCGGTGCAGGGGCAGACGCAGCTCGCCGACGAGGCCGAGGAGGACGGGGAAGACCTGTTCACCGCGTGGTTCGAGCAGATCAAGGCCGCCGGTGTCTGGGACGACCCGGCGAAGCAGATGGACTTCCTGGGCTGGCAGGTCCGGCGGGTGGGCGTCCCGCTCTACATGGTCGCAGGGGACCCCGACGCCGGGCCGCTCGTGGTCGCGGCCTCCCGCGCCGGCGAGGCACTGCACACCCTTCTGGGCGTCATCGGGGCGGTCGACGCCGCGCTCGCGCGGGGCGACGACGAGACCATCATCCACCAGTTCGGTGCGATCAAGGCGGCCCGGGAGTTCCTGGTGGACGCCCTCGCCCGCACCGACGCCATGCTGGAGTCGGTCACACCGTCCGGCGCGTAGCCGTTGCGCCCCCGGCGCAAGTCCCGGGGGCCGCACAGTGATGCGGCTGTGACCTGCGGATGTTCAGAGAAAGAGCGGCGCCCGGCTCGACATCGCCGCCCTCACCCTGAGGGACCCCGGGGACACGCAAGGGGTGGTGGCCGACCGCCCTGACCCCGCGCCCGTCACCGCATGGGCACCGGGCTCCCGAGCCGCCTGCGGGAGCGGGCCACCACCCGCGAGGGGGCAGGACCGGCGGGCGCGGCCGAGCGGGCCCAGGCCACCAGCAGCAGCGGCAGCGCCAGGTAGCCGAAGCGGCCCGCCGGGGCCAGCAGGAACGCCAGGGTCAGCCCGAGCGCGAGCCGGTCGGCCGCGGCCACCACGCCGCGCGGCGGGCGCACCAGCAGTGAGAACGCCACGCCCAGCCCGCCGAGCAGCAGCAGAGCCACCGTCAGGTACCAGCCCCACGGCCCGAGTTCCGCCAGCAGGTGCCCCGGCAGCGGGCTGCTCGCCGGGGTCGGCACCTCGGCCCGCCCGGTCGGGAAGGCGAACACCTGCCGCCACAGCTCCCCCGGCTGGAGCAGCAGGCTCGGCACCACCAGGGCCGTCGTGCCCAGCAGCGTCACCAGCGCGCACCGCAGCGCCGCCCGCCGGCCCCGGCACGCCGTGAGGAGGGCCAGCACCACCGCCACCGCGGGCAGCGCCGTCCACTTGAGGGCGCACGCCGCGGCCAGGGCCGCCCCGGAGGCCGCCGGGCGGCCGGAGGCGGCGGCCGCGAGGGCCAGGCAGCACAGCCCCGCCAGCGGCAGGTCCACCCCGCTCACCGCGAGCGGAAGGGCCACGACCGGCGAAGCCACCAGTGCCGGGAGCAGCGGGGAGGGGGCGGTGCCCAGGAGGCGGCGGCCCGCCCGCATGCCGCCGAACAGCACGGCCGCGCACCACAGACGGGCGTCGCCCAGCAGTCGTACCGCCCACTGGTGCCCGCCGCCGGAGCCGTCGCCGAGCAGGGCGCGCGGGATGCCCAGGAGGGCCGTACCGGGGAGGTAGGGGGTGTACTCCTCGACCCCGGCCGGCCGGTCCACGTAGAGCCTTCCGGTCTCCAGCAGGAGCCGCCCGGACCGCTCGATGACGCCGACCTCGGACTGCCCCTGTCCGGTGAGCACCAGGTACAGCAGCGGTACGGCCACCGCGCCCAGCAGCGCGGCGGCGAGCGCTTCCCGGCGCCGGCCCAGGGCGGTGGCGGCCGCGGCGGCGAGGTAGCCGGCGGCCGCGCACCAGCCCCACAGCCGGTGCGGGGCCAGTGAGGAGAACAGCGGGAAGGCCAGCGCCCAGGCGGCCGCGAGCAGCCAGCCGGCGGTCCACCGGGCGGTACGGGAAGGGGTCATGGACCCATTCCAGCCGCGCGGCCCGGGCCGGGTCTGCACGCCCAGGTGGAGTCGTGGTGGTGGGGTTTTGCCTACCACCGGGGCCAGCCGGGCCCCGGCGCCCCACCCGCCACCGGGGCCACCGGGGGCCGCCCGCCGGGTACGCCGAAGGGGCGCGGCCGCACGGGCCGCGCCCCTTCAGGACGGTGACGGGGGCGCTCAGGCCTCCGGGTTGCCGCCGAAGCGCTCGCGGTAGGACTCCAGGTCCTCCTCGGTGATCCGGGCGAAGAGCACCGGGGGCACGGTGAACGGCGTCCCCGCCGGGACCGTGTCCAGCGCCTTGGCCTGCTCCGGGGTGACCCAGGCCGCGGTGTCGCCGGCCAGCTCGAAGGAGGAGCGCATGGCGCGCGCCGAGGCCGGGATGAACGGCTCGGAGACCACCGAGTAGAGGTGGATGAGGTTCATCGCGGTGCGCAGGGTGAGGGCGGCGGCCTCGAGGTCGGTCTTGACCTCCAGCCACGGGGCCTTCTCGTCCAGGTAGGCGTTGCCGGCCGACCACAGGGCGCGCAGCGCGGCGGCGGCCTTGCGGTACTGGAGGGTCTCCATGTGGCCCTCGTACTCGGCCAGCAGCTCCGCGATCTGCTCGCCGAGCCTGGCCTCCGCCTCGCCCGCCGGGCTGCCCGCGGGGACCTCGTCGCCGAACTTCTTCCGGGAGAAGGTCAGTACGCGGTTGACGAAGTTGCCGAGGGTGCCGCCGAGGTCCTTGTTGACCGTGGCCGCGAAGTGCTCCCACGTGAAGGAGGAGTCGTCGGACTCGGGCGCGTTGGCGATGAGGAAGTAGCGCCAGAAGTCGGCGGGCAGGATCTCGAGCGCCTGGTCGGTGAAGACGCCGCGCTTCTGCGAGGTGGAGAACTTGCCGCCGTAGTACGTCAGCCAGTTGAAGGCCTTGACGTAGTCGACCATCTTCCACGGCTCGCGGGTGCCGAGCTCGGTGGCGGGGAACATCACCGTGTGGAACGGGACGTTGTCCTTGGCCATGAACTGGGTGTAGCGGACGTCCTCGGCCTCGTACCACCACGACTTCCAGTCGCGGTCGGCCGGGGCCGCGTCGGCCCACTCCTTGGTGGAGGCGATGTACTCGATCGGCGCGTCGAACCAGACGTAGAAGACCTTGCCCTCGGCGGCCAGCTCGGGCCACGTGTCGGCCGGGACCGGGACGCCCCAGTCGAGGTCGCGGGTGATGGCGCGGTCGTGCAGGCCCTCGGTCAGCCACTTGCGGGCGATGGAGGAGGCCAGCTGCGGCCACTCGTCCTCGTGCCGCGCGACCCAGGACTCGACCTCGTGCTGCAGCTTGGACTGGAGCAGGAAGAGGTGCTTGGTCTCGCGGACCTCCAGCTCGGTGGAGCCGGAGATCGCCGAGCGGGGCTCGATCAGGTCCGTGGGGTCGAGGACGCGGGTGCAGTTCTCGCACTGGTCGCCGCGCGCCTTGTCGTAGCCGCAGTGCGGGCAGGTGCCCTCGACGTAGCGGTCCGGCAGGAAGCGGCCGTCGGCGGGCGAGTACACCTGCCGGATCGCGCGCTCCTCGATGAAGCCGTTGGCCTGGAGCTGCCGCGCGAAGTGCTGGGTGATCTCCACGTTCTGCGGGGAGGAGCTGCGGCCGAAGTAGTCGAAGGACAGCTCGAAGCCGTCGTAGACCGCCTTCTGGGCGTCGTGGGCCTGCGCGCAGAACTCGGAGACGGGGATGCCGTTCTCCTTGGCGGCGAGTTCGGCGGGGGTGCCGTGCTCGTCGGTGGCGCAGATGTACAGGACGTCGTGGCCGCGCTGGCGGAGGTACCGGGAGTACACATCCGCCGGAAGCATCGACCCGACCATGTTGCCCAGGTGCTTGATCCCGTTGATGTAGGGAAGCGCGCTGGTGATCAGGTGTCGAGCCATCCTCGGATGCTCCATTCGTTTCATTTGTACGGATCTACGCGTGACAACGCGCGGTTCATCGTATCGAACCGGCGAAACGCCACGCGTCGGCTTTTTCCCGGGGGTCCGGGGGGCGGTACGTGGGGACGCAACGCAAAAGCGAGGACTGTGACCTCTCCGTCACGGCCCTCGCGATGGGCCCATGCTACAGCCGCACCGCGGGGGCCCCGACCGGTGTCCGCGCACCGGACCGCCCGTGGGACCGGGCGGGGGACCGCCCGCGGGACCGCGCGCCGTACCGGAAGGCGGACCGGAAGGCGGACCGGACACGGGACCGGACACCGGACCGCCCGCCGGACCCGGCCGGCCCCGGCATATGCGTTCGGGCTCCCCGGCACCTCACGTGATCGGCATCGGTCACCATTCGATCACCACCGGACCTAATCCCCTCATGTTGCTCCTCCGCCCCCTCGGAGGGCGTAGGCGCTGCTCTCATGGACCCCGCACAGGGGATGAGGTGGGGAACGGTGAACGATGGCGGACCGGAGGAGTCCGGCGGGGCCGTGGGACTGCCCAGCCGACGGCGGCAGCCGACGCCCATGAGTCAGTGGGATCCGACCGCGCGCCTGTCGTACTGGGCGTTCCACACGAACCGGCGGCCCGCGTACATGCGCTTCGCGTACCTCCAGCTCGGCTCCGACGCGGCCGCCGAGGACGCGGTGGACGCCACCTTCGACTCGATCATGAACGAGTGGCTGCGCATGCTCCACATGGACCGCCTCGACGCCTACGCCTGGACCGTGCTCAAGCAGCGGATCGTCGACTGGCAGCAGCGCCGCGACCCGCGCCTGCGCCGCCCCGAGCCGATGGACATCAGTGCCTTCGAGGCGGCCCTCAAGGAGGCGCACGCCGACCAGTACGAGGTGCTGACCGACACCATCCGCTTCTACTCGGCGGTCTCCCGCCTCGCCGAGCGCCAGCGGGACACCGTGCTCCTGCGCTACGGGCTCCAGTGCACCCCCGGTGAGGCCGCCGCCGTGATGGGCGTCGACGAGGCCACCGTCCGCTCGCAGCTCGGCCAGGCCCACCGGCGCCTCGCCCGGCTGCTCGGCACGTCCGCCGGATCATGACGCCCGCCGAGGACCCCGGCCCCGGCGGCAGCCGTGCGGCGGCACCGCGCTCCCTGGCGGAGTTCCTGGCCCGCGCGGGCGTGCGCGACCGCTACCCGCACTACGACCTGGGCGCGGCCGAGGCCCGGCTGCTGCGCGTGCCCCGCACCCCGGGCGCCCCCGCGGCCGCCCCGTCCCGGGGCCGGCGCCGGCCCTTCGGCTGGAGCGACCCCGCGCGGGACCGCCCGCTGGAGTCGGAGCGGGCCCGGCGGGACCTGAAGGCCGCCTGCCTGGCCGTGGTCGGGGACCCGCGCGCCGGGGCCGACCTCGAAGCCTTCCTGGAGAACCGGCACAGCGACCTGCCGGGGGCGGTCGTGTTCGGCTGCCTGCTGTACCTGGCCGGGCTGCGCGAGGGTGCCCGCTTCTGGTGGCAGTTCGCCGCGGGCTCCGGCAGCCCGCGCACCGCCCCGGCCGCCTACTGCCTCTTCCTGGACCACTCCCGGCGCGGCGAGCACCACGACGCCCGCCTCTGGGCGCGGGAGCTGGGCCGCCGGGGATTCCGTCCCGGCGGCCGCCGCGAGCTGCGCGAGGTGCGGCTGTGCGCCCAGGCGGCCGTCCTGCGGTACGTCGACCAGTGCGACGACCCCGATCTCGGCCCGGTACCGCTGCCCAGGCCGGGGCTGCCCGCGGTGCTGGCCGCGTTCCTGCCGCCGCCCCCGCTCCCGGCGCCCCGGCCGCGCCCCGGCCCGGGCCCGCTGCGCCACCCCGCGCTGACGTCGGCCGCGCGGGGGACGGTGGTCCAGTCCGACACCGGCGAGGCCTTGGCGCAGGCGCGGCGCGCACTGGCCGCCGTGCGGGTCCTGGAGCGGCACCCGGTCGGGGTGCGGGCGGCCCGGCTCGCACGGGAGTCGGGGCTCGCCGGGGCGGAGCTGCGCCCGCTGCTCGTGATGCTGCGCGAGGAGGAGTACGCGTACTGCCCGGCCCCCGGGGTGTACGCGCCCGGCCCGGCCCTGGAGCGGCTCGCGGCCCCCGGCGGCAGCGGCCTGGCGGGGCAGCTCCAGCGCACCCTGGCGCTGGCCCGCGACAGCGCGGGCGCCGCCGTGTACCTGAGCCGGTACGCGGAGGGCGAGGTCCGGATCACGCAGATGGCGGACGGGCCCGGGGCTCCGCCGGTCCGGGAGTGGGTGGACTTCCGGGCGGCCGCGCACGCCAGTGCGGTCGGGAAGTGCCTGCTGACCCAGCTCGACCACGACGGCCGGGCCGACCACGTGGCCCGCCACCGCCCCACCCGGCTCACCGCGCGGACCATCACCGACAGCCGGGCCCTGTTCAGCGCCCTGGACGCGGTGGCTCCCGGCGCCCCGGTGTTCGACCTGCGCGAGTACTCCCCCGGGGTCGTCTGCTCGGCGGTGCCGATCGCGACGGGCGACGCGGCCGGGAGCCTGGCCCTGTCCCTGCCGGCGGCGCACGCGCACCGGCTGGGCTCCGCGACCGAGGCCCTGCGCCGCAAGGCCGTCCCGGTGCTGCTGGCACTGCTGCTGTCCGGGGCCCTCCCCCCGGACGTCCCGGCCGGCGCGCCGCCCGCCGCGCCGCCCGGCGCCGCCACCCCGGAGACGCTGCGCCAGCTGGGCCGGCTCTTCCGTGCGCCGCTGACCCGCTTCACGGGCTCGGCCGGCGGCCCGCACCTGGTCAGCGACTCCGCGTCGGGGGCGGCGTACCTGTTCGACGACGCGCCCCAGGAGGGCGGGGGGCCGCGCCTCGCACTGCCGCAGACCCTGGGCCCGGTCGCGCCGGGCAGCCTCCCGGCCCCGGAGGGCCTGGTGGTCCTGGGCACCCTCCGGGGACGGACGGACTCCTAGCCGAGCGGGACGAAGGAGTCCAGGGCGGCGTCGAAGTTCCCCCTGGCCTGGGTGAGGCGGCCGAGGGGGGCCGAGACCCAGACGTCGTACATCCGGCCGTTCTCGTCCCAGCAGAGGTCGAAGGTGTGCCGGGGTCCCTCCGCGGTGGTGAAGCCGTTCCAGGTGAACTCCCAGAGGGCCGCGGGCAGTCCGTTGTGCGTGGTGGGGACGATCGTGTTGTCGCGGTAGCCCGGGTTGTTGGAAGGGCCGTTGGCGTCGGACTGCCGCATCGCGGCGAGCGGCCCGCCCGAGGCCGGCTTCACCTTGATGCCGATCCGGATCGCGCCGTCCGGGGAGACGTAGAAGACCCGCTGGTCGTCGGTGGTGCGCTGGAAGCCCTGCGGTACGGCGAGCCCGAAACCGTCCGGGTCGGAGACGAAACGGTACCCGGCGGGTGCCGCCTTGCCGGGGGCCGGCTGCGCGGGCGCCGCCGGGGCCGGTGCGGTCACCGTGGCCGTGGTCGTGGCCGTGGCCCCCGCGGCAGCCGGGGGCGGGGCCGTCGGGGACTGGGGGGCGGAGGTGGTCACTCCGGGGGAAGGGGAGGTGGGGGCGCCCGTCCCGGCCGCCCGGTCCTTGTCCCCGGTCCGGTCCGAGAGCAGGGAGGTCACGGCGACGGCGCCGATCACGGCCACCACGACGAGCGCGGCGACCAGCCCGACGCGCAGCCCGGCCCGGCGGTTCCCCTGCCCTGTGGCGGGGCCGGTCCGCGCCGTGACCCGTTCGGTCGGCGAGTACCCGGGCGGGGCGGCGGGCCCGGCCGGGCGGGCGGGGCCGGGGGTGCGGTCGAGGAGGGGCAGGCTGCCGGTGGTGACGTACGCGGACAGCATCCGCCGGGCGTCCGCCACGCCGAGGCGGCGTTCGGGGTCGCGTTCCAGCAGGCCGCGAATGAGCGGGGTCAGCGGCCCGGCCTGCGCCGGCGGGCGGATCTCGTCGTAGACGACGGCGTGCAGCACCCCGCCCAGCGAATCCCGGTGGAAGGGCGACTCGCCGGTCAGCGCGGCGCACAGCAGGGCTCCGAGGGACCACAGGTCGGATTCGGGTCCGGCGGCGGCGCCCTGCATCCGCTCCGGGGAGGTGTACTCGGGCGAGCCGACGAAGGCCCCCGTCTCGCTGATCGTGGTGGAGCCCGCGAGGCGGGCGATGCCGAAGTCGGTGAGCACGACCCGGCCGGTGCCCGCCTCCATGAGGACGTTGGCGGGTTTGACGTCCCGGTGGAGCACCCCGCGGTCGTGCGCCGCGTTCAGGGCGCCGAGCAGGGCGAGCCCGACGCGGGCGGTCTCGCCGGCGTCCAGCGGCCCGCCGGCACCGAGGCGGTCGGCGAGCGAGCCGCCCTCGACGAGTTCCATCACGATGTACGGGCGGCCGTCGTCCTCGACGACGTCGTGGACGACGACGACGTGCGGGTGCTTGATCTGCGCGACGGTGCGGGCCTCGCGCAGGGCGCCCGCGGCTTCCCTGCCCTCGCCGACGTGGAGTTCCTTCACGGCGACCGCGCGGCCCAGGAGCTCGTCCGAGGCCTGCCACACGGTTCCCATGCCGCCCCGGCCCAGCCTCTTCCCCAGGCGGTACCGCCCGGCGATCACGACGTCGTTGCGCGGTGCGTCCTGCGACACGTTCCCCCCTTGACCCGGTCAGGCCCCATGATGCCGCACGGGTGGATCCGGCCACCCCGTTCTGCGTCGAGCTCACCCGGGCTTCGCCCCGGAAACGCGAAAGAACCCCACCGGAGTGGGGTTCTTCCTCTGTGTGTCCGAGGGGGGACTTGAACCCCCACGCCCGATAAAGGGCACTAGCACCTCAAGCTAGCGCGTCTGCCATTCCGCCACCCGGACCAGGTGGTCGGCCCCGGTTTCCCGCGGCGACATGGACAACCATAGCAGGGGATCGACGGGCTTCCGACCACGTTTACGAGCGGCCGCCGGTCCGCCACGCCGCGCTGACCTGCGGGCATGCCGGGAGCCCGGCCGCGCGGGGGGCCGGCCCCGGCCGCCGGGGCCGCCCTACGGGCAGCTGATGACCTGGCCGGCGTAGGAGAGGTTGCCGCCGAAGCCGAAGAGCAGGACAGGGGCGCCGGAGGGGATCTCGCCGCGCTCGACCAGCTTCGAGAGGGCCATCGGGATGCTCGCGGCGGAGGTGTTCCCGGAGTCGACGACGTCGCGGGCGACGACGGCGTTGACGGCGCCGATCCTGGCGGCGAGCGGTTCGATGATCCGCAGGTTGGCCTGGTGCAGCACGACCCCGGCGAGCTCCTCGGGGGTCACCCCGGCCTTCTCGCAGACCTTGCGGGCCAGCGGCGGGAGCTGGCTGGTGGTCCAGCGGTAGACGGACTGGCCCTCCTGGGCGAAGACGGGGGGCGTGCCCTCGATCCGCACCGCGTGGCCCATCTCCGGGACCGAGCCCCACAGCACCGGGCCGATGCCGGGTTCCTCGCACGCCTCGACGACGGCCGCGCCCGCGCCGTCGCCGGTCAGCACGCAGGTGGTGCGGTCGGTCCAGTCGGTGATCTCGGTCATCTTGTCGGCGCCGATGACCAGCGCGCGGGTGGCGGAGCCGGCCCGGATCGCGTGGTCGGCGGTGGCCAGGGCGTGGGTGAAGCCCGAGCAGACGACGTTGATGTCCATCACGGCGGGCGCGCCCCGCATGCCCAGCTTGGCGGCGACGCGCGCGGCCATGTTGGGGGAACGGTCGATGGCGGTGGAGGTGGCGACGAGGACGAGGTCGATGTCGTCGGGGCTCAGGCCGGCGTGCGCGAGGGCCTTGCCGGCGGCCTGGTAGGCGAGCTCGTCGACCGGCTCGTCGGCACCGGCCACGTGGCGGGTGCGGATGCCCACCCGGGAGCGGATCCACTCGTCGTTCGTCTCGACCATGGCCGCGAGGTCCTCGTTGGTGAGCACTTTCGCGGGCTGGTAGTGCCCTAGCGCCACCACGCGTGAACCGGTCATGGGCGGGGTCCCCCTCTGTACGGCAGGCATTCAGGTTGACCAGCTTTGCCTGCTACCGGCGGGTACGTGTGCGCGTGACCCAACAGGATTCCGCCACTGGAATTTGGAGCATTCCGAGCAACTTCCTGCCGGAACCGCCCGCGGTGGCGGATCCGGGAGAATGTCCTCGTCAGGTGTGGGCGAAGACGGAACAGGTGGGCTGATCGCGATGGGACGGGTCACCGAGCGGCGCCGTGTCGTACGCATCCGGGGCGGGGCGGCCGGGGTACGGCCCGACACCCTGGTCGCGGAGGAACCGCTGGAGATACGGCTGAACGGCAAACCGCTGGCCATCACGATGCGCACCCCGGGCGACGATTTCGCGCTGGCGGCGGGCTTCCTCGTCAGCGAGGGCGTCATAGCGCGCACCGCGGACGTCCAGGCCGTGACGTACTGCGAGGGCGCCACCGAGGACGGCTCCAACACCTACAACGTGGTCAACGTGCAGCTGGCCCCCTCGGTTCCCCTTCCGGACATCACGCTGGAGCGGAACGTCTACACCACCTCCTCCTGCGGGCTGTGCGGCAAGGCCAGCCTGGACGCAGTGCGTACGGCGACCCGTTTCCCGGGGCTCGCCGACGATCCCGTACGCGTCCCCGCGGAGCTCCTCGCCGAGCTGCCGGACCGGCTGCGGGCGGCGCAGAAGGTCTTCGACCGCACGGGCGGGCTGCACGCTGCCGCGCTGTTCTCGGCGGAGGGCGAGCTGCTCGACGTACGGGAGGACGTGGGGCGGCACAACGCCGTGGACAAGATCGTCGGGCGGGCGCTCCAGGCGGGCCGGCTGCCGCTGGCCGGGTCGGTCCTGCTGGTGTCGGGGCGGGCGTCCTTCGAGCTGGCGCAGAAGGCGGTCATGGCCGGTATCCCGGTACTGGCGGCGGTCTCGGCACCGTCCTCGCTGGCGGTGGACCTGGCACTGGAGTCGGGGCTGACCCTGCTCGGCTTCCTGCGGGGCCCCGACATGAACGTGTACGCGGGCGAGCAGCGGATCCTCCTGCCGGGCAACACCTAGGGACGTGTCTGGTGGATCAGGGCCGGGCGCCCTAACGGCGGCGGCCCCGGCGCGGGGAGGCCGTGGGCTGCTTCGGCTCCGGGGGGTCGATGCGGTGCAGGTCGAGGGTGGCCGGGAGGGGGGTGCTGCCGGGGCCGCCGGATTCGGCCCAGGCGATGATCTCGTCCGTCGCGGTGTCGTCCAGGGCCCAGCCGAACCAGACGGCCCGGGCGCCACGCCGGCGGGCCTCGGAGGTGGGCTGGACCACGATCACGTTGGCCTGCGCGCACGGCCCGAGGCAGTCGCTCGTACGGACCGCGAGGCGCCCCCCGGACGCGGCGGCGGCCTCCCGCAGCCGGGCCAGCTGTCCGGCGTGGTCGGAGCCGGGGTTCTTGCGGGGGTCCCCGCAGCAGCAGCCCCGGCAGACGACGAGGGTGCAGGGGCGCGGGGCGGTGGCGGCGAGCGGGCGTATCCAGGTCACCGACGCACGTTACCGGCCCTGCGCGGCGGGGGGTTGGACCCCGGGCGAGACCTCCACCACACGTCGAGCGGGGAGTTGGTCCTGGGGGACCGCCTCGGGGTCCCGGGCGCGGCGGCGGGCCAGGACCGCGCAGACCATCAGCTGCATCTGGTGGAACAGCATCAACGGCAGCACCGCCAGGGAGGCCTGGGCCCCGAACAGGACGCTGGCCATGGGGAGTCCGGCGGCGAGGCTCTTCTTCGACCCGGCGAACTGGATGGCGACGCGGTCCGCGCGGCCGAAGCCGAGGCGCGCGGCCCCGTACCAGGTGGCGAGGAGCATGACGGCGAGGAGTACGGCCTCCACCGCCATCAGGGCGCCCAGGCGCGGGAGGCTGACCTGGCGCCAGACCCCGGCGGCCATGCCCGCGCTGAAGGCCGCGTAGACGACGAGCAGGATCGAGCCCCGGTCGACGTAGCCGAGCACCTTCTTGTTGCGGGTGAGGAAGCCGCCGACCCAGCGGCGCAGGCCCTGCCCGAGGAGGAAGGGCAGCAGCAGCTGGAGGACGATCTTGAGGAGGGAGTCGAGGGAGAAGCCCCCGGCGTCGTTGCCGAGGAGGGCGGCGGCGAGCAGCGGGGTGAGCAGGATGCCGGCGAGGGAGGAGAAGGACCCGGCGCAGATCGCGGCGGGGACGTTGCCCCGGGCGATCGAGGTGAAGGCGATGGAGGACTGGATGGTCGAGGGGACCAGGCAGAGGAAGAGCAGACCGCTGTAGAGGGGCTGGGTGAGCAGGCCGGGGACGAGGAGGCGGGCGGCCAGGCCCAGCAGCGGGAAGAGTACGAAGGTGCAGGCCAGGACGGTGAGGTGGAGCCGCCAGTGACGCAGCCCGTCGAGGGCCTCACGGGTGGAGAGCCGGGCCCCGTAGAGGAAGAAGAGCAGGGCCACGGCGGCGGTGGAGGCCCCGTCCGCGACGGTGGCGCCGGCGCCCCTGGCGGGGAGCAGCGCGGCGAGGCCCACGGTGGCGAGCAGGGCCAGTATGTACGGGTCCAGGGGCAGCCGGGCGGGAAGGCGGGGGCGTCGCATGGGGGGTGCTCACTTGCTGTCGTACGGGGGAAGGCGAGGGGTACGACCATCGTCGCGGGCCGGCGGTCATCGGGAAACACGCACACCGCTCTGACTGCCATCACGGAACGCGATGACGCCGTAGGCTGGGGGCATGTACGACCCGGTCCAGCTGCGCACCTTCCTCACGGTGGCCCAGACGCTCAGCTTCACGCAGGCGGCGGCCCGGCTCGGGGTGCGGCAGTCCACGGTCAGCCAGCACGTGCGGCGGCTGGAGGAGGCCACGGGTCGGCCGCTCTTCGTGCGGGACACGCACAGCGTGGGGCTGACGGAGGACGGCGAGGCGCTGCTGGGGTTCGCGCGGACCATCCTGGAGGCGCACGAGCGGGCGGCGGCCTTCTTCACGGGGACCCGGCTGCGGGGGCGGCTGCGGTTCGGGGCGTCGGAGGACTTCGTGCTGACCCGGCTGCCGGAGATCTTGGAGGGGTTCCGGCACGAGCACCCCGAGGTGGACCTGGAGCTGTCGGTGGAGCTGTCGGGGACGCTGCACGAGCGGCTGGACGCGGGGCGCCTGGACCTGGTGCTGGCCAAGCGGCGCGGGCCGGGGGACGAGCGGGGCCGGCTGGTGTGGCGGGACCGGATGGTGTGGATCGGGGCGGAGGGGCTGCGGGTGGACCCGGAACGTCCGGTGCCGCTGATCGCCTTCCCGCCGCCGGGGATCACCCGGGCGCGGGCCCTCGAAGTTCTGGAGCGGGACGGCCGGGCGTGGCGGGTCGCCTGTACGAGCGGCAGCCTGAGCGGTCTGATCGCGGCGGCCCGTGCGGGGCTCGGGGTGATGGCGCACACCCGGGGGCTGATCCCGCCGGGCCTGGTACGGGTGGGCGGGCTGCCGGAACTGGGACCGGTGGAGTTCGCCCTGCTCCAGGGCCGCCGCCCGACCCCGGCGGCAGAGGCCCTGGCGGCCGCCGTCCTCGCGGGCGGCGACCGCCTGAGCCGCCCGGCCTAGGGGGCCCCGGGGCGGGCCGAGGCGGGAGGCGGATCGAGCGGGCCCGGCGCGTCCGGCGCAGGCCCGGGTCCCCGCACGATCGCCTCGACCAGGGCGGTGAGGCATGAGCGCCCTACTGCGCCCCGACGCTTCCCGCGCTGTCCTGATCATCCTCTGGTGCGGGTATCAGCCCAAGGCGGTCGCCGGACGCCGGGACGACAGGAGCGCGTAGCGATCCGGCGCGCCTGGAAGCGCCGCAGGCCGCTCCGATCAACCTCTCGTGCGCATGGCCGCACCCCAGGCCCGGAACCCCACCTCCTGAAGGCCCGGATGCCCGGCCGGCCGACGCCCGGCCCCTCGCCCATCCCTGACGACCCGTCCCTCCCACCATGGACCGTGCCGTTCTTTTGGGGGTTTCCCGGCAGTCTTTCGGCTTTCCGGGGCGGGTCGGTCGGTCAAGGGTCGCCGAAGGCGATCACGAAGTGACGCGACCGAAGGGAGCGCCCTTGAGGGACCGGACCGGACCGGAAGGACGATGGGACTGACGGGAAACCCCCAAACCCTCCCTGACACCGCCCGAGGGGCTCCCCACCCCCACCCCACCGGCCCGCACCCAGGGAGGCGGGTGGGCAACCACCGGCCCGCCCCCACCCCTCGAGGGGGAGATAGCGGACCCGCGCCGCACCATGCGCCCGAGGTCCGCACACACGCACACACGCACACACGCACATACACCTGCGTCGCAGGTCGCGGGGGATGCGGGGGCGGGGGGATCTTGTGGAGGTTTCCGCGGGGGTGCCGGGCGCGGGTGCGGGTGAGGTAGCGTCGCGGCGCCCTGCACGCAGAGGAGCGGAACTTGCGCGAGTTCACCGTCCCACCCCTGGTCACCGGCGCGCCGGCCGGAGGCCTGGCCGACACCGTCTTCCTTCGCGCCGGGCAGGACCCGGAGCACGTGGTGCTCGGGCGCAAGACGGACGGGGTCTGGCGGGACGTGACCGCCCGTCAGCTGGCCGGGGAGGTGCTCGCGCTCGCCAAGGGGCTGCTGGCGCAGGGGGTCCGCTTCGGGGACCGGGTCGCGGTGATGTCCCGTACCCGTTACGAGTGGACGCTGTTCGACTTCGCGCTGTGGGCGATCGGGGCGCAGCCCGTCCCGGTGTACCCGACGTCGTCGGCGGAGCAGGTGCACTGGATCCTGTACGACTCCGCCTGCACCGGCTGTCTGGTGGAGAACGAGGACCAGGCGATGACGGTCGGCTCGGTGATCGAGCGGCTGCCGGGGCTGCGGTTGCTGTGGCAGCTCGACGCGGGGGCGGTGGAGGAGCTGGTGGCGGCGGGGCGCGGGGTGGCCGAGGACGTGGTGCACCGCCACCGCGGGGCCGTGACCCCGGACGCCGTCGCGACCGTCATCTACACCTCGGGGACCACGGGCCGGCCCAAGGGCTGCGTGCTCACCCACGCGAACTTCATGTACGAGACCGACACCCTGGTGGCGCGGTGGGAGGCGGTCTTCCGGGCGGGGCCGGGCGGGGAGCAGCCGTCGACGCTGCTGTTCCTGCCGCTGGCGCACGTGTTCGGGCGGATGGTGGAGGTGGCTGCCGTGCGGGCCGGGGTGAAGCTGGGGCACCAGCCGGCGGTGGCCGCGTCCGAACTCCTGCCGGACTTGGCCGCGTTCAGGCCGACGTTCGTGCTGGGCGTGCCGTACGTGTTCGAGAAGATCTTCGCGGCGGCGCGGCGGACGGCGGAGGCGGACGGGCGCCGGGGTCCCTTCGACCGGGCGGTGGAGGCGGCCGTCCGGTACGCGGAGGCGCGTGAGCAGAAGGCGTTCGGAAGCGGACCCGGGCCTTCGGCGGCGTTGCGGATGGAGCACCAGGTCTTCGAGAAGCTGGTGTACGGGAAGGTCCGCGAGGCCCTGGGGGGCAGGTTGCGGTACGCGATGTCGGGCGGGTCGGCGATGTCGCGGCGGCTGGGGCTGTTCTTCGACGGGGCCGGGATCACGGTGTTCGAGGGGTACGGGCTGACGGAGTCCTGCGCGGCGGCGACCGCGAATCCGCCGGGGGCGGTCAAGTACGGGACGGTGGGCCCGCCGATCCCGGGTGGCACGGTGCACATCGCCGACGACGGGGAGGTGTGGCTGCACGGCGGCCACGTCTTCGCCGGGTACCTGGGTGATCCCCGGTCCACGCAGGAGGTGCTGCGGGGCGGCTGGCTGGCGACCGGGGACCTGGGGCGGCTGGACGAGGACGGCTATCTGACCATCACGGGGCGCAAGAAGGAGATCCTGGTGACCTCCAACGGCAAGAGCGTGGCCCCGGCGGCCCTGGAGGAGCGGGTGCGTTCGCATCCGCTGGTGTCCCAGTGCGTCCTGGTGGGCAACGACCGGCCGTTCGTCGCGGCGCTGGTGACCCTGGACATGGAGGGGGTCGCGCACTGGCTGTCCATGCGCAAGCTGCCGCAGCGGACGGCCGAGCAGGTGGCGGGCGACCCGGACCTGACGGCGGAGGTGCGCAGGGCGGTGGTGGCCGCGAACACCCTGGTGTCGCAGGCCGAGGGGATCCGCGCCTTCCGGGTGCTGGCCGAGCAGTTCACTGAGGAGCGCGGGCTGCTGACGCCTTCGCTGAAGCTGAAGCGGCGGGCGATCGAGAAGGCGTACGAGCGGGAGGTCGCGGGCCTGTACCCGTCGTAGGGGTGTCTGGCCCCGGCCGGGCCCGTGACCCCCGTATGCCGCACCTGTCTCCTGGCGTTCGGGTGAAAGTGGGCAGCGCCCACGGCGGGCAGCGCCTGCGAGGAGCCGCCTGTGCGAGCGTTCCGACCGTCACCGAACCCTCAGGACGGGAGAGACAGGCAGATGGGTGCATCCACGTGGAAGCGGCGTCTGATGGCGGCCGGAACGGTGCTGGCGGTGAGCGGCGTCCTGCCCCTGACGGCCGGGGCCACCCCCGCGTTCGCCGACGCGTTCCTGCAGATCGAGAAGTCCCACACGGACACCTTCGTCCGCGGCGGTACGGCCATCTACACCCTCACGGTGACCAACGGGTCCCAGGACACGAGCACGGGCCTGGTGACGGTCACCGACGTCATGCCGGAGGGCCTCACATTCAACGGCGGCAGCGCCCCCTTGGGATGGGACTGCAACCAGTCCTCCCTGGAACAGCTGGTGTGCACCACGTCCATGGCCCTGTCCATGGACACCCCCCAGCTCTTCGACGTCTCGGTCAACATCGCCGCGGACGCCCCCTGCAACCTGACCAACTCGGCCTCCATCTCCGGCGGCGGCAGCCCTGCGGATTCCGACAGCGACCCCACGGTCGTCACCGGGGGCACCTGCAACGGGGGGAACGGGGGCGACGGCGGCGACGGCGGGGGCGGCGGGGGCTCCCTCCTGGGCGTCAACCTCAACGGCGTCCTCCCGATCTACAACAACATCAACACCCAGAACAACATCCTCAGCCCCGGCGCCTCCAACAGCTCTCGCCAGAACCTCGGTCTGAACGCACCCTGAGGCCCCCGCGCGACGGGAGAAGCGCGACCTGACGGACCGTCATTCCATCCCGCCGAATATATTGACGGTGCGTCAGGTCACGCACAGAATGCGGGGATTCCTACGGAGGGGGATCCACCCATGTCGCGACCCATCCGCGCCCTGGCCGCCGTGGCGGCCGTGCTCGCGCTCGTCTCCGCCTGTAATTCCGCCTCCACTTCCGACCGGACGGTGCCGGGGAATTCCGGGGACGCGCCGGGGAACCGGCGCGGGGTCACCGACAAGACCATCAAGGTCGGCGGCATCGTGTCGATGACCAGCGCCAGCGGCTACAGCAAGAAGGACACCGACCTCGGGGCGAAGGCCCGCTACCTCAGGGCCAATGCCGAGGGCGGCGTGCACGGGCGCACGATCGACTACACGGGTGCGGAGGACGACGGCCAGGACCCCGGGAAGAACCTGGCGGCGGCCCGCAAGCTCGTCCAGCAGGACAAGGTCTTCGCCATCGCCCCGATGAGCTCGGTCACCTTCTCCGGCGCCGACTTCCTGGAGCAGGAGAAGGTACCCACCTTCGGCTGGGGCACCCTGCCCTCCTTCTGCGGCCCCCAGTACATCTACGGGTTCAACGGCTGTCTGGTCCCCTCCCCCGGCGGCACCCTCAACCAGACCTGGCCCGAGGGCATCGCCAAGCTCCTCGGCGGGGCCGAGGGGAAGTCGGTCGCCGTCATCGCGAACGACAGCGACGCCGGCAAGTTCGGCATCCGCACCTTCCAGCAGGGCTTCGCCGCGGCCGGGTTCACCGTCTCCTACGCCAAGGCGTCGGTCCCCGCGACGGCCGTGCCCAGCGACTGGAGCGCGTACGTCAAGGAGATCACGGAGAGCGGCGGCGGCAAGGCCCCCGACGCCGTCGTCTCGGTCATGCAGACCCCGAACAACATCGGCCTCTTCACCGCCCTCAAGCGCGCCGGCTACAAGGGGCTGCTCTCCGACCCGACCGACTACGACCCCGGGCTGCTCGCCAAGGACGCCACCCGGCAGGCCCTCGAAGGGGTGCACGTCCTCCTCCAGTTCGAGCCCTTCGAGTCGGACAGCCGGAAGATGGCCCAGTTCAAGGCCGACATCAAGGCCGCCTCGGGCGGGCAGGACGTCCCGTTGAGCATGCACATGCTCACCGGGTACATGTCGGCCGACCTCTTCCTCGCCATCGCCCAGAAGGCCGGCAAGGACCTCACCACCACGCACTTCCAGAACGCCGCCCAGAGCTTCTCCGACACCGGCACCCTCGTCGGCGACCGCGCCGAGCCCAAGGGCCAGAAGGACAGCTTCGGCTGCGGGGCGCTCGTACAGCTCAAGGGCGGCCGGTACGAGGTCTCCGTGCCGTTCGAGTGCCACGAGCCGATCCCCTTCAAGTAGGGGCGACGGCATGGGCGACCTGCTCGTCTTCGTACTGAGCGGCCTGGTCTCCGGCGCCCTGTACGCACTGCTCGCCACCGGGCTGGTGCTGTCGTACTCGGCGTCCGGGCTGTTCAACTTCGCGCACGGGGCCACCGCCTACCTGTGCGCGCTCACCTTCTACGAGCTGCACTCGGGCCTGGGCTGGCCGGCCGTCCCGGCAGCCCTGCTGGTGGTGTGCGTACTCGCGCCCGGCCTCGGGTGGGGGCTGGACCGGCTGATGTTCCGCCGGCTCGCGCGGGTCGGGGAGACCGCCCAGATCGTGGCGACCATCGGCCTGCTGGTGGCGCTGCCGGCGGCCGGGCTGTGGGCGGTGGAGGTCCTGACGGATGCGGGCCTGCCGCTGAAGCCCGCCGAGAACCAGTTCGGGCTGCCCGGGGTGGGGCCGAGCCCCGCGCGCTCCTGGCAGCTCGCCGACGGCGTCGGCGTGGACTCCGACCAGCTGATCACCTGGGTGGTGACGGCGGTGGTGGCGGCCGCCCTGTGGGTGCTGCTGCGGCACACCCGGCTGGGGCTGCGGCTGCGTGCCGCCGTCGACGACCGGTCGCTGACCGAGCTGCGCGGGATCAGCGCCGACCGGCTGTCGTCGGTGGCCTGGATGATCGCCTCCGCCCTGGCCGGGCTGGCCGGGGTGCTGGCCACCCCGCTGCTGGGGCTGTCCGCGCACGACTTCACCCTGTTCCTGTTCGTGTCGGCGACGGCGGCCGTGATCGGGCGGTTCGCCTCCGTCCCGCTGGCCTTCGCGGGCGGGCTGGGGCTCGGGGTGGTGCAGAACCTCGTCGCCGGGTACGCCTCCTTCGCCGAGGGGATCACCGGCTTCCGCACGGCGGTGCCCTTCCTGATCCTGTTCGGCGGGCTGCTGGTGCTGACCCGGCGGGCCCGGACCGCCGGGGTGGCGGCCGTGGAACCGCCACCGCCCGACCATCTGGCCGGGGCCCCGTGGGGCCGCCGGTGGGGGGTGTGGGCTGCGGGCGCTCTCCTGCTCGCCGCGGCCTTCTACACCGTCACCACCCCCTTCTGGAGCGGACTGCTCGCGCAGGGGCTGGCCATCGGCCTGGTCTTCATGTCCTTCACGGTGGTGACCGGGCTCGGCGCGATGGTCTCCCTGGCGCAGGCCACTTTCGTCACCGGCGCCGCGCTGGTGGCGGGGCTGCTGATGAGCCGGGGCTGGCCCTTCGCGGCGGCGCTGGCTGCGGGTACCTGCGTGGCCGCCGCCCTGGGGGCGCTGGTGGCGCTGCCCGCGCTGCGCCTGGGCGGGCGCCCGCTGGCGCTGGCCACCCTGGCGCTGGCGTTCCTGGCCGACCAGGTGCTGTTCCAGATGCGGTGGCTGCGCGGCGGGGACGCGGGCTGGGCGGTGCCGAGGCCGGTGATCGGTCCGCTGGACCTGTCCGACGACCGGGCTCTCGGGGTGGCCCTGGTGGTGCTGGTCTCGCTGGTGGCGGCCGCCCTGGGCGCGCTGCGGAACTCCCCGTCGGGGCGGGCGATGCTGGCGGTGCGCTCGGCCCCGGCGGCGGCCATGGCCTCCGGGGTGTCCGTCCTGCGGACGAAGCTGCTGCTGTTCACCCTGTCGGCGGGCCTGGCCGGCTTCGGGGGCGTGCTGTACGCCTCGTACAACACCCGGATCACGGCCACGGACTTCACCGCCATGACGGGGCTGGTGTGGCTGGCGGTGGTGGTCGCGGCCGGGGTGCGGCGGGCGCCGTACGCGGTGGTGGCGGGGCTGGTGTTCGCGGTGGCCCCGCGGCTGCTGTCGGACTACGTGACGGAGTCGGCGCACCTGCCGGTGATCCTCTTCGGCCTGGCCGGCCTGGCCCTGGCCAACGACCCCGACGGCTACTGCGCGGCCGGTCCGCTGCGCCGGTCCCGTGCCCGTGCCCGTGCCCTGGCCGGGCGGAACGGGGAACGGCCCGGACCCGGCAGGCCCGGACCCGCCGAGGCCGGACCCGCTCAGGTCACGAGCGGTGGAGCCGGAGCCGCCGGGGCACCGGCCTCCCGGGCCGGCACCGGCGGAGCCGGGGCCGCGGCCTCCGGCGCGGGGCGTTTGCCCGGTCCGCGCCCTTCCCCGGCGCCCGGTCCCCGGGGGCGGGGGCCGGGGGCGGAGCCCGCCGGGGGCGTGGCCGCCGGGGCCGGACCCGCTCAGGTCACGAGCGGTGGAGCCGGAGCCGCCGGGCCGGTCGCGCTGGAGCTGCGCGGGGTCGTCGCCGGGTACGACGGCGGGGCCGTGCTGCACGGAGTGGACCTCACCGTCCGGCGCGGGGAGATCCTTGCCGTGCTCGGGCCCAACGGCGCCGGGAAGAGCACCGCCTGCCGGGTCGCGGCCGGGCTGCTGCCGGCCACGGGCGGGACGGTCGCCGTGGCCGGGCGGGACGCCACCCGCGACGGGCCGGTGCGGCGCTCGCGCGCCGGGGTGCTGCTCGCCCCCGAGGGCCGCGGGATCTTCCCCACGCTCACCATCGAGGAGAACCTGGCGCTGTACCTGGAGGACCCGGCCGAACGGGACGCCGTGTACGGCCGGTTCCCCCGGCTGCGCGAGCGGCGCGCCGTCGCCGCCGGGGCCCTCTCGGGCGGGGAGCAGCAGATGCTCGCGCTCGCCCCGCTGCTCCAGCGCCCGCCGGCGGTGCTGATCGCCGACGAGCCGTCCCTCGGGCTCGCGCCGCGCGTCGTGGAGGAGGTGTACGCGCTGCTGACCGAGCTCCGCGACGCCGGCACCGCTCTGCTGCTGGTGGAGGAGAAGGCCGCCGAGATCCTCGGGATCGCCGACACGGTGGCCTACCTCGCACAGGGCCGGGTCTCCTGGTGCGGCCCCCGGGCCGAGGTGGAGGAGGACCGGCTGACCGAGGCCTACCTGGGGATGGCGCCATGAGAGACGGCACGGACGGCGGTACGGACCGCGGTACGGACGGCCGTTCGGACGGGCACGTGCTCCGCGCGAGCGGGATCGGCGTGAGCTTCGGCGGGGTCCGGGCGCTGGCCGGGGTGAACCTCGGGATCCGGGCCGGGGAGGTGTGCGGGCTGATCGGGCCGAACGGGGCCGGGAAGACCACCCTGTTCGACGTGCTCTCGGGGATCCGGCGCCCGGACCAGGGGCGGATCCTGCTCGACGGCGCGGACGTCACCCGCCGCTCCCCCGTGTGGCGGGCCCGGAACGGGATGCGCCGCACCTTCCAGCGGCAGCAGCTGTTCGGGCAGCTGAGCGTGGCCGACAACGTGCTCGTCGCCCAGGAGTGGCGGGGCGGCGGGGGCGGCCCGGCCGCCGACCTGCTGGCCCTGCCCGCCCGGCGGGCCCGGGAGCGGGCCCGCCGGGAGCGGGGCGGGCGGGTGCTGGCGGACTGCGGGATCGGCGCGCTCGGGTCCTCGTACGCGGGCGGGCTGCCGGTGGGGCAGGCCCGGATGGTGGAACTGGCCCGTGCGGTGGCCGACCCGCCGAGGGTGCTGCTGCTCGACGAGCCCGCGTCGGGGATGTCGGCGCCGGAACGGGAGCGGCTCGCCGGGGTGCTACGGCGTCTGGCGGCGCAGGAGGGCTGCGCGGTGCTGCTGGTGGAGCACAACGTGGCGTTCGTGATGGACCTCTGCACCCGGGTCGTCGTCCTGGACCTGGGCTCCGTCCTCGCCGAGGGCACCCCGGCCGAGGTCCGCGCGGACCCGCGGGTGAGGGAGGCGTACCTGGGGACGGCGTAGGGGCCGGTGGGCGGTGGCCGGTGCGCGGCGGGCGCGTACACCGCCCACCGGCTCACCGCGATCCGGATGCGGCCACCGGGGTGAACGCTCGCCCCGATGCCGGGGACGAACGGGTGAGTCGGCCGCTGCCTTCCTTGATCCCCCGGCCCCTGTGCGTTGCGGTGTGGTGCAGGAGATTCCCGCGTACCGCCCGACAGGAGCAGCTCCCCATGTCCGTGCACACGTTGAGGCGACGCCTCTCCGCCCTCGGGACCGTCATCGGGCTCGGCGTCGTCCTGCCGTTCACCACCGGTGCCGCCCCGGCGTTCGCCGCGGCGGACATCAGCCTCACGAAGACCCATGAGGGGGACTTCACCCGCGGCGGGCAAGGCGTGTACCACATCAAGGTCACCAACACCGGCAACACGGCGACCATCGGCAACCTGCGCCTCACGGACACCTATCCACAGGGACTCACCCAGGAGAGTCTCTCCATCAGCGGCAACAATTCCGCGTCTGCTTGCAACAACCAGCAGACCGGGCTCGTCTGCGAGCTCACCCTCGGCGTCGGCGGCACGGCGAACTACGACATCACCGTGAACGTCGCATCCGACACCGCCTGCGCCGTGACCAACTCCGTCACCGTCAGCGGTCCCGAGGACGGGGTCCTGGTCACCGCGAACGACCCCACCACGATCACCGGCGGAAGCTGCCCCGACGAGGACGGCGGCTCGGTCCTCCCCGTCAACCTCAGCGGCGTCGTCACGCTCTTCAACAACATCAACACCAACAACAACATCCTGAGCCCCGGCGGCAAGAACACCACCCACCAGAACCTCGGGATCAACGCGCCCTGAGCGGAGCGGACGGGTGGCGGGAATAGGGTGGGCGCGAGGCCGGTTGCCGCCCCTCGTGCGCCGCACCGTGTGGCGCGGCGCAGCCGTACCGCTCCACCCGACCCGAGGGAACGACCAGACGTGAACCAGGTGCCCGCCGTCCGGCTCAACAACGGCACGTCCATGCCCCAGCTCGGCTACGGCGTCTGGCAGGTGCCGGACGCCGAGGCGAAGAAGGCCGTCGCGACCGCGCTGGAGGCCGGCTACCGGAGCGTCGACACGGCGGCGGCGTACGGGAACGAGCGCGGCACCGGCAAGGCCCTGGCGGCCTCCGGGGTGCCGCGCGAGGAGCTCTTCGTCACCACCAAGCTGTGGAACAGCTCCAGGCACCGGTGGGGGCGGGACGAGACGCTGCGCGCCTTCGACGACTCGCTCGGCAAGCTGCGCCTCGACCACGTCGACCTGTACCTGATCCACTGGCCGCGTCCGATGCGCGACGACTTCCTGACCATCTGGAAGACCTTCGAGGAGATCGCGGAGAGCGGCCGGGCCCGGGCGGTCGGCGTGTCGAACTTCCGTCCCGAGGACCTGGAGCGGCTGCGCGCGGAGAGCCCGCTGGTGCCGGCGGTGAACCAGATCGAGCTGCACCCGCTGTTCCCGCAGGCCGGGCTGCGGGCCCTGCACGCCTCCCTGGGGATCGCCACCGAGGCCTGGTCGCCGCTGGGCCAGGGCAAGGAGCTGCTCGGGCTCCCGGCGGTGGTCTCGGTCGCCGCCAAGCACGGCCGCAGTGCCGCGCAGGTGGTGCTGCGCTGGCACCTCCAGCTGGGCAACATCGTGATCCCGAAGTCGGTGACCCCGTCCCGGATCCGCGAGAACCTGGACGTGTTCGGCTTCGAGCTGGACGCCGAGGACCTGGCTGCGCTGGACGCGCTGGGCGCGGGCGGCCACCGGATCGGGCCGGATCCGGCCGTCTTCGACAACTGAGCCGCGGATGAGCCTCGAAGACGGGACCTACCGGATCCGCAACGTGGCCAGCGGGCTCGTGCTCCAGCTGGAGGGTGCCTCCCGGGTACGGGTCGGACCTGACGGGCCGCCCGCTCCGGCGGCCGCCCGGCGGTGGCGGATCTCCGCCGTGCACAGCGGCGGCGGGGTCTTCCACGTGGTGAGCGAGGACAACGGCCGGCGCCTGGACGTGGCGAACGCCTCGGTCGAGAGCGGGGCCCGGGTGCAGGTGTGGCGGGCCAACGCCTTCGGCGCCCAGGAGTGGCTGGTGGAGGTGCACCTGGACGATCCGGGGGTGGTGTCGCTGGTGGCGTGCATCAGCGGGCTGCCGCTGCAGGCCGACGGCGACGGCCGGGTCCGGCAGGGCGAGGACACCGACTCGCCCTCCCAGTGGTGGCGGCTGGAACCCGTCTGACGCCCGCGCGGGCGGGTCAGCCCGCGCCGTGGGCGGGGGCCAGGGCCTCGACGCGTTCGGCGAGGTCGAAGTCCTGCTCGGTGACGACGTCGCCGGCGTCGTGGCTGTTCACCGAGACGCGGACGGTGTTGTAGCCGAGGGTGAGCTCGGAGTGGTGGTTGAGCTCGTCCTGGACCGCGCAGATGTGGGCGACCAGGGCGCTCGCGGCCCGGTGCGTACCGACCCGGTACGTGCGCTCGATCCGGTCGTCGGCGAAGGCCCAGCCGGGGAGCTCCCGGAGCCGGTCCTCGATCTCCTTCTGCGAAAGCGGGTCGCTCGGCATCCGCTGACTCCTTCCCCGTGTTCGTGCCCGTCATCCCGTGATGTGCTGTCAGTTTTCCACGGTGTGCGCCGTGGTGAACCTTTCCCGCCATAGTGCGCCCGGGTGCTTCACGACGCTTCCGGGCCCCCGCCGCCCGCCCTATGCTCCAGCGCCGGACCGAGCATTACCACCGGTAACAAGGAGGCGGGGCATGGCCGGTACGGGTGACACGGGCGGCACGGGAGCCGCGGGCGGCACGGGAAGCTCCAGGCGCGCGTTCATCGCGGGCGCGGCGGCCGCCGCGGGCACCCTCCCGGCCCTGGGCGCCCTCGCGGCCCCGGCCGCGGCCGCCGCCGGCCCGCCGGCCCCGGCGGGGCGCTCCGTCGCCGTCCTGGGCGGCGGGGTCGCGGGGCTGACGGCGGCGCACGAGCTCGCGGAACGCGGCTACGCCGTCACCGTGTACGAACGCCGGGCGCTGGGCGGCAAGGCCCGCAGCATGGACGTGCCCGGCAGCGCCCGGGGCGGCCGCAGACCGCTGCCGGCCGAGCACGGGTTCCGCTTCATCCCGGGGATCTACCACAACCTTCCGGACACCATGCGGCGCATCCCCTTCCCCGGCAACGCGAACGGCGTGTGGGACAACCTGGTGGCCCCGCCCGAGATGATGTTCGCCCGGGCCGGCGGCCGCGAGGACCTGCGCGCGCCCATCCCCTGGCCCGGCCACTCCCCCGCCGGGCTGACTCCCGAGGAGCTGCGGCGGGCCCTGACCGGGATGCTGGAGTCCCTGGTCCGGCTGCCCGCGCACGAGACCGCGTACTTCGTCAACCGGGTGCTGGTCTTCCTCACCAGCTGCGACGAGCGGCGCGACGAGGTGTGGGAGCGCACCCCCTGGTGGGAGTTCACCCGGGCCGCGCGGATGTCGGACGAGTACCGGCGCATCCTGGCCGTGGGCATCACCCGCAACATCGTCGCCACCAAGGCCGAGGAGGCCTCGACCCGTACGGTCGGCACCCTCGGGGAGGCCTTCGTCTGCAACGCGCTCGGCCTCGGCGCGGACGGCCCGCCGGACCGGATCCTGAACCTGCCGACCAACGAGGCGTGGATCGACCCGTGGGAGCGCCACCTGCGCTCCCTCGGCGTGGAGTTCAGGATCGGCTGGACCGTCCAGGAGGTGCGGTACGGGGACGGCCGCGTGAGCGGGGTCGCGGTCCTGGACCCGGCCGGGGCCCGGCGGACCGTCACCGCCGACCACTACGTCAGCGCCCTGCCCGTGGAGCACGCCCGCCGCACCTGGAGCGCGGCGCTGCGGGCCGCGGACCCCATGCTGGGGCGCTGCGACCGGCTGCGGACCGACTGGATGACCGGCATCCAGTTCTATCTGACCGAGCGCGCCCCGCTGGTGCACGGGCACCTCAACTGCATCGACTCGCCCTGGTCGCTGACGGCGATCCAGCAGGCCGAGCACTGGCCGGCCCGCGACTTCCCGGCCGACTACGGCGACGGTACGGTCGTGGACTGCCTGTCGGTGGACGTCTCCGAGTGGGACAAACCCGGGATCCTGTACGGGAAGACGGCCAAGCAGTGCACGCGGGAGGAGGTGGCGCGGGAGGTGTGGGCGCAGCTGAAGGCCTCCCTCAACGACACCGGCAGGACCCTGCTGGCCGACCGCACCCTGCACTCGTGGTTCCTGGACCCGGGCGTGGACGGCCTGGGCACCCCGGAGCCCACCAACCAGGACGAGCTGCTGATCCACCCGACCGGGACCTTCCACGACCGGCCGAGCGCGGGCACCCGTGTCCCCAACTTCTTCCTCAGCGGGGACTACGTGGCCGTCGACATCGACCTCGCGACGATGGAGGGCGCGAACGCCTCGGCCCGCGCGGCCGTCAACGCCCTGCTGGACCGGGACGGTTCGGGGGCGGCCCGGTGCGCGGTCGTCCCGCGCCACCGGCCGCCGGAGCTGGAGTCCGCGAAGCGGCACGACCTGTGGCGCTACCGTCTCGGCCTGCGGAACGTCTTCGACGTGGGCTGATCAGGGGCGCTCCGCTCGACTACCGTCGTGGCCATGACCACCACGACCTCCGCGGTGCCCACGGTCGGCGCCCTGCTCCGGACCTGGCGGGAGCGGCGCGGGATCAGCCAGCTGGAACTGGCGGGCCGCGCCGACTCCTCGTCCCGCCACATCAGCTTCATCGAGACCGGCCGGTCCCGGCCGAGCGAGGAGATGGTGCTGCGGCTCGCCGACCGGCTCGACGTGCCGGTGCGGGAGCGCAACGCGCTGCTGCTCGCGGCGGGTTACGCCCCGCACTACGCGCACACCGCGCTGGACGACCCGGCCATGGAGACCCTCCGCGAGGGCATGCAGCGGCTGCTGACCGGCTACGAGCCCTACCCGGCGCTGGTCGTCGACGCCGTCTACGACGTGGTGGCCGCCAACCGGGGCATCGGGATGCTGCTGGAGGGGCTGCCGGAGCACCTGCTGACGCCGCCGCTGAACGCGATGCGGATCACCCTGCACCCGGAGGGCCTCGCCCCGCGGATCCGCAACCTCAGGGAGTGGCGCGGGCACCTGCTGGCCCAGATGGAGCGGCAGATCGCGCTGGCCCGCTCCGCGCCGCTGCGCGCGCTGTACGAGGAGGTGTCGGCCTACCCGGTCCCGGAGCGCCCGGGCGACGCCGGACCGGACGAGCCGGTCCCGTACATCGCGCTCCCGATGGTGATCGAGCACGACGGGCAGCTGCTGTCCTTCGTGTCGTCGATCGCGACCTTCAACACGCCGATGGACGTGACCGTCGCCGAGCTGGCCATCGAGACCTTCCTCCCGGCCGACCCGGCGACGGTGAAGTACCTGCGCTCACTGGGCCCCTGAGCCCTCGCCCGCCGAGCGCAGCGCCAGCTGCTGGAGGAGCGCGAAGGAGGCCACGGTGAGGGCCTGCGCCGGGATCCACACCGCGCCGGCCGCGGTCGGCCGGAACCAGACGGCGAGGGAGACCAGGCTGAGGGCGGCCCACGCGTAGTTGGCCTCGATGACGAACTTCACCGGGAGGACCGGCGGACGGCGGCGCGAGGCCAGCCAGCCGACCCCGGCGCCGAAGGCGGTCAGGAAGAGGCCGAGTTCGAGGAGGGCGGTCTGGCCGACGCCGAGGAGCCGGCCGAGCGGGGCGGAGAAGGCCGCGTAGGCAAGGCCGTTGCCGGTGGTGACCACCGCGTCGAGGGCGAGGAAGCGGCGCAGCGCGGTCTGCGGGACGGTGGTTCGGGCGATGCTGCCGAGCAGGGTCGCGGACATGGCGGATCAGCCTCCATGGGGGTCGTACGGGCTGGTGGGGACGGGTCCCGGAGCCGAGTGCGCGGCTCCGGAACCCGATGACCCCACTGTGCCGCCGGCCCCCGGCCGGGGTCGATTACCTCCGGGGTCATGGCGGTCGCCGCACGGTGTGCGCGGCGGGCAGTGTGGGGGATGCGGTGGTTGGGGGCGGGGGCGGCGGCTAGGCTTCACCGCACCGAGCCACCGACCCGAACGCCTTGTCGACACACGGAGAAACCTCCGGTGCGAGCCGCCGCCCGACCCGGTCCCACCCAGGCCGGGGCCGCCGCGCCGTGGGGCCGGCGGGGCCGGCCGGCGGGCCCGGGCCCAAGCCGCGGGCCGCGCGCCCGGACCTTACCGCCGAGGGGGAAGCGCCATGAGGACCACACGGACGATGCGGAAGCTCGGCGCCGAGCTGATGGCGGAGGCGCGGCTCACGGCCCCGGTCGGGGCCGAGGCGATCATCGGGGGTCTCTGCGCGGCCTTCGGGCGCCGTCGCGGCGGCCGGCCGGTGGAGTTCCGCTTCGCCCCGTTCCCGCCGGAGACCGCCAGCGGGCTGTGGCTGCAGCTGGAGGAGCGCGACCTGGTCGTCGTGGAGGCCCGTACCCGGCCCGAGCACCAACTGGTGATCGCCTGCCACGAGCTGTGGCACATCGAGGAGGGCGCCTGCGACGGCCACGGCCCCGGCATGGCGGTGGCCGCCCGGCTGACGGGCCCGCACGGCAGCCTCGCGGAGCTGCTGCGCCCGGACTCCGCGCTGGACTCCGTGGTCCGTCAGGCGGCCGCCCGCGCCGACCGGGAGGATCCGGCCGAGATCCGGGCCGAGACCTTCGGCCTGCACCTCGGCAAGGTCCTGAAGGCGTTCCTGCCCCCGCCCCGGCAGGAGCCCTTCCCGGACGGGATCGAACGCATCAAGTCCTCGCTCGGCTGGAACCTCTGACCGCACCCCGCCGCACCGCACCGCACCGCCGCCGCGCGGTCCGAAAGAAAGCACCGCACGATGCCCC
This sequence comes from Streptomyces sp. NPDC033966, assembly GCF_055575955.1. Classification (NCBI taxonomy): domain Bacteria; kingdom Bacillati; phylum Actinomycetota; class Actinomycetes; order Kitasatosporales; family Streptomycetaceae; genus Streptomyces; species Streptomyces sp. NPDC033966. The sequence goes on along the minus strand of NZ_JBVIRQ010000009.1, from coordinate 74,704 downwards.
CCACCTCCGCCCTGGTCCTCCGTACCGACGCCCCCGGCCGTGCGCGGTGAAGGACGGCCTGCCGCTCTACCTGGCGGGATCGGTGCTGGTACTGGCCCTGCTGATCAAGGCCCCGGCCCTGCGCCGGGGCTGGGACCAGCCGCTGATGCGGGCCGTGTGCGCGCTGCTGGTGGTCGGCTGCCTGCTCACCTTCCTGGCTCCCCCGCCGTCCCTCGCGGCGGTCAACCGGCTCACCGGGGTGGCCAACTTCGCCGCCCCGCTGGTCTACGGCGTGCTGACGGCCTTCTCCGGGGCCTCCATCGTCCTGATCCTGCACTGGGCGGGGGGTCCGGCGGCGGCGCTGCGGCGGGCGACCTGGGCGACGGTGGCGGTGTTCAGCGCGGTCACCGTGCTGATCGTGGCCTTCTTCGTGATCGGGGACGCCCGCGTGGAGCGGCTGCGGGACCTGGACACGTACTACGCGAACACGCCGTGGCTGCGCGAGATGATCGTCTGCTACCTGCTGGCGCACACCGTCGGCAGCGCCGCGCTGAGCCTGCTCAGCCTGAAGTGGATGCTGCGCGTCGACCCCGCGCTGCGGCCGCTGCGCACCGGGCTGGCCCTGCTGACCCTCGGCGGGCTGCTGGACCTCGGGTACCTCGTCGCGAAGTGGGCGGCCGTCGGAGCCCGCTGGGCGGGCCGCGACTGGGACGGCCTGTCCACGTACGTGGCCCCGCCGCTCGCCTCGGCGGCGGCGCTGCTGGTGGGCACCGGGTTCATCGTCCCGATGGTCGGCGGCTCGGCGGCCTGGCGGGACTTCAGCCAGTACCGGCGGCTGCGCCCGCTGTGGAAGGCCCTGCGCGGATTCGCCCACTCCAGCGTGGCGACGGTACCGCTGACCTGGTGGTCGCCGGTCGGGATCCGGCTGATCCACCGCGAGTCGGTGATCGACGACGGGCTGCTGGCCCTCGCGAGCTGGTTCGACCCCGCCGTACGGACGGCCGCGTACGGGGCCGCCCGCCGCCAGGGCCTGACCGAGCCGGGCGCGGCCGTGGTGGCCGACGCGGCCATGCTCGCCGCCGCCTGCCGGGCCCGGGCCGCCGCCGAACGGTCCGGCGCCCCGGGCGCGGGCTCCGCGGAACCCGCCCCGTACCGCCTCGACGGGCAGCCCCTGGCCGCGCTCGCCCGGGAGTTCCGCGGTTCGCCGATCGTGGACGCGGCCCGCCGGGGGCTGCCGGTCGCCCACAAGGCCGGCCAGGAGGCCGACCGGCCGGTCGGCCGGGCTGGCTAGGAGGTGGCCCCGGGGGCGCCGGAGGCCGGCTCCCGGGCGAGCCAGGCCCCGTACGCGCGGACCCTGCGGCGGTGCCGGAGGCTGTCCGCGGTGAAGATCCAGCGCGGTGAGACGCGTGCGCGGGGTTCCAGCCCCTGGGCCAGCCGGGCCAGCTGGAAGCGTACGAGGGCCAGCGTGCCCGCGGCCGCCAGGCTCCGGTCCCGCCAGCCGAGCCGGGGCACGGCCACCCGTACGTCCTCGCCCGCGCGCCAGCGCTCGGGCAGGTCGGGGTGCAGGGCCAGGGCGGAGGCCATGCCGACGACGGCCACGCCCCGGGCCAGGGCCTTCTCGGCGGTGGCCCGGCGGGTGATGCCGCCGGTGAGCATCAGCGGCACGGCCGCGGTCTCCAGCAGGCGCTCCGCGAGGGAGAGGAAGTAGGCCTCCCGTTCCAGAGTCCGCTGGTCGGTGGTGTGGCCCATGCTGGCGGGGCTCTCGACGGTGCCGCCGGACAGCTCGACCAGGTCCACGCCGAGGCCGTCGAGGGCCGCGATGACCTGGGCGGCCTCCTCGCTGTCGAAGCCCCCGCGCTGGAAGTCGGCGGCGTTCAGCTTCACCCCGACCGCGAAGCCGGCCGAGACCTGGGCCCGGACGGCTGCGACGGTGTCCGTGAGCATCCGTACGCGGTTGTCCAGGCTGCCGCCCCAGCGGTCGGTGCGCCGGTTGACGAGCGGGGAGAGGAACTGGCTGAGCAGGTAGCCGTGCGCGGCGTGGACCTGCACGCCGTGGAAGCCCGCTTCCTCGGCCCGCCGGGCGGTGAGGGCGAAGCGGGCGATCGTCGCCTCTATGTCGGCCTCGGTCATGGCGGTGGGGTGGGCGAAACGCTTGGTGTGCCGGCCGAGGCTGATGGGGACGGCGGAGGGTGCCCAGGCGGTGCCGGGCATGTCGGAGCCGACTTGGCGGCCGGGGTGGTTGATCTGCATCCAGACCTTGGCGTCGCCCGAGGTCGCGGCGGCGGCCCAGCGGCGGAAGGGCTCCAGCGGGGAGTGCTCGTCGAGGACGACGGTGCCCGGGGAGGTCAGGGCGCGCCGGTCGACCATCACGTTGCCGGTGATGACCAGTCCTGCGCCGCCGCGCGCCCAGCGGGCGTACAGCCGCTCCATGCGCTCGTCGGGGAGCTGGCCGGGCTGGGCGGCGAAGCTCTCCTCCATGGCGGCCTTGGCAAGACGGTTGGGAAGTGTGGTGCCCCCCGGCAGGTCGAGCGGTGCGAACAGGTCCATCCGAGTCCCCCAAGCTTGTGGCGCGGCCGTCACGCGGGGCCGCGCCACAAGATGATCGCCTCAGAGCTCCGCGAGGTCCAGCCCGGCCTGGGCCGCTGCGGCCTGGACGGTCTGCTCCAGGAGGACCGCAATGGTCATCGGGCCGACGCCGCCGGGCACCGGGGTGATGAGGGAGGCGCGGGCGGCGGCCGACTCGAAGTGGACGTCGCCGACGTTGCCCTCGTTGTAGCCGGCGTCCAGGACGACCGCGCCGGGCTTGATGTCCTCGCCCCGGATGAACTCGGCCTTGCCGACGGCGGCGACCAGGACGTCCGCCTGGCGCACGATCGAGGGCAGGTCCTGGGTGCGGGAGTGGCAGTAGGTGACGGTGGCGTTCTTCTCCAGCAGCAGCATCCCGGCGGGCTTGCCCAGGATCGCGCTGCGGCCGACGACGACGGCGTGCTTGCCGGTGAGGTCCACGTCGTACTCCTCCAGCAGGCGCATGATGCCGCCGGGGGTGCAGGAGACGAAGCCGGGCAGGCCGAAGCCCATGGCGGCGAAGGAGTGCATGGTCACGCCGTCGACGTCCTTGCCGGGGGCGATGGCCTCGAAGGCGGCGCGCTCGTCGATGTGGTGCGGGACGGGGTGCTGGAGCAGGATGCCGCTGATCTCCGGGTCCTCGGAGAGGGCGGTGATCGCGGCGACGAGCTCCTCGGTGGTGGTCCCGGCCGGCAGCTCCACGTGGCGGGAGGTGATCCCGGCCTTGGCACAGCGGTTCTGCTTCATCTTGACGTAGGTCACGGAAGCGGGGTCCTCGCCGACGAGGACGGTGGCCAGGCAGGGGGCGGTGCCGGTGCGCTCGGTGATCTTCGCCGCGAGGGCGGCGGTCCGCTCCGACACGCGGCGGGCGAGGGCGGTGCCGTCCATGAGCTGGGCGGTGGCGGTGGGGGCAGTCGTCACGGGGTCTCCTGAACGTCGCTGCGGATCGCGGTTCGCCCAGGCGCGCGGCAGACGGCGTACGGCCCCTGCGGGACGACGCCGGGCCGCTCCCCGGTGGTGATCCACCCGAACGCCAGTCACGGCCCGGGGCCCACTGTAGTCGACATATCCGGTGGATGACGGGGGCCGGAGCTGGGACGATCGAGACATGACGCGCACTTTCGACCATCTCGTCGCCGAGGCCGAATCCGTCTCCGTCGACGGCTGGGACTTCTCCTGGCTCGACGGCCGCGCGACCGAGCAGCGGCCCTCCTGGGGCTACCAGCGGCTGCTGGGCGAGCGCCTGGCCACCGTCCGCTCGGCCCTGGACATCCAGACCGGCGGGGGCGAGGTGCTCGCCGGAGCGGGCCCGCTGCCCCCGCTGATGGCCGCCACGGAGTCCTGGCCGCCGAACATCGACAGGGCGACCCGGCTGCTGCACCCGCTGGGCGCGGTGGTGGTGGCGGACGCCGACGAGCCGCCGCTGCCCTTCGGGGACGGGGCCTTCGAGCTGGTCGCCAGCCGGCACCCCGTGACCATCTGGTGGGACGAGATCGCCCGGGTGCTGGCACCGGGCGGCACCTACCTGTCGCAGCAGGTGGGTCCGGCGAGCGTCTTCGAGCTCGTCGAGTACTTCCTCGGCCCGCAGCCGGAGGAGGTCCGCCGGGCCCGCCACCCCGACGACGCGGTCACCGACGCCGCCCGGGCCGGCCTGGAGATCACCGACCTGCGCTCCGAGCGGCTGCGTACGGAGTTCCACGACATCGGTGCCGTGATCTACTTCCTGAGGAAGGTGATCTGGATGGTTCCCGGCTTCACGGTCGGGCAGTACCGGGACCGGCTGCGCGAGCTCCACGAACGGATCGAGCGCGAGGGTCCGTTCGTCGCGCACACCGCCCGTTTCCTCATCGAGGCCCGCAAGAAGGAGTGATCCGAGGTGCGGACGGATCCACGCCGGATCGGTTGCGCGGCCACAGCGTGGCGCAGGTCACTCAATTCAGCGCGTAACGAATCGACTCGGGCAGGCGATGAACCGACAGGTGTCCTCGCGCGGCCCCGGAATACAGACCCGCTTCGGTCTGTTTCCCGAGTCCGCGCGATGATGTCCCGCCCACTCCTTATCTGTTCGCAACGAGAGGCTCCTTGTGTCGCTCAGCCCGTCCCGTACGTTCCCTCCGGAGATCGCCGAATCCGAGGCCCTGGTCGCGCTCGTCGAGCGCGGCCGCGAGCAGGGTCACATCAACGGTGACGATGTCCGCCAGGCCTTCGAGGCCGGCCGCATCCCGGTGGACCAGTGGAAGCGGGTCCTGCGCAGCCTGAACCAGGTCCTGGACGAGGAGGGTGTCGCCCTCCACGTCAGCGCCGCCCCCGCCACGAAGGCTGCTGCCAAGAAGCCCCGCAAGGCAGCTGCCGCCCCGGCCCGCACCGTGACGAAGAAGGCCGTGGCCCCGCCGCGCCCCATCGGCGCGCGCAAGGCCTCCGCCACCGCTGCCGCCCCGGCCGCCGCCGCGGCGATATCCGCTCCGTCGGCCGCCGCGTCGGAGGAGGTGTCGGCCGAGGCCGCCGCCGAGCCGAAGAAGCGCGTGGTCAAGAAGGCCGCCGCCAAGAAGACCACGGCCACCAAGAAGACCGCCGCCTCCAAGAAGGCCGGTGCCAAGGACGCCGACGACGCCGAGACCCCGGCCGCCGAGGGCGAGGACTGGGCCGTCGAGGACCTCGCCGACGAGGCCGAGGAGGAGGCGCCCAAGGCCGCCGGCCAGGGCTTCGTCCTGTCCGACGAGGACGAGGACGACGCCCCGGCGCAGACGGTCATGGTGGCCGGTGCCACCGCCGACCCCGTCAAGGACTACCTGAAGCTGATCGGCAAGGTGCCGCTCCTCAACGCCGAGCAGGAGGTCGAGCTCGCCAAGCGCATCGAGGCGGGCCTGTTCTCCGAGTACAAGCTCGAAGAGGAGGAGGACCACAAGCCCGCGTTCAAGCGCGAGCTGGAGATCCTCGTCGAGGACGGCCGCCGCGCCAAGAACCACCTGCTGGAGGCCAACCTCCGCCTCGTGGTCTCGCTGGCCAAGCGCTACACCGGCCGCGGCATGCTCTTCCTGGACCTGATCCAGGAGGGCAACGTCGGTCTGATCCGCGCGGTGGAGAAGTTCGACTACACCAAGGGCTTCAAGTTCTCCACGTACGCGACCTGGTGGATCCGCCAGGCGATCACGCGTGCCATGGCCGACCAGTCCCGCACCATCCGCATCCCCGTCCACATGGTCGAGATCATCAACAAGCTCGCCCGTGTGCAGCGCCAGATGCTCCAGGACCTGGGCCGCGAGCCCACCCCGGAGGAGCTGGGCAAGGAACTCGACATGACCCCCGAGAAGGTCATCGAGGTCCAGAAGTACGGCCGCGAGCCGATCTCCCTGCACACCCCGCTGGGTGAGGAGGGCGACAGCGAGTTCGGTGACCTCATCGAGGACTCCGAGGCGGTCGTGCCGGCCGACGCCGTGTCCTTCACCTTCCTCCAGGAGCAGCTCCAGTCGATCCTGGGCACGCTCTCCGAGCGTGAGGCGGGCGTGGTCTCCATGCGCTACGGCCTCAACGACGGGCAGCCGAAGACGCTGGACGAGATCGGCCGCGTGTACGGGGTGACCCGTGAGCGCATCCGCCAGATCGAGTCCAAGACCATGTCGAAGCTGCGCCACCCGTCGCGTTCGCAGGTCCTGCGCGACTACCTGGACTGATCCGCTCCCGGTAACGGACACACCGGAGGCCCGCGCCGTGACGGCGCGGGCCTCCGTGTTTTCCGCGTGTTCCGCGTGTTCCGCGTGTTCCGCGTCTCCTCGGCGGTCAGTGCTCCAGGAGGTGCTTGAGCTTCTCCTCGCTGCGCGGCATCTCCTTGCGGACCCTGGGCTTCACCACCAGGGGGACCAGGCCCCGGCCCAGGCCGTGGCCCTCGAAGTCGACGGACAGCGTCACGCGTGAGCGCGTCCCGTTGTCGAGGGGCTCGATCCTGCCGCGCACGTCGGGCCGGACCGGCCCGTCGACGCCGTGGATGTGCCAGCTCCGCGGCGGGTCGAGCTCGGTGAACTCCACCGTGGTGGGGATCCTCCGCTTGCCGAACTGGCGGGTGATGGCGACCCTGGATCCGACGTGCACGGGCAGGTCGCCCATGGGGACGGCGGCCACGGCGCTGTCCTGCCACTCGGGCAGGTGCGTGGGGTCCGTCACGTAGGCGAAGACGTCCTCGGGCCTGCGGTCGATGTCGATGGTGTTGCTGATCGCGGACATGGCGACACCTCGGAGCCCCCCTGGCCGGTCTTTCCTTCCAAATTACTCCGCGGCCGTACCGGCCGCGCGGCGCTTGCGGGCGGCCATCAGCGCGTAGACGAGGACGCCCGCGAAGAGGAACAGCACGCCCTGGTAGACGGCCGCGTAGCCGGACCCGGCGACCAGCCACATCGAGAAGGCGAAGGCCGTGCCGGCGAGGACGGCGTCGCGGACCAGCTGCCCGCGCCGCACCCGCCCGGCCTGGCCCGAGGCCAGGAAGTAGAGCTGGGCGGCGGTGGAGAGCAGGTAGGGGACGGTCGCGGTGAAGGTCGTGACCAGGACGAGGACCTCGAAGACGCGCGCGGAGCCCGCCGTGTAGTTGTAGACCGTGAGGGCGGAGGCCAGGACGACGGTGACGACGACGCCGACGACGGGGACACCGCGCTGCTTCTTCTCGAAGGCCTTCGGGAAGAGCCCGTCCTTGGCGGCCGCGTACGGGGTCTGCGCGCTGAGCAGGGTCCAGCCGTTGAGGGCACCGAGCATCGAGACCACGGCCGCTCCGGCGACGAGGGTGCCGCCCCAGGTTCCGCCGAAGACGGCGTTCACGGCGTCCGTGAAGGGGGCCTGGGAGGAGACCAGCTTCTCGTGGGCGACCAGGCCGAAGACCGACAGGGTGCCGAGCAGGTACACGGTGGCGGCGCCGACGGTGCCGAGGACGGTGGCCCGGCCGACGTTGCGCGCCGGGTCGCGGACCTCGCCCGCGCTGACGGCGGCGGACTCGACGCCGATGTAGCTGAAGAGCAGGATCGCGGCGGAGGCGGAGACCGCCCCCACGGGGCTCTGGTCGGTGGCCTGGAAGGGGCCGAGGTTCGCCGGGTCGAAGAAGAACAGCCCGCCCACGGCCACGAGCAGCAGCGGGACCAGCTTCAGGACGGTCGCGACCACCTGGACGGCGCCCACGTACCGGGTGCCGGCCAGGTTGGAGAGGGCGGGCAGCCACTGCACGGCCAGGGCGGCCAGGCACATGGTCCACCGGTGCTCCCCGACGGCCGGGAACAGCACCGCGAGGTAGCCGACGGAGGCCACGGCGAGCGCGGCGTTCGAGACCCAGGCGGTCATCCAGTAGCTGTACGCGGCGAGGAAGCCGGCGAAGTCGCCGAAGGCGGCGCGCACGTACACGTACGGGCCGCCGGTCTGCGGGTGGCGTCGGGCGAGGCGGCCGAAGACGAGGGCGAGGGCGATCGCGCCGAGGGTCAGGACGGCGAAGGCGAGGAGGCTGATGGTGCCGAAGGGCGCGACCGAGGCGGGGAGCAGGAAGATCCCGCCGCCGATGACGTTGCCCATGACCAGGCAGACGGCGACCGGGAGGCCGAAGCGGCGGGCGTGCCGGTCTTCCTGGCGGGGGGCCCGCGGGGGTGCTGCGACTTCGGCGGGCGGGGCTGCGGTGCTGGTCATCGGTGGTGCGCCTCTGGTTGTCTCACATGCTGGGCAGGTCAACACATGGTTGACCACCGCGAAGTGGGCGCCAAATCACCGGGTTTCGTCCGGCGCGGGGACCTGCCCGGAAGGAAGGATTCCGTCTGTAGGGGCCTCCGGCCGGTAATCCTCCCGCGGGGCCGCCGGGGCCAGCGGGACCTGGGGGCCGTCCGCCTCGCGCAGCCAGCGGCGCAGCACCGCGTGCACGGCTTCGGCGCCCACCGGTTCCGGGTCCGGCTCCGACAGCGCGGTCGGCCACATCAGGAAGGGGTGGGCCTGCTCCCCGCCCAGCCCGCCGTGCGAGCCGATCTGCTCCTCGAAGGCGTGCACGGCACCGGTCTCCGGGTCGTACGCCGAGTTGACCATGATGTCGGCCACGTGCGGGAAGGAGTCCGTCCGGCGCACGGCCCCCGCCGCCCCCGGCCCGAAGGGGGCCAGCAGCGCCTCCGCCTCCCCGGGTACGTCCAGCCTCGCCACCGCCCCGTCCGGGCCCAGCACCTCCCCGTCCACCAGCAGGAAGCCCACGCCCGGGTGGTTGGCCAGGGTGGGCAGCAGTGCGGGGTGCGCCCGCTCGATCCGCGCCCGCGAGGCCCGTCCCGGCAGGTCCGGGAAGGAGATCAGCCCGAGGTTGCCCGAGGCCAGCACCACCGGACCGGGCCCCGGCCCCGGACGGGCCTCCTCCGCCTCCTCCTCCACCGGCCGGTGCAGGGCCGCCAGCACCGCCGCGCGGGCCTCGGCACCGCTGCGGGTGCGGCCGGCCCGGCGCGAGACGGGCAGCCCGCAGCCCGCCCGGACCAGGTCCTTCAGGCTGAGCCCGTACCGGCCGAGGAAGGTCTCCCCGGGGCTCTGGCCGTGGTCCGACAGCAGCACGACGCGGTACTCCCGGGGGGCGTGCTCGGCGACCCGGGCGATCAGCGCGACGCTCCGGTCGAGCCGGGCGAGCACCCGGTCGGTGTCCCGGCCGTGCGGGCCCGAGTGGTGCGCGACCTCGTCGTAGGCGACCAGGTCCGCGTAGACGGCGGCGCGGCCCGCGAGCACGTCCCCGATCACCGCGGCGACCACCACGTCCCGCTCGACCACCGTCGCGAAGGCCCGGATCAGCGGATAGAGCCCGCCGCGCGCCACCCGGGGACGGTCCCCGCGCAGCCGTGAGCGCAGCGACTGGCCGATCTCGCGGCCCACCTCGGCGACGAAGGACAGCGCGGTGCGCACGGCGTTGGCCGGGTCGGAGAAGTACGCGAAGTAGCCGGCGCGGGAGCGGTTGGCGCGGCCCCGCCGGGCCGCGACGGACAGCACCAGCGCCAGCTGGTCCGCGCCCCCGCTGAACAGGTTGCCCCGGCTGGCACCGTCCAGGGTGAGCAGCCCGCCGTCACGGGTCCGCCCGACGGCCCGGCGCTGGAGTTCGGCGGCGCTGGTGGGCCGGTTGCAGACCATCACCTCGCCGGTGTCCTTCTCGTACCAGCGGAACGCCGGGACGTCGAAGTTGGAGCCGTGCAGGATGCCGAGCTGGCTGGCGCCGGTCTGGCTGGACCAGTCCGTGTGCCAGGGCATGACGCGGTGGCTGTGCTCCAGCCAGCCCGCCACGGTGGGCATCAGCCCCTCGGCCGCCGCCCGGCGCAGCGCCTCGTACCCGACTCCGTCGAGCTGGAGGAAGACCAGCCCGGGGCTGCCGCCGGGGGGCGCCCCGAACCGGCGGCGGCGCCGGTCGGCCAGCCGGTACAGGCGGCGCCGGTACGCCTCGTCGTCGCGGACCGCGAGGGCGGTGGAGGTGGCCGAGGCCACGGCGGACATCGCGGCGGCCACGACCACCGCCGTCTCGGGCGCGACCGCCGCGCCCCGCCCGGCGGGGATCAGGCTGAGGGCCATCAGCAGCAGCGAGCCGTTGAGGAAGAAGACGAGGAGCCCGAGGACGAGGGCCGGCACCAGCAGCAGGGCCCGTACCAGGACCGGCCACACCAGCGCGCTCAGCAGGCCGAAGGCCCCGGCGCCCCAGGCCGCCGTCAGCCCGATGCGGGTGAGGCTGGCACCGTCGGCGGACTGCAGGCGGAAGTCGGGCAGGATGCCGGCGAGCACGAGCATGGTCAGGGTGGACGCCGCCCAGACGAGCACCACGCGGACCAGTGCCCCGCCCACGGCCCGCCAGCGCAACCGCTCCCGCCACACGCCGCACCCGCCTCGCTCCCCGGCCCGCGCCCGGCCCGCGGTCCCCTCTGCCAGCGTCGCACAGGGCGGCGGGGCCGGCCGGTCGGCACGGGTGGCGCACGGGAGTACGGGACGCGGCGGGCCGGGGGCCGGCGGGTGCCGTCGTACCGGGTTCCGTCGTACCGGGCCTCCCTATCAGGTGCCGTCGTAGCCGGCGGTCGGCATGGACAGCCGGCGGTGCACCTCGGCCTTCATGGCGGAGGTGTAGGCCGGCTCCTCGGTCCCGGCGGTCTCCAGCCGTACGCCGCGCCGCTCGCACTCGGCGGTGAACTCCTCGACGGAGCGCAGCGCCCGGGCCAGGACCCGGCGGTTGGGGGCGACGAACAGGTCGACCTGTCCGGCGTCCACGTCGCGCCACAGCCCGCAGTGGTCGGTACGCAGCCCGTAGAAGAGCAGTTGCCGGGTCACCACGTACCCCTGCTCGGCGGCCCATCGCGCGCACATGGCGTGCTGGCCGCGGGTGTCCACGGCGAAGGGGTCGGCGTCGAGTTCCTCCAGCGGGGCCAGGCTGGCGATCGCGGCCACGCGCAGCGCATCCATGGCGCCCGACCCTACTCCGATCCGGGCCCGGGGAGGAGGGGGCGCCGGGTTCTGCTTCCGCGCGGGCGGGCAGGGATCGTCCTAGGCTGGCCGGAGGGAAGGGGGCCGGGGTGGCTGTGGAGATCACCTGGTGGGGTCATGCCACGTGTGCGGTACGGGACTCGGGGGTGCGGGTGCTGACCGATCCGCTGTTCGCCCGGCGGCTCGCGCATCTGCGGCGGCGGCGCGGGGCGGTGCCCCCGCCCGAGGCGGCGGAGGCGGACGTGGTCCTGGTCTCGCACCTGCACGCCGACCATCTGCACCTGCCGTCGCTGGCGCTGCTGGCGCCCGGTACCCGGCTGGTGGTGCCGCGCGGGGCGCGCCGGGCGGTGCCGGGACTGGCCCGGCTCGCCGGGACGCGGGGGCTGGTGGTGACGGAGGTGGTCCCGGGCGAGGAGGTCGGCGTACGGGACGGCGTACGGGTACGGGCGGTGAGCGCGCGGCACGACGGGCGCCGTCTGCCGTTCGGGCCGCAGCGGGCGCCGGCGCTGGGGTACGTGGTCCAGGGGGAGGCGCGCACGTACTTCGCCGGGGACACCGGGCTGTTCGACACCATGGCCGAGGAGGTCGGACCGGTGGACGTGGCGCTGCTGCCGGTCGGGGGCTGGGGGCCGTACCTGGGGCCGGGGCACCTGGACGCGGAGCGGGCGGCGCGGGCCCTGGCCGAGCTGGCTCCGGCGGCGGCGGTGCCGGTGCACTACGGGACGTACTGGCCGATCGGGATGGACGCGGTGCGGCCGCACGAGTTCCACGCGCCGGGCGGGGAGTTCGCCCGGCGGGCGGGGCAGCTCGCGCCGAAGGTGACGGTACGGGTCCCCGGGCACGGGGAGCGGGTGCTGCTGCCGTGACGCGGTGGCGGGTGGCGGCGGAGGTGGTGGGCCGGGTGCCGCCGGAGACCACGCAGCAGGCGGTGGGCTATCCGGCGTTGTTCGTGCTGGTGGCGCTGGGGGCGCTGGTGCCGGTGATCCCGACGGGGGCGCTGGTGAGTTCGGCGGCGGTGGTGGCGTTCCACCAGCGGTCGCTGCCCCTCGGGGTGCTGCTGGTGATCGCGGTGGCCGCGCTGGCCGCGTTCGCCGGGGACGTCGCCCTGTACTGGCTGGGGTCGCGCGGCGTGCGTTCGCGGGGCGGCTCGCGGTGGCTGGAGTCCCTGCGGGGGCGGGCCGAGCCGGAGCGGCTGGAGCGGGCGCGGCGGGGGCTCGACGAGCACGGAGTGCTGGTGCTGGTGCTGTCGCGGCTGGTCCCGGCGGGCCGGATCCCGGTGATGCTGGCCTGCCTGCTGGGCGGGCTGCCGCTGCGCCGGTTCGCCCGGGGCGACGCGCCCGCCTGCGTGGCGTGGGCGACGACGTACGGGCTGATCGGGATCCTGGGCGGCTCGCTGTTCTCGGAGCCGTGGAAGGGCGTGGTGCTGGCGGTGGGCGTGGCGCTGCTGATCAGCGTGGCTCCGGGGGTGTGGCGGCGGCTGCGGGCGGGCAGGGTCCGGCCGTGAACTCCGCCTGCTGGGACACGGTCCGCGCGCTCGCCGCCCGCTTCGAGGCGGCCGCCGCCGCACGCGGGGTGCATCCTCCGCACAGCCATGTGCTGCAAGTGCTGAAGATCGGGGAGGAGTTCGGCGAGGCCGCGCAGGCGGTGATCGGCGCGACGGGGAGCAATCCGCGCAAGGGGCATTCGCACAGCTGGGACGACGTGCACGACGAGGTGTGCGACGTCATCATCACCGGGATGGTGGCACTGGCCCGGATGCGGCCCGACGCGCCGGCCTACTTCGCGGGGCAACTGGCCCTGAAGTCGGCCCGCTTCCTGCCGGAGGGGCCGTCCTGAGCCGGCCGGGTCAGCGCGCGGCGGAGCGGGCGAGGCGGAAGCCCACGTCGTCGACCCGGAACGTCGGGTGGCTGCGGCGGCGGGCGGAGGCGCGGCAGGACCAGTGCTCGTCGAACCAGCCGCCGCCGCGCAGGACCCGGTACTCGCCGTAGACCTCGGCGTCGTAGACGTCCCAGCACCAGTCCCAGACGTTGCCGAGCATGTCGTGCAGGCCCCAGGCGTTGGGCAGTCTGCCGCCCACCTCGTGGAGGGCCTCCCCGGAGTTGCCCCGGTACCAGGCGATCTCGTCGAGGGGGCCGTAGTGCGGGCCGTCCGTCCCGGCGCGGCAGGCGTGCTCCCACTCGGCTTCGGTCGGCAGCCGGTAGCCGTCGGCGGTGGCGTCCCACTCGACGGCCCCGCCGTCCTCGGTGCCGATGCCGTAGGCGGGGGTGAGCCCTTCGTGGCGCGAGAGGGCGTTGCAGAACCGGACGGCGTCCCACCAGGAGACGCCCTCGACGGGCAGCCGGTCCCCCCGGGCACTGCCCGGCCGCTCGCCCGTGATCCGGGCGTACAGGGCCTGGGTGACCGGGAAGGCGGCCAGCCGGTAGGGCTCCAGCCCGACCGTCCAGCTACGCCGCGTCCGCCGGTCGGACAGGGTCACCCGTCCCGGCGGGACGGTGATCATCCGGATTTCCGCACTCGGGTCCATGGGGAGGTGATCTTAGCCTCCGGTGCCCGTCCGGTGCCCGCTGCGACGGGAACGGCAACCCTGTTGCCGTTCCCGGGACGGTGGGGTGGAATGCCCGCATGGATGCCAGCCCGGACACGCACGGACCCTCCTCCCACCGCGCCGTCCTCGACGGGGTGGGTCCGCGGCTCAGGCGGCTGCGGGACCGGCACGGCCTCACCCTGGGCGCGCTGTCCGAGGAGACCGGGATCTCCAGGAGCACCCTGTCCCGGCTGGAGTCCGGGCAGCGGCGGCCGAGCCTGGAGCTGCTGCTGCCGCTCGCCCGTGCCTACCGGGTGGCCCTGGACGATCTGGTCGGGGCGCCTCCGGTGGGCGATCCCCGGGTGCGGATGACGCCCCGCGCGATGCCGCACGGCGGGACGTCCGTGGCCCTGACCCAGGGCCTGGGCCCGCTCCAGGCGTACAAGATGGTCATCCCGGACCGGGGCGCGGACCCGGACCTGCGCACGCACGAGGGCTACGAGTGGCTGTACGTGCTGACCGGGCGGCTGCGGCTGGTGCTGGCCGAGCACGATCTGGTCCTCGGCCCCGGCGAGGCCGCCGAGTGGGACACCCGCACCCCGCACTGGTTCGGCAGCGCCGACGGGCGGCCCGTGGAGATCCTCAGCCTCTTCGGGAAGCAGGGCGAGCGCATGCACGTGGTCGCGCAGCCGAAGGCCAGGGCGGAGGCGGAGGCGGACCGCACGGCCTAGAAGCTGCGGGAGGCGCCGATCGGGAGGTCCCAGAGGTCCTCACGGGGCAGCCCGGCGCGGGCCCAGGCGGCGCGGGCGCGGTGCAGGGGCTCCATGACGGGCTCCGCCGACAGCACGAAGGTGGCCCAGTGCATCGGGGCCATCCTGCGGGCGCCGAGGTCCAGGCAGGCCCGTACGGCCTCCTCCGGGTCGGCGTGCACGTCGCGCAGCCACCAGCGCGGGGCGTAGGCGCCGATCGGCAGGAGGGCGAGGTCGATGCCCGGGTGCCGGCGGCCGATCTCCGTGAACCAGTGGCCGTAGCCGGTGTCGCCGGCGAAGTACACCTTCCGGCCGTGGGCCGTGTCCGTGAGCACCCAGCCGCCCCACAGGGTGCGGCAGGTGTCCAGGAGGGAGCGCTTGGACCAGTGGTGCGCCGGGACGAACTCGAAGCGTACGCCGCCCAGTTCGGCCGACTCCCACCAGTCGAGCTCCGTCACCCGGGTGAAGCCCCGACGGCGGCACCAGCGGGCGAGTCCGGCCGGGACGAAGAGCGCGGTGTCGCGCGGCAGCCGCCGCAGGGTGGGGGCGTCGAGGTGGTCGTAGTGGTTGTGGCTGATCACCACGGCGTCCACGGGCGGCAGTTCCTCCCACGGCACCCCGACGGGGGTCACGCGCGCCGGGGTCCCCAGGATCCGCCGGGACCACACGGGGTCGGTCAGCACCGTCAGGCCACCGGTCCGGAGCACCCAGCTGGCGTGCCCGGCCCAGGTGGCGGACACCGCGCCCGGGGGCACCGCCGGCAGCGGGGCGCGCTCGTACGGCAGGTCGGGGATCCCCCTCAGCCCCTCCGCCCCGGGCCGGAACGCGCCCTCGCGGGCCAGCCGGGCGAAGGCGCGCAGCCCTGGCAGCGGGGTGGTCAGCCGGTCCGCGAACGAGCGCGGCCAGAGGCGGTGCTCGCCGAGCGGGCGGGGCGCGGCGGGAGCGGGGGCCAGCTCGGGCACGGCGGGAGCGGGGGCCAGCTCGGGCGCGGCGGGAGCGGGGGCCAGCTCGGGCGCGGCGGGAGCGGGGGCCGGCGGGGGTCCGGCGGGCGCGGCGGGGGCCTGCGGGCGGCGGGCCGGATGCCCGGGCAGGGCGGTGGCGGCGCCTCGGGGGGCGCCGGCCGGCGGGGCGGTCGTCACGGGGGCGTCCGGCTGGTCCCTCATCGCGAAGTCTCCGTTCGGCGGCGGCCTGGCGGTGCGGGCCGCACTTCAGTCGGCCAGTCCGGCGAGCACCGACCCGAGCCGGTCGAGCGCCCCCCGGACCTGCGGCAGCGTCAGCGGGTCCCGGGCGCCCAGCGCGGCGAGCCGTTCCTGCGGGGTGGCGCCCAGCAGCGGCCCGGTCGACAGCCGTACGCGCGGGGCGCCCAGTTCGTCGGCGAAGCGCTGTCCGCCGGGTGTGGCCGTGCCCAGCCGGGCCCCGAGCCAGTCCTCCAGTTCCATCGCGTCCCCGACCCCGTGCCGGGCGAGGCCCGCGCGCAGCGGGGTGAGGTCGGCGTACAGGTGCCGGCCGGCCTGCGGGGGCCGGGCGAGGGCGCCCGCGGCCAACAGCACCCGGTGCGCGGCGGCGGCCACCGTGCCGTGCAGGGCGGCGGCCGCGTAGGCGCGCCCGGCGACGGCGTCGGGTTCGTCGAGGGCGTGCGCGGCGGCCGGCGCGACGGGTCCCGCGACCAGTGCGCCGGTGGCGGTGAGGACGTCGAGGGTGCGGGCGCGGAGCCAGGTCCCGCTCGGGGTGCCGGGGAAGCGGACCACGGCGGCGGGCCAGCCGCCCGGCAGCAGTGCTCCGGCGAGGTCGACGAGGACGGCGGCCCGGTCGGGGAGCATCTCGGCGGGGCTCAGCACCAGCGTGTCGTGCGGCCGGTGCACGGTGTCGCGCCAGCTCTCGTCGCTGACCACGAACAGCCCGGCGGCCTCGGCCGCCTCGCAGGCCTCGCGCACCATCTCGGGCGGCGGCACGGTCCCGGTCGGGTCGTCGGCCACCGACAGCAGCAGTACGCGCGGGTCGCCGCCCTCGGCCCGGACCCGCCGCACGGTCTCCAGCAGCGCGTACGGGTCGGGTACGCCCCCGCACTCCGCCGGGGTCGGCACGTGGTAGGCCCGCCGTCCCAGCAGCCGGACCTGTGGGGTCCACCAGGCGGGACACGGACGGGGAAGCAGCACGTCGCCGCCGTACGCGCCGAGCAGGGCCAGCAGCAGGGCGGGCGCGCCGGGCCCGGCGGCCACGTTCTCGGGGGCGGTGGCGAGCCCGCGCCGGGCCCAGTGGCGGCAGGCGGCCTCGCGCAGGTCCTGGCCGCCGCCGGGGGGTTCCGGGGCGGGGCGGTCCGCGGCGGCGGCGAGCACGGAGGTCAGCTCCGGCAGGACCGGCAGGCCCGGCTCGGGGGCGGGGGGACCGTACCTGACGGGCCCGCGCCCCTCCGGTGCCGGGCGGCGCCAGAGCCCGGCGAGCCCTTCCGTCATGCCCTCGGCCATCCCCGACACGTGCCCGCCCTTCCGCCGCCGTCACCGACACCGATCGACCTGCCCTTTATACGATTATTTACGCCGATATGCCCGTCAATCGTGACGGCCCCGCCGGGCTTCGCCCTCAGCCCTTCCTCCCCAGGAGGGCCAGCAACCGGGTCTGCGCGTCCGCGCCGGCCGGCACCTCCAGCGGCTCCGCGTACATCCCGCTCGCGGCGAGGCCGTCGGCGTACGGCATGACCTCCTTGATGGAGAACTCGACGAGGTCGGCGGGCAGCCGGTCGTCGGCGCCGATGGCCCGCGAGAGGTCCCAGGCGTGCACGACGCAGTCCGCCGTCAGTTCCGAGCAGTACGCCGATCCGCGCGTGGGCCCGTACGAGAGAGTGACCGTCCGCTCCAGCGCGCCGGGCGCCGCGAAGGCGGCGTGCCCGGCGGCGGCGGCCCGGTCCCAGGCGGCCTGCGGGTCCTCGCCCAGCAGGTCGCCGGAGAGCTCGTCGCCCACCTCCGCCACCGAGCGCCCCTCGGTGACCAGCGGCGGGATCCACAGCTGCTCGCCGGTGACGTGGTTGACCAGGTCGCGCACGGTCCACTCGGTGCAGGGGGTGGCCGCGTCCCACTGGGAGGCCCCGACGGCCCGCACGCGCTCACCGAAGAGCCGCAACGCGGCGGCGTGCCATTCCAGCAGCGTCTCCGGCATGGGTCTCACCGTCCTTCGCCGTCCTTCGCCGTCCCTCGCCCCGAGGTCCGCCCCTCGGGGCCAACGATCCTCGCCCCTGACCCGACCTGCCACCGACCCGGCCAATCCCCATGCCCCGCAAGGGGGTTGTCCACATGTCAAAACGCATATCTCGAATCGCGAGCGGATCGCCTACGGTGATCACAACGCCTTCGACGACCTTCGACGACGAGGAGTCCGCCATGAACGACGCCCACGGCACCCACGAGACCGCGCTGTACACCCACGGCCACCACGAGTCCGTGCTGCGCTCGCACCGCTGGCGCACCGCCGCCAACTCGGCCGCGTACCTGATCGGCGAACTGCGCCCCGGCATGCGGGTGCTGGACGTGGGCTGCGGCCCGGGCACCATCACGGCGGACCTGGCGGAACTGGTCTCCCCCGGCGGCCACGTCACCGCGGTCGACGCGGCGGCCGACGTACTGGAGCAGGCGGCCGCGTACGCCGCCGAGCGCGACCTGTCCGGGGCGGTCGACTTCGCCACGGCCGACGTCCACGCGCTGCGGTTCCCCGACGACTCCTTCGACGTGGTCCACGCGCACCAGGTGCTGCAGCACGTCGGCGACCCGGTGCAGGCCCTGCGCGAGATGCGCCGGGTGTGCCGGCCCGGCGGGATCGTCGCGGTACGGGACGCCGACTACGCGGCGATGACCTGGTACCCGGCGACGCCGGGCCTGGAGGAGTGGCAGAGCCTGTACCGGCGCGTCGCCCGGGCCAACGGCGGCGAACCCGACGCCGGACGCAGGCTGCTGTCCTGGGCGCGGGAGGCCGGCTTCACCGACGTGGCGGCCTCGGCGACGGCCTGGTGCTACGCCACGCCGGACGAGGTCTCCTGGTGGTCCTCGCTGTGGGCGGACCGCACCACCGCCTCCTCCTACGCCTCCGTCGCGACGGAGGGCGGCCACGCCACCCCGGAGGAGCTGACCGCCGTCGCCGAAGCCTGGCACGCCTGGGGGAAGGCCCCCGACGCATGGTTCTCGGTCCTGAACGGCGAGCTGCTGTGCCGTGCCTGACCGGGATGCGCCCGCCTCACCGCGGCGGGCGCATCCGGAAGTCGTACTCCGGGGGCAGGGGGCGGTCCGTCAGCGCGGCCCACACCTGCGACAGGGTCTCCTCCCCCTCCCGCAGGTCGGCGATCTCGAAGCCGTCCTCGAAGACCCGCCGGGCCGCGCCCACGTGCCCCTCGGCCGCCAGCAGCCGGGCGGCCAGCAGCCGGAACCGGCCCTGCTCGCGCAGCGACGGCCGCAGCCGGTCCCAGACGGCCCGCGCCGCCGCCAGGCGCCCGGCGGCGAGCAGGGCGGTCATCGCCTCCCGCCCCAGGGCGGCCTCGGCCGCCGCCCAGGGCTCACCGCCCCCGCCCTCCCCCGCCAGGCCTTCGAAGGCCGCCTCGTAGCGGTCGGCGGCCCGCTCCGTGTTCCCGGCCAGGGCGTCGGCCGCCGCCAGGCAGCGCAGCAGCGGCCAGCGCGAGGGCGCCTGCGCCAGCCCGCGCTCCCAGCTGCGCACCGCCTGGGCGACGTCGCCGGCGTGCCACTGGGCCACCCCGAGGTGGTACTCGGTCAGCGGATCGGCGGGGGCGGTCTCCAGCATGTCCCGCCAGTGCGCGGCGACCAGCCCCGGGCCGGGCGGGGCGTCCGCCGCCGGGGCGGGGAAGACCCCGGTGCGCCACAGCTCCAGCCAGGGCTCCTGCTCCTCCCGCAGGGTGGACTCCGGGAAGGGGGTGCCGGGCAGCTCGAAGCCCCCGCACAGCACCTCCAGCGCGCCCCAGCCCGAGCCGTCCGCCAGCCGCTCCCCCGGTTCGGTGTCGGCGTGCCCGCGCCACGCCTTGTACGCCGCGTCCAGGGTCCCGGCCGGCAGCACCGCGTCGAGCGCCGCCGAGGCGGCCCCGCGCGCCGCCGCCCAGTCGGCCCCGTGCACCGCCGAGGGCTCCGCCGACAGCGGCCCGTACGCCTCCAGCCAGCTGAACTCCGCCCCGGCGTCCAGCCGTACGTGTTCCAGCTGGGTCCGGGCCAGCCCCGCCTGGATCTCGGCGTAGCCGCCCGTACCGGGCTCCGTCAGCCACTCCTGCCAGCGCCGGCCGCCCGGGCCCGCGCCCCATACGAACAGCTTGCGCCCGCGCAGCCGCCCGGTGGAGGCCTGCACCAGGCCGTGCCCGTCCGCGTCCAGGGCGGCGATCCAGGGGCGGTCGGCGTCCTCGCCGAGGACCTCGTAGAAGAAGTCGGCCGGGTAGGTGCTGTTCAGCGGGTACGTACGGTCGGCGGCTTCCCAGTCCGGCACCGGGATCCGCCTCAGCGCCCGCTCGTAGCCGAAGTGCCAGGCCTCCTCGGCGGGCGCCAGGACGCGGGTGCCGGCGCCCTCGGGAACGGCGGTGTTGGACCACCAGTAGACGGGGGCGGGCCGCTCGTGCGGATTGCGCACGCGGACCCCGGCGTACAGGTAGTCGGAGTCCGCGGGCAGCCACAGGTCCACCTGGAAGGGCAGGTCGCGCAAGCGCTCCCACTCCCACAGCCGCACCATCACGCCCCCGTCGGGCGCCGGTACGAGCGCGGCGTGCAGCGGGGCGCAGGACAGGGCGGTGTGCCCGGTGGCGCCGATGTTCCACTCGACGCCGCCGGAGAACCAGGCCCCGTTGAGCGCGAAGTCGGCGGGCTGGAACACCGGGTTGCGGTAGAGGAGTTCGCGGCCGGTGGGGAGGTGGACGAGCGAGTGGATCCGCCCGCCGAGCCCGGGCAGCACGGTGACGCGCAGCCGCCCGTTCTCGATGACGACCGCCTCGAACTCCCGCTCCGTGCGCCGCCGTCCGTATCCGTCGCGGATCCGTACGGGCAGCAGGGAGCGCAGCGGCTCGTAGCCGATCTGGCGGGCCATGTCGCGCGGCAGCCCCTGGCGCGAACACTTGTCCAGTTCGTGCACCCCGTCGGGGGCGCGCAGCGCGGGCAGCGGGTTGTCGGGGCCCAAGGGGGCGGCGGGGAGGGTCAGCTGGGCACGTCGGACTGTGGTGGCCATGGGGGAATGGAACACTCGGGTGCGGTCCTGTGCACAGGGGTTCCGCACATCACCACCGGTCAGGATTACGCAAAGGCCGGTATCGGGCGCGGCGCGTCAGGACGGCCGGGTCAGGGCCCATCGTTCGTGGTCGCGCCACGCGCCGTCGACGTACAGGAAATCCGGCGACAGCCCCTCCAGGCGGAAGCCCCGGCCCCGGACCAGGGCGATCGACGCGGTGTTGCCCGGCTGGATGTTCGCCTCCAGGCGGTGCAGGTCCAGGCCACCGGCCCCGAAGGCGTGCGTCAGCAGCAGGTCGAAACCCTCTCCGAACAGCCCGCGCCCGGCGGCGTGCGCGAAGGCCCCGTAGCCCAGTGCCCCGCACTGGAAGGCGCCGCGGACGATGTTGTTGACGTTGACGAACCCGGCGATGCCACCGCCGGCCAGCTCGCAGACCAGGAACCCGTTCCCGGCGCGCCCGGCCGCGTAGGGCCCGTACTCCTCCAGGGTCGCGGGCGGGGACAGCCAGGGCCGGTGCAGCTCGCGGCTCTCGCGCACCCGCGCGGTGAACTCGGGGCCGTCGGCGGTCCGGAAGGGGCGCAGGCCGACCCGGGCGCCCGTACTGACGTACTCGGCGGAACAGGGCATCGCCCCAGCTTAGGCGGTGTGGCAGCATCCCGGGGTGATCATCACCCCGAACACCGCCGAGCAGCTTCGCGCGGCCGCCGCCCGCAACAACGCCGAGTGGTGCGCCGCCGTTTCCCGCAGCGGACACTTCCGTGACTCGCTCTGGTGCAGCCCGCGCCGTACCCCGCCGCTGTACCCCGACGCGGTCACCCTCACCCCCGGGGCCGCGGCCGCCGACGTGCTCGCCGGGGTCGACACGGCCGCGCCCGGCTGCTCGGTGAAGGACAGCTTCGCCTCGCTCGACCTGGCCCCGGCCGGCTTCGAGGTGCTGTTCGAGGCGCAGTGGATCCACCGCCCGGCGGGGCCCTCCGGACCGGCGGGCGGCCGGCTGGAGTGGGACGAGCTGGAGGGCCCCGGGGAGCTGGCGGCCTGGGAGGCCGCCTGGGACGGCGAGGAGAGCACCGGCCTGTTCCACGAGGGGCTGCTGCGGGAGGGGATCGTCTTCCTCGCGGGCCGCGACGGGGCCCGGATCACCGCCGGGGCCGTGGTCAGCACCGGCGGCGGGGTCGTCGGCGTCTCCAACGTGTTCGCCCGTAACGACGCGGACGCCGACGCCGCCCGGGCGGCCGCCCTCGACGCGGCGGCCCGCCACTGGCCGGAGCTGCCGGTCGTGGGCTACGAGCACGGCGAGGACCTCGACACCGCCGTACGCGCCGGGTTCACCCCGCTCGGCCCGCTGCGGATCTGGGTGCACACCGCCTAGGCCCTGTCCGGGCGATCTTCGCGGGCCCACGCCGCCCGGCACGGCACCTCGCCGCGTTGTCGGTCCGCGCACGTACGTCCAGTACGAGCCGCGGCCCTCCGCCTTGCGATGCACCACGCCCGGGGCCCCTCCCAGCGGTAGCTGGGCGAGACGTGTGCTGATCCACGAAGATCGCCCGGACAGGGCCTAGAAGGCCCTACTCCGTACGCAGGTCCAGGCGGGGCACGTCGCCGCGCTCGATGCCGAACACCTGGACGTACAGCGACAGTTCCGCTTCGAGCGCGCGCACCATCGTGTCCGCGCGCCGGAAGCCGTGGCCCTCGCCCTCGAAGGTGAGGTACGCGTGCGGGACCGCCGGCTCGCGGCCGCGCAGGGCGGCCAGCAGGCGTTCGGCCTGGGCTGGCGGGCAGACGGGGTCGTCGAGGCCCTGGAGCAGGACGAAGGGGGCCTCGATCCGGTCGGCCCGGGCCACCGGGGAGCGTTCCCGGCAGCGCAGCGCCAGGGTGCCCGCCGGTCCGGCCAGGCCGTCCGTGTAGCGCGACTCCAGGTCGTGGGTCTCGGCGGCGAAACCCCGCAGGTGGAGCACCGGGTAGATGACCGCCGCGCAGGCGTACAGGTCGGTGGCGGCCAGGGAGGCCGCCGCCGTCCAGCCGCCCGCGCTGCCGCCGCGGATCGCGAGCCGGGCCGGGTCGGCGGTGCCCTCGGCGGCCAGCGCCCGTGCCACGGCCGCGCAGTCCTCGACGTCGACCACGCCCCACTGCTCGCGCAGCCGCTCCCGGTAGGCGCGGCCGTAGCCGGTGGACCCGCCGTAGTTGACCTCGACGACGCCGATGCCGCGCGAGGTGAAGTAGGCGATGTGCAGGTCCAGTACGGGCGGTACGTGCTCGGTGGGGCCGCCGTGCGCCCACACCACGTACGGGGGCAGTTCGTCGTCGGGTGCCCGCAGGGCGGGGTGGTGCGGCGGGTAGACGTGGGCGTGGATCTCGCGGCCGCCGGGCCCGGGGAAGGTGCGGCTCTGCGGCTCCGGGTAGTACGCCGGGTCCACCGGGTCGGCGGCCCGGGCTCCGACGACCCGGGCGTGCCCGGTGGCGGTGTCCAGCTCGACGACCTCGTAGGCGCTGCGCGGGCTGGCGGCGACCCCGTACACGCGGGTGCCGCTGACGGCCAGGGCCGGCTGCCAGGCCGTCCAGGGCCCGGCCGCGTCCACCAGGTCGCCGGTGTCGGGGTCCAGGACGCCGAGCACCGAGGAGCCCTGTCCGTGCAGTACGGCCACCGGCCCTCCCCCAGGGCCTCCGGCCCGGGTGGTGCCCCCAGGCAGCGGGGCCAGCCAGGTCAGCCCCGGCTTCCACAGGGCGCCGCCGAACTCCTCCTCCCGGGGGCACAGGTTGACCGCCTCCCCGCTGTCCGGGTCCACCCGGTACGGGTTCCACCAGCCGGAGCGGTCGCTCACCGCGAGCAGGGTCCCGTCGGCCGCCCACGCCACCTGGGCCACGGCCTCGGACGGGCCGCCCAGCACGGTGCGGGCGGCGGCGAGCGTCCCGTCGGGGCGTACGGCGGCCAGCTGGAGTTCCGTGCCGTCCCAGGGCATCCGGGGGTGGTCCCACACCAGCCAGGCCGCGCTGCGCCCGTCGGGGGAGAGCTTCGGCCCGGTCCGGAAGCGGTGCCGGTCGTCGGTGAGCTCCCGTACCGCGGCCCGGTCCCCGGCGGCGGAGCCGTCCAGCGGTACGGCGGCCGCGACCCGCCGCAGGTCGCCCGGGCCGGGGCCGGTGAACTCCTCCAGCACGCACCACACCTCGCCACCGCGCAGCACCGGGTCGGCCCAGCGCAGGCCGCCGCCGACCGCCGAGACGGGGGTGAGCGGGCGCGGCCGGGGGCTGCCGGGGGCGTCGGGTTCGTACGCGTACAGCCGCTGGTCGGCGTGGTGGACGAAGACCACCACCGGCCCCCGGCCGGCCTGTTCGGCGCCCGTCCAGGGCAGGCCCCCGTACTCGGTGAGGCGGCTGCGCACGTTCCACGGGGCGGGCAGTACCGACCGGGCGGCGCCGCCGTCGGCGGGCCGGCGCACCAGGGTGCGGCGGCCGCCCTCCTCGGGGCGGGGTTCGGTCCACCACACCTCGGCGCCGACGGTGCCCACGTACTCGGGCCGGCCGTCGTGCGCGGCGGCGTGCGCGGCGGTGATCGGGGAGGGCCAGCTGCCGTAGGGGGCCCCGACGGCGGCCGCCGCCATCACCGGGCTCCCATCACAGGGCCCGCAGCGCGCGGTCGAGGACGCGGACCCCGAAGTGCAGGGCGTCGACCGGGACCCGCTCGTCCACGCCGTGGAAGAGGGACCAGTAGTCGAAGCCCGGCGGCAGCTTGAGCGGGGAGTAGCCGTAGCCGGTGATGCCGAGCCGGGAGAACTGCTTGGCGTCGGTGCCGCCGGCCATGCAGAAGGGGACCACGTGCCCGTCGGGGTCGAAGTGCTCGACGGACTCGCGCAGGATCCCGTACGTCCGTCCGTCCACCGGGGCCTGGAGGGCCACCTCCCGGTGCTCGAACTCCCAGTGCACGTCGGGGCCGGTGAGCCGGTTCAGGGTCTCGGTGAACTCGGCCTCGCCGCCGGGCACGGTGCGTCCGTCGACGTAGGCGGTGGCGCGGCCCGGGATGACGTTGAGCTTGTAGCCGGCGCTGAGCATCGTCGGGTTGGAGCTGTTGCGGACGGTCGCCTCGACCAGGGCGGCGGCCGGGCCGAGCTTGCCGAGGAGGCCGTCCAGGTCGGTGCCGGGGGCGCGCGGGTCGACGGTGAGGCCCTGGAGGGCGGCAAGTTCGGCGATGCAGGCGCTGACGGTGTCGGTGAGGCGGACCGGCCAGTCGTACTCGCCGATGCGGGCGACGGCGGCGGCGAGCCGGCTGACGGCGTTGGCCCGGTTGGGCTTGGAGCCGTGCCCGGCGGTGCCGTGGGCGGTCAGCTTGAGCCAGGCGGTGCCGCGTTCACCGGCGGCGATCGGGTAGAGGGCCTGCCCGGGCCGGGGGTGCACGGTGAAGGCCCCGGACTCGCTCAGGCCTTCCGTACAGCCCTCGAACAGGTGCGGGTGCTCGTCGGCGAGGTAGCCGGACCCGTCGGCCGCGCTGTCCTCCTCGTCGGCGGTGTAGGCGATGACGACGTCCCGGCGCGGCCGTACGCCGTGACGCGCCCAGGCGCGTACGACGGCCAGGACCATCGCGTCCATGTTCTTCATGTCGACGGCGCCGCGGCCCCAGACCACTCCGTCGCGGACCTCTCCGGAGAAGGGGTCCACGCTCCAGTCGGCGGCCTCGGCGGGGACCACGTCCAGGTGGCCGTGGACCAGGAGGGCGGGGGCGGAGGGGTCGGTGCCACCGATCCGGGCCACGACGTTGGTGCGGCCCGGGGTGCGCTCCAGCAGCACGGGCTCCAGTCCGGCTCCGGCGAGGCGCTCGGCGGCGTACTCGGCCGCGGGCCGCTCGCGGCAGTCGCCGCCGCCGCGGTTGGTGGTGTCGATCCTGATCAGGCCGGAGGTGAACTCGACCGCCTCGGCGAGGGCCGTCTCGTCGGCGCAGCCCCCGTCCGGGGCCGCTGCTTCTTCGTGGGCGCCCCCTCGGGGAGCGCCTTCCACCCGGTGCATGTCAGCCATACTGCTCCTCCACGGCCGCCGAGACGACCGTCGTGACCGCTTTGAAGGTCCGGATCCCCTCGTACATCGTCTCGCTGGTGTACGCGATCCTGCGCTCGCCGGAGCGCTCGACGCCGGGGACGACGGTCGCGGCCATCGACAGGTGCTCGGCGTCGAACTCGACCTCCATCACGAAGGGGCCGCCGCGCACCGGCTCGTGCCGGACCGCGAGCTTGACCGCCTCGGTGGCGGCGGCGCGGATGTCGGCGGCGGTGCGGGCCGGCGTGCGGCAGACGGCCGCGTAGCGCGAGACGTGGTCCTTGACGGCGACCGTGCGGGCGTCAGGGGCGTATCCGGCGGCGTCGGCGCAGGTCAGGTCGTCTCCGGTGACGAGGATGACGGGGACCCCGTACTCGGCGACCACGTGGGCGTTGAGGACGCCCTCGCTCGCGCGCAGGCCGTTGAGCCAGACGCCGGTGATGGAGTTGGCGAGGTAGGTGTGGGCGAGGACCCCTTCGCTGCCCGCGCCGGTGTGGTAGCCGACGAAGGCGATGCCGTCGACGTCTCCGTGCTGGACCCCCTCGACCATGGAGAGGGACTTGTGGCGGCCGGTGATCATCTCGGCGCGGGCGTCGAGCTTCTCCAGGAGGAGGTTGCGCATGGTCCAGTGGGCCTCGTTGATGAGGACCTGGTCGGCGCCGCCGTCGTGGAAGCCGAGCACGGCGGCGTTCACGTCGGAGGTGAACATGCCCCGGCAGCGCTCCCATTGCGGGGTGCCGGGCAGCACGTCGGCGGGCCAGGTGACGCCCGTGGCGCCTTCCATGTCGGCGGAGACGAGGATCTTCATCGGGCCCCCCGGGTGGCTAGGGAGTGTCTGCCCCACCCTAGCCGCCCGGCACGTTCGCGGCTCCGGGCCACGCCCGGAGCCGGGGCGGGGTGCGCGGCGGGTCACGGGGCGGGGTGCGGGGCGGGGTGCGGGGCGGCTCACGGCGGCCGGGAATTCCACCCGAACCGGTGAGCCGTCCCCGGGCGTTGTGCCGCCGGCGGCCGAGGGGCCCCGTCAGGCGCCGACTTCCTTGGCCAGGTTCTCGAGCACGGTGTCGTAGATGCGCCCGAGGCCCTTGGGGGCGAAGGTGCGCTCGAAGAAGCCGCCGATGCCGCCCGCGCCGTTCCAGACGGTGCTGACCACGGCCCGGGAGCGGCCCTCGCCGGCGGGGGTCACGGTCCAGGTGGTGACCATGGAGGAGTTGCGGTCCTTCTCCACGAGCTGGCCGTCGGTGGGCTCGGTGACCTCCAGCAGGCAGTCCCGTACGCGCTTGCTGGTGGCCTGGAGCTTCCAGTGGACCAGGGTGCCCTCGCCGTCCCCGCCCTCGCGCACCTCGTACTCGCTGAAGTGCTCGGGGAGCAGCTTGTTCCGGGTGCCGGTGTAGTCCGCCAGCGCGTCGAACACGGTGTCCGCGTCGGCTTCGATGATGCGCTCCGTGGTGGCCTCGACCTGCGCCATACCTGTTCCTCCAGCAGTCGTGAACGTTGCGGCGGCAAGCCAATCACCTCCGGGGCGGGCGCCCAAATCCGCCCTCTGCCACCGGACGGCCCCGGCCGGAGGCGCGGGCCCCCGGCCGGAGGGACGTACCGCTGCCGCCCTGACCGGCCCTCAGGAGAGGAGGCCGAGGAGGGAGCCCAGGGCGATGGTGGCGAAGTTCACGTCGTAGTGGTACGAGTTGGCGCTGCCGATGACGCTGCCGCCGAGCCCGTCGCCGCCGAGGGCCGCGGCGTTGGCGGCGGTCGTCGAGACGCCGCAGACGACGATCGCGGCGACCGTCACCAGGGAGGACTTGAGGAGGTTGCGCATTTCGACTCCGTTCGTGAGTGGTCGGAACGCAGGATTGTCTTCCCGGCGGGGAGGGCCGGATGGCGTCGGACACGGGGAGGCAACCCCTTCGGTGCACCGACTGGGGCCACTCGCACCACCGCCGGAAGCTCCCCGCGCGGCGCCGTCCGCACGGCCATGGGGACGTCTGTTCCCTTCCGGGGGCGCCGGGCGGTCTCCGTGACACCCCTGGTACTCCATCTGCGGCCGGGGGCGCGCGAGTGGTTCACGGCCCGGCTCGGCCGGCGTCACCCGCACCCGTCCGAACGGTACGGACGGATGTACGCGGGCGGGTCGTACGCGCCCACCCGCTACCAGCGCCGGATCACCCGCCAAGTCCACGGACCCGCCGCCGAATTCGACATCGGACCCGCCCGGCGCGGGCGGCCGCGGGCTGCCGCCGCGCCGGTGCGGGCGGCCGGCCCGGCTCCCGCCGGACCGGCGCAGCCGAGGCCGCTGTGAGCCCGTACGCGCACCGCCCGTGACCCGGACGCCTCCCGACGGGTCATCACATCGGGCCAATGCGCGGCCCAATCCCGTCTTCCCGCCACGGTTTCCGGGACGATTCCGCCCAGAACCCTCGGCTGGGAGGCCCCATGCTCCATCCCTCGAAGCTGCGCCCCGCGAAGAAGCGGGCCGCCGTCCTGCTGGCGATCTCCACCGTCGCCGCCGCCCTCGCGACCCCCCTCACCGCCGCACCGGCCGCGACCGCCGAGGCGCCCGCCCCGGCCGCCGCCGGCCTGCGCTGGACCGGGTGCGCGACCCCCCGCTACCCCTCGCTGCAGTGCGCCTCCCTCAAGGTCCCGCTGGACCACGAGCAGCCCGCCGGGCGGCAGATCTCCCTGGCCCTGACCCGCGTCCCGCACACCGCCGCCACCTCCCAGGGGCCGCTGCTGGTCAACCCCGGCGGGCCGGGCGGCAGCGGCCGCGCGCTGGCGGGGTTCGTCGCCTCGGCCCTGCCCAAGGACGTGGCCGCCCAGTACGACGTGATCGGCTTCGACCCCCGGGGCGTGGGCAAGAGCGAGCCCGCCCTCGACTGCGGGTCCGGCCACTTCAAGCCCGTACGGCCCGACTCCGTGCCGCGGGACGGGGCGACCGAGCGGGCCAACCTGGAGCGGGTGCGCTCCTTCGCGGTGTCCTGCCAGGAGAAGCACGCGGACGTGCTCCCGTACGTGGGCACCGTCTCGGCGGCCCGGGACCTGGAGGTGCTGCGCACCGCGCTGGGCGCGCAGAAGCTCAGCTACTTCGGCTACTCGTACGGCACCTACCTGGGCGCCGTGTACGCCAAGCTGCACCCGGACCGGGTGCACCGGCTGGTGCTGGACTCGGTGGTCGACCCGGGCGGCGTCTGGTACGAGGACAACCTCTCGCAGGACCTGGCCTTCGACGCCCGCCACAAGGCGTTCCTGGCCTGGGTGGCCCGGTACGACTCCACGTACCACCTGGGCACCGACCCGGCCCGGGTCGAGGAGCGCTGGTACGGGATGCGCGACGCGCTGCGCGCGGCACCGGCGGGCGGGAAGGTGGGCCCGGCCGAGCTGGAGGACACGTACATGCCGGGCGGCTACTACAACGGCTACTGGCCGTCGCTGGCCGAGGCCTTCGCGGCGTACGCGGTGAAGCAGGACCCGAAGCCGCTGGTGGCGGCGTACGAGCGGCTGGGCGCGGTGGACCCGTCGGCGACCAACAGCTACAGCGTGTACACGGCGGTGCAGTGCCGGGACTCGGCGTGGCCGAGGGACTGGAACCGCTGGCGGGCCGACATGTGGCGCACGCACGCCAAGGCGCCCTTCATGACCTGGAACAACGCCTGGTACAACGCGCCGTGCGCGTTCTGGCCGACGAAGCCTCTCGAGGCTCCGGACGTGACGAACACGGCGCTGCCGAAGGCGCTGCTGTTCCAGGCGACGGAGGACGCGGCCACCCCGTACGAGGGGGCGGTGAGCATGCGGGACAAGCTGGCGGGCTCGGCGCTGGTGGTGGAGGAGGGCGGCGGCAACCACGGCATCGCCCTGAGCGGCAACAAGTGCCTCGACGAGAAGCTGTCCGCGTACCTGCGGACGGGCCAGGCGGCGGACGCGACCTGCCAGGCGCAGCCCGCGCCGAAGCCGGCCGCCGCGACCCGCGCGGTGCCGCCCTCGGCGGGCGGTGCGGCCCTGCACGGGCTCCTGGGCTTCCGGGGCTGACACGGAGCGGGCAAGATCGCCCGCATGACTTCTCCTTCTTACGATGACAACCACCTCACCCGGGTCGCCGCGCCCGAGGGCGTCAGCCCGGGCACCGGGTACAGCCACGTCGTCTGGGGCACCGGACGGTTCGTGGCCGTCTCGGGGCAGTGCGCCTTCGACGAGAAGGGCGCGGTGGTCGGCGAGGGCGACCCGGCCGCGCAGGCCCGGCAGGTGTTCGAGAACCTGCGGCGGTGCCTGGCGGCGGCCGGGGCGGGCTTCGAGGACGTGGTGAAGCTGACGTACTTCGTCACGGACGTGGCCCACCTGCCGGCGGTCCGTGCGGCCCGGGACGAGGTGATCGCCCCGGACCGGCTGCCGGCCTCCTCGGCGGTCCAGGTCGCGGCCCTGTTCCGGCCGGAGCTCCTGCTGGAGGTCGAGGCCTTCGCGGTGGTCCCGACGACGGGCTGAGGGCCGCTGCGCGGTGCGGTCCCCGCCCCGCCCGGCCAGGGCCTACGCGTCCGGGTGTCCCGCCATCAGCCGGTTCAGGGCGTCCGTCGCCGCCAGGGCGAGGCGGGGGTGTGCCTGGGCGCGGACCAGGACGTCACGGGCCCGGGTGTCGGCGAGGGTGCCCAGGCCCTCGACGCAGGCCAGGGCCACCCGCCAGTACGGGTCGTGCGGGGCCAGCAGCCGCGACAGGGTCTTGATCAGGGCCGGGGCCGACTCCGGCGCCCGCAGCGCGGTCAGCAGCCGGACCGGGTGCAGGGCGTAGGCCGTGCGCAGGGAGTTCGTCGCCAGGGCCGCGGCCGCGCGGGCGGTGCGCGGGTCGCCGAGGACTCCGAGCGCCTGCGCGGCGGCGGCGCAGCGGGCCGGGTCCCGGTGGTTGAGCAGCAGGACCAGGGGCTCGAAGGCCCGCCGGTCCCCTGCCATCCCGAGCCGGTACGCGGCGAGTTCGCGGGCCCACAGGGGCAGCCCGGCGGAGGTCAGGGAGGCGGCCAGGGCGTCCGGCGCCGCCGCGAGCAGTTCCGGGTACGCGGCCGACCCGTCGGCCTCCGCCCTCAGGCGTTCCAGCACGTCGTTCACGCGGACACCCTAGGGGGTTGCGGGCACCGGTAGGCGGGGTTCCACGGAGGTCGTTGATCGATGATCGATGATCGGTACATTTGGGCGGTACAGGTCACATCTCCGCGCTCTGGCGGACCAGTTACCGGCCGGTTAGTCTCGCTCCCAACACGTACGGACGCGGCCTGGTGACGCAGCCGCCCCGTACCAGTCGGTCCGTTCGCTCGACCGTTTCACCCGTACGGCTGGACCCCGGGACAGGGTTCCGCCGTTTCCGCCCGCCGCGCCCCCATCCCTCTCCGGGCGCACCGCCGGGCGTGCTCCGCACGGCTCTTCCGTACGGCATCCGCGCGCGCTGTGCGCCGCGCGCTCCCTCAGTCGTCACCCTCTTCCACTGGAGTCCCGCGATGGACCTTCCGTCCACGTCCAGTCAGTCCTCCCTCCGCACCGTCGCCGTCGTCGGTCTCGGCACCATGGGCACCGGCATCGCCGAGGTGCTCGCCCGGGCCGGCCGCGAGGTCATCGGCATCGACGTCAGCGAGGCCGCCACCCGCCGTGCCGCCGGGGCCCTCGCGGCCGCCACGGCCCGTTCGGTGGCCAGGAACAAGCTCACCGAGCAGGAGCGCGAGGCGGCCCTGGCCCGCTTCCGCACCTTCACGGACCTCGCCGCCGCCGCCGAGGCCGACCTCGTCATCGAGGTGGTCCCGGAGGACTACGACCTCAAGCGCCGGATCATCGGCGAGCTCGACGCGGTCGTCCGGCCCGACACGGTGCTCGCCACCGGCACCAACGCGCTGTCCGTGACCCGGCTCGCCGCCGAGTCCCTGCACCCCGAGCGGGTGCTGGGCATGCACTTCTTCAACCCGGCCCCGGCGATGAAGCTCGTCGAGATCGTCTCCAGCGTGCTGACCGCGCCGACGGCCGTCGAGGCGGTCACCGAGCTGGCGGTGGAGCTGGGCAAGCAGCCCGTCGCGGTCGGCGACCGGCCCGGCTTCGTGGCCGACGGCCTGCTCTTCGGCTACCTCAACCAGGCCGCCGCGATGTACGAGGCCAAGTACGCCTCCCGCGAGGACATCGACGCGGCGATGAAGCTGGGCTGCGGCCTGCCGATGGGTCCGCTCGCCCTGCTCGACCTGGTCGGCGTGGACACCGCGCGCACCGTGCTGGAGGCCATGTACGCCTCCTCGGGCGACCGGCTGCACGCCCCGGCGCCGATCCTGGGCCAGCTCGTCGAGGCGGGTCTGACCGGGCAGAAGGCCGGGCGCGGCTTCTACACGTACGAGGCCCCGGGCAGCCCGGTGGTCGTCCGTGACCTGCAGACCCCGCTGGACGGGTCCCTGCTGGGCGCGGGCC
This sequence comes from Streptomyces sp. NPDC033966, assembly GCF_055575955.1. Taxonomy (NCBI): domain Bacteria; kingdom Bacillati; phylum Actinomycetota; class Actinomycetes; order Kitasatosporales; family Streptomycetaceae; genus Streptomyces; species Streptomyces sp. NPDC033966. Next base: position 42,826 of record NZ_JBVIRQ010000009.1, on the reverse strand, counting down.
GTCCGGTCTCCTCGGTCGGCGTGGCCGGCTCGGGGACCATGGCGAGCGGCATCGCGCAGGTCTTCGCGCAGGCCGGCTACGACGTGGTGCTGGCCGCCCGCAGCGAGGAGAAGGCCGGGGCCGCGAAGGCCGCGATCGGGAAGTCCCTGGGCCGTGCGGTGTCCAAGGGCCGACTGACCGAGGAGGCCGCCGCGCAGACCCTGGACCGGATCACCCCGGCCGGGTCGCTGGAGGCCTTCGCGGACGTGGACCTGGCGGTCGAGGCGGTCGCCGAGGACCTGGAGGTCAAGCAGCAGCTCTTCGCCGGCCTGGACAAGGTCTGCAAGCCGGGCGCGGTGCTGGCCACCACCACCTCCTCGCTGCCGGTGATCGCGGTCGCGCGGGCCACCTCGCGTCCGCAGGACGTGATCGGCATGCACTTCTTCAACCCGGCTCCGGCCATGAAGCTGGTCGAGGTGGTCCGGACGGTCCTGACCGCCGACGACGCGCACGCCACGGTCCGCGAGGTCTGCGCCAAGGTGCGCAAGCACCCGGTGGACTGCGGGGACCGGGCCGGCTTCATCGTGAACGCGCTGCTGTTCCCGTACTTGAACAACGCGATAAAGATGGTCGAGCAGCACTACGCGGGGATCGACGACATCGACGCCGCGATGAAGCTGGGCGGCGGCTACCCGATGGGGCCCTTCGAGCTCCTCGACGTGGTCGGCCTGGACGTGTCGCTGGCCATCGAGAAGGTCCTCTACCAGGAGTTCCGCGATCCGGCCCTGGCACCGTCCCCGCTGCTGGAGCACCTGGTGGCGGCGGGCTGCCTGGGCCGGAAGACCGGCCGCGGATTCCGTGAGTACGCCCGCCGGTAGGGGGACGCCCCCTGACCCCCGGCCGGGCCCCGATCAGGATGCGTGGGGAGGGCTGCTCGGGTCCGCCGGACCCTCACGGCGGACATACCCTCCCGAGCCCAGTGCGGGCCCTCCCCCGCATCCACCCCCCTCTCACCCCCCTCCGGCGCGCGCGCCTGCGCGAATGAAGTACTTTCGCTCTATGTCCCAGCCCGCCAAGACCTCACCCCGCGCCACGCCGGCCGCCGACTCCCAGGAGAGCGCGGCCGGCACCCGGGCCGCCGCCCAGCGGCTCAAGATGCGCCGCGAGCTCGCCACCGCGGCGATGGAGCTCTTCGCGACCAAGGGGTACGAGGCCACGACGGTCGACGAGATCGCCGCGACCGCCGGGGTGGCACGCCGGACCTTCTTCCGGCACTTCCGCTCCAAGGAAGAGGCGATCTTCCCGGACCACGACGACACCCTGATCCGCGCCGAGGCCGTCCTGGACGTGGCTCCGGCGCACGAGCACCCGCTCGACACGGTGTGCCGGGGGATCAAGGAAGTCATGAAGATGTACGCCGCCTCGCCGGCGGTGTCGGTGGAGCGCTACCGGCTGACCCGCGAGGTGCCGGCGCTGCGGGAGCGGGAGATCGCCTCGGTGGCCCGCTACGAGCGGCTCTTCACCCGTTATCTGCTCGCCCACTTCGACGAGACCGACCACCACGACGGCAACGACGACCCGCTGCTGGCCGAGGTGGCCGCCTCCGCGGTGGTGACCGCCCACAACCACGTGCTGCGGCGCTGGCTGCGGGCGGGGGGCCAGGGGGACGTGGAGGCGCAGCTGGACCACGCCTTCGCGATCGTCCGCAAGACCTTCGGGTCGGGGATCGGCGCCGGCCGCACGCCGGGCGCGAGCACCGGGGCCCCACAGGCGGCGGTGCGCACGGAGGGCGAGGTCCTGGTCGCGGTGGCGCGTACGGACGCTCCGCTCGACGAGGTCATGCGGACCATCGAAGAGGCGCTCAAGAACAAGTAGGCGGTCCCTCTCCAGCAGCAGAAGGCGACCTCCGTCACAGCGGCCGCTCCCGTTCCGGGGGCGGCCGCTTTCCTTTGTCCGAGTTGCCCCTACTCGCGGGTAACTCTGATCGATCATCGCTCATCTGCGCAGGTCAATCGGCAAGTGAGAGAAATTTTTGGCACCCAGTGCCTTGCCGAGTGACACGGGGTGCCATACGTTGAGTCCCGTCCGGATGTCCCCGCGGCCCACACCCACTCGGTACGGAACGCGCCCCGGATGCCTGCGTCACCAGGCCCCCCGCTCGCCCTCACCACAGGCGCGCCAGCACCACAGCTCAGCCGGACCGACGGCACCTCGCAGCACCACACCACACGTACCCGCGCACCCGCGTATCCCTCAGCGCACCCTCATCAGCGCTCGCCGGAGGCAATACCGTGAAGGACATCCTGGACGCGATTCAGTCGCAGTCCGCCACCGCCGCAGACTTCGCCGCCCTGCCGCTCCCCGACTCGTACCGCGCGATCACCGTGCACAAGGACGAGGCGGAGATGTTCGCGGGTCTCACCACCCGCGAGAAGGACCCGCGCAAGTCCCTGCACCTGGACCAGGTCCCGGTTCCGGAACTCGGCCCGGGCGAGGCCCTGGTGGCCGTCATGGCCTCCTCGGTCAACTACAACTCGGTGTGGACCTCGATCTTCGAGCCGGTTTCCACCTTCAACTTCCTGGAGCGCTACGGGCGCCTGTCGGAGCTCACCAAGCGCCACGACCTCCCGTACCACGTCATCGGCTCCGACCTCGCGGGCGTCGTGCTGCGCACCGGCCCCGGCGTCAACTCCTGGAAGCCGGGCGACGAGGTCGTCGCGCACTGCCTGTCGGTCGAGCTGGAGTCCTCGGACGGCCACAACGACACGATGCTCGACCCCGAGCAGCGGATCTGGGGCTTCGAGACCAACTTCGGCGGCCTGGCGGAGATCGCGCTCGTCAAGTCCAACCAGCTGATGCCGAAGCCCGGCCACCTGAGCTGGGAGGAGGCCGCCTCCCCCGGCCTGGTCAACTCCACCGCCTACCGCCAGCTGGTCTCCCGCAACGGCGCCGGCATGAAGCAGGGCGACAACGTCCTGATCTGGGGCGCCAGCGGCGGCCTCGGCTCCTACGCCACCCAGTTCGCGCTGGCCGGCGGCGCCAACCCGATCTGTGTCGTCTCCTCCCCGGAGAAGGCGGAGATCTGCCGCAAGATGGGCGCCACGGCCGTCATCGACCGCAACGCCGAGGGCTACAGGTTCTGGAAGGACGAGCGCACCCAGGACCCGCGCGAGTGGAAGCGCTTCGGCTCGAAGATCCGCGAGCTGACCGGCGGCGAGGACATCGACATCGTCTTCGAGCACCCGGGCCGCGAGACCTTCGGCGCCTCCGTCTACGTCACCCGCAAGGGCGGCACGATCACCACCTGCGCCTCGACCTCGGGCTACATGCACGAGTACGACAACCGCTACCTGTGGATGTCCCTCAAGAAGATCATCGGCTCGCACTTCGCGAACTACCGCGAGGCGTGGGAGGCCAACCGCCTGATCGCCAAGGGCAAGATCCACCCCACCCTCTCGAAGGTCTACTCCCTGGAGGAGACCGGCCAGGCGGCGTACGACGTCCACCGCAACCTCCACCAGGGCAAGGTCGGCGTCCTCGCGCTCGCCCCCGAGGAGGGCCTCGGCGTCCGCGACCACGAGATGCGCGCCGAGCACCTCGACGCGATCAACCGCTTCCGCAACGTCTGAATCCGAGCCCACTCAAAGGCCATAAGGATCGCCTGAGATGACAGAGCGCCAGAAGGACCGTCCGTGGCTCATGCGGACGTACGCCGGCCACTCCACGGCCGAGGCGTCCAACGAGCTGTACCGCCGCAACCTCGCCAAGGGCCAGACCGGCCTGTCGGTCGCGTTCGACCTCCCGACGCAGACCGGCTACGACCCCGACCACATCCTCGCCCGCGGCGAGGTCGGCCGGGTCGGGGTCCCGGTCTCCCACCTCGGCGACATGCGGCGGCTGTTCCAGGACATACCCCTGGAGCAGATGAACACCTCGATGACGATCAACGCCACCGCCATGTGGCTGCTGGCGCTCTACCAGGTGGCCGCCGAGGAGCAGGGCGCTGACATCGCCCAGCTCCAGGGCACCACCCAGAACGACATCGTCAAGGAGTACCTCTCGCGCGGGACGCACGTCTTCCCGCCCGGGCCCTCGCTCCGCCTGACGACGGACATGATCGCTTACACGGTCAACCACATCCCGAAGTGGAACCCGATCAACATCTGCAGCTACCACCTGCAGGAGGCCGGGGCCACGCCGGTCCAGGAGATCTCGTACGCGATGTCCACCGCCATCGCCGTGCTGGACTCGGTGCGCGACTCGGGCCAGGTGCCCGAGGAGCGCTTCGGCGAGGTGGTCGCCCGTATCTCCTTCTTCGTGAACGCGGGCGTCCGCTTCATCGAGGAGATGTGCAAGATGCGCGCCTTCGGCCGCATCTGGGACAAGGTCACCAAGGAGCGCTACGGCATCGAGAACGCCAAGCAGCGCCGGTTCCGCTACGGCGTCCAGGTCAACTCCCTCGGCCTGACCGAGGCGCAGCCCGAGAACAACGTCCAGCGGATCGTGCTGGAGATGCTCGCGGTCACCCTCTCCAAGGACGCCCGCGCCCGCGCGGTGCAGCTGCCCGCCTGGAACGAGGCGCTGGGCCTGCCCCGGCCCTGGGACCAGCAGTGGTCGCTGCGCATCCAGCAGGTCCTCGCCCACGAGAGCGACCTGCTGGAGTACGAGGACATCTTCGCCGGCTCCCACGTCATCGAGGCCAAGGTCGACTCCCTGGTCGCCGACTGCCTGGCGGAGATCGACCGGATCCAGGAGATGGGCGGCGCCATGGCCGCCGTCGAGTCCGGGTACCTGAAGTCCCAGCTGGTCTCCTCGCACGCCGAGCGGCGCGCCCGGATCGAAGCGGGCGACGACAAGATCGTCGGGGTGAACTGCTTCCAGCAGACCGAGGAGAACCCCCTCACCGCCGACCTCGACGGCGCCATCATGACCGTCGACCCGGCCGTGGAGGCGTTCACCGTCGAGCGGATCACCCGCTGGCGGGCCGAGCGGCAGGAGTCCTCGGACCGGCAGGGGAACGGCGACCCGTTCGTCTTCCCGACCGCCGGGCAGGCCCTGGACCGGCTGAAGGAGGCCGCCGCCGGGACCGAGAACCTGATGGAGGCCACCCTGGAGTGCGCCCGCGCCGGTGTCACCACCGGTGAGTGGGCGAACGCCCTGCGCGAGGTCTTCGGCGAGTTCCGCGCCCCGACCGGGGTCTCCTCGGCCCCGGTCGCGGTCACCGCCGAGGAGGGCACCCCGCTGGCCCTGGTCCGTGAGAAGGTCTCCCGGACGGCGGACGAGCTGGGCTCCGGCCGGCTGCGCCTGCTGGTCGGCAAGCCGGGCCTGGACGGGCACTCCAACGGTGCCGAGCAGATCGCCGTACGGGCCCGCGACGCCGGCTTCGAGGTGGTCTACCAGGGCATCCGGCTGACTCCCGAGGAGATCTCCTCGGCGGCCCTGGCCGAGGACGTGCACTGCGTGGGACTGTCCATCCTGTCCGGTTCGCACAGCGCGCTGGTCCCGGACGTCCTGGAACGGCTCCGCACGGCGGGGGCGGGCGACATCCCCGTCATCGTCGGGGGCATCATTCCGAACGCCGACGCCGTCACGCTGAAGGCCGCCGGGGTGGCGGCAGTGTTCACCCCGAAGGACTTCGGCATCACGGAGATCATCGGACGTATCGTCGACGAGATCCGCAAGGCCAACAAGCTCCACCCTCTCAACATCGCTGAAAGCACGGAGGTCCCCGCATGACCACGCCCCTCTCCCCCGTGAACCGGCTGCGTCCGCGCCGCTCCTGCCTCGCGGTCCCGGGCTCGAACCCGCGGTTCCTGGAGAAGGCCCAGGGCCTGCCGGCCGACCAGGTCTTCCTGGACCTGGAGGACGCCTGCGCCCCGCTCGCCAAGGAAGGCGCCCGCCACACGATCGTGGACGCGCTGAACAACGGCGACTGGACCGGCAAGACCCGCGTGGTCCGCGTCAACGACTGGACCACCCACTGGACGTACCGCGACGTCATCACCGTCGTGGAGGGCGCGGGCCAGAACCTCGACTGCATCATGCTGCCGAAGGTCCAGGACGCGCAGCAGGTCGTCGCGCTGGACCTGCTGCTGACCCAGATCGAGAAGACGATGGGCTTCGAGGTCGGCAAGATCGGCATCGAGGCGCAGATCGAGAACGCCAAGGGCCTGGTCAACGTCGACGAGATCGCCGCCGCGTCGCCGCGCCTGGAGACCATCATCTTCGGCCCGGCCGACTTCATGGCCTCGATCAACATGAAGTCCCTGGTCGTGGGCATGCAGCCGCCCGGCTACCCGGCGGACGCGTACCACTACATCCTGATGCGGATCCTGATGGCGGCCCGTACGCACAACCTCCAGGCGATCGACGGCCCCTTCCTCCAGATCCGCGACGTGGACGCCTACCGCGAGGTCGCCGGCCGCGCCGCCGCCCTCGGCTTCGACGGCAAGTGGGTGCTGCACCCCGGCCAGGTCGACGCGGCCAACGAGGTCTTCTCCCCCTCCCAGGAGGACTACGACCACGCCGAGCTGATCCTCGACGCCTACGACTGGTGCACCTCCGAGGCGGGCGGCAAGAAGGGCTCCGCGATGCTCGGCGACGAGATGATCGACGAGGCCAGCCGCAAGATGGCCCTGGTCATCGCCGGCAAGGGCCGGGCCGCCGGCATGCAGCGCACCACCAAGTTCGAGATCCCGGGAGCCTGAGCCATGCAGTTCGGACGCACTTACGAGGAGTTCGAGGTCGGGGCGGTCTACAAGCACTGGCCCGGGAAGACGGTCACGGAGTACGACGACCACCTCTTCTGCCTGCTGACCATGAACCACCACCCGCTGCACATGGACAGCAACTACGCCGAGAACACGACCGACTTCGGCAAGAACGTGGTCGTGGGCAACTACGTCTACTCGCTGCTGCTCGGCATGTCCGTGCCGGACGTCTCCGGGAAGGCCATCGCCAACCTGGAGATCGAGTCCCTGCGGCACGTGGCGCCGACCTTCCACGGCGACACGATCTACGGCGAGACCACGGTCCTGGACAAGACCCCGTCCAAGTCCAAGGACGACCGCGGCATCGTCTACGTGGAGACCAAGGGTTACAAGCAGGACGGCACCCTCGTCTGCGTCTTCCGGCGCAAGGTGATGGTCCCGACCGAGACGTACATCACGGCGCGCGGCGGCGAGCAGCCCGGCCGGCCTCAGCTGAAGGAACAGGGGAAGTAGCCATGGCACGACTCGCCCAGACCGCCGGGCTCACGGACGTCCAGCAGGAGATCCTCAAGACCGTCCGGGAGTTCGTCGACAAGGAGATCATCCCGGTCGCGACCGAGCTGGAGCACCGCGACGAGTACCCGCAGCAGATCGTCGACGGGCTCAAGGAGCTGGGCCTCTTCGGCCTGATGATCCCGGAGGAGTACGGCGGCCTGGGTGAGTCGCTGCTCACCTACGCGCTGTGCGTCGAGGAGATAGCCCGCGGCTGGATGTCCGTCTCGGGCATCATCAACACGCACTTCATCGTGGCGTACATGCTCAAGCAGCACGGCACGCAGGAGCAGAAGGACCACTTCCTCCCGCGCATGGCGCTGGGCGAGGTGCGCGGCGCCTTCTCGATGTCGGAGCCGGGGCTGGGCTCGGACGTGTCGGCCATCACGTCCAAGGCGGTGAAGGACGGCGACGAGTACGTCCTGAACGGCCAGAAGATGTGGCTGACGAACGGCGGCTCCTCCACCCTCGTGGCCGTTCTGGTCCGGAGTGACGAAGGACACCCCGAGGGCACCGCGCCCCACAAGTCGATGACCACCTTCCTCGTGGAGAAGGAGCCGGGCTTCGGGGAGGTCCGTCCGGGTCTGACGATCCCGGGCAAGATCGACAAGATGGGCTACAAGGGCGTCGACACGACCGAGCTCATCATGGACGGACTGCGCATTCCGGCCAATCGGGTCCTCGGAGGCCAGACGGGCCGAGGGTTTTACCAAATGATGGACGGCGTCGAGGTCGGCCGCGTCAACGTGGCGGCGCGTGGCTGCGGCGTCGCGCAGCGTGCTTTCGAACTGGGTGTCTCCTATGCCCAGCAACGTCACACTTTCGGCAAGGCGATCGCCGAGCACCAGGCCATCCAGTTCAAGCTGGCCGAGATGGCTACCAAGGTCGAGGCCGCCCATGCCATGATGGTGAACGCGGCACGCAAAAAGGACTCCGGGGAACGAAACGACCTCGAAGCCGGGATGGCGAAGTACCTCGCCTCCGAATACTGCAAGGAGGTCGTCGAGGATGCCTTCCGTATCCACGGCGGCTACGGGTTCTCGAAGGAGTACGAGATCGAGCGCCTCTACCGTGAAGCGCCGATGCTTCTGATCGGTGAGGGAACCGCCGAGATCCAGAAAATGATCATCGGGCGACGCCTGCTCGAGGAGTACCGACTCCAGGGCTGAATGTCCCTTTTGCGGTGGATCATCCGATGATCCACCGCAGAAGAGTCACCAGCAGTCACTGGTCGGCGGCCATCGACTCGGCTTCTGGCTTGCCCAGTTGTTGCGCGCAACCGATAGCATTCCAGTAAAGCCGCCGTCCCGTCCCCCCGTTTGCGGCGCGGCAATCACCCGCTACGAAGGTCATCCATGCCCCACAGCCAAACCTCTGCACACCGCGACAGCCTCTCCGGCGTACGCCTCGCGCGCGGAGCATCGCCGTGGCTTCTGCCGACCGTCGCCACCGCGGCGCTCAGCCTCGCCCGGGCCCGCAAGTCCGGACGCTGGGCCGCGGCGGCCGTGCCCGCCACCGCTCTCGCGGCGGGCATGCTGTGGTTCTTCCGCGACCCCGAGCGCGAGATCGCCCAGGGCCGCGTCATCTCGCCCGCCGACGGCGTGGTGCAGAGCATCATGCCGTGGAAGGACGGGCGCACCCGCGTCGCGATCTTCATGAGCCCGCTGAACGTCCACGTCAACCGCGCGCCCCTGGCGGGCACGGTGACGTCCGTGGAGCACATCCCCGGCGGGTTCGTCCCGGCGTTCAACAAGGAGAGCGAGAACAACGAGCGCGTTGTCTGGCACTTCGACACCGAGCTCGGCGACATCGAGATGGTGCAGATCGCCGGCGCCGTCGCGCGTCGCATCGTCCCGTACCTGCCGGCCGGAACCAAGGTGGAGCAGGGCGAACGCATCGGTCTGATCCGCTTCGGCTCCCGCGTCGACATCTACCTCCCGGAGGGCGTCGAGGTCGCGGTCGAGGTCGGTCAGGCCACCACCGCGGGGGTGACCCGAATTGACCGTGACTGACCCCGAGACTCCTGCCACCGGCTGGGTTCCCGAGTCCGCCGAGGAGGAGTCCGCCGAGGACGACATGCCGCTCTCGCTGCGGCTGTCGATAGCGGACACCCTCACCCTCGGTAACGCCACGTGCGGATTCATGGCGGTGTACTTCACCACCACCGGGATCCTCATCCCGCACCTCACCGGTGGCGGCGAGTCGGGCATGGCCCGGCACAGCGCGGCGACCGCGGTGATACTGATGCTGCTCGCGGCGGTCTTCGACCTCTTCGACGGCATCGTGGCCCGCAAGCTGCGCAGCTCGCCGATGGGCGCGGAGCTGGACAACCTCTCCGACCTGATCAGCTTCGGGCTGGCGCCGGCGTACTTCGTGCTGGTCTACGGCATGGTCGCCGACGACGCGCACCAGAAGATGTCGGCGCTCGCGGCGATCGTGGTCCTGCTGGCGGTCGTGCTGCGGCTGGCGAGATTCAGCTGCGTGACGATGAAGGACGGCATGTTCCAGGGCATGCCGAGCCCCTTCGGCGCGCTGACGGTCGTCTCCATCGTGCTGCTGGAGCTGCCGTTCGTCCCGACGCTGCTGGCGATCATCGGGGTGGCCTGGCTGATGGTGAGCCGGGTCGAGTACCCCAAGCCGCGGGGTGTCCTCGCGGCGGCCATGCTGAGCTGGATCGTCGGGGCCATGGGTCTCCTGGCGGCCTGGGCGTTCGACGCCCCGGGCGGCCAGCTGCTCCTCCAGACCGGCTGCGCGCTCCAGATCGCCCTGGCGGCGACCATCCCGCTGTTCGCGACGACCCGTCGCGCGAACACCTTCCGCCACAACCGGCGGGAGGCGCGGGCGGCGCAGCTGCCCTAGCACGCGGCAACACCACGAAGGGCCCCGGACGTCATCAGACGACCGGGGCCCTTCTCGTCGTGCGGCCTCAGGGCCGGGGCCACCGGGCCGGGGCGGGCCCTGGCCGGGATGGGCCGGCAGGCGGCCCGGGCCGAGTCCGTCAGGCCGGGGCGAGGGCGCGGCGGCGGGCGCGCAGACGGGCGCGCAGGCGGAGCAGCGCGAAGACGAGCAGGGCGGTGAGTGCCAGGCCCAGGACGAAGCCGGTGACCTGCCATGCCACGGCGTGCGGGTAGGAGTACAGGAGCCAGCAGCGGTCGCGGCAGCCGCGGACCCGCTCCCGCCGGCCGGGCATCGTGTGGAAGGCCAGCATGAGGGTGACGGCGAGCGTGGCCGCCGTCGCGCCGGTCAGCAGCCAGTACGGGACCGCGCGGAGCCCGGGCTCGTCGGCTGCCCGGACGCCGGCGGCGTACGCCCCGGCGGCGAGCAGGGGCACCGCGAGGCCGAGGCAGGCGGCGAAGGCGTGGCCGCCGCCCGGCCAGTGCAGGGCGCCGGCGCGCCACCAGTCGGCCGCGTACAGGGTGCTCAGGATCGCGAAGGCGGCCAGCCCCAGCAGGGCGATGGCCGCTGCCATGCCGCCCTGTGCGCGGCGGGACGGCCGGCCGCGCGTGCCCGCCGCCGTGGACGCCTCGGCCCGCAGCCGCCGGTCGGCGCGCCGCTCGGCCAGCAGCCCGGGTTCCCCTCGGAGGCCGGGCGCCACCAGCAGCCCGGGTCGGTTGAACAGGACGACCGCCGGTATGAGCACCACCGTCCCGAACGCCATCAGCCCCAGGGTGGTGGCCGGGATGCCGACCTTCGCCGCGTCCCCCAGCTCCACCCCGAGCATCGGCAGCGCACCGCGCACGCCCATGCCGAGGGCGAGGACCCAGACGCCGCCGAGCAGGACGGGCAAGGCCCGGTTGACGCCCCGCCGCAGCGCCGGGCCGGCGGAGATCCCCCAGGGCAGGGACCAGGACACCCAGTCCAGATCCGGCCGGCTCGCGATGCCGCCCCCGCGCCAGTGCCGGCGCAGCAGTACGGGGGAGGCTCCCAGGAACAGGAGCCAGACGACGGTCCAGATGATGGCCTCGGGTCTCACGCGCGGGTCCTTCCGGCTCGTTCCGATGTCGGCGTAGGGCTGGTTCAAGCCACTGGCAGGATTGATGGCCGAAATCGGTCGCCCATATTGCCACGGCCCCGGCCACGTCCCCTGGCCGGGGGCCGCACCGTGCGCCGCCGGTGCCGCAGGCCCGCGGGGCTGCGGGGCCGCGGGAGCCTGGCCCGGTCCCCGGCGGCGCCAGGGCCTGTCCACCGGACAGGCCCTAGGCTTGATGTCGGAAAACTGCCAGCCCCGCACCGGGCCGACCGGCAGGCTGGAGCCATGCACACCGACACCGAGCGCTGCGTAAGGGCCGTGCAGTCGAAGGACGCCCGGTTCGACGGGTGGTTCTTCACGGCCGTCCGGACGACCGGGATCTACTGCCGGCCCAGTTGCCCGGCCGTTCCGCCCAAGGTCGAGAACATGAGCTTCCTGCCCAGCGCGGCCGCCTGCCAGCAGGCCGGGTACCGGGCCTGCAAGCGGTGCCGGCCCGACACCAGCCCCGGCTCCCCCGAGTGGAACGCCCGTGCCGACGCCGTCGCACGCGCGATGCGGCTGATCCAGGACGGCGTCGTCGACCGCGAAGGGGTGCCGGGGCTGGCGCTGCGGCTCGGGTACTCGACCCGGCAGGTCGAGCGGCAGCTCAACGCCGAGCTCGGTGCCGGCCCCCTGGCCCTGGCGCGGGCGCAGCGCGCCCAGACCGCCCGGCTGCTCATCGAGACCTCCGAGCTCCCGATGGGGGACGTGGCCTTCGCCGCCGGGTTCTCCTCGATCCGGAACTTCAACGAGACCGTGCGGGAGGTCTTCGCCCTGACCCCCGGCGAGCTGCGGCTGCGGGCGGGCCGGAAGGGGGCCGGCCGGGACGAGCCGCGGATCCCGGGGACGATCAGCCTGCGGCTGCCGTACCGGGCCCCGCTCAACCCCGACAACCTCTTCGGGCACCTCGCCGCGACCGCCGTCCCGGGGGTGGAGGAGTGGCGTGACGGGGCCTACCGGCGGACGCTGCGGCTCCCGTACGGCTCCGGGGTGGTCGCGCTGACGCCCGGCCCGGACCACATCGGCTGCCGGCTCGCGCTGACCGACCTGCGGGACCTGACCATCGCCATCAGCCGCTGCCGCTGGATGCTCGACCTGGACGCCGACCCGGAGGCCGTCGACGGCCAGCTGCGCACGGATCCGCTGCTGGCCCCGCTCGTGGACAAGGCTCCCGGGCGCCGGGTCCCGCGTACCGTCGACGCGGCGGAGTTCGCCGTGCGGGCGGTGCTCGGGCAGCAGGTGTCCACCGCGGCCGCCCGTACCCACGCGGCCCGGCTGGTGGCCGCGTACGGGGAGCCGGTGGAGGACCCGCACGGTGGGCTGACCCACCTGTTCCCCTCCCCCGCCGCGCTGGCCGGCATCGACCCCGAGTCGCTGTCGATGCCGCGCACCCGCCGTACGACCCTCACCACCCTGGTCGCGGCCCTGGCCGACGGCTCGCTCCCGCTCGGCATCGACAGCGACTGGGGGGCGGCCCGCGCCCGGCTGTCCGCGCTGCCCGGCTTCGGGCCGTGGACCACCGAGGTCATCGCGATGCGGGCGCTGGGCGACCCCGACGCGTTCCTCCCGTCCGACCTGGGGGTGCGCAAGGCCGCGCGGGCGCTGGGCCTGCCGTCCACGCCGGCCGCCCTGACCGCCCGGGCGGGCGGCTGGCGGCCCTGGCGCGCGTACGCCGTCCAGTACCTGTGGGCCACCGACGACCACCCGATCAACCATCTGCCCGTAGCACAAGGAGCACCGTCGTGAGCAGCGCCAGCACCAAGATCCACACCGTCGTCGACAGCCCGTACGGGCCTCTCACCCTGGTCGCCACCGACGGGGTCCTCAGCGGTCTGTACATGACCGGGCAGCGCCACCGGCCGGCCGAGGAGTCCTTCGGCGAGCGGGTGGCGGACTCCGAGGAGCCCTTCCCCGAGGTGCGGCGGCAGCTGGCCGCGTACTTCGCCGGGGAGCTGACCGAGTTCACCGTGCCGGTGCGGCTGGAGGGCACCGCGTTCCAGCGCAGCGTCTGGGAGCAGCTCGTCCGGATCCCCTACGGGCAGACGTGGTCCTACGGGCAGCTCGCCGCGGAGCTGGGCAAGCCGAACGCCTCGCGCGCGGTCGGCCTGGCGAACGGGAAGAACCCGGTCGGCATCATCGTGCCCTGCCACCGGGTGATCGGCGCCTCCGGCTCGATGACCGGGTACGGCGGCGGCATCGAGCGCAAGGTGCGGCTGCTGGAGTTCGAGAACGGCGCGGCCCGCTGAGGCGGGCCGGTCCGGGTCAGATCACCACGAGCGGGGCGAGCAGGGCGAAGCCGGCGCCGGCTTCGACGGCGTAGGCGTAGAGGGACGGGTGCTGGACGGGGGCGGCGAGCAGGACCACGCTGCTCTGGGTGGCGGCCGCCTTGATCCACTCTTCGTCGGCGCCGAGCCGGCCCTGGTACCAGCCCTCGCAGGCGCCGGGGCCGGTGACGGCGAGGACGTCGTCCTCGCGGCGGTAGAAGGCCTGCCAGCCCTCGGCGGGCGCGGACCAGCCCTCGAAGTCCTCGAAGGCGGACCAGCCGCCCTCGCGTATCGCGGTGTCGAACAGCCAGATCGGCATCCCCTCCTCGGAGACCTCGCCGCCCGACTGCTCGTCGGTGGTGAAGTGGACCATGGGGAGGGCGTCGGGCCCGTCGGCCGTGCTCGGCCAGGCGTACATCGTGATCATCTGTTGATTCTGCCCTGGTCGGAGGAGTCCAAGTACGCGGGGTCGTTCAGGGGTTGACCGGCCGGCGGCCGTTCTCCAGTTCCACGGTGCCCTCGCCCGACTCCAGGGCGCGGTACGCCTCTTGGGTGCGCAGGCCGAGCGATCCGAGGAGGTGGTGGGTGAGTTCGGCGGGCTCGACGAGCTTCCAGGAGAGCAGTTCCTCCTCCTGGAGCCTGATGGAGTCGAGCTGTGCGGCGTCGAGCACGCCGCCGTCGTAGAGGTAGGCGACGAGCGGCGGGCGGCCGGCGCCGACGCTCCAGTCGACGGCGAGGAGCCGGCCGAGCGGGACGTCGATGCCGATCTCCTCGGCGCTCTCGCGCCGGGCGGCCGTACGGGGTGACTCACCGCTGTCCGATTCGACCGTTCCGCCCGGCAGGGCCCAGCCCTCGCGGTAGTTGGGCTCGACGAGCAGGACCCGGCCCCGCTCGTCGCGGAAGAGGGCGGCGGCGCCGGCCAGCACCCGGGGCAGGCTCGCGATGTAGGTGGCGAAGTCATCCGTGGTGGTCACGCGGCCACCCTAACCGGCGGTACGGGCCGCCACGCCGGGCGGGGCCCGCCCGGATCACCCTCAGGTGTCTCCGCCGTCCTCGCGGTCGCGCCCCCGGGATTCGGCGATGCGGCGCAGCCGGGGGTGGCGGGTCTGGCCCTGCTCGGTGATGGCGTCGCCGACCATGGCCTTGACGGCGTCCCGCAGCCCGTGGAGGGCGGGGTGGCGGGCCGGTCCCGCGCCGGGGTCCTCGCGCAGTTCCTTCAGCAGCGCCCAGCACAGCAGCAGCATGACGATCACGAAGGGCAGGGCGACCAGGATGGTCGCGGTCTGCAGGGACTTCAGGCCGCCCGCGACGAGCAGTACGGCGGCCACCCCGGCCATCAGCACGCCCCAGGTGACGACGAGCCACGTGGGCGGGTGCAGGGAGCCCCGGCTGGTGAGGGAGCCCATGACCAGGGAGGCCGAGTCGGCGCTGGTGACGAAGTACGTCATGACCAGGGCCATGGCCACCCAGGAGGTGAGGGTGCCGAGCGGGAGGGCGTCGAGCATGGCGAAGAGGGAGGCCTCCGCGCCCTCCTTGACCTTGGAGGCGAGGTCGGCGGCGCCGGTGGAGTCGAGGCGGATCGCGGTGCCGCCCATGACGCAGAACCAGACGACGGTGGCTCCGCTGGGGACGAGCAGGACTCCGACGAGGAACTCGCGGATGGTGCGGCCGCGGGAGATGCGGGCGATGAAGGTGCCGACGAAGGGGGCCCAGGAGAGCCACCAGGCCCAGTAGAAGATGGTCCACGCGCCGAGCCAGGCGCTGTCGGTGAAGGCGCCGGTGCGGGAGGCCATGGGCAGCAGTTCGTGCAGGTAGCTGCCGACGCCGGCCGGGATGACGTCGAGGACGTAGACGGTCGGCCCGAGGACGAAGACGAAGAGCATCAGGGCGGCGGCGAGCACGATGTTGATGGTGCTGAGCCATTTGACGCCCTTGTGCAGTCCGGAGAAGGCGGACAGCACGAAGGCGGCGGAGAGCGAGGCGATGATGACCAGCTCGACGCCGGTGGAGTCCTCGATGCCGGTGGTGATGTTCAGGCCCTTGGAGACCTGGAGCGCGCCGAGGCCGAGGCTGGTGGCGGTGCCGAAGACGGTGGCGAAGACGGCGAGGAGGTCGATGGCCTTGCCGGGCCGGCCGTTGGCCCGTTCCTCGCCCATGAGCGGGACGAAGGCGGAGCTGAGGCGGTTGCCGCGGCCCTTGCGGAAGGTCGCGTAGGCCAGGGCGAGGCCGGCGATGCCGTAGATCGCCCAGGGGGTGAGGGTCCAGTGGAAGAAGGAGTAGTCCAGGGCGGCGCGGGCGGCGGCCCCGGTGCCGGGGGCCGCGCCGCTGGCGGGGGGCGGGTCGAGGTAGTGGGTGAGCGGCTCCCCCACCCCGTAGAACATCAGGCCGATGCCCATGCCGGCGCTGAACATCATGGCGATCCACGCGAGGTTGCCGAATTCGGGCTCGGAGTCGTCGGCGCCGAGCCGGATCCGGCCGAAGCGGCTGATCGCGAGGACGACGCACATGACGAGGAAGACGTCGGCGGCGATCACGAAGAGCCAGGCGAAGTTGTCCAGCACCCAGGCCAGGGCGGCGGCGGAGGCGGTGTCGAAGGAGTCCTTGCCGAGGGCGGCCCAGCAGACGACGGCGAGCACGGCGACCACCCCGACGGCGACGACCCCGAGGTCGGGAGAGTCGCCCGCCGGACTCCCGGACCCCGTTCCCGGGGCATCCGGACGTGCTTGTTCCAGTGATTCCGCGCTCATGGGGCCACACTATGCGGGGATATATCCCTATTTACGCGCATGGCGCGCCGCATGTGGCCCAGGCCACTCATGGGCATAGGAGGATCCTCCGGATAAGCTCATGGTGGCGCGACTGCACTGTTCGATAGCAAGGGATAGCAAAGGTGACGGACGGAGCAGTAACTGAGGCCGCGCGCGTGCTCATCGCCGCGGACAAATTCAAGGGCTCGCTCACGGCCGTTCAGGTCGCCGAGCGGGTGACGGCCGGCCTTCGCAAGGCCGTACCGGGCGTGGAGATCGAGACCCTCCCCGTCGCGGACGGCGGCGACGGCACGGTCGCGGCCGCCGTGGCGGCCGGTTTCGAACGCCGGGAGGTACGGGTCACCGGACCCCTCGGCGACCAGGTCACGGCCGCTTTCGCCCTGCGCGACGGCACCGCCGTGGTCGAGATGGCGGAGGCCTCCGGGCTCCAGCTGCTGCCGGCGGGCACCTTCGCCCCGCTGACGGCGACCACGTACGGCTCCGGCGAGGTGCTGAAGGCCGCGCTGGACGCGGGCGCGCGCTCGATCGTCTTCGGCGTGGGCGGCAGCGCCACCACCGACGGCGGCGCGGGCATGCTGGCCGCGCTGGGCGCGGTGTTCCTGGACGCGAACGGCGAACCGGTCGGTCCGGGCGGTGGCGCCCTGGCGTCCCTGGCGTCGGCCGACCTGTCCGGGGTCGACCCCCGCTTCGCGGAGGTGGAATTCGTCCTCGCCAGCGACGTGGACAACCCGCTGACCGGCCCCAAGGGCTGCGCGGCGGTGTACGGCCCGCAGAAGGGCGCCTCGCCGCAGGACGTGGCGGCGCTCGACGCGGCCCTCGCGCACTTCGCGGTGGTGCTGGAGAAGTCGATCGGCGCGAAGGCGGCCGAGTGCGCGGTGCTGCCGGGTGCCGGCGGCGCGGGCGGCATCGGCTACGGGGCGCTGCTGCTCGGCGCGACGTTCCGGCCCGGCATCGAGCTGATGCTGGAGGTGCTGGGCTTCGCCCCGGCGCTGGAGCGGGCCACGCTGGTCATCACGGGTGAGGGCTCCCTCGACGAGCAGACCCTGCACGGCAAGGCCCCGGCCGGTGTCGCGGCGGCGGCGCGGGCGGCGGGCAAGCCGGTGGTCGCGGTGTGCGGGCGGCTGCTGCTGGGGCAGGAGGCCCTGGAGGCGGCGGGCATCCGCAAGGCGTACCCGCTGACGGACCTGGAGCCGGACCCGGCGAAGTCCATCCCGAACGCCGGTCCGCTGCTGGAGCGCGTCGCGGAGAACATCGCCGCCGAGGTCCTCTGACCCGGGCCGCCCGCGGCCCCGGGGCCCGTTACCCCGTGGGGTAGCGGGCCTCGCCGTTTCCCGGGGCCGGCCCGGGGGCGTCCGCCTCCAGGACACCCCCTACGGGGTGTGAGCCGCCGGAGCGGCTTCGAGCAGCTCGGCCGTGGTCACCACGCGGGCGAAGCGGCCGCCCTGGAGGTTGACCGCGGTGGCGGCGGCCAGTTCGTCGGCGGTCAGGGACAGGCCGGCCGGGCCGGCGAGGTCGAAGGTGTGGGTGGCGTCCAGCGGCACCAGCACCTCGTAGCCGAGGTTCCCCGCCATCCGGGCGGTGGTCTCGACGCACATGTTGGTCTGGATCCCGGCCACCACCAGCTGGCGGATGCCGCTCGCGGTGAGCCACCCGGCCAGGTCCGGGGTGCCGTAGAAGGCCGAGTTGACGGTCTTGGTGACCAGCAACGCCTCCTGGCCGCGGCGGGCCTCGACGAAGTCCTTCAGGGCGTGGCCGGGCTGGTCCGGGGCCAGCACGGAGCCGGGCCGCGAGGCGTGCTGCACCAGCACCACCGGGCGGCCGGTCTCCTGCCAGGCGTCCATGAGGGCGGCGATGTTCCCCTCGGCGTCCGGGTTGTTGCGCTTCCCCCAGAAGGAGGCGTCGTCGAAGCCCTTCTGGACGTCGATCACGAGCAGGGCGCTGTCGGCGGCGATCTCGATCGCGTTCTCTGTCATGGCTCCATCGTGTCCGCCCGGCCCCACCCGCCCCAGGGGCCCCGGGGCCGCGAACCGATGGGATCCTGCCAGACTGGCAGTACCACCCTCGAAGGCTCTGGCACAGTGGCTCCATGCAGCGCGTCGCCATCGTCGCCCAGCCCGGGATCCGCAGCTTCGACCTCGCCGTCATCACCGAGGTCTGGGGCCCCGACCGCAGCCGCGTCGGGGTGCCTCCCTTCGAACTGCGCCGCTGCGCCCTGGACGACGGGCCGATCGCCCTGCCGGGCGGGCTGACCCTGATGCCCGACCGGGGCCTCGACTGGCTCGGCCGGGCCGACCTGGTCGTCGTACCGGCACTGGCCGAACCCGCCGACCCGACGCCCGAGCCCGTCCTCGCCGCCCTGCGCGCCGCGCACGCCCGCGGGGTGCCGGTGGCCGCGCTCTGCGCCGGGGCGTTCGTCCTCGCCGAGGCCGGGCTGCTGGACGGCCGCCGGGCGGTGACGCACTGGTGGCTGGCCCCGCAGCTGGCGGCCCGCTACCCGGCGGTGCTGGTCGAGGAGGCCCCGCTCTTCGTGGAGGACGACGGGCTGTGGACCTCGGCCGGGGTGGCCTCCGGGATCGACCTGTGCCTGCACCTGGTCCGCGAGGCCCACGGCGCGGAGGCCGCCGCCGCCGTCGCCCGCTCGATGGTGACCGGCCCCTTCCGCACCGGGGACCACGCCCAGTACCTGGACCGGCCCACCCCGGCGGCGGACCGTACCGCCGAGGCGCTGGCCGCCGTACGGCAGCAGGCCCTGCGCCGGCTGCACGAGCCGCTGGACGTGGCCACCCTGGCCCGCTGGGCGGGCATGTCCCCGCGCTCCTTCGCCCGGCACTTCACCGCGGCCACCGGCACCACGCCGCACAAATGGCTGCTGAGCCGCCGTCTGGACGAGGCCCGCAAGCTCCTGGAGCGCACGGACCATCCGGTGCCGGAGGTGGCCCGGCGCGCCGGGTTCGCCAGCGAGGTCACCTTCCGCCAGCACTTCGGCGCCTCCTTCGGCCAGAGCCCCCGCGCGTACCGGGCGGCCGCGGCCAGCGCTCCCGCGGGCGGCGACAGTGTTAGAAATGGCTCATGACCGGACGTTCGGGTCGGCACAGGGAGAGGCGGCCCGCGAGCCTGCCCGCGCGCCTGTGGCTGGCCCGGAACAGCATCGCCGGCCAGGTCTTCTCCGTCACCGCCGTCATCGTGCTGGTGCTGATCACCGCGGCCGCGCTGGCCCTGGTGTTCCAGGCCCGCTACGACAGCGAGCGGGGCGCCCGGGACCGTTCGCTGGCCGCCGCCGAGGCCTTCGCCCATGCCCCCGGCCTGCCCGCGGCCCTGAAGTCCGCCGACCCGACGGCCGAACTGCAGCCGCTGGCCGAGGGCGCCCGCCGCGCCTCGGGGGTGGACTTCGTCGCCGTCATGACCACCGACGGGATCCGCTACACCGACTCCAGACCCGAGCTGATCGGGCAGCGCGCCACCGGGGACCTCGCCCGCGCGGCGGCCGGGAACGCCTTCACGGAGGTGTTCAGGGGCGACCCGAGCGACGCCGTCCGCGCCGTGGTCCCCGTACGGGACGCGCGGGGCACCGTCGTGGGGCTGGTGGCCACCGGCATCGAGGTGGAGAACGTGGGCCACGCCGTGGAGGGCCAGCTGCCGCTGCTGCTCGGCGCGGCGGCTGGCGCCCTGCTGCTGGGCACCGGCGGCGCCGCCCTGGTCAGCCGCCGGCTGCGGCGCCAGACCCGGGGCCTGGGCGCCGTGGAGATGGCCCGGATGAACGAGCACCACGAGGCGGTGCTGCACGCCGTGCGCGAGGGCGTGCTGATCGTCGGGGCCGACCACCGGCTGCTGCTCGCCAACGACGAGGCGCGGCGGCTGCTGAACCTGCCGCCCGACGCCGAGCAGCGGTACGTCGGCGAGCTCGGCCTGGACCCGCGCACCACCGAGCTGCTGCTGTCGGGGCGGGTCGCCACCGACGAGGTCCACCTCGCGGGCGACCGGCTCCTCGCGGTCAACGTACGGCCCACCGAGCCCTTCGCCGGACGGCCGTCCGGCAGTGTCACCACCCTGCGCGACACCACCGAGCTCGCGGCGCTGTCCGGGCGCGCCGAGGTGGCCCGGGAACGGCTCCAGATGCTCTACGAGGCGGGCGTGCGGATCGGCACCACCCTGGACGTGGTGCGGACGGCGGAGGAGCTGTCGGAGGTGGCCGTACCGCGCTTCGCGGACTTCGTCACCGTCGAGCTGCTGGAGCCGGTGCTGCGCGGGGACGAGCCCTCGCCCGCGGCGGGGGCGCACACGCGGATGCGCCGGGCGGCGATGAGCGGGACGCGCACCGACCAGCCGCTCCAGCCGGTCGGGGACGTGATCCGCTTCGAGGTGCCGACGGCTCCGATGGCGGCGGCCCTGGCCGCCGGGCACGCGGTGCTGGCCGCCGACCTGCACGCGGCGATGGGCTGGCGGGCGCAGGACGAGCCCGGGACGAAGCAGGCCCTGGACTACGGGTTGCACTCGCTGATCTCCGTACCGCTCCAGGCCCGGGGGGTGGTCCTGGGCATGGCGAACTTCTGGCGGGCGGCGGACACCCCGGAGGCCTTCGACGAGGAGGACCTGTCCTTCGCGGAGGAGCTGGGGAAGCGGGCGGCGGTGTCCGTCGACAACGCCCGCCGCTTCACCCGCGAGCACGCCACCGCCGTGGCCCTCCAGCGCAGCCTGCTGCCCCGGGTGCTGCCGGAGCTGAGCGCGGTGGACACGGCGTTCCGCTACCTGCCCGCGACGGCGGGGGTGGGCGGTGACTGGTTCGACGTGATCCCGCTGCCGGGGACGCGGGTGGCGCTGGTGGTCGGCGACGTGGTGGGGCACGGGGTGCACGCGGCGGCGACGATGGGCCGGCTGCGGACCGCGGTGCACAACTTCTCCACCCTGGACATGCCGCCGGACGAGCTGCTGGGCCACCTGGACGAGCTGACCGGCCGGATCGACCAGCTGGAGGGCGGGGAGCTCGGCGAGGGCGGCGCCGGGGGCCCGCGCCTGGCCGAGGGGGCGGAGGAACCGCCGACCGGGATCACCGGCGCCACCTGCCTGTACGCCGTCTACGACCCGGTGTCCGGGCAGTGCACGATGGCCAGCGCCGGGCACCCCGGGCCCGCCCTGGTGCACCCGGACGGGCGGGTGGAGTTCCCCGAGCTGCCCACCGGGCTGCCGCTCGGGGTGGGCGGGATGCCCTTCGAGACGGCGCGTCTGGTGCTGCCCGAGGGGAGCCGGCTGGTGCTGTTCACGGACGGGCTGCTGGAGGACCGCGACCGGGACTTCGACAGCGGGCTCACGCTGCTGAGCGAAACCCTGTCGCGGCCGGGCCGCAGCCCCGAGCAGGCCTGCGCGGACGTGCTGGCGGCGATGCTGTTCCCGGTGCCGAGCGACGACATCGCGCTGCTGGTGGCCGACACCCGGCGGCTGGAGCCGGGCCGGATCGCGGAGTGGGACGTGCCCGACGATCCGGCGGCCGTGTCGCGGGTGCGCCGCGAGGCCGCCGCGCAGCTGCTGGACTGGGGACTGGAGGAAGCCTCCTTCACCGCCGAGCTGATCCTCAGCGAGCTGATCACCAACGCCATCCGGTACGGGAACGAGCCGATCCGGGTCCGGCTGCTGCGCGACCGGGCGCTGATCTGCGAGGTCGCCGACGGCAGCAGCACCTCCCCGCACCTGCGGTACGCGGCCACGACGGACGAAGGGGGCCGGGGCCTGTTCCTGGTGGCCCAGTACGCCGAGCGGTGGGGCACCCGCTACACGGAGCGCGGCAAGGTCATCTGGGCGGAGCTGTCGTCGTCGGCCGGCGAGCCCCCGGTGCCGCTGGGGATGGACCTGGACGCCCTGGAGGACCTGGCCTGGTGAGGGCCGCCCGGCACCTCCTCACGGGGTGCGGGCGGTACGGGCCAGCAGTACGGCCACGTCGTCCTGCGGGGCGTCGGGCAGCAGCCGGGCCAGGATGCCGTCGCACAGCTCCTCCAGCGGCCGGCCGGCCCGGCGCAGGGTCCGGGCGAGGCGGTCCATGCCCTCGTCGAGGTCCCGGTGGCGGCACTCGATCAGCCCGTCGGTGTACAGGGCGAGCAGGGTTCCGGGCGGCAGCGGGACCTCCTCGGTGCGGAACTCCCGCCCGCCGGTGCCCAGCGGGGTGCCGGGCGGTCCCTGGAGGAAGGCGACCCGTCCGTCGGGGGTGGCCACGGCGGGCGGCGGGTGCCCGGCGCGGGCGACGACGCAGCCGCCGGCCGCGGGGTCGTGGACGGCGTACACGCAGGTCGCCATCTCGTCCTCGCCCAGGTCGGCCACGACCTCGTCGAGGGAGCGGAGCATCCGCGCGGGCGGTACGTCGTGGCGGGCGAGGGTGCGCACGGCCGTGCGCAGCTGGCCCATGACGGCGGCCGCGTGGATGCCGTGGCCCATGACGTCGCCGATGACGAGGCCGGTGCGGCCGCGGGGCAGCTGGATGACGTCGAACCAGTCGCCGCCGACGTCGTGCTCGCTGGCGGGCAGGTAGCGGCCGGTGAGTTCCAGGCCGGGGACCTCGGGGAGGGCGCTGTTGGTGAGGCTGCGCTGGAGGGTGAGGGCGGCCTGGCGCTGGCTGGTGTACATGCGGGCGTTGTCGATGTTGAGGGCGGCCCGGGCGACGAGTTCGTCGATGAGTACGCAGTCCTGCTCGTCGAAGGGCTCGCGGGAGCGCAGCCGGGTCACGGCGACGGCCCCGAGGACCTTGCCGCGGGCGACCAGGGGCACCATGCGGGCCGATCCGAGGGTGGCCAGGTAGTCGCGCAGGGCGTCCGCGCGGGGGTCGGTGATCAGCGCGGGGATGTCGGAGACGTACAGGTTCATGGGCACGCCCTCGGCGATGACGCGCTCGTAGACGGTTCCGGCGGGGATCTGGAAGGTCTGGCCCGGTGCGAGGCGGGCGGTGGGGGCGGTGGGGTCGGGGAAGGTGGCGGCGAGCCTGCGCAGCACCCCGTGGGTGGAGGCGGCGGCGACGGAGCTCTCGTCGGGGTCCAGGACGGCTTCGAGGAGCTGTACGTCGGCCGAGTCGGCGAGCTGCGGGACCAGCAGGCCGGTGATCTCCTGGGCGGTCTGGCGCAGGTCGAGGGTGGTCCCGATGCGGGTGCCGGCCTCGGCGAGCAGGGCGAAGCGGGACCGGGCCCGTTCGGCCTCCAGCAGGGCCCGCTGGCCCTCGGTGATGTCGATGAGGGAGGCGATCAGGCCGAGGCGGCGGCCGCCGCCGTCGAGCAGCGGGGCGTAGGAGCAGGACCAGGTGCGGTCGTGGTCGGGGTCGGCGGGGGTGCGGCCGGTGCGGCGGACGTCGACGACGGCGGTGCCCTCTTCGAGCACCTGCCGCATCGTGGCCTCCAGGGCGGCGGCGTTGACTCCGGGGACGACCTCGGTGAGGCGTCTGCCGAGGTGCTCGGCGGCGGAGACGCCGTTCATCCGGGCGAGGGCGTCGTTGACGCGCAGGAAGCGCAGGTCGGGGCCGAGGGTGGCGAGGCCGATCGGGGACTGGGTGAAGAGGCTCTGGAGGGCGGCGAGGGAGTCCCGCATGAGCAGGACCTCGGAGGTCTCGACGGCGATGAGCATGGCGCCGGTACGGCCCTGGGGGTCGGCGGCGGGCACGATCCACATCTCCATGGCCACCCGGTGTCCGTCGCGGTGGCGGACGGGCAGGGTCCCGACGACGGTCTCGCCGGCCTGGACCCGGCGGGTCAGGTCGTCGGCGAGCTCGCGGTTGGCCTCCGGGACGAGCACGGCGGTGCCGGGGCGGCCCAGGATGTCCTCGGGGCGGTGGCCCAGCAGGTCCTGGGCGGCCAGCGACCACTCCACGACGCGGCCGTCCGCGTCCTCCCGCCACAGGGCGATCGGGAGCAGCTCGCGCAGTACGCCCGCGTACCCGACCGCCGCTGCCGGCGGATCGGGCACCTTGCTCGCCGACTGGTAAGTGTCCAATGCACCGACCTCACCCCGAGGGGGCCTAATTCGTACCGATTCACCCTATCCGAGCCCCCGGCGCGGGGCGCTCCGCACGTTCCCGGCGACGGCGGAGGGGGCCCCGGTCCGGAATCGCCGGACCGGGGCCCGCTCCGTCAGAAATCGACCTGGGCGCGGACGTCTTCCCGGCCGACCGATTCGAGCTCCCACATGGTGCAGTAGAGGCGGCGGATGTACTCGATGTCCGCGTTCCGGGCGCGGGCCTCGCGCACCGGGTACATGACCGTCAGCTCGTACGATCTCTCCCGGTTGATGTCGCCCTCCTTGTCACGCCACTGGCCGTTTCCCTCCTGGAGGGTCAGCCCGGAGGGAAAACGCGGCGTGACCACGTCGGCGATGAACTTGTTGAACTCCTCCTCGGTGATCGGCGGGTGCCCGTCGTGCCGGCCGGTGCCGAAGTAGAGGTGCGTCGAGATGTACGGGCTGCCCGTCCGGGCGGCGTCCGCCTCGTCCGACGCCGCCGAGACGGTGCCGGTCCCCAGGGAGGCCTGCGGCGCCGGTCCGCCGAAGGCGAGGAGGAGCGCGGCCGCCGCCAGCAGGCCCGCGGCGGGTGTGGAGATCCTTATGCTGCGCATGCAGTCGTCCAATCAGTCCTTGTGTCGTACGCGGTCCGCGGACCGGCGGGTGCGCGGGACCGCCCGGAGGCGGACCCGGTGCCGGCCCGGGAGGTCTAGGCGGGCAGCGATTCCCGCAGGAAGGCCGCCGCGTCCCGCAGCGGGGCCGGGGCGGCCGCGTCCCGACGCAGGGCCGCCGCCGTCCGGCGGAGGGTCTCGGTGGCGCGTACCGAGCCGATGGCGGCGGCTGCCGGTGCGACCCGCGCGATCAGCTCCTCCGCCTCGCGCCAGGCCCCGGCCCCGGCCAGGGCCGAGAGCAGCTCCGCGGTGAACAGGTGCCGGTAGGAGGGGCCCGGGGCGGTGGCCGCCCGGTGCAGCAGCGGGATGGCCCGCTCCCAGCGGCGCAGCCTGGCCTGGACCCAGCCCTCGTGGCCCAGCAGTTCGGCCTCGTCGATCCACCAGGCCCAGTGCGGGTCCCGGCGGGATACCCCGTCGAGGAAGCGGCCGCGGGCCCGGGCGATCAGTTCCAGGGGCTCCTCTCGGGCCCCGAGCAGGGCCGTCGCGTGGGCCTGCCGGATCAGTACGAGGCCGTCGACGCGGGCGGGGAGCGGCCGGGGCCCGCTCACCCGGGCGGCCGCCGCCAGGGCGGCGCGCGGCCGCCCGGTGTGGGTGGTGAGCATGCTGTGGTTCAGCAGGACCAGCCTCGCCGTCCAGCGGTCGCCGCAGAGCTCCGCCAGGGCCAGCGCCCGCGCGTTCATCCGGCGGGCCCCCCGGTAGCGTCCCGCGTCGAAGAGGATCCAGCCGATGACCTCGCTCAGCTCGGCGAGGGCCGCGAGCCGGTCCGGGCCGTACGCGCGCAGGGCCCGGGGGTCGGCGGCCAGTTCCGGGATCCGCCGCACGGCCTCCCGTACGGCGGGCACGGCGGCCCGCGCGCCGTGCCCGGCGTCCAGGGCCACCAGGCGGCCGATGGTGCGCACGGCCAGCCGGAGCGCCGCCTCCTGCTCCTCGGCTCCCCCGGGCGGGGCGGCCGGCGCCGTCATGACAGCAGGCCGGCGTCGACCGGGCCGGCGCTGCGCTGGCCGAGGTCGTCGAAGGAGGAGGCCACCTTGCTGAGCCAGTCCACCTCGTCGCGGAAGTCCTGGTAGGGGGGCCGCGCGGGGATGTCGGAGACTTCGGACCGCTCGGCCCGCTCCGCCCGCTCCCGTGCCGGGCGGCTGAGCACGGCGCGCACCTGGAGCGCCTCGCCCAGGGGTGAGGTGGGGTCCTCGGGGAGGCCCAGGGAGCGGGCCACCCGGACGAAGTCCTCCAGGGAGAGGGAGGTGCGCAGGATCAGCTGGCCGTCGCGTATCTCGATGACGCGCCGGTAGAGGCGGTAGTGCGGGTCCCGGGGCGGCACCAGGTCGCGCAGCCAGGAGCGGGGCGGGTCCAGGGCGATGTCCGGGGAGGCCTCGTACAGCGCCCACCACAGGGGCCGCAGCCGGCGGTAGGAGGCGTAGCTGCGGGCCCAGCCGCGGGCGCGGGTGATGCGGATGCCCCAGGAGGGGATGGTCCAGCCGGCGATCTGGAGGAGGGCGCCGACGCTGCCGCAGGTCCACTGGACCGGGTCCAGCACGGCCGCGTCGAAGTCCAGGCGGGTACCGGCGATCTGGATGCTCCGGGTGACGCAGTAGACGAGGATCATGCTGGCGCCGACGGTGACGGTGCGCATGCCGACCTTCAGCCACTGCCGGTTGGCCATCGTCGTGAAGCGCAGCGACAGCCGGACCGTCTCGAACTGCCCGATGGCGCAGATCAGCAGGTAGAAGGACATGTAGAGGGCGTAGCTGCCGTGCTGGATGCTGAGCAGGATCGTGGAGGTGGCCGTCTCCGAGTGCGCCACCGGGCCGACGGCGAAGGACGCCACGACCAGGACGGCGAGGGCCGCGGCGAAGAACAGGACGCGGTGGCGCGCCATGCGCCGGGCCTCGGCGGGCGGCGAGGACCAGTACACGAGGACGACCTGCTGGGCGGCCGTCAGCACGACCACGGCGACCTGGGTGATCAGCGAGGTGATGTTCGGCAGGCCGAAGAAGGCGGAGATGTGCAGGCGGAGCTGGTCCAGGTCGACCAGGAAGCTGATACCGGAGCACAGGAAGTAGGTGCACAGCGCCCACAGGGCGATGTCGTTCCTGCGGCGCAGCAGGTCCGGAAGACGGTAGGCGAAGGCCGCGAGGCCCACGAAGGCGCAGACCCACGCGAGGACGGTGTAGATCACGCGGGCCCCTGGTCGGGCCGGCCGAGCCCGCTCTCGATGCGGGCCACGATCTCGGCGGCCTCGTCCGGTACGCCCCAGGCCCGCTCGGTCCAGCGCTTGGTGGCGCGCGCCAGGATCAGCGAGGCCATGGTCTCGGCCTCCTGCTCCTCGTCGTCGCTGTAGCGGGAGCGCATGAGGACGCCGCGGACCGCCTCGGGGTCGACGTCCGAGAACAGCCCGCCGGCCCCGCCGCCGGCGGCGGGGCCGGCGGCGGCGGGCGCCGGACTCCCGGACATGTCTCCGCCCACCGCGCCGCCGAGCTGGTCCAGCTGTACGGATCCGTTGTGGTCGAAGGCGATGTGGGCGAGCTCGTGGGCAATGATGTGTTCCTTGTGCGACGCCGAAGCGGCCTTCTCGAAGGCGATGATGTCGAAGTCATCGGTTTTCAGCCATATGCCGAAGAGATGCCGTTCGGGGAAGGCCGTCGGAATCAAATGGATGGGCCGCCCGCGCTGCTCGCTGAGATATGCGTGCAGTTCGTCGATGCCGCAGCCGTGCTCCATGCCCCACTCGGCGAGCAGACCCTCGCAGGTGTGGCGGACCTTCTTGAGACGGCGCCTGAGCCGCCTGTCCTCCGACGCCGGTAACGCGGAGCCCGGTAACTTCATCCCTCAGTCCTCCGGCGAACCCAGCGGTCGGACAATGCGGCCATGATGCCACACCCCAACTCGGCCCTGCTCAGGGCCAGTTCTATCCGGCCATTCGGTCCGGAATTTCGCCTGCCGATTTCCCTTGACTATGGGATGACGCGGAGGAAAATCGGTGATACACCGGAATACCGGAAAGAGCCGCACCTCCCTCGGGAGACGTCCCGAGGCCCGCGTGACCCTTGTCCAGGCTCTGGCCAGGCCCCCGGCCGTTCTCGCGGAGCCACGGGAGCCATCGGCGACGGCGGATGGCTCATGGCACCTGCGGGACCGCCGGGGACTGTCACGTCCGGGGAGCCCGCGGAGCGGGGACCGCGTTCCCTCACTTCCGCGTTCCCCCGCTCCGCGCGCCCCCGGCGCTGCTCTCCGACCCCGGGCCCCGGCCCTGCTGCCTGGCGCCTGGTGTGTGCCTGCTGCCTGCTGCCCCTGCCGAGTCGGCCGTCAGCGGCCCGCCAGCACTCCCGCGATGCCCCGCGCGAGGCAGGGGACCCGGTCGGCCGGGATGCCCGCGATGTTGATGCGCCCGGCGGTGGTCCCGTAGATCGCGTACTCCCGGCGCAGCCGGAGCATCTCCTGCGCCGTCAGCGGCAGCATCGAGAACATCCCGCGCTGGCGCGCGAGCGAGCGCGCCTGCGCCTGCCACCCCATGGCGGTCAGGCGTGCGGTCAGGTCCGTCCGGTTGGCCTCGATGCGGCCGCGCATCACGTCCAGCTCCGCGCGCCACAGGTCCCGCAGCCCCGCGTCTTCCAGGACCGTGGTGACGACGGCGGCGCCGTGCTCGGGCGGCATGGAGTACAGGGTCCGGGCGGCGTTCTGCAGGGCCGTCTCGGCGTGCCGCACCGCCCGGGCCGACGCGCCGAGGACGATGGCGCAGCCGGTGCGGTCGCTGTAGAGGCCGAAGTTCTTGGAGCAGCTCACGGCGATCAGCATCTCCGGGACCCGCTCGGCCAGCAGGCGCGTGGCCGCCAGGTCGGCCTCCAGACCGTCGCCGAGCCCGTGGTAGGCGAGGTCGACGAACGGGACCCAGCCGTCCCGGGCGGCCAGCTCCGCCAGCGCCGCCCAGTCCTCGGGCTCCGGGTCGGCGCCGGTCGGGTTGTGGCAGCACCCCTGGAGCAGGACGACGTCGTCGCGGCGCGCCCCGGCCAGGTCGCGCAGGACCCCCGCGGCGTCGAATCCGCCCTCGGCGTCGCACCAGCCGAAGGTGCGGACCTCCAGGCCGGCGGCCTCCAGGATCGGGCGGTGGTTGACGTAGGCGGGGTCGCTGATCCACACCGTGGTGCCCGGGCGGGTCCGGCAGATCAGGTCGGCCAGCAGCCGCAGCGCCCCGGAGCCGGCGACGGTCTGTACGGCCGCGGCCCGGTCGGAGGGCCCCTGCGGACCGAGCACCAGGTCCAGCAGGGCCCGGTTGAAGGCCGCGTTGCCGGAGAGCCCGCGGTACTCCTTGGACTCGGAGCGCTCGGCGAGGCGTATCTCGGCCTCGCGGACGGCGGCCATCACCGGGGTGCGGCCGGTGTGGTCGCGGTAGACGCCGAGGACCAGGTTGAGCCGCTCGGCCCGCTCGTCGGTGCCGAACTCGTACGTCAGGTCCCACAGCGGGTCGGTGGGCGGCGGGGCAAGGAGCTCAAGCATCTGCGGGAACCTCGGGGCGGGGGGCGGGACGGACGGCGGCGGGACGGACGGGGGTGCGGCGGCGGTTGGCGAGCACGACGCCGGCGGTGATCAGCGGTACGCCGATCAGCACGGCCGGGGTCGGGGACTCGCCGAGGACGGGGATGGCGAGGAGGACGACGGCGACGGGGCTGAGGCTGCCGACGACGGAGCTGCGCTCGGCGCCGAGGCTGCGGATGGCGTAGGCGTAGAGCAGCCCCGCGCACAGCCCGACCCCGAGGCCCTGCACCACGAGGAACGTGACGATGTCGCCGCCCGTCGCGTGCGCGAGGCCCGTCGGGAGCCCCCCGGTCAGGACCAGCAGCCCGATCACGGCGAAGGAGGGCAGGCACAGCAGGCCGATCGACCCGACGGGGTCGAGGTCCACGTCCCGCAGCCCGACCGTGTAGAGGGCCCACAGGCCGCTGGCCACCAGGAGGGTGCCGGCGCCCTCCAGGACGTCGGTGTCGACGGGGACGACGTAGCGCCAGACGAGGGCGCCCACCCCGGCCGCGATCAGCGCGAGCCCGGCGACCTGGGTGCCCCTGGGCAGTCCGTGGCCGCGGGCGGCCATCAGCGCTGCGACGAAGAGCGGGACCATGCCGGGGACGATCGAGCCGACGAAGGCCGCCGAGGTCAGGGATCCGCCGTGCATGGCGGCGAGGAAGAACGGCACCCCCGCCCCGCAGACGATCTTGATCGCGGCGCCCGGCTTCACGGCGGCGATGCGGCGCCTGCGCCGCCACAGGGCCGGCAGCAGGACGAGCAGCGGGACGCCGAAGCGCAGCAGGGCCGCGTCGGCGGGCAGGAGGGTGGAGGCGCTCAGGCCCCGGGCGCTGAGGGCGAAGGCCGCCCAGATCGCCACGGTCACCAGCAGCGCGGCCATGCCGCGGGCCTGCGGTGACGGTCCGCGCCGGACGGGGTTTCCGGCCGGCGGGACCGCCGTGTCGTGAGGCGCGGCCGCGCCGGTGGTGTTGGTCGCGACCAAGGAATCTGCTCCAGCCTGTGAGAGCGGGCCGGTCCGGCCCGTTCGCGGGCAACGTTAGGGCTTTTGCCGGGGCAGCCGATTGCCAGTTCTGTCGCTCGGACATACGTTTGGGGCAGGATCTGCCAAGAAACGGCGGAGAAGCCCCCCGGAACCCCCGGGAAAGCCCTCGGGAGCAGTCGTGGACGCGGTCGATCTGCAGATCATCCGGGAGTTGCAGGCCGACGGCCGGCTCTCCAACCAGGACCTGGCGGACCGGGTCCGCCTCTCCCCCTCCCCGTGCCTGCGCCGGGTCCGCCGGCTGGAGGAGGCGGGGCTGATCCGCGGCTACACGGCCGTGGTGGACCAGGTGTCCTTCGGGCTCCCGATCACCGTCTTCGTACGCATCCGCCTGGAACGGCACACGGCGGAGGCGGTCGCCCTCTTCGAGGAGCACGTCGCGGTCATCGAGCACATCCAGGACTGCTACCTGATGGCGGGCAGCAGCGACTACCTGCTCCGGGTGGTCATCGAGGACCTGGAGGCGTACGAGTCCCTCGTGCGCCACCGCATCCACGCCATCCCCGGCATCGCGTCGATCGAGTCCAGCTTCGCGTACGGCAGCGTCAAGCAGTCCCGCACCTATCCGCGCCCCACCCCGGGGGGCGGGACGCGCACTCCCTAAGCGGCGTCCAGGGCGGATTCGAACGCCGCGTGGGCGGCGGCGTCGAAGAGGACGAAGCGGACCTCCTCCACCGAGGTGCGGGCGGCCCGGACGGTCTCGATCGCGATGCGGGCGCCGTCGTCCATCGGCCAGCCGTAGATCCCGGTGGAGATCGCCGGGAAGGCGACCGTACGCGCCCCCAGCTCGTCGGCCACGCGCAGGGATTCGCGGTAGCAGGACGCCAGCAGGTGCGAGCGGTCCTCCTCGCGCGACCAGACGGGGCCGACGGTGTGGATGACGTGCCCGGCGGCCAGCCGGCCGGCCGTGGTGGCGACCGCCCGGCCGGTGGGGAGCCCCTTGCCGTAGTGGGAGCGGCGCAGGTCCTCGCAGGCGGCGAGGATCTCGGGGCCGCCGCGGCGGTGGATGGCGCCGTCCACTCCCCCGCCGCCGAGCAGGGAGGAGTTGGCGGCGTTGACGATCGCGTCGGCCTTCTCGGCCGTGATGTCGCCCTGGACGAGGGTGATGCGGACCATCAGTTCGCCTTTCGCAGGTGCCGCCAGACCGCCTTGGCGGCGTTGTGGCCGGACATGCCGTGGACGCCCGGACCCGGCGGGGTCGCCGAGGAGCAGAGGAACACCGCGGGGTGGGCGGTGGTGTACGGGGACAGGGTGAGTTTGGGGCGGAGCAGCAGCTGGAGGCCGGAGGCCGCGCCGCAGGCGATGTCCCCGCCGACGTAGTTGGGGTTGCGTGCCGCGAGCTGCGGCGGGCCGGCCGTGGCGCGGGCCAGGACCAGGTCCCGGAAGCCGGGGGCGAAGCGCTCCAGCCGGCGTTCGACGGCTTCGGTGAGGTCGCCGTCCCAGCCCGCGGGGACGTGGCCGTACGCCCAGAAGACGTGCTTGCCCTCGGGCGCCCGGCCGGGGTCGACCAGGCTGGGCTGGGCGGTGATGAGGAAGGGGTTGCGCGGGGCCCGGCCGCCGGAGGCCAGTTGGAGGGCGGCGTCGATGTCCCGGCTGCCCGGGCCGATCTGGACGGTGCCGGCCCGGCGGGGGGCCTCGGCGGTCCAGGGGACGGGGCCGTCCAGGGCGTAGTCCAGCTTGAAGACGGACGCACCGTACCTGTAGCCGTCGTAGGCGCGGCCGAGACGGGCGATGCGGGCCAGCGCGGTCGGCGAGGTGTCGAAGACGTACGCGCGGGCCGGGGGCAGGTCGTCGAGCCGCTTGACCTCGAAGCCGGTGTGGACGGTGCCGCCGAGGTCGGCCAGGTAGCCGGCGAGGGCGTCGGAGACGGACTGCGAACCGCCGCGCGGCATCGGCCAGCCGCCTGCGTGCGCGGCGAGGGCGAAGACCAGTCCGACGGCCCCGGTGGCGATCCCGTTCAGCGGGGCGATCACGTGCGCGACGAGCCCGGCGAACAGGGCGCGGGCGCGGTCGTCGCGGAAGCGGCGCAGCAGCCAGGTGGAGGGCGGCAGTCCGGTGAGGCCGAAGCGGGCCAGGGTGAGGGGGTCGCGGGGCAGGGCGGTGCTGGGCAGGGACATGAAGTCCCGGGCGAGGGTGTCCCATTTGCCGAGGAACGGCTCCACCAGCCGCCGGTACGCGCCCGCGTCGCGGGGTCCGAGGGAGGCCGCCGTCTCCGCCACGGAACGGGAGAGGACGGCGGCCGTGCCGTCGTCGAAGGGGTGCGCCATGGGCAGCGGAGCGTGCAGCCACTCCAGCCCGTACCGCTTCAGTGGCATCGTCTTGAACACCGGCGAGCCGACGCCGAGCGGGTGCACCGCGGAGCAGGGGTCGTGGCGGAAGCCGGGGAGGGTCAGCTCCTCGGTGCGGGCGCCGCCGCCGATCGCGCCGGCGGCCTCGAACACGGCCACCGAGTGGCCCCGGCGGGCCAGTTCGACCGCGGCCGTCAGGCCGTTGGGCCCCGCCCCCACCACGACTGCGTCAAGAATCGACGGCACTGACAACAGCTCCTTCGTCCGGCGGCGGCCCACTGCCTCCACCCTAGGGGGTGTCGTGTGGATCAGGGCCGGGCCCGGCCCTCCCCCGGACTCCGTCCGGGGGGATCCCCGGGTCCACCCGTCCGCACCCGCCCGCTGCGGCGGTCACGCGCCCCGGAGCAGATCGCGGATCCGGACCGCGGTGGCCTCGTCGCGGCCGACGGCGAACGGGAGGGCGTTGTCCTGGTCCACGCGGAAGGGGACGCCCGCGACGGTGCTCTGCGCGCCGCCCGCCTCGGCGACCAGCAGCAGTCCGGCGGCGTGGTCCCAGGCGGAGGGCCAGGTGAAGGCCAGCGCGTCCATCTCCCCGCGCGCCACCTTCAGGTACTCCAGGCCCGCCGAACCGCACGGCCGGGCGGTGACGCCGGGCACGTCGAGCCGGGCGAGGCCGCGGCGGTCCTCCTCGGAGGTGTACAGGGGATGGGCCGTCGCCACGCGCAGCTCCGCGCCGGGCTCGGGCGAACCGCTGTGGATCCGGCGGCCGTTGACGTACGCGCCCTGCCCGCGCACGGCGGTGGCCATCTCCTCCAGGACCGGGGCGAAGGTCCAGGAGGCGAGGATCTCGCCGCGCAGGGCGAGCGCCACCAGGGTGCAGAAGCCGGGTTCGCCGTTGACGAACTGCCGGGTGCCGTCGACCGGGTCGACGATCCACACCGGGGCGTCGGCGCGCAGCGCTCCGTAGACGTTCGGGTCGGCGTGCACGGCCTCCTCTCCGACCACGGCGGAGCCGGGCAGCAGCCGGGTCAGCGAGGCGGTGAGGTGCTCCTCGGCCATCCGGTCGGCGACGGTCACGAGGTCGTGCGGACCGCTCTTCTGGTCCACCTCGTGCTCGGCGAGCTGCCGGAACCGCGGCATGATCTCCACCGCCGCGGCCTTGCGGACGGCTTCTTCCACCTCGGGCAGGCCATGGGCCAGGAACTCATCGATCATGCCTCCATCACATCACGGCGGGCCGCTGATCCCCACTGCCGGGCGGACGCGGCTACGGCAGGACACCTTCCGGGTGCGGGGCTAGCCTGAAAAGGGGTCGTCCGTGCAGCAAGAAAGGCGGCGGGCTCATGAGGGGACGCACCAGGGGTGCCGTGGCGATGGCCACGATGGTGGTGCTCACGGCCGGCAGCGGTGGGGTGGCGTTCGCCGGCGATCTGTCACCCAAGGACATCTACGAACGCGCCGCGCCGGCCACGGTGCACGTGATCGGGAACTACGCGTCCGGTACCGGGGTCATCTACGACGCGGACAAGGGGCTCATCGTCACCAACGCGCACGTGGTGCAGGGTGCGCCGTCCCTGCGGGTCGCCGTGGAGGACCGGTCCCCCGTACCCGCCCGGCTGCTGGGGATCGACCCGTGCGAGGACCTCGCCGTGCTGACCTTCTCCCATCCCCAACCGGACCTGAAGGAGGTCAAGTTCGGCGACAGCGAGAAGGTCGCGTTCGCCGACAACGTCACCGCCCTCGGCTACCCCGACTCGATCGAGGCGCAGGGTGCGCAGAAGCCCGTGTTCACCACCGGTGCCGTGCAGAACCCGGACGTCAGGGACTCCGCCCCGGACCCGACCCTGCCGCGCTATCCCTCGACCATCCAGCACTCGGCGACCGTCAACCCGGGCAACTCCGGGGGGCCGCTGCTGAACGGCAGGGCGGAAGTGATCGGGATCAACACGCTCTCCCTCGAAGGGGGCGGGGTGCAGGGGCAGTTCTACGCCATCAGCAGTGATCACGTCCGGCCGCTGCTCGACCAGTTGGCCGCCGGCGACGTGAAGAACGACCCCGGCTGGCAGCTGGTGGACCTGAAGAACCCGGACCTGGCCGGCTACTTCCCCGAGGAGGACGCCGCCAAGGTGGCGCAGACGCAGAAGGCGCTGAAGGACGTCGACGGCATGGTGGTCCTGTACACGCTGACCAACTCACCTGCCGCCAAGGCCAACCTGGGTACCGGTGACGTGATCACCAGCATGAAGGACAGTCCCGTCACCTCGCTCGCGGAGGTCTGCGACGTCCTGCAGTCCGCCGCGCCCGGCGAGACGGTGCCCGTGGGCGGCGTCTACTCGCCCATCAACGCCGACGGCAAGGAGATGAAGTCCGGCGAGGCCTGGACCACCGACCTCGTCGTCGACAAGGGCAAGCAGTAGCAGGTCCGCGGGGGTCAGGGCCCGGCCCTGTTCCGCTCCGGTGAAACCGGCGCGGAACGGGGCCGGGCTTCGTGCTTGCCGAAAAATGGACGACAGGTGTGCTCCTGGGGCCTGGTCAAAGGCGCCGCGGGTGGGCAAAGATCGCGTCCGCACCACGCGACAGCGCTTTCTCCCGCACCCCGCGCCCCTCACAGGAGGATGTCCATGCCCCGCACACCCCGCGGACTCATCGCGACGGCCACCGCCGCCGTGGCACTGCTCGGCCTCTCCGTCCCCGCCTCGGCCACCGCACCCCGGCCGGCGGGCGGCGCCGTTCCGCAGGGCCGCGTCTTCATGGTCAACCCCGTACAGTCCTCCGGCGACCAGACGCTCACCGACGCGAAGGACTCCGCGGCGGCGATACCCGCCTCGGCCTACGCCACCGCGGCCCTGCGCAACCTCGACTCCAGCGGGGGCCTTTCGGGCAGATGGGCGTCCGTGCGGTCGGAGACCGGGGCACCCGCGTCGGTCGCGGACGCCGCGCGCTACGACCGCTCCGACGAGCAGTTCGAACAGGTCATGGCCTACTTCTGGGTCAACGAGGCGCAGGAGTACCTGCAGGGCCTCGGCTTCGGCAGCGAGCTGCCCGGCGCCAACGACCGCGTCCAGCCGGTCCGCATCAACCAGTGGGGCGCCGACAACTCCTTCTTCACCGACAAGAAGGCCGAGATCCGCTTCGGCAAGGGCGGTGTCGACGACGCCGAGGACGCCGAGGTCATCGTCCACGAGTACGGGCACGCCGTGCACAACGCCCAGGTGCCCGGCTTCGGCAGCTCGCCGGAGGCCGGGGCGATCGGCGAGGCCTTCGGCGACTACCTGGCGGTGGAGGTCGGCGACCACGCCGCCGCCGCGTACGGCTGGCCCCGCGGGGCGGACCGGGCGTGCGTCGCCGACTGGGACTCGGTCCCGTACAGCGCCGCCCCGCACTGCCTGCGCCGCATCGACGGGACGAAGGTCTACGAGGACCGGGTGGGGGAGGTCCACGCCGACGGCGAGATCTGGTCGCGCGCCCTCTTCGACATCCGCGGCGCCCTCGGCGCCAGGACCGCCGACCGCATCATTGTGAACGCCCAGTTCCGCTTCGCCCCGGACACCGGCTTCCGGGAGGCCGCGCTGGCCACGGTCGACACCGCCCGGAGCATGTACGGCCAGAGCGCCGCGGACGCCGTCACGGCCGCGTTCAAGGCCCGCCGGATTCCCGGCGTCCAGTAGGACCGCATCTCCGGCGCCCGCCGCGCAACGGGCGCCGGAATGCTCTGGTTTCGGCCGTTGAGCGGACATCGATCTCCGCTCTCCGGATAACAGCAGGTCAAATAATTGTTGCGTACCTGTCATTGAGGGGCTGCCCTCTGGCAAGGTCCCTGGTGTCCCCCACGACACCAGGAGAGCGAGTGACCCACTCCATGTCCTCATCCCCCACCTCTCGCAACCGCACCCGGATGCTGCGCACCGCCGCCGTCGTCGCCTCCGCCGCGATGGTCGCGATCGCCGCCCAGAGCGGCGCCGTCAGCTCCGCGGCCGAACGCGAGGCGGGCGCGACCGCCCTGACGCTTTCATCGGGCGACCGCGCCCAGGCGATATCCGCCGCCCAGGGCGAGGCGGCCGGCACCGCACGCGCCATCGGCCTGTCCGACGAGGAGCGCCTCGTCGCACGGGACGTCGTCAAGGACGCCGACGGCACGGTGCACACCCGCTACGAGCGCACGTACGCCGGACTTCCCGTCCTCGGCGGCGATCTGGTGGTCCACCAGAAGAAGGACGGCAGCC
This sequence comes from Streptomyces sp. NPDC033966, assembly GCF_055575955.1. Lineage (NCBI taxonomy): Bacteria > Bacillati > Actinomycetota > Actinomycetes > Kitasatosporales > Streptomycetaceae > Streptomyces > Streptomyces sp. NPDC033966. Next base: position 5,846 of record NZ_JBVIRQ010000009.1, on the reverse strand, counting down.
GCAAGACGACCAAGGGCACCGAGGCCAAGATCGCCCCCGCCGCCGCCCGGGGCCTCAAGCCCGCCCCGGCCGGCGCCCGGCAGGTCGTGTGGGCCGCCACCGGCAACCCGGTCTTCGCCTACGAGACCGTCGTCACCGGCACCCAGCACGACGGCACTCCCAGCGAGCGCCACGTCATCACCGACGCCGCGACGGGCGCCGAGCTCTACGCGTACGAGGCCATCGACACCGGGACCGGCACCAGCGGTTACTCCGGCACCGTCCCCCTCGGCACCACGCAGAGCGGGTCCGCGTACAGCCTGACCGACGGGGCGCGCGGCGACCACAAGACCTACGACCTGAACGGCGCCTCCTCCACCGCGACCGGCACCCTCTTCACCGACGCCGACGACGCGTGGGGCGACGGCACCCCGTCCAACCGCCAGACCGCCGCCGTCGACGCCCACTACGGCGCGGCCGTCACCTGGGACTTCTACAAGACCGAGCTCGGCCGCAACGGCATCGCCGGCGACGGCAAGGCCGCGTACTCCCGCGTCCACTACGGCAACGCCTACGTCAACGCGTTCTGGTCCGACAGCTGCTTCTGCATGACCTACGGCGACGGCGCGAACAACCAGAAGCCGCTCACCTCCCTGGACGTCGCCGGCCACGAGATGAGCCACGGCCTGACCGCCGCCACCGCCAAGCTGAACTACAGCCGCGAGTCGGGCGGTCTCAACGAGGCCACCAGCGACATCCTCGGCACCTCCGTGGAGTTCTTCGCCAACAACACCGCCGACCCCGGCGACTACCTCATCGGCGAGAAGATCGACATCCGCGGCAACGGCACCCCGCTGCGCTACATGGACAAGCCCAGCAAGGACGGCGCATCCGCCGACTACTGGTCGAAGAACGTGGGCCGGCTCGACGTCCACAACTCCTCCGGTGTCGCCAACCACTTCTTCTTCCTGCTCTCCGAGGGCAGCGGCGCCAAGACGGTCAACGGGGTGTCCTACGACTCCCCGACCTACGACGGCTCCACCGTCACCGGGATCGGCCGCACCAAGGCGTACAAGATCTGGTACAAGGCGCTCTCCACCTACATGACCTCGACGACCAACTACGCGGGGGCGCGCACCGCGACCCTGAAGGCGACGGCCGACCTCTACGGCGCCTCGGGCACCGAGTACCAGCAGGTGGCGGCCGCCTGGAAGGCCGTCAACGTCAACTGAGCCCGGCTCCGTGCGTGGTCTTCTCCCGGCTGAACCGGGAGAAGACCAGCTGGTGCACCGCGCGCCTCGCCGCGGTGGAGGCGGGCGGTCCGGGCGAGGCCGCAACGGCCTGCGCCACGTCCGTGCCGGCGGTCTCCGCGTCCGCCCACGGCTGTCGGTCCGGTGATCGTCCGTGGGCCCTGAACGGCAGGTCAGTCGTGGTCAGGGCCCGCCAGGTTCTTGGTCAGCCACTGCAGGGCGTCCGGGATCATCTTCTTGAAGTCCGAGGTCAGGTGCTTGCCGCCGGGCTGCTCGTAGTACTCCAGGGTGACCGGCGGGGCCGCCTTGGCCATCCAGCTCTTGACCACGCCCTTCTCGTAGGCGTCGGCACCGCCGGCCGTGACCAGCATCTTCACGTCGGCCTTGCCCTGCGTGACCAGCTGGTCGGGGCTGTTGGCCGCCTTCTCCTCGTTGTGGCCCTGCCACAGGCGCGAGTCCGGGATGAAGTAGCCGTCGATCGGCACCGCGGCCTTGTAGACGTCCGGGTACTGCAGAGCGAGCTTGGCGCTGCAGAACCCTCCCGTGGAGGCGCCCATGACGCCCCAGCTGTCGCGGCCCTTCAGGGTGCGGAAGTTGGCGCGGACCCAGTCCGGGATGTCCTGGGCCATCCAGGTCGCCATCTTGGGCTGGCCGGGGATGTCCGAACAGTCCAGCGCCTTCTTCTCGTCGCCGCTGAAGTTCTGCACCGGCATGATCATGATGAACGGGTGGGCCTTGCCCGCCTTGGCCAGCCGCTCGTCCTCCTCCTGGATCGGCAGCTCGCTGCCGGCCCAGGTGTTGTAGCCGTTGCTCTGACCGCCCGCGAACAGGGTCAGCACCGGAAAGCCGGTCTTGGCGTACTTGGGGTCGTTGTACTCGGGAGGGAGCCAGACCCACACCTGGCCGGTCACACCGGACTTCGGGCCGGCCAGTCTGGTCGTCATGACCGGGCCGACGGCGGTGTCCCGGGCCTTGGTCATGGTGGCGGCCGGACCGGTCGGCATCTGCACCTTCCCGGCGGCCGACGGGGAGGCGGCGGGGGCGGTCGGGCCGCCCTTCACCGCCGGGGTCCCCTTGCCCTTCCCCTTGTCGTCCTTGTGACTCCCGCAGCCCGCGAGCGCGAAGGCCAGGGCCACAACGGCGGCGCCGGTCACGGCGGCACGGGAACGGGAACGCTGTCCGAACACGGCGAGAACTCTCCAAAGCGCTGGGCGAAACGCCCCGTACGGAACCGCAGGCCGCGACGGGCAGGGTGCTTGTGCCGTGGCATCTTAGCCCGACTTCTTCGGGTTATCGGACAAACCCGCAGGCGAGGAGGTTCAGCAGCACCGGACCCGCTCCGTGCCGGCGGCCCGGGCGGGGACGTCCCCCGCCGCCACCGCACGCCGGTCCGGCTGAGCCGTCGGCCGCCCCGCGCTACCGGGCGGCGTCCTCCGGGAGGAGGACGCGGAGATCGTCCAGGGTCGCTTCGCGGCCGGTGCGTTCCAGGGCGGCGATGCGGCGGGCGTGGGCGCTCTTGATCTCGTCGAAGAACTTTCTGACCTCGCGGGCGTTGCCTTGGGCGAACCTCTCGGGGTCGGCGGCGATCTGGGCGCCTACCGCCTGGAGAGTGGCGTCCGGGGTCTCGAAGCCGGAACGCTCCGCGTGGTGGGCCAGGATGGCGAGCAGTTCCTCCGGGCTGTAGGCGGGGAAGGCGATGGTGGCCGAGAACCGGGAGGCCAGGCCGGGGTTGACGTCGAGGAAGGCCGTCATCTCGTCGGTGTAGCCGGCGGCGATCACGACGACCTCGTCGCGGTGGTCCTCCATCAGCTTCACCAGGGTGTCGACCGCCTCCTGCCCGAAGTCGGCTCCCGACCCGCCCGGGCGGGACAGCGTGTACGCCTCGTCGATGAACAGGACGCCGCCACGGGCGCGTTCGAACTGCTCGGCGGTCTGGAGCGCGGTGCTCCCGACGAACCGGCCGACCAGGTCGCTGCGGGACACCTCGACCACCTGGCCACGGGCCAGGACGCCGAGGGCGGCGAGCAGGGAGCCGTAGAGGCGGGCCACGGTGGTCTTGCCGGTGCCGGGCGGGCCGGAGAAGATCAGGTGGCTCGGCATCGGGTCGGCGGGGAGGCCGGCCTCGCGGCGCCGCCGCGTGGTGACGATCAGGTCGGTCAGGTCACGGATCTCCGCCTTGATGCCCTCCAGCCCGACCATGGCCGAGAGCTCGCCGAGGATCGTGTCCAGCTGCCCGGAATCCCTGGCCTCCGCGAACCGTGCGCCCAGTCCGCGATCGACGACGCCGTCCAGGTCGTCGGGCAGGAGCAGGACCAGTTCCCCGGGTGAGGGGGTGTCCTCGCGGTCGGCCAGCCTGAGCGCCTGCTGTTCGAGGGCCGCCTCGAAGATCCGCCGGGCCTCCCGCCCGTTGCCGAAGGTCTCGGTGCGCCGGGCCTGCCGGAAGTGGGCCGCCAGCGCGGCCCGGGTCGGTTCGGCGAGCAGGAAGCCGTACTGCCCGGCCAGTCGTTCGAAGATGCCGACCAGCTCGTCCGGGCTGTAGTCCTCGAACTCGATGGTCCGGGAGATCCGCGACTGCAGGCCCGGGTTGGCGGACAGGAACTCGCGCATCTCGGCCGAGTAGCCCGCGAAGACGACGACCACCTCCTCCCGGTGGTCCTCCAGCAGCTTGACCAGCGTGTCGATCGCCTCCTGGCCGAAGTCGGTCCCGGTGCCGAACCGACGGGAGAGGGCGTAGGCCTCGTCGATGAACAGCACTCCGCCGCGGGCCCTGTTGAAGACCGCGGTGGTCATCGCGGTCGTCTCGCCGAGGTGCGATCCGACCAGGTCGGCGCGGGAGACCTCGGTGAAATGGCCGCCGGCGACCACGCCCAGCGCGGCCAGCAGCCGGCCGTAGACGCGCGCGACGGTGGTCTTGCCGGTACCCGGGGAGCCCGAGAACACCATGTGCCGGCCGATCACCGGCCCTTCGGGCAGCCCCGCCGCCCGGCGCTGTTCGGCGACCCGCAGGAACTTGACCAGCTTGCGGATCTCGTCCTTGACCTCCCGCAGCCCGACCATGGCGTCCAGCTCGGCGAGGAGGCCGTCCACCGCCTCGGCCGTCACGGGCGTCTCCTCCCGGGCGGACCCGGTCCGTGCCGGCTCGGGCCGGGCGGGCGGCGCGGCCGACGGTGCCGGGGCCTGCGCCGGCCCGGCGGCCGTCGCCACGGGCGGGACGTCCAGGCGGTCCTCGGCCCTGTTGCCCTGCGCCACCAGCTGCCGGATCTCGACGTGGGAGCCCTGTGCGGTGACGATCCCCGGCCCGGCCGTATCGGTGATCCTGCACCCCTGCAGCACCACCCGCGCCCCGGCGTCGACGGCAATGCCGATCCGGCCGCTGCGCGCCACCCGGGTTCCGTCCATGATCAGGGAGCCGTCGGCCGTCACGCCCGCCCCGACGTCGGACTCCGAGACCTGTCCCCTGACCAGGGCCGTCTTGCCCCCGTCTCCGGCCAGGATCCCGTGCGCGCCGGCCCGTACGACCTCGCAGTCGGTGAGGGTGGCGGTCGACCGCTCGTCCGCCGATGCTCCGTGGCGTTTGGCGTCCCGGACGGTCATCCGGGCGGCGTTCAGCGCGCCGGAGGTCGTGCACCAGACGCCGTCGACCGCCGGGTCGGCGATGAGGAGGTCCTGGACATCGGCCTGCCCGCTGTCGCGGACCACCAGGCCGCACTGCGTGGAACGGTGGATCTCGCTGGCCCGGATGGCGGCCTGCGCGTGCTCCCGCACCAGGATCCCCGCCTGTCCGGTCTCCTCGACCCGGCACTGTTCGATCAGCGCGTTCACTCCCGAGGCCACGAGGATGCCGTGTTCCGCGGCACCCTGTACCCGGGTGTTGCGGACACTGACCCGGCTGCCGTCCCGCAGCGCGATGCCGCAGAGGGAGGAGCCGATGACCTCGCTGCCCTCGATCAGGCCGGCGGCGTCGGAGTAGACGACGGCCCCCTCCCGTACGGTGCTGCGCTGGAGGAAGAGTTCGGACCCGCCCCAGGCGCTGACGGCGTTGCCGGACCTGGCGAGGAACTCGCAGTCCTCCACCACCGCCGTGCCGCCCATCACGGCCAGCGCCCGCCCCGTCTCGTGCCAGTTGCGCAGGACCAGGCCGCGCAGCGTCATATGGCCTTCGACCTGGAAGTTGTACGTGGCGGCCCCGTCGATGACGACCGATCCGCGCCCGCCGAGCGCGTTGATGGCGACCGTGCCCCAACAGCGGAGCCCCTCGGTCCGGTAGTGGCCCGGCGCGACGTCGATGAGGACGGGGCCGGCAGGCCTGGGAACCTCGAGCGCGTCGAGGATCGTCCGCAGGCCCCTCGGGTCCGTCTGCGACACCAGCAACCTGAACATCAGCCCCCCGTTCACCGCGACGTCCCGCGCTCCTGATCGTATGTCAGGAGGCGGGCGCCCGAGGAACCGGTCCGGTCCAGGGGGCCGTCGTCCGGCGAGTGCCGGAATGATCTGCGCGCCGGCGCTGGTCCCGGTCCCCGGCCCTAGGTGTATTGATCACGAGCGTTGTTGACACTCGGCAGGTCTTGAACATGGCGAAGACCTCCGGTGTGGTGGGAGCTGTCTAGGAACCCATTG
>NZ_JBVIRQ010000008.1:0-382498 GCF_055575955.1 Streptomyces sp. NPDC033966 | reverse complement strand
ACGATCTGCACGGGGCAGGAGGAGTCGCGGAAGGACGGGATCGCGACGATCGAGTCGATCCGCGAGCTCAAGCGCCGCCACCCCGACGTGCAGACCACGCTGGGCCTGTCGAACATCTCCTTCGGTCTGAATCCGGCTGCCCGGGTGCTGCTCAACTCCGTTTTCCTCGACGAGTGCGTCAAGGCGGGTCTGGACTCGGCGATCGTCCACGCGAGCAAGATCCTTCCGATCGCCCGGTTCGACGAGGAGCAGGTCCGTACCGCCCTCGACTTGATCTATGACCGTCGCGAGGGTGACTACGACCCGCTGCAGAAGCTGATGGCGCTGTTCGAGGGCGTGAACACGAAGTCGCTGAAGGCCGGCCGGGCCGAGGAACTGCTGGCCCTGCCGCTGGAGGAGCGTCTGCGGCGGCGGATCATCGACGGGGAGAAGAACGGCCTGGAGGCCGATCTCGACGAGGCCCTCCGGACCCGCCCGGCCCTGGACATCGTCAACGACACCCTCCTGGAGGGCATGAAGGTCGTCGGTGAGCTGTTCGGCTCCGGCCAGATGCAGCTGCCGTTCGTCCTCCAGTCCGCCGAGGTCATGAAGACCGCCGTCGCCTACCTCGAACCGCACATGGAGAAGACGGACGACGAGGGCAAGGGCACGATCGTGCTGGCCACGGTCCGGGGCGATGTCCATGACATCGGCAAGAACCTGGTCGACATCATCCTCACCAACAACGGCTACAACGTCGTGAACATCGGGATCAAGCAGCCGGTGTCGGCGATCCTGGAGGCCGCGCAGGAGCACCGGGCCGATGTGATCGGTATGTCGGGGCTGCTGGTGAAGTCGACGGTGATCATGAAGGAGAACCTGGAGGAGCTCAACCAGCGCAAGCTGGCGGCGGACTACCCGGTGATCCTCGGTGGTGCCGCCCTGACCCGCGCCTACGTGGAGCAGGACCTCCACGAGATCTACGAGGGCGAGGTCCGTTACGCCCGCGACGCGTTCGAGGGCCTGCGGCTGATGGACGCACTCATCGCCGTCAAGCGCGGAGTCCCCGGCGCCACCCTGCCCGAGCTCAAGCAGCGCCGCGTCGCCAAGCGGGACACCCCCGCCCTCCAGGTGGACGAGCCGGAGGAGACCGGCGGCCGCTCCGACGTGGCCGTCGACAACCCCGTCCCCACCCCGCCCTTCTGGGGTACCCGCGTCATCAAGGGCATCCCGCTCAAGGACTACGCCTCCTGGCTGGACGAGGGCGCCCTGTTCAAGGGCCAGTGGGGCCTCAAGCAGGCCCGCGCCGGCGGAGCCACGTACGAGGAGCTCGTCGAGAGCGAGGGCCGTCCGCGCCTGCGCGGCCTCCTGGAGAAGCTCCACACCGAGAACCTCCTGGAAGCGGCCGTGGTCTACGGCTACTTCCCCTGCGTCTCCAAGGGCGAGGACCTGATCATCCTCGACGAGCAGGGCAACGAGCGGACCCGCTTCACCTTCCCCCGCCAGCGCCGCGGCCGCCGGCTCTGCCTCGCCGACTTCTTCCGCCCGGAGGAGTCCGGCGAGACCGACGTCATCGGCCTCCAGGTCGTCACCGTCGGCTCGAGGATCGGCGAGGCCACGGCCAAGCTGTTCGAGTCCGACTCCTACCGCGAATACCTGGAGCTGCACGGCCTGTCCGTCCAGCTGGCCGAGGCCCTCGCCGAGTACTGGCACGCCCGGGTCCGCGCCGAGCTCGGCTTCGGCGGCGAGGACCCCGAGAAGGTCGAGGACATGTTCGACCTCAAGTACCGCGGCGCCCGCTTCTCGCTCGGCTACGGCGCCTGCCCCGACCTGGAGGACCGCGCGAAGATCGCCGACCTCCTCCAGCCGGAGCGGATCGGCGTCCACCTCTCGGAGGAATTCCAGCTGCACCCCGAGCAGTCCACCGACGCTCTGGTGATTCACCACCCCGAAGCGAAGTATTTCAACGCACGCTGACACCGACCGGCGTACACTGGTCGGTCCCAAACAGGCCGGTCACCTGTTCCCCGAGGGCGATGCCCCAGGGGTCGAGGTGGCCGGCCTTGTCGTCCCCCAGAGAGGCGTCCGCATGACCAGCACCGTTCCCGCCCCCGTCGCCCGCACGGCCGACGGGCACGCCCTGCAGGCGGTACTGCTGGACATGGACGGCACCCTCGTCGACACCGAGGGCTTCTGGTGGGAGATCGAGGCCCAGATCTTCCTGGAGCTCGGCCACCGCCTGGACGAGGCCTGGCGCGACGTGGTCGTCGGCGGGCCCATGAGCCGCAGCGCCTCCTTCCTCATCGAGAGGACCGGAGCCGAGATCGGCCTCGCCGAGCTGAGCGTCCTGCTCAACGAGCGGTTCGAGGCCCGCATCGCCGACCGGGTCCCCCTGATGCCCGGCGCCGAGCGCCTGCTGAGCGAGCTGGCCCGGCACAACGTGCCCACCGCCCTGGTTTCCGCCTCGCACCGCCGCGTCATCGACCAGGTCCTGCTCACCCTCGGCCGGGACCGCTTCACCCTGACGGTCGCCGGCGACGAGGTACCCCGTACCAAGCCCCACCCGGACCCGTACCTGATCGCCGCCGGCACCCTCGGCGCGCATCCCTCGCGCTGCGCCGTGATCGAGGACACCGCCACCGGGGTCGCCGCCGCCGAGGCGGCCGGCTGCCGGGTCGTGGCCGTTCCCTCCGTCGGCGTCATCGAGCCGGCGCCCGGCCGGACCGTCGTCCGCTCGCTGGAGGACGTGAACCTCCCGTTCCTGCGCTCCCTCATCACTCCGATGAACTGACCGCGCACGCTCCGTACCGAACGGAACGGGGGCGAGCCCCTGGTCTGACGGGAGGATCTTCCGCCCCTAACCCCGGAGGCCGAAATTCCATCCTGTCCGTGAGAGACGTATCGGGTGACCTTGGTCACCCGGAAAGCCCCCGCCGAGCCCGCCCGCAGGCTCCGGGGGCTTCCTTTGTGTCCGGATTGATCATCTCTCGACCGCATCTGCGAGGACTCCGGCATAAGCGGTAAGTCCGCACCCATCACGGTGCGATTACACCCCAACTCCTGCCAGTTCCAGCCATCCCGCCCCAGCCCACTAATGTCGACGCGGGCACTCCGCACGCACCCTTGCCGCACCGGCCGCGCACCCTTGCGCCGGTACGCGCGTGGACCGATCGTCAAACACCGGCCCGATCGTTCCGCCCTGAACGGGCGACCGCCGCGAAGTGCCCTCTACGCCGCTTTGAACAAGTGCCGGGTGAGGGAGTACTTCCAGCATGAACCGCAAGACCATGGTGCTGACGGCCGCGATCGGCCTGCTCACCCCCGCGCTGTCCGCATGCGGCAGCGCGAGCGGCGGAGGAGCAGGGTCCGGAGCGATCGTCGTCGGTACCACCGACCGGTTCGAGGCAGCCGACTACGCCCCCGCCCCGTTCGACCCCGCCTACGCCTACGACGCCGGCGCCTGGAACGTCCTGCGCCAGACCGTCCAGACGCTCGTGCGCACCCCGCGCGGCGGCGGCCAGCCCGTCCCCGAAGCTGCCTCCGACTGCCGCTTCACCGACACCGGCAACGAGAGCTACCGCTGCACCCTGCGGCCCGGCCTGAAGTTCGCCAGTGGCGACCCGCTCACGGCCAAGGACGTCAAGTTCTCCATCGACCGCGTCCTCGCGATCAAGGACGAGAACGGCCCCTCCTCCCTGCTCTCCACCCTCGACACCGTCGAGACCAAGGGCACCGACACCGTCGTCTTCCACCTGAAGACCGCCGACGCGACCTTCCCGTACAAGCTCGCCACCCCCGCCGCCGGCATCATCAGCGAGAAGAACTACGAGGCCAAGAAGCTCCGCCCCGGCTTCACCGTCGACGGCTCCGGCCCGTACACGATGAAGGCCGAGGTCAAGGACAACCACCTCGTCCGCGCCGTCTTCACCAAGAACCCGAACTACAAGGGCGACATCAAGCTGCAGAACGACAAGGTCGAACTGCGCACCTTCGCCGACTCCGCCACCATGGGCAAGGCGCTCACCGACGGGAAGATCCACGTGGTCTCCCGCACCCTGTCGCCCGCCCAGATCACCGAGTTCGCCAAGACTCCCCCCAAGGGCGTCAAGCTCACCCCGATGCCCGGCCTGGAGATCCGCTACATCGGCTTCAACACCGACGCCCCGACCGTCAACAACAAGGCGGTCCGCCAGGCCCTCGCCGCCGCCGTCGACCGCAACAACGTGATCTCCAAGGTCTACGGGAAGTCCGCCCAGCCCCTGTACTCGCTCGTCCCCACCGCGGTGCCCGGCCACGTCAACTCGTTCTTCAACAAGTACGGCGAGGCCAACACCGCCAAGGCCGCCGAGCTGCTCAAGGCCGCCGGGGTCAAGACCCCCGTCAAGCTGACCCTGAACTACACCACGGACCACTACGGCGACGGCACCGCCGCCGAGTTCGACGCCCTCAAGACCCAGCTGAACTCCACCCAGCTGTTCGACATCACCGTCCAGGGCAACGAGTGGGGCACCTTCCGCCCCGCCCAGAAGAAGGGCGACTACGCCGCCTACGGGCTCGGCTGGTTCCCCGACTACCCGGACCCCGACAACTTCCTCGCCCCGTTCCTGGAGCAGGACAACTTCCTGGGCACGCCGTACGCCAACACCGCGGTCCGCACCAGGCTCATCCCCGAATCCCGCCGCGCGGCCGACCGCAACGTCGCCGTGCCCGCGATCACGGAGATGCAGGACATCGTCGCCGACGACGTCCCCGTCCTGCCCCTGTGGCAGGGCAAGCAGTACGTCGCCGCACGCGACGGGATCACCGGAGTGGAATGGTCGGTCAACGCCATCTCCGACCTCCAGCTGTGGGAACTCGGCCGGGGTGTCAGCGGCTGAGACCGGCAGGACCGGCGGCGGACGTCGCAGGCCGGCGCAACGCAACGACCAGACAAGACTGTGAAGGAATTCGCGTGAAGAGACGTAACCAGTGGTTGGCAGCCCCGCTCGGCGCGGCCACTGCCGCAGCGCTGCTCAGCGGTTGCGGTTCGCAGGACGGCTCCGCCGCCGGCAACGGCAAGGGCGTGGTCATGGGCATATCCGACAAGGTGAAGTCCACCGACCCCGCGTCGGGCTACGACCCGGGCTCCTGGCTGCTCTTCAACAACGTCTTCCAGTCCCTGCTGACGTTCCCCAAGGGCGGCACCACCCCCGAGCCCGACGCCGCCCAGGCCTGCAACTTCGAGGGCGGCGACAGCAAGGTGTACAAGTGCACCCTGCGCAGCGGCCTGAAGTTCAGCAACGGCGACAGCCTGACCTCGAAGGACGTCAAGTTCTCCTTCGAGCGCACGCTGAAGATCAACGACGCCAACGGCCCCGCCGTGATGCTCTCCTCGATCGCGAGCATCGAAGCCCCCGACGAGAAGACCGTCGTCTTCAAGCTGAAGTCGTCCGACGCCACCTTCCCCAGCAAGATCGCGTCGGGCGCGGGTGCCATCGTCGACCACAAGGAATACCCGGCCGACAAGCTCCGCACCGACAACAAGGCGATCGGCTCCGGCCTCTACAAGCTGGACGCCTTCAGCGACAAGAGCGCCAACTTCTCGGTCAACGACTCCTACAGCGGCAAGGCCAAGGCCAAGAACACCGGCGTCACGCTGAAGTTCTTCAACGGCGACCAGGCCGGCCTCAAGACCGTCCTGGAGAGCGGAGACGTCGACTTCGCCTTCCGCGGCCTCGCCGCCAAGGACATCGCCGGCCTCGCCGCCACCAAGACCGGCGACAACAAGGTCGACGTCGTCCAGGGCACCGGCGCCGAAGTCCAGCACCTGGTCTTCAACGTCAGCGACCCCGTCGTCGGCAAGCTCCCCGTCCGCAAGGCGATCGCCTACCTCGTCGACCGCGAAGCGCTCGTCAAGGACGTGTACGCGGGCACCGCCGCCCCGCTGTACTCGATCGTCCCGGCCGGCATCGCCGGACACACCACCCCCTACTTCGACCGCTACGGGGGCTCCCCCCAGGTGGAGAAGGCCAAGGCGGTCCTCAAGGCCGCCAACATCTCCGGCAAGATCAAGCTGACCCTGTGGTCCACGCCGGACCGCTACGGCCCGTCCACCGACCACCAGTTCCAGGTCATCGCCAAGCAGCTCAACGAGAGCGGCCTCTTCGAAGCCGACGTCAAGTCCGTCGGGTTCGAGCAGTACGAGAAGGACATCGAGGCCGGCAAGTACGGCGTCTACGTCAAGGGCTGGGTCCCCGACTACCCCGACGCCGACAACTTCACCCAGCCGTTCTTCGGCCCGGACAACGTCCTGCACAACAACTACGACAACAAGGAGATCAGCGGGAGCCTCATCCCCGCGACCTCCACCAAGTCCGACCGCACCGCGGCCAACACGGACTACACCCGGCTCCAGGACATCGTCGCCGACGAGCTCCCGATCCTCCCGCTCTGGCAGGGCAAGCAGTACGCCGTCGCCCGCCAGAACGTGACCGGTCTCCAGTGGTCCCTGGACGCCTCCACGGTCTTCCGCTTCTGGGAGATCAGCAAGGGCTGACCCGCCCCGGACACACCTCCGCCCCGGCACCCGAGAAGGGAGCCGGGGCGGAGCCCTGCCCGTGGGCGCTACTGCGCGCCCGGACGCACCAGGCCGCTCTCGTACGCGTACACCGCCGCCTGCACCCGGTCGCGCAGGCCCAGCTTCGTCAGCACGTGCCCCACGTGCGTCTTCACCGTCGTCTCGCTGACGAACAGGTCCGCCGCGATCTCCGCGTTCGACAGCCCCCGGGCCACCAGCTTCAGCACCTCCACCTCACGCTCGGTCAGCGTCCCCAGCGTGTCCGGCAGGCTCTCCTCACCCGACGGCAGATGACCGGCGTACTTGTCCAGCAGCCGCCGAGTGATGCTCGGCGCGAGCATCGCCTCACCCCCCGCGACCACCCGGATCGCCTGCACCAGCTCGTTCGCCGGGGCGTCCTTCAGCAGGAAGCCGCTCGCCCCCGCCCGCAGCGCCTCCACCACGTACTCGTCCAGATCGAACGTGGTCAGCACCAGCACCTTCGCCGGCCCGTTCCGGTCCGGCCCGGTGATCTGCCGGGTCGCCTCCACCCCGTCCATCCGCGGCATCCGGATGTCCATCAGCACCACGTCCGGCTGTAGCGCCCGCACCTGCTCCAGCGCCTGCAGGCCGTCCCCGGCCTCACCCACCACCACGAGGTCCCCCTCCGCCTCCAGGATCATCCGGAAGCCGGTGCGCAGCAGTGGCTGGTCGTCGACCAGCAGGACGCGGATCGCCACGGGGTACCTCGTATTCGTCGGGCGGCAACGGCGGACGCCGCCCATTCTGCCCTGACCGGCAGATCAGGAACCGGCCGGGCGATCGGCCCCGTCCCTGGGCCGCACCACCAGCGGATACACCGGGGGAGTACCCCCGAACTCCGGGCACACCGCCTGATGATCACACCAGCCGCACAGCTTCGTCGGCCGCGGCCGCCAGTCACCCGTCTCCGTCGCCTCCCGGATCGCCTCCCACAGCGCGTGCAGCTTCCGCTCCACCCGCTCCAGGTCCGCCGTCACCGGGTCGTACGTCAGCACGTCCCCACTGCCCAGGTACACCAGCTGCAGCCGCCGCGGCACCACCTGCCGCAGCCGCCACACCACCAGCGCGTAGAACTTCATCTGGAACAGCGCGCCCTCCGCGTACTCGGGCCGCGGCGCCTTGCCCGTCTTGTAGTCGACGATCCGCACCTCACCCGTCGGCGCCACGTCCACCCGGTCGATGATCCCGCGCAGCCGCAGCCCCGACTCCAGCTCCGTCTCCACGAAGAACTCCCGCTCCACCGGCTCCAGCCGCGTCGGGTCCTCCAGCGTGAACCAGCGCTCCACCAGCGCCTCCGCCTCCGACAGCCAGCGCGCCAGCCCCGCCCCCCCGTCCCCCTCCGGGAACAGCTCCGCCAGCTCCGGCTTCGCCTCCAGCAACCGCTCCCACTGCCCCGGCAGCAGCTCCTTCGCCCGCGGCACCGTCCGCTCCTGCGCCGGATGATCGAAGAGCCGCTCCAGCACCGCGTGCACCAGCGTCCCCCGCGTCGCCGCCGCACTCGGCTTCTCCGGAAGCCGGTCGATCACCCGGAACCGGTACAGCAACGGACACTGCATGAAGTCACCGGCCCGCGAAGGGGACAGCGAGGTCGGCCGGGAAGCACCCGAAGAAGCATCTGCGGAACCGGCACCGGGGGTCGTCGTCATGCGTAAAACCCTACGACCCGGGACGGACAGTACGCGCATACCATCGACTACGGGCCCCTCGCACTGCATGATCGGAGCATCACACCGCGCAACAGCGCACCGCGCCACCGACGCGACGCGGCCCACGCCGGAAGCACCGCACGAACGAAGGAAGACCGTGGCAGACACCGACGAAACCGGCGAGCGCAGGAAGAAGCGCTCCGACCCGGGCGGCGGGATCCTCATGGGCCGCCCCTTCGGCGTGCCCGTCTACGTCTCGCCCAGCTGGTTCCTCGTCGCCGCGCTCATCACCTGGGTCTTCGGAGACCAGCTCGACCGGGTCCTGCCCGACCTCGGCCCCGTCCGCTACCTCGTCTCCCTCTTCTTCGCCGTCGCCTTCTACGCATCCGTCCTCGTCCACGAACTGGCACACACCATCGCCGCGCTCCGCTACAAGCTCCCCGTGCGCCGCATCCAGCTCCAGTTCTTCGGCGGAGTCTCCGAGATCGAGAAGGAGTCCGAGACCCCCGGCCGCGAATTCGTCCTCGCCTTCGTCGGCCCCCTCCTCTCCCTCGCCCTCGCCGGAGCCTTCTACCTCGGCATGAAGGCCGTCCACCCCGCGACCGTCCCCGGCGTCCTCCTCGCCGGCCTGATGATCTCCAACCTCCTGGTCGCCGCCTTCAACCTCCTGCCCGGCCTCCCCCTCGACGGCGGCCGCATGCTCCGCGCCGTCATCTGGGGCATCACCGGCAAACCCATGACCGGCACCGTCGCCGCCGCCTGGGTCGGCCGCGCCCTCGCCGTCACCGTCCTCATCGGACTGCCCCTCCTCACCCAGACCGGGATCCTCGGCAACCCCACCCGGGAAATCGGCGGCATGGACACCGTCATGGACGCCCTCCTCGCCGCGATCCTGGCCGCCATCATCTGGACCGGCGCCGGCAACAGCCTGCGCATGGCACGCCTGCGCGAACACCTCCCCGAGCTCCGCGCCCGCACCCTCACCCGCCGCGCCATCCCCGTCCAGACCGCCACCCCGCTCTCCGAAGCCCTCCGCCGCGCCAACGAAGCCGGAGCCCGCGCCCTCGTCGTCGTCGACGGCCAGGGCGACCCCACCGCCATCGTCCGCGAGACCGCCATCGCCTCCGTCCCCGAACACCGCCGCCCCTGGGTCGTGGTCAGCACCCTCGCCCAGGACCTCACCGACGGCATGAAGGTTTCCGCCGACCTCACCGGTGAAGAACTCCTCGACCACCTCCGCGCCACCCCCGCCACCGAGTACCTCGTCCTCGAAGCCACCGGCGAGATCTACGGCGTCCTGTCCACCCTCGACGTCGAGAAGGCCTTCGTGAAGGCCATGGCGCGGCCCCAGTCCTGAAGCCAATACACTGGTCACATGTCCGAACCGACCGGTGCCGCCCGCCGACGCGGGCCCTTCGAGGTCGGGGACCAGGTTCAGCTCACCGACCCCAAGGGCCGCCACTACACGTTCACGCTCGAAGCCGGGAAGAATTTCCACACCCACAAGGGTTCCTTCCCGCACGACGAGCTGATCGGTGCTCCCGAGGGCAGTGTTGTCCGTACCACGGGGAACGTCGCGTACCTCGCGCTGCGCCCCCTGCTCCCCGACTATGTCCTGTCCATGCCCCGCGGTGCCGCCGTGGTCTACCCCAAGGACGCGGGCCAGATCCTGGCCTTCGCCGACATCTTCCCCGGCGCCCGCGTCGTGGAAGCAGGAGTGGGCTCCGGCTCCCTCAGCAGCTTCCTGCTGCGCGCCATCGGCGACCAGGGCATGCTCCACAGCTACGAGCGCCGCGCGGACTTCGCAGAGATCGCCACGGCCAACGTCGAGCGCTACTTCGGCGGCCCGCACCCCGCGTGGCAGCTGACCGTCGGCGACCTCCAGGACAACCTGTCCGACACCGACGTCGACCGCGTCATCCTCGACATGCTCGCCCCGTGGGAGTGCCTGGAGGCCGTCTCCAAGGCCCTCGTCCCCGGCGGCATCCTCTGCTGCTACGTGGCCACCACCACCCAGCTCTCGCGCACCGTCGAGTCCATCCGCGAGTTCGGCTGCTACGCCGAACCGCAGCCGTGGGAATCGATGATCCGCAACTGGCACGTCGAAGGCCTCGCCGTCCGCCCCGACCACCGGATGATCGGACACACCGGCTTCCTGGTCACCGCCCGCCGCCTCGCGGACGGCGTGGAGCCCCCCATGCGCCGCCGCCGCCCCTCCAAGGGCGCCTACGGCGAGGACTACGAGGGCCCCGGCAGCGACCGCTCCGCGTAACCGCTCCACCGAGCAGGCCCCGCCAACACGAAAGCGCTGTGGCGCAGTTCCCCGGACGGACCGGGAACTGCGCCACAGCGCCTTTTCGTTGTCGGGGGTGCGGCGGCGCCGGGGGAGGGACCGCCGCGGACCCGACCGTTCCACCCCGGTGTGAGGTGTGGCACGATGCTGGCTCCCCGTCACCCTTCGCACAGGAGAGACCCGGCGTGCTGCACAGCCCCACCGACCTGGCGCACCGTCGCACCAGGCCCGTCCACTGGTTCGCCACGGCCACCGCCGTCGCCGCCGTCATAGCCGGCGCCGGACTGCTCCAGCCCGGCCGGGCCATCGGAGCCACCCCCGCGGCCGGCCCGGACGCCGCCCCGGGCCCGACGGCCCCGGACGCGCACGCGGCCGCGTACCCGCTGGACTGCAAGGGCGCCGCGCACACCGTCACCGATACCGCCCAGGGCGACCTCGACGGCGACGGCCGCCCCGAAACCGTGGCGGCCGTCCGCTGCGACGCCGGCTCCGGAACCCCGCCCCACGCGCTCTACGTACTGGCCCAGGACCCGCGGGAGGGCTCCGCCCCCCGGGTCGTCGCCACCCTCCTCGACGCCGCGCGCCGCCGGGCCGTGACCGACCTCACCGTGCGCGACGGCTACGTCACCGCACGCCTGCTGGGCTACTCGTCACCCTCCGTGCCGCGCTACGAGCCCGACGTGAAGCAGCTCGCCAAGTGGCGCTGGACCGGCGGGAAATTCCGCCAGGAGCTGACGGACTCGGCCGCCGGAAGTGTTTGAACCGTCACTCCGCGTCCGGGCCGTACACCTCGACGCTGTCCGAAACGCGGCGCACGTGGATGCAGTCTCCCGGACATTCCTTGGCCGAATCGACCACGTCCTGCAGGAGCACCAGAGGAACCGGAGTGGTCGCCCCCGCCTCCTGCAGCAGCTCGTCGTCGGCGCTCTTCACGTACGCCAGACCATCGATGTCCAGCTCGAACACCTCCGGGGCGTACTGCACGCAGATGCCGTCCCCGGTGCACAGGTCCTGGTCGATCCAGACCTCCAGCGGCTCCCCGGCCCCGTCGGAACCACCCGTCGGGGCCTCCTGCTGCACGGTCATATCTCCTGCCGTTTCCTGCTCTGAGTGATCCGCCCCGGCCATGACTCGCGGCAAGTCGCGCGAGCCCTGACGGGTGTTGAACGGTTCGACCTTACAACCGGCTGCTTTCCGATGTTGAAGGGTGGGTATTTCCCTGGCGTGAGGGAGTACGCAAGGGTGAAGATCGGACACACCTCTACCGTCTTTGTGATCTAGGGGTTTCAATCACCACCAGCCCAGGTAGGGTCAGGAAGCGTCCAGCTCCCCTTGGAGGAGGTGAGGACCGTGGCAGCCCACGACGACGACATCAACCGCGGCATCCGGCCCGGGCGAGGGTCTGAGGACCCCGCTGGCCAGGTTGCCTATCTCGAGCAGGAAATCGCCGTCCTGCGACGCAAGCTCGCCGACTCTCCGCGACACACGAGGATTCTCGAAGAGCGGATCGTCGAGCTCCAGACGAATCTGGCAGGCGTCTCCGCGCAGAACGAACGACTGGCGAATACCCTCCGTGAGGCCCGCGACCAGATCGTGGCCCTCAAGGAAGAGGTCGACCGGCTCGCGCAGCCGCCGGCCGGCTTCGGTGTCTTCCTCCAGGCGAACGAGGACGGCACCGTCGACATCTTCACCGGCGGGCGCAAGCTCCGCGTGAACGTGAGCCCCAGCGTCGAGCCGGAAGACCTCCGGCGCGGCCAGGAGGTCATGCTCAACGAAGCGCTCAACGTGGTCGAGGCCATGGAGTTCGAGCGGGCCGGGGACATCGTCACCCTCAAGGAGATCCTGGAGGACGGCGAGCGCGCCCTGGTGGTCGGGCACACCGACGAGGAGAGGGTGGTGAGGCTCGCCGAGCCGCTCCTGGACATCACCATCCGCCCCGGCGACGCCCTCCTGCTCGAGCCCCGCTCCGGCTACGTCTACGAGGTCGTCCCCAAGAGCGAGGTCGAGGACCTGGTCCTCGAAGAGGTCCCGGACATCGACTACGAGAAGATCGGCGGCCTGGGCGACCAGATCGAGCTGATCCGCGACGCCGTCGAGCTCCCGTACCTCTACCCCGACCTGTTCAAGGAGCACGAACTGCGGCCCCCGAAGGGCATCCTGCTCTACGGCCCGCCCGGCTGCGGCAAGACGCTCATCGCCAAGGCCGTCGCCAACTCCCTTGCCAAGAAGGTCGCGGAAGTGACCGGGCAGGCGGCCGGCAAGTCGTACTTCCTGAACATCAAGGGCCCCGAGCTCCTCAACAAGTACGTCGGCGAGACCGAGCGGCACATCCGCCTCGTCTTCCAGCGTGCGCGGGAGAAGGCGAGCGAGGGCACCCCCGTCATCGTCTTCTTCGACGAGATGGAGTCCCTCTTCCGCACCCGCGGATCCGGAGTCAGCTCGGACGTGGAGAACACCATCGTCCCCCAGCTGCTCGCCGAGATCGACGGCGTGGAAGGCCTGGAGAACGTCATCGTCATCGGCGCCTCCAACCGCGAGGACATGATCGACCCGGCCATCCTGCGGCCCGGACGACTCGACGTGAAGATCAAGATCGAGCGCCCGGACGCCGAGGCGGCGAAGGACATCTTCGCCAAGTACCTCAAGGCCTCCCTCCCGCTCCACACGGACGACCTCGACGAACACTCGGGCTCGCCCCAGGTGGCCGTCCACAGCATGATCCAGACCGTCGTCGAGCAGATGTACGCCGAAACCGAGGAGAACCGCTTCCTCGAGGTCACGTACGCCAACGGCGACAAGGAAGTCCTCTACTTCAAGGACTTCAACTCCGGCGCCATGATCCAGAACATCGTGGACCGGGCCAAGAAGATGGCCATCAAGGCCTTCCTCGAGCACAACCAGAAGGGCCTCCGGGTCTCCCACCTCCTCCAGGCCTGCGTGGACGAGTTCAAGGAGAACGAGGACCTGCCGAACACCACCAACCCGGACGACTGGGCCCGCATCTCCGGAAAGAAGGGCGAGCGGATCGTATTCATCCGCACGCTCGTCACCGGAAAGCAGGGCGCGGACACCGGACGCTCCATCGACACGGTGGCGAACACAGGTCAGTACCTCTGACGGAGCGAGGCGGCCGCGGGTGCCTCACACGGCACCCGCGGCCGACTGCTTTACCACCCCGCATTTCCGCCAGCCACCCCCGCCTTACCGCCCGCCTTTTTCGGCCGGTGACGAGGCGAATTCAATGACTGAAATGATCTCCCCACCAGCGCGGAGTGGTTCTAGGCTCTTCCGTACCGCCGGTCGCGCAGTGCGGGGACGGGCACCGCACACGACGCACAGGAGCACCAGCGGTACTTGAGCGCCGCTCCCGAACGGGAGCGCCGCCGGGCAAGGAGGGCCGCATGACCGTACGGCGAGTAATGGGGATCGAGACGGAGTACGGGATCTCCGTTCCGGGGCACCCGAACGCCAATGCCATGCTCACCTCGTCCCAGATCGTCAATGCCTACGCGGCGGCGATGCACCGGGCGCGACGCGCCCGCTGGGATTTCGAGGAGGAGAATCCGCTGCGGGACGCCCGCGGCTTCGACCTCGCCCGCGAGGCCGCCGACAGCAGCCAGCTGACCGACGAGGACATCGGCCTCGCCAACGTCATCCTCACGAACGGCGCACGCCTCTACGTCGACCACGCCCACCCCGAGTACAGCTCGCCCGAGGTCACCAACCCCCTCGACGCCGTGCTCTGGGACAAGGCCGGCGAGCGGATCATGGCCGAGGCCGCCGAGCGGGCCGCCCAGCTGCCCGGCGCCCAGCCGATCCACCTCTACAAGAACAACACCGACAACAAGGGCGCCTCCTACGGCACGCACGAGAACTACCTGATGAAGCGGGAGACCCCCTTCTCGGACATCGTGCGCCACCTGACCCCCTTCTTCGTCTCCCGCCAGGTCGTCACCGGAGCCGGCCGCATCGGCATCGGCCAGGACGGCCGCGAGCACGGCTTCCAGATCAGCCAGCGGGCGGACTACTTCGAGGTCGAGGTCGGGCTGGAGACCACCCTCAAGCGCCCCATCATCAACACCCGCGACGAGCCCCACTCGGACGCCGAGAAGTACCGCCGCCTCCACGTGATCATCGGCGACGCGAACCTCTCCGAGATCTCCACGTACCTCAAGCTGGGCACGACCGCGCTCGTCCTGTCCATGATCGAGGACGGCTTCATCAACGTCGACCTCGCCGTGGACCAGCCCGTGCGCACCCTCCACCAGGTCTCGCACGACCCGGACCTCCAGCACCTCATCACGCTGCGCAGCGGGCGCACCCTGACCGCCGTACAGCTCCAGATGGAGTACTTCGAGCTGGCCAGGAAGTACGTGGACGAGCGTTTCGGGACGGACGCGGACGAGCAGACCAAGGACGTCCTGGGGCGCTGGGAGGACGTACTGGGCCGGCTGGAGACCGACCCGATGAGCCTGGCGGGGGAGCTCGACTGGATCGCCAAGCGGGAGATCCTGGAGGGCTACCGGCGCCGTGACGGCCTGGGCTGGGACGCGGCCAGGCTCCACCTGGTGGACCTCCAGTACTCGGACGTGCGGCCCGAGAAGGGCCTGTACAACCGCCTGGTCGCCCGCGGGAAGATGAAGCGGCTGCTGGAGGAGCCGGCCGTCGAGCGGGCCGAGAGCAAGCCTCCGGAGGACACCCGGGCGTACTTCCGCGGCCGCTGCCTGGAGCAGTACGCGGACGACGTGGCGGCGGCGTCCTGGGACTCGGTGATCTTCGACCTCCCGGGCCGCGACTCCCTCCAGCGGGTCCCCACCCTGGAACCCCTCAGGGGGACCCGCAACCACGTCAAGGAGCTCCTGGACCGCTGCCGTACGGCGGAGGACCTGGTCCGGGTGCTTTCGGGGCAGTGAGGTGGCCTGAAAGGCCTCCGGCCCGGGAATCATGAAGGCACCCGGACGTTGTGAAAGTACGGGGACGAATGCCGGACCCTCCTTGTAGGGTCCGACGTAGGGTCTGATCTTGAGAGGTCCCGAATCCCGGGGTCTCTCCATGTGAGCGTGCGAACCGAGCGGGGTGAGGTAGACATGGCGACCAAGGACACCGGCGGCGGACAGCAGAAGGCGACGCGCTCGACCGAGGAGGTCGAGGAGACGACCGCCGAGGCGAGCGCCGACCTCAAGGAGCGGCAGGAGAAGCTCTCCGACGACGTCGACTCCGTCCTCGACGAGATCGATGACGTGCTTGAGGAGAATGCGGAGGACTTCGTGCGCTCCTTCGTTCAAAAGGGTGGCCAGTAGACCTCCTTCGCCTTCGATTCGAAGGTCCGACTGCCTTGGTGATCATCAGACGGGTATGGTCCGAGGCGCACTGTTCGGCTGCCGCGCAGCCATGGGGCAGTACAAGGATCGGCGCCACGTCACACGGCGTGCAGCCGCTTACGTGGAAGGAAACCTGTGGAACCCAACACTCGTAGCACAGGGCGTCTACCGGCAGCCTTCCTGACGCCGGGGTCGTCGTCCTTCATGGACTTCCTGGGCGCGCACGCGCCCGAGATGCTGCCGGGGAACCGGCGGCTGCCCGAGGGGATCGTCGAGGCGCCGCACGGGACGACCATCGTCGCCGCGACCTTCCCCGGCGGGGTCGTGCTCGCCGGTGACCGGCGGGCGACCATGGGGAACATGATCGCGCAGCGGGACATCGAGAAGGTGTTCCCGGCCGACGAGTACTCCGCGGTCGGCATCGCCGGCACGGCCGGCCTGGCCGTGGAGATGGTGAAGCTGTTCCAGCTGGAGCTGGAGCACTTCGAGAAGGTCGAAGGGGCGACGCTGTCGCTGGAGGGCAAGGCGAACCGGCTCTCGACCATGATCCGGAGCAACCTGGGCATGGCCATGCAGGGCCTGGCCGTGGTCCCGCTCTTCGCGGGGTACGACGAGGCCAAGGAGAAGGGCCGGATCTTCTCCTACGACGTGACCGGCGGCCGCTCCGAGGAGCACGGCTACGCCGCCACCGGTTCCGGTTCGATCTTCGCCCGGGGTTCGATGAAGAAGCTCTACCGCCCCGACCTGACGGAGGAGCAGGCCACCACGCTGGTCGTGCAGGCGCTGTACGACGCCGCCGACGACGACTCGGCGACCGGCGGGCCGGACCTGTACCGCCACATCTACCCCATCGTCACCGTCATCACCGACGAGGGCTTCCGCAGGCTGGACGAGGACGAGTCGCAGTCGCTCGCCCGCAAGGTGACGGACCGTCGGCTCGAGGAGCCCGACGGACCGCGTGCCGCCCTGCTCTGACCAGTCCTCGTCTCGTCGCCCAGAAGAAAGGGACGGATAACCGGTGTCGACTCCGTTCTATGTGTCACCCCAGCAGGCCATGGCCGACCGGGCGGAATACGCCCGGAAGGGCATCGCCCGCGGCCGCAGCCTGGTCGTGCTGCAGTACGCCGACGGCATCGTGTTCGTCGGCGAGAACCCGTCCCGCGCGCTGCACAAGTTCAGCGAGATCTACGACCGGATCGGCTTCGCGGCCGCCGGCAAGTACAACGAGTACGAGAACCTGCGGATCGGCGGCGTGCGCTACGCCGATCTGCGCGGATACACCTACGACCGTGACGACGTGACGGCGCGCGGTCTGGCGAACGTGTACGCGCAGACGCTCGGCACCATCTTCTCCTCGGCCGGCGAGAAGCCGTACGAGGTGGAGCTGGTGGTGGCCGAGGTCGGCGCGACGGCCGCCGGGGACCAGATCTACCGGCTGCCGCACGACGGCTCGATCG
The DNA here is from genome assembly GCF_055575955.1 of Streptomyces sp. NPDC033966. Lineage (NCBI taxonomy): Bacteria > Bacillati > Actinomycetota > Actinomycetes > Kitasatosporales > Streptomycetaceae > Streptomyces > Streptomyces sp. NPDC033966. Next base: position 365,225 of record NZ_JBVIRQ010000008.1, on the reverse strand, counting down.
TGGACGAGCACGGCTCGGTCGCGGTCGGCGGCAACGCCGAGCAGATCAGCACCTACCTCGACCAGCGCCACCAGGACGGGATGACCCTGCCCGACGCGCTGAAGCTGGCGGTGCAGGCGCTGTCGAGCCAGGCGAACGGCGCGGACAAGACCATCCCGGCGGAGCGCCTGGAGGTCGCGGTGCTGGACCGTACGCGGTCGCAGCAGCGCAAGTTCAAGCGGATCCGGGGCCGGCAGCTGGCGCGGCTGCTGGAGGCGGACGTTCCGGCGGCCGCCCAGGCGGACGCCGTCTCGAACGACGAGGTGTCGGAGGACGACGCCGAGTAGGCCCGTGGTGCGTGGGCCCCGGTCCGCCCCGGTTGGGGGCGGGCCGGGGCTTTCGCGCGTCCAGGGGTGTCTCAGAGGGCCGGGGCGGGGCCCGTGGAGTCGCGGACGGTGAGTTCGACGGGGATCTCGGGGGCGGTCCAGGGGGTGCCGTCGAGGACGGCGAGGAGGGCGGTCATCCCCTGTTCGCCGACGCGCTCCGCGGGCAGCCGGACGGTCGTGAGCTCGGGTTCGACGGCGGTGGCGAGGGCGAGGTCGTCGACGCCGGTGACGGAGAGGTCCTCGGGGACGCGCAGGCCCAGGCGCCGGGCGGCCTTGCAGACGCCGGCGGCGAGGATGTCGTCGTCGCAGACGACGGCGGTGGGCCGGTCCCGGGGGTCGGCCAGGGCGGTCACGGCGACGGTGCGGGCGGCGTCGACGGTGAGCGCGGCCCGGGCGGTGCGCAGGGCGGCGTGGGGGCCGAGGAGGGCGGCGAGGGCTTCGGCGCGGATGTCGAAGGTCCAGGAGTCGACGTCGGCGGCGAGGTGGAGGAAGCGCCGGTGGCCGAGGCCCAGGAGGTGTTCGGCGACCTGGCGCATGCCGTCGGTGATGGCGAGGTTGACGTGGGCGGCGGCGCGGCCCGAGGCGGGGTCGCTGTCGAGCATGACGAGGGGGAGGCCGTCGCCGCCGAGCGCGTCGAGGGCGTCGGTGGCCATGGAGGAGGCGATGACGCCGTCGAGGGCGGCGCGGGCGGAGGCGAAGGGGTCGCGGGCGGGGCCGGTGCCTTCGGGGGAGGGGTAGAGGACGACGCCGAAGCCGTGTTCTGCGGCGACGCGGGCGGCGCCGGTGTAGACGCGGGCGAAGAACTCGTTGGTGAGGGCGGGCACGACGAGGAGGGCGGTGCGGGTGCTGCCGAGGCGGAGGTTGCGGGCGGCGAGGTTGGGGCGGTAGCCGAGGGCGGCGGCGGCCTCGCGGACGAGCCCGGCGGTGCGTTCGGAGACGCGGCCGCGCCATTTGTCGCCCAGGACGAGGGAGACGGTGGCCTGGGAGACCCCGGCGGCGGTGGCGACGTCGCGGCTGGTGGGTCTCGTCACAGGTAGCTCCTGAAATGCGAGGTGGGGCGGGTGCCGGCGGTCCGCCGGGTGGACCCCGGGTCTGCCGCCATGGTACGTATGACGTGTCTCGTTATACGTATTACCCCGGGCGCGGATCCGGGCAGAAGGGGGCGGTCATGGCCGCGGGTTACGCGGAGCTGCTCAGGACCAGGTACGCCGCGAGGCTGCTGGTGGGCACGCTGATAGGCCGGCTGCCGAACGGCACGGCGGCGATCGCGATCGTCCTCTTCGTCCGGGACCAGGGCGGCAGCTACAGCCTGGCGGGCGCGCTGGCGGCCGTGTACGGGCTCGCCAACGCCGTGGGCCAGCCGCTGCTGGGCCGGGCGGTGGACCTGTACGGGCAGCCGCGCGTGCAGCTGCCCGCGGCGCTGGTGTCGGCGGCGGGCATGGTCTGGCTGGCGCTGGCCGGCACGGACTCGGCGGCGGCCGCGTACGCGGCGATGGTGCTCGCCGGCCTGTTCACCCCGCCGCTGGAGGGCGGTCTGCGCGCACTGTGGCCGGGAGTGCTCGGCGGCCGCGAGGAGCGGGTGCACGCGGCGTACGCCATGGACGCGGTGGCCCAGGAGGTCATGTACACGGTCGGGCCGCTGCTGGTGACCCTGTGCGTGGCGCTGTGGTCCCCGGCGGTGGCGCTGCTGGTGCTGAACGGTGTCGGTGTGCTGGGCGTGCTGTCGGTGGTGGTCTCGGAGCCCTCGCGGACCTGGCGTTCCGCGCCGCGCGAGGCGCACTGGCTGGGCGCGCTGCGCTCGCGCGGGCTGCTGGCGCTGCTGGGCGCGTTCTTCTTCGTCGGCATGGCGCTGGGCTCGATCGCGGTGGCCGCGGTGGCGTACGCGGACGACCACGGCGGGCAGGCGGTCTACGGCTGGCTGATGGCGGCGCTGGGTCTGGGCGCGCTGGTCGGCGGCGTCTTCTACGGCGCGCGGCAGTGGGCGGGGGCGCCGGAGCGGCGGCTGCGGCTGCTGGTGGCGCTGCTGGCGGTCTGTTACCTGCCGCTGATGCTGGACGTGGGCCCGGTGGCGATGACGGCGCTGTCGGCGCTGGCGGGCGTGTTCCTGGCGCCCTCGCTGGCGTGCGCGTTCATCGTGGTGGACCGGCACGCGCCGGCGGGCACGGTGACGGAGGCCTTCTCCTGGCTGGTGACGTTCTTCGGGGTCGGTGCGGCCATCGGTACGGCGGCGGCCGGTCCGGCGCTGGAACTGGGGGGTACCGCGGCCGGTTTCGCGGTGGCCTGCGGTGCCGGCGCGGCGGCGCTGCTGGTGCTGATGCTGACTCAGCGGGCGCTGGCCGGAGCGGGCCGCAGCAGGGCGGTCGCGGGGTCGGCGGAGGGTGCGGCGGAGGCCGTCGCGGAGCCGTTGGTCAAAAACTGACCTGAACGCCGTTCTCGAACCCGGTTTCAGAAGAGTGCAGAAGGCGTAATGTTCAGTCATGGACCGCCGCATTTTCGGGCTGGAGAACGAGTACGGCGTCACGTGCACGTTCAGGGGACAGCGCCGACTGTCTCCTGACGAAGTGGCGCGCTACCTCTTCCGCCGTGTTGTGTCATGGGGCCGCAGCAGCAATGTCTTCCTGCGGAACGGCGCCCGCCTCTACCTCGACGTGGGTTCGCATCCGGAATATGCAACACCCGAATGCGACAACCTGACCGAACTGGTCACTCACGACAAGGCTGGCGAGCGCATTCTCGAAGGCCTGCTCGTCGACGCCGAACGCCGCCTGCACGAGGAGGGAATCGCGGGCGACGTCTACCTCTTCAAGAACAACACCGACTCGGCGGGCAATTCGTACGGCTGTCATGAGAACTATCTCGTGGCCCGGCACGGAGAATTCTCCCGCCTCGCGGACATCCTGATTCCGTTCCTCGTCACGCGCCAGCTGATCTGCGGCGCGGGCAAGGTGCTGCAGACGCCCAGGGGCGCGGTCTACTGCGTCAGCCAGCGGGCCGAGCACATCTGGGAGGGTGTCAGCTCCGCCACCACCCGCTCCCGGCCGATCATCAACACCCGCGACGAGCCGCACGCCGACGCGGAGCGCTACCGCAGGCTGCACGTCATCGTCGGCGACTCGAACATGTCCGAGACGACGATGCTGCTCAAGGTGGGCGCCACCGACCTCGTGCTGCGCATGATCGAGGCGGGGACGGTGATGCGGGACCTGACCCTGGAGAACCCGATCCGGGCGATCCGGGAGGTCAGCCACGACATCACGGGCCAGCGCAAGGTGCGCCTGGCCAGCGGCCGGGAGGCCTCGGCGCTGGAGATCCAGCGGGAGTACTTCGACAAGGCCCTCGACTTCGCCGACCGGCGGGGCATCAACACCGGGGTGGTGGCACAGGTCCTGGAGCTGTGGGGCCGCACCCTGGAGGCCGTCGAGGCGCAGGAACTGGACCGGATCGGCACCGAGATCGACTGGGTGATGAAGTACCAGCTGATCGAGCGGTACCGGGCCAAGCACAACATGACGATGTCCAATCCGCGGGTCGCCCAGATAGACCTCGCGTACCACGACATCCACCGCCGCCGGGGCCTGTACTACCTGCTGGAGCGCAAGGGGCAGGCGGCCCGGGTGTGCAACGACCTGAAGATCTTCGAGGGCAAGTCGGTGCCCCCGCAGACCACCCGGGCCAGGCTGCGCGGTGACTTCATCCGCCGCGCGCAGGAGCAGAGGCGGGACTTCACTGTCGACTGGGTGCACCTGAAGCTCAACGACCAGGCGCAGCGCACCGTGCTGTGCAAGGACCCGTTCCGGTCGGTGGACGACCGGGTGGAGAAGCTCATCGCCGGAATGTGACGCGGTGCGCCAAGGGACCCCGTGCGCGGTGGCGTACGGGGTTCCCGCACGCCACCGCCTTGTCGCGGAAGGGTCAGCCCGTAGAGTGGGCCGCTACGACGGACCATTCCAGCGACCCTGAGGACCACTGTGCGACGCCGACTTGCTGCCGCGCTCATCGTGCCGGCTCTGATGCTCACCGCGGCCTGCGGAGGGGGCGACGACTCGAAGAAGGAGTCCTCGGCGTCCCCGTCGGCCAGTGCCGGCAAGACCGAGGTGCCGAAGGCGGTGGCGTCGGCCGACCCGATGCCGACGGTCGCCGGTGAGGCCGGCAAGAAGGCGGAGATCACCGTTCCCAAGGGCGAGCCGAGCGGCAAGTTCGTGGTGAACACCCTCAAGGAGGGCACCGGGCCGGAGATCAAGAAGGACGATCTCGTGGTCACGAAGTACACGGGCAAGGTCTGGAAGAGCGGCAAGGAGCTGTCCGGCTCGTACGACCCGGACGGTCAGCCGCTGGTCGTCCCGGCGGGTTCGCCGCAGATCCTGCCGCTGTTCAGTGACGCGGTGCTGGGCAAGAAGGTCGGCAGCCGTCTGCTGGTCGTCGCCCCGCCGGCGGCCGCGTTCGGTGACCAGGGCCAGCCGCAGCTGGGCGTCGGCCCGAAGGACAACCTGGTGTTCGTCCTCGACGTGGACTCCGTGCTGCCGAAGAAGGCCGAGGGCACCCAGGCGCCGATCCCGTCCGACCTCCCGCAGGTGAAGGCCGACGAGGACAAGGCCGCCACGATCACGGTCCCGAAGAACGACCCGCCGAAGGAGCTCGTCGACAAGGTCCTGATCGAGGGCAAGGGCGCGGAGGTCAAGAAGGGCCAGACCGTCTACATGCAGTACAGCGGTGCGGCGTGGGCCCCGAACCAGGGCAAGGACGCGGCCAAGCTCTTCGACACCTCCTGGAAGACCGGTCAGCCGTTCTCGACGAAGATCGGCGAGGGCCAGGTCATCGAGGGCTGGGACAAGGGCCTGGTGGGCAAGAAGGTCGGCAGCCGCGTGCTGCTGGTGATCCCGCCGGAGCAGGCGTACAAGGACCAGGCCAAGGGGGAGGACCTGCCGGCCAACTCCACGCTGGTCTTCGTCGTGGACATCGTCGGAGCAGTGTAAGACTGTTCCGGTTGTACATCGTTTCGTACGTATGAGGAGCAGTTCCGTGCGCGAGCTCGAGAAGCCCGAGATCGACTTCCCCGAGGGCCCGGTCCCGACCGACCTGGTCATCGAGGACATCTGGGAGGGCGACGGCCCGGTGGCCGAGGCCGGCAACAAGGTCTCCGTCCACTACGTGGGCGTGGCCTTCTCCTCCGGTGAGGAGTTCGACGCCTCCTGGAACCGCGGCGCTCCGCTGCAGTTCATCCTGGGTATCGGCCAGGTCATCCCGGGCTGGGACCAGGGCGTCCAGGGCATGAAGGTCGGCGGCCGTCGCAAGCTGACGATCCCGGCCCACCTCGCCTACGGCGACCGCGGCGCCGGCGGTGCCATCAAGCCGGGCGAGACGCTGATCTTCGTCTGCGACCTGATGGGCGTCTGATCTCACCCGCTGTGATCACCGAGGGCCCCCGCCGTGAGGCGGGGGCCCTCGCTTTTGCCGGGGACCACGGGGGCGGTACGGTCAACGGTCACGAGTGTGTGCCGAAGAGTGGGGGGAAGGGCTTCGATGGCGATCGCCAAGGCCGAGCGGCTGATGAACCTGGCGCTGTGCCTGCTGGGGACGCGCCGTCCCCTCAGCAAGCGTGAGCTGCGCGGTTCCATCGAGGCCTACCTCGAAGCAGGGAACGACGAGTCCTTCAACCGGATGTTCGAGCGCGACAAGGACGATCTGCGTGAACTCGGTCTGGTGATCGAGACCGTGGAGAACCTGGAGGGCGAGACCGGATACCTGGCCCGCCGGGACAGCAACCGGCTGCCGCCCGTCTCCCTCGACGCCGAGGAGGCCGCCGCCCTCGGGCTGGCGGCCAAGGTCTGGCAGCAGGCCCGCCTGGCGGGCGCGGCCAGCGGCGCGCTGCAGAAGCTCCGCGCCGGCGGGATGCCGGAGGCCGGCGATCCGTACGAGGGCCAGCACAGCGCCATCGAGCCGCGGATCCCCGTCCACGAGGCGGCCTTCGAGCCCCTGATGCTGGCCTGCCGCGACCGGCGGCCGGTGGTCTTCGAGTACCGCAAGTCCAACGCGGCCCGGCCCGAGCCCCGCCAGGTGGAGCCGTGGGCCCTGGAGTGCTGGCGGGGCCACTGGTACCTGGCCGGCTACGACCGCGACCGCGGGGCGGAGCGGGTCTTCCGGCTCTCCCGGATCACCGGCAAGGTCCGCTCCCGGGCCGGCAAGTACACCGCCGACGTACCGGACGTGGTGACCGTGCGCGAGACCGTGGCGGCCTGGGCCGGCGAGGGCGCCGAGCGTTCGGCGCTGATCCGGCTGCGCTCCGGGGCGGGCTACCCGCTGCGGGCCAAGGCCACCGCCGTGCGCGAGGCCGGCGCCGGCTGGGACGAGCTGGAGATCCCCTACGGGCACGGGCTGGACGCCTGGCTCGTGGAGTTCGGCCCGGACGTCGTCGTGGTGGGGCCGGCCGACCTGCGGGCCGACGTGGTGGACCGGCTGCGCGCCGTCGCCCGGGGCTAGGGGGTGTCTGGTGGATCAGGGCCGGACAGCCCGGGTCGTCTGGCACCGCGCCTTGCTGTCCGACCCTGATCCACCAGACACCCCCCGGGCCGTGTCTTCTGGATCAGGAAGACACGGCCCGACCCGAACAACAACAGCAGCAACGCCCTGAGGGGGAGACGTAGCAGCATGGCCGCCAACGCCATCGACCAGACCCGCCGGATGCTGTCCCTGGTGACCTACCTGCGCGAGCGCCCGGGCGCGCACGTCGCGGACGTCGCCCGCGCCTTCGGGATCACCGAGGACGAGCTGATCTCGGACCTCGACGTGCTGCCCATGTGCGGCACCAGCTTCCGCGGCGGGGACCTGCTCGACATCGACACCGACGGCGACCGCATCTGGTGGCACAACGCCGACGCCTCGGGGGAGTCCACCGCCGAGCCGCTGCGGCTCGCCGCCGACGAGGCCACCTCCCTGCTGGTCGCCGCCCGGGCGGTCGCGACCCTGCCGGGACTGCGCGAGAGCGACCGGGACGCCCTGCTGCGGGCCACCGCCAAGCTGGAGGCCGCCGCCGGCGAGGCGGCCGGCGCCAGCTCCCGGCTGTCGGTGACCTTCGAGTCCGAGGGCGGGGTCTTCGCCGACGTCGACCGGGCCATCTCCGAGCGGCGCCGGCTCTGGCTGCGCTACTACTCGCCCGCCCGCGACGAGCTCACCGAGCGCACCGTCGACCCGATCCGGCTCTTCGCGGTCGGGCACACGTACCTGGAGGGGTGGTGCCACCTCTCCGAGGCCCGGCGCACCTTCCGGCTCGACCGGGTCGCCGAGATCCGCCTCCTCGACGAGCGGGCCGAGCCGCCCGCCATCGAGCCCCGGGACCTGTCCGAGGGCCTGGTGCAGCCGGCCGCCGAGGACCCCGAGGTGGTCGTCGAGGTGGGCCCCGGCGGGCGCTGGGTCGCCGAGTACTACCCGCACGACAGCGCCGAGGAGCTGGCCGGCGGCGGGCTGCGGATCACGCTGCGCAGCCCCGACCCGGCCTCGCTGCGCCGGCTCGCGCTGCGCCTGGGCCGCGACGGACGGATCGTGTCGCCGCCCGAGCTGGCGGAGAGCGCCCGTAAGGCCGCTGGAGAGGCGCTCGCGGGGTACGGGGAACAGGTCTAGAGGGAGCGGGGAGCGATGTCGCGATCAGCAGGTCTCGTACCGGTCACGTTCAAGGCAGCCTGTCCCGAGTGCCGGGCGCGCTTCGAGCTCGCGGCGGACGCGCTGCGCCTGGCGATCGGCGGCAGCCGCCGCGCCACCTTCTACTCCTTCACCTGCCCCGAGTGCGCGGCGGCCGTCCGCAAACCCGCCGGTGAGCGCATCGTGGAGCTGCTGACGGGCGGGGGAGTGAGCACCCTGCGCAGCGTGTGAGGGCGGGGCGCTAGGCTCTTGGCATGCTGTGGCCGATGCTCGCGATCGCCCTGGGATTCCTCGGGCTCGCCGTCCTGTCCGTCCTCGCCCTGCGGGTCTTCCTGGAGGTGCGGCGGCTGTCCGGGCAGGTCGCGCTCGCCAGCCGCCGGATCACCGAGGCCTCGGGCGACCTGGAACGGGCCGCCGCCGACCTCGCCCGGGCCGGGCGGGCGGCGGCTCCGTAGCGGTGGCGTCACGAGCATGTGGTCCTCTGGATATGGAAACCGCGGAGCCGGACCCGTACCGTCGGTGCGGCAGGCAATCGCGGAGACCCCCGGGGATTGCCGGGCGTTAACCCGCGGGGGTTACGATCCATGTCAGAGCGGTACCGGATCTTTGTCCGGTATCGCCCAAGGCCACCACAACCAGCCGTTTCGGTGAGAAGGAAGACACACATGATCGGCAATCTGAAGCCCCTTGAGATCCTTCTGATCATCGCTGTCATCGTGCTGCTGTTCGGCGCCAAGAAGCTCCCCGAGATGGCCCGCTCGCTCGGCAAGTCGGCCCGCATCCTCAAGAGCGAGGCCAAGGCGATGAAGAAGGACGGCGAGGCCGACGCCGACGCCGCTCCCGCCGCCGACCAGGCCGCGCAGCAGCCCGTGGCCCCGCGCACCATCCAGGCCGCACCCGGTGACGTCACCAGCGCCCGGCCCGTGAACGAGACCAACCGCACCACCCAGGGCTGACGCGCGGCGGTCGCCCGTCACGACAGTCATCTGCAACGAGACAAGGGACGTGGGTTGCTCAAGTCTGCCCGCAAGCAGGGGAAACAGGACCGGCAGGCGAAGGACGCCGAAGGGCGGATGCCGCTGGTCGAGCACCTGCGTGAGCTGAGGAACCGGCTGCTGAAGTCGGTTCTGGCGATCATCGTGGTCACGGTCGTCGCGGCCTACTTCTACCGGCCGATCATCGACTTCCTGCTGGAGCCGATGCTGTCCTCGGTGGGCTGCACCAACGGCGCCACGCACCAGCGCAACGGCGCCCCCTGCGCCGAGATGACCACCAACGGCCTGACCGCGCCCTTCTCCATCGCGCTGAAGGTCGGCCTGTCCGCCGGCATCGTGCTGTCGGCCCCGGTCTGGCTCTACCAGCTGTGGGCGTTCGCCGCCCCCGGCCTGCACAAGAACGAGAAGAAGTACGCGCTGAGCTTCGTCGCCGTCGGCGCGCCCCTCTTCATCGCCGGCGCGGTCCTCGCGTACAAGATCCTGCCGCAGACGGCGGAGATCCTCCTCGGCTTCACCCCCGACCACGTCAAGAACCTGCTCCCGGTCGACGACTACCTCGACCTGGTCACGCGCATGGTCGTGGTCTTCGGCCTCGCGTTCGAGCTGCCGCTGATGCTGGTGCTGCTGAACTTCACCGGGGTCCTCACCGCCAAGCGGCTGGGCAGCTGGTGGCGGGCCATGGTGCTCGGCATCACGGTCTTCTCCGCGTTCGCGACGCCCACCGGTGACCCGGTGACCATGCTGACGCTGGCCTCCCCGATCGTGGCCCTGTACTTCATCGCCCTCGGCATCTGCCTGCTGAACGACCGCAGGCGCAAGCGCAACGACCCCGACGCCGGGCTCGACGACGACGAGGCCTCCGAGCTGGACCTGACCCCGGCCCCGGTCGGTGCGGCGGAAGCGGCCCCGTCCGCCTCCACCCTGCCCGGGCAGGACGACGGCGGACGCCGCCAGATCAACGGTTACGACGACGCCACCTGACAGGTAAGTTCCGGTGGGTGAGCGCTGAGATCACCCTCTTCGTCAATCCCACCGCGGGACGCGGCCGGGGCGCGCACGCCGCGCAGCCGGCCGCTTCCGCGCTCCGGGCGGCCGGGTTCTCCGTACGGACCGTCGTCGGCACCGACGCCGCCGACGCCCTGGCCCGGCTGCGCGCCGCCGTCCGCGGGGGCACCGGAGCGGTGGTCGTGGTGGGCGGCGACGGGATGGTCTCCCTCGCCCTCCAGGCCCTCGCCGGGACGCTGGTCCCGCTCGGGGTGGTCGCGGTCGGCACCGGGAACGACTTCGCCCGCTCGCTCGGGCTGCCCGTGCGCGACCCCGCCGGCGCCGGGCGACTGGCCGCCGAGGCCCTCAAGGAGAGCCGGATCCGGGAGATCGACCTCGGCCGGGCGGCCGGCGCCTGGTACGGGACCGTGCTGTGCTCCGGCTTCGACTCGCGGGTCAACGACCGCGGCAACCGGCTCCGGCTCCCGCTGGGCCGCTTCAAGTACGACCTGGCCATCGCCCTGGAGCTGGCCGCCTTCCGGCCCTTCCCGTACCGGATCACCCTCGACGACGGCCCGGTCATCGAGACGGAGGCCACCCTCGTCGCCGTGGGGAACGGCTCCTCGTACGGGGGCGGGATGCGCATATGCGCCGACGCCGTTCCCGACGACGGCCTCTTCGACGTCACGGTGGTCGGCGACTGCGGACGCGGCACCCTGCTCACGGTGTTCCCGCAGGTCTACAGGGGGACGCACCTGTCCCACCCCAAGGTCACCGTCCACCGCGCCGCCAAGGTCACCCTCGAAGCCCCGGGCCTGACCGCCTACGCCGACGGGGAGCCGCTGGGCCCGCTCCCGGTGACCGCCGAGTGCGTCCCCGGGGCGGTCCGGCTCCTCACATAAATGATCGCGACTGTTGTCAGAGGCGGCGGGTAGTCTCGAAGACAAGATGACCGAAGAACTCTCACCCGCCGAGCGGTACGCCGCTGCCCGGATCCGCGCCGCCGAAGAGGCCTCCGCCCTGGCCCCCTTCCGCGAGATGTACGAATTCGACCTGGACCCGTACCAGATCGAGGCCTGTAAGGCACTGGAGGCCGGCAAGGGCGTCCTGGTGGCCGCCCCGACCGGCTCGGGCAAGACCATCGTGGGCGAGTTCGCCGTGCACCTCGCCCTCCAGCAGGGCCGCAAGTGCTTCTACACGACGCCCATCAAGGCCCTGTCCAACCAGAAGTACGCCGACCTCGTCAAGCGCTACGGCGCCGCCAAGGTGGGCCTGCTGACCGGCGACAACAGCGTCAACGGCGACGCCCCCGTGGTCGTGATGACCACCGAGGTGCTCCGCAACATGCTCTACGCGGGCTCCCAGGCGCTCAGCGGCCTCGGATACGTGGTGATGGACGAGGTGCACTACCTCTCCGACCGGTTCCGCGGCGCCGTGTGGGAGGAAGTGATCATCCACCTCCCCGAGTCGGTGACCCTCGTCTCGCTGTCCGCGACCGTCTCCAACGCCGAGGAGTTCGGCGACTGGCTCGACACCGTCCGCGGCGACACCGAGGTCATCGTCTCCGAGGAGCGCCCCGTACCGCTGTGGCAGCACGTGATGGCCGGCCGGCGGATCTACGACCTCTTCGAGGAGGAGTCCGACCACGGAGGCCGCGGCTCCGCCCGCCGCGAGGTCAACCCCGACCTGCTGCGCATGGCCCGCGAGGAGAACAGCCGCGGCTACAGCCCCAAGGACCGGCGGCGCGGCAAGATGGTCCGCGAGGCCGACCGCGAGCGCGAGCGCCGCTCCCGCAGCCGGATCTGGACCCCGGGCCGCCCCGAGGTGATCGCCCGCCTCGACAACGACAACCTGCTGCCCGCGATCAACTTCATCTTCAGCCGGGCCGGCTGCGAGGCCGCCGTCCAGCAGTGCCTGTACGCGGGCCTGCGGCTCAACGACGACACCGCGCGCCTGCAGGTCCGTGAGATCGTCGAGGAGCGGACCGCCTCCATCCCCGCCGAGGACCTGCACGTCCTGGGCTACTACGAGTGGCTCGAAGGCCTGGAGCGGGGCATCGCCGCGCACCACGCGGGCATGCTGCCCACCTTCAAGGAGGTCGTCGAGGAGTTGTTCGTACGCGGCCTCGTCAAGGCCGTCTTCGCCACCGAGACCCTCGCGCTGGGCATCAACATGCCCGCGCGCACGGTCATCCTGGAGAAGCTCGTCAAGTGGAACGGCGAGCAGCACGCCGACATCACCCCCGGCGAGTACACGCAGCTGACCGGCCGGGCCGGGCGGCGCGGCATCGACGTCGAGGGCCACGCGGTGGTGCTGTGGCAGCGCGGCATGGACCCGGTGCAGCTCGCCGGGCTCGCCGGCACCCGCACCTATCCGCTGCGCTCCAGCTTCAAGCCCTCGTACAACATGGCCGTCAACCTGGTCTCCCAGTTCGGCCGGCACCGCTCCCGCGAACTGCTGGAGACCTCCTTCGCGCAGTTCCAGGCCGACCGCTCGGTCGTCGGGATCTCCCGGCAGGTCCAGCGCAACGAGGAGGGCCTGGACGGCTACCGGGAGGGCATGACCTGCCACCTCGGGGACTTCGAGGAGTACGCGCGGCTGCGCCGCGACCTCAAGGACCGCGAGACCGACCTCGCCAAGCAGGGCGCGGCCCAGCGCCGGGCGCAGGCGGCCAGTTCGCTGGAGAAGCTCAAGCCGGGCGACGTCATCCACGTGCCGACCGGCAAGTTCGCCGGGCTGGCGCTGGTCCTGGACCCGGGCGTACCGGGCGGACGGAGCAACGGGCACCGCGGGTACGAGTACCACGAGGGCCCGCGCCCGCTGGTGCTCACCGCCGAGCGGCAGGTCAAGCGGCTCGCCGCGATCGACTTCCCGGTCCCGGTCGAGGCCATCGACCGGATGCGGATCCCCAAGACCTTCAACGCGCGCTCCCCGCAGTCCCGCAGGGACCTGGCGACGGCGCTGCGCAACAAGGCCGGTCACATCGACCCGCAGCGGCACCGGCCCGGCCGCGCTGCCGCGGCCGACGACCGCGAGATCGCCCGGCTGCGCGCGGAACTGCGGGCGCACCCCTGCCACGGCTGCGACGAGCGCGAGGACCACGCCCGCTGGGCGGAGCGCTACCACCGGCTCAAGCGGGACACGCAGCAGCTGGAGCGGCGCATCGAGGGCCGGACGAACACCATCGCCCGCACCTTCGACCGGATCCACGCGCTGCTCACCGAGCTGGACTACCTGCGCGAGGACGAGGTCACCGTGCACGGCAAGCGCCTGGCCCGGCTCTACGGCGAGCTGGACCTGCTGGCCTCGGAGTGCCTGCGCGAGGGCGTCTGGGAGGGCCTGAACCCCGCCGAACTGGCCGCCTGCGTCTCGGCGTTGGTCTTCGAGGCGCGCCAGTCCGACGACGCGGCCCCGCCCAAGGTGCCGAACGGCGCGGCGAAGACGGCGCTGGGCGAGATGGTCCGCATCTGGGGCCGGCTCGACGCACTGGAGGAGGAGCACCGCATCAACCAGGCGGAGGGCGTCGGCCAGCGCGAGCCGGACCTCGGCTTCGCGTGGGCGGCCTACCAGTGGGCCTCCGACAAGAGCCTGGACGAGGTGCTGCGCGAGGCGGAGATGCCGGCCGGCGACTTCGTGCGCTGGTGCAAGCAGGTCATCGATGTCCTCGGGCAGATCGCGCAGGCGGCCCCCGCCTCGACGGCCCCGCCCTCCTCGGCGGGCGGGAGCACGGTGGCGCGCAACGCCCGCAAGGCCGTCGACGCCCTGTTGCGGGGTGTAGTGGCCTACAGCTCGGTCGGCTAGGCGGCTTTGGGGCTTCGTCCGAAGCCCCTGCCGGCCGGATCTCACCTCTGGCCATGATCGATCAGGCATGTCCTGTGCGACGATCGGCGTATGAGTGGGGGAACGGGCGATGGTCCGAGACGGGTCGGTCGGCCGCGCGCCGACCAGCTGAGACCGGACAGCGGCCGGCCGCCGCGCGAGGAACTCCTGCGCGCGGCGGCCGAGCTGTTCACCGTCCGGGGGTACGCGGCCACCACCACCCGGGCGGTGGCCGAACGGGCCGGAATGCGCCAGGCCACGATGTACCACTACTTCGGCGGCAAGGAGGAACTCCTCGCCGAACTCCTGGAATCCACGGTCGCGCCCTCGCTGGCGCTCTCCCGCCGGCTACTGGCCGACACCGGCCGGTCGGCCGCCCTGCGGCTGTGGGAGCTGTGCCGCTCTGACGTGCTGCTGCTCTGCGGGGGCCCGTACGACCTGGGCGCCCTCTACCTGCTGCCCGAGCTGAGGGGGTCGCGGCTGGCGCGGTTCCGGCGGATGCGCGGGGAACTGCGCGACGGCTACCGGGCGTTGCTCGCCGACACCCCCGCCGGAGCCGAACTGGCCCGGGAGCGGGGCGGGCTGGCCCTGCGCAACGACCTGCTCTTCGGCCTGATCGAGGGCGTCGTGCTGGTCCGCCGCTCCGATCCGGAGCGCCCGGTCGCGGCCTTCGCGGAGGCCACCGCCGACGCCGCCCTGCGGATCGCGGGGCTCACGCCTCCGGTCCCGCCTCCCAGCCCGCCCGGTCCTCCCACGCCTGGAGGGTGAGCCCGGTCTCCAGCCGGTGTTCGACGCCGGTGACCGGGTCGGTGAAGGCCAGGGTCCGGGCCAGCAGCTGGAGCGGGCGCCGGTAGTCGGCCGGATCCGCCGCCCGGGCCACCACCGGGTAGACGGGATCGCCCAGGATGGGCAGGCCCAGGGAGTTCATGTGCACCCGCAGCTGGTGGGTGCGCCCCGTGTGCGGGGTCAGCCGGTAGCGGCCCAGCCCGCCCCGGACCTCGGCGAGCTCGACCAGGCTCTCGGCGTTCGGCTCGGCGCCGGGCACCTCGACCGCCGCCATCACCCCGCGGGTCTTCTCGATGTGGCTGCGGACCAGCCGGGGCAGCTCCAGCGAGGGATCGTGGGGCGCGAGGGCCTCGTACTCCTTGCGCACCCGGCGCTCCTGGAACAGCAGCTGGTAGGCACCGCGGTCCTCGGGACGGATGCTGAACATCACCAGCCCGGCCGTCATCCGGTCCAGGCGGTGGGCCGGGCTCAGGGCCGGCAGGTCCAGCTCCCGGCGCAGCCGGGCCAGGGCGGTCTCGGTGACGTGGCTGCCGCGCGGGGTGGTCGCCAGGAAGTGCGGCTTGTCCACCACCAGGAGGTGCCGGTCGCGGTGCACCACGCCGATCGGGAAGGGCACGGGCGGCTCGGGCGGCATGTCCCGGTGGAACCAGAGCCACCCGCCGGGCTCGTACGGGTCCTCGTGCCGCAGCACCCGCCCGCCCTCGCCCAGCACCCGACCGTCGGCGAGGAGGCGGGCCATGGACTCGGAGCCGCGCGTGCCGGCGTACCGCTCGGTCAGGTAGGCGCCGAGCGTCGGCCAGCGGCCCTCGTGGTCGGGGGGCAGGCGCATCCGGACCGGGTCGATGCCGGCCTGCTGGGGGAGGGGTGCGGGCGGGATGTGGGATCTGCGGGTCATCGGGACCAGGGTAGGCGGCTACTTCTGGGTGAAGGTGCCGAGGTGGTTCTGGTCGAGGTACTCGACCCGGACCGTGCCGTCGGAGAAGAACACCCCGGTGCGGCCGACGGCGTTCTCGCCGGCGGTCTCGAAGCTGAAGGTGTCGCCGTCGTAGTGGGTCAGGGGGAAGCGCATCGGCTTCGGCCCGAGGGAGAGGACCAGACCCTTGCCGGAGGGGCCGGCGGTGACGGTGAGGGGGCCGTAGTACGGGTTCTCGTACGTACCGGTGTAGACGCTGTCGTCGCGGGCGGGCTTCGCGCCGGCCGGGGGGTGGGCGTAGTCGGTGTCGGACCGGACGGCGTCGTCCAGCTGCCGGTACGCGGTGGCGATGATCGTCAGCCAGTCGGCGGTCGGCTTGCCGTGCTCGGCGATGTCGAAGAAGTCCAGGGCGACGGAGTCCGCCAGGCCGACGGGCGAGCCGTTGGTCAGGACGACGATGCCGAGGCGCTCCAGCGGGACCATCGTGACGTTGGTGTTGGCGCCGAGCTCGAAGCCGCCGGAGTGGCTCAGGCGCAGCCGGCCGGCGTCGTCGTAGTTGACGTTCCAGCCGAGCCCGTAGAACTGCGGGGTGCCGCGGGGGGTCTGGGCCTGGGAGACGATCTCGGGCACGCGGGTGCGGCTGAGGGTGTCGGCGGGGATGACGCGCTTGCCGTCGAGGGTGCCGGTGTTCAGCTGGAGCCGCAGCCAGCGGGACATGTCGCGGGCGGTGGAGCTGGTCCCGCCGGCCGGGGTCTGGGCGTCGGCGTCGCGGACGTAGCGGGGGCTCCAGGTGCCGTCGGGGTTCTTCACGTGGCCGGAGGCCCGGTCCGGGGCCTTGGCGTAGGCGGAGAACTCGGTGCTGGTGCGGGTCATGCCGGCGGGCTTGAAGAGGGTGTCCTCGCTGAGCTTCTGCCAGCTGACGCCGTGGTCGCGGGCGACGGCCTCGGCGGCGGCGGTGAACCCGAAGTTGGTGTACGCGTAGCTCGCGCGGAAGGGGGTCAGCGGCTCCTCGCGGAGGTGGCCGAGGATGTACGCCCGGTCGTAGCCGAGGTCCTCCAGGAGGTCCCCGGCGTGGTCGGGGAGGCCGCTGCGGTGCGAGAGCAGGTCGGCGGGGGTGACGTGCGAGGTGACCCAGGGGTCCTTGAGGGCGAAGCCGGGGAGGGTGCCGGCGAGGGGCTTGTCCCAGGCGTCGGGGGAGGTCAGGGTCCCGGCGATGACGGTGGAGGTGACCGGCTTGGAGACGGAGGCCAGCTGGAAGACGGTGTCGGGGCCGACCTTGGCGGTGTCGCCGGTGCGGCGGAGACCGAAGCCCTTGAGGTAGACCACCTTGTCGTCGTGGACGACGGCCACGGAGACGCCCGGCACGCCGGTGCGGCGCATGCCGGCGGCGATGGTGGCGTCGAGCCGGGCGATCGCGGCGGCGACGGCGGCGTCGGTGAGGCGCGGTGCGGGGGGTGGCGGGGGAGTGGGCTCCGCCGGCACGGCCGCGGAGACCATCAGCACCGCGGCCCCGGCGAGTCCGGCTGCGCGGAGCGTACGCATGGGGCCATTGTCCGCCCGCCGCCTGCGGCGCGCCGCTCGGCCGCGATCCGGACTCCGTCCGATCCGGACTCCGTCCGGCGGGGCCGGTGGGCCGGGTGCGGGTGGTGTGCCGCTGCGCGGGGCCTGGCCCCTCCCCGCCCTTCACCCGTTCTCGCCTCAAACGCCGGCGCGGCTACAGACACGGCGCTACCGCGCCCGCGCCTCAAACGCCGGCGAGGCTGAAATCAGCCTCGCCGGCGTTTGAGGCGCGGGGGTCTGGGGGGCGGAGCCCCCAGGGAGGGGTCCGGGCGGAGCCCGGGGAACGGTGGAAGGGCGGGTAGGGGACCGGCCCCGCGCAGCGGCACACCACGCGCACGCGACCCACCGGCCCGAGCCACGCGAACCGACCCGCCCCGGCCCCGACGGACGGAGTCCGGCGCAGCGGCGCGTGAAGAAAGGGCGGCCAGCTAGGCGGCGGCCGCGGCCGGGACGTCCTGTTCGGCTTCGACGGTGGCGTTCCAGTCGCGCTTGATCGCGCGCCAGCCCTCGTCCGTCTCGCCCAGCCGCCAGTACCCCGAGACGGACATCCGCTCGCGCGACACACCCCGGTCCAGGCGGAGATGGCGGCGGAGCTCCTTGACGAAGCCCGCTTCGCCGTGGACGAAGGCGTGGACGTCCGAGGAGGGGAAGTGGAGGCTGGTGACCGCTTCCAGCAGGGCCGCGCCCACCGGCCGGTCGCCGCGGTGCAGCCACACCGGGGCGATGCCGTCCGGGGTGCGGATGTCCTGCTCGTCCGCCGGGCCTCCGACCTCGATGAAGGCGTGCACCAGCGCGCCCCGCGGCATCCGCTCCATCGACGCCGCGATACCCGGGAGCGCGCTCTCGTCGCCGACGAGGAGGTGCCAGCCCGCCAGGGGGTCCGGGGAGTAGCCGCCGCCGGGTCCGAGGAAGTGGACGAGTTCGCCGGGCTGGACGCGGGCCGCCCAGGGGCCGGCCAGGCCCTCGTCGCCGTGGACCACGAAGTCGAGCGTCAGTTCCAGGCGGGCCGGGTCCCAGGCCCGGACGGTGTACGCGCGCTGGCGGGGCCAGGCCTCGCGGTGGTGCGTCGCGCGGATGGCCTCCATGTCCCACGGCTCGGCGTACCGCACGCCCTCGGGTTCGAAGAGGATCTTCACGTAGTGGTCCGAGTACGTGCCCGCGCCGAAGCCTGCAAGCCCGTCGCCGCCCAGCACGATGCGGACCATGTGCGGCGTCAGTCGTTCGGTGCGTACGACGACTGCGGTGCCGACGGTGCGGGCGCGTCCTTCTGCCACGGTGTCTCCCCTTACGCCTTACGAAGCTTAGGATTACCTAACTTAGCACCTCATGGGCGCAGCGCGCTGCTCAGGCGTGACATCGCTCCTCCCAGACCCCACCGATGGGCGAGCGCATCTACCATCTCGGGTCGAGCGGGGGACTGGGGAAGGGCCGGGTCGAAGGCCGGCAGCGGGACGTCCGAGGCCACCTGGACGACCTTGGGGGCGACGGCGAGGTACGGGCGGGACTCGTCCAGGCGCTTGCGCTGGGTGGGCGTCAGCTTCGACTTCGGGTCGCCGACCGCCGCGATGATCCCCGCCAGGTCCCCGTACGCGTCCAGCAGCTTGGCCGCCGTCTTCTCGCCGATGCCCGGTACGCCCGGCAGGCCGTCGCTCGGGTCGCCGCGCAGCAGCGCGAGGTCCGCGTACCCGGGGCCGTCCACTCCGTACTTCTCGCGCAGCCACGCCTCGTCGGTCACCTGGAGGGTGCCCACGCCCTTCAGCGGGTACAGCACGCGCCGCCGCCGGGCGTCGTCCACCAGCTGGTAGAGGTCCCGGTCGCCGGTGACGATGTCCACCGGGCCGGTGGCGCGGGCGGTGAGGGTGCCGATCACGTCGTCCGCCTCGTACCCGGCGACCCCGACCCGGGCGATGCCGAACGCGTCCAGCGCCGCCTCGATGATCGGCACCTGCGGGACCAGGGTGTCCGGGGTCTCCTCCACGTCCGGGCCGGTCTCCGTCTCCTCCGCCACCCGGTGCGCCTTGTAGGACGGGATCAGCTCCACCCGCCAGTGCGGCCGCCAGTCGGCGTCCATGCAGGCCACCAGATCGTCCGGGCGGTGGTCCTGCACCAGCCGCCCGATGAAGTCGAGCAGTCCGCGCACGGCGTTGACGGGCGTGCCGTCGGGGGCCTTCACGGAGTCCGGCACGCCGAAGTAGGCGCGGTAGTAGAGGGAGGCGGTGTCCAGGAGCATCAGGCGTCGTGTCGTCACGCAGACGATGATGCCGCACCGCCGACGGCCCGCCCGGAGTAACCCCGGGTGACCTGATCGTCACTCAAACAGTTCGCCCGGCGCGCGCGTTCGCCAACCCTCGCGGAGGGTGTGGATCAGCGGCAGGGCGCTCCGCCCGTCCGGCCGTGCCCGTTCCCCGTCCTGTGAGGGATCCGCATGCCCCGTCGCGGAGTCGCCCGCGCCCTCGTCGCGAGCACCGTGCTGTCCCTGCTCCCCGCCGGTTCCGCCGTGGCCCGCGACCAGGCCCCCGACCCGGCTGCCGGGCCCCCCGCGGCCCGGCTGACCCCCGGCGAGCTGCGCGAGCGGGTCCGCCGGGAGGTCTCCCCGGCCGAGTCGCGCGGTCTGGGCCCCGAGCACGCCGAGGCGCACGCCCGTACCCGCCTCGCGATGCGCGACGAGGCCGACCGCCCCGACACCGCCAGGGCCGCCCGCCTCACGTCCCTGACGGAGTCCCAGGCCAGGGCGAACGCGGGCTTCCGCCCGGCGGTGTACGGCGCGTTCACGGAGTACTTCGACTCCCCGGACTTCGGCGCGCACACCGCCCTGCTGCCCACCGGCAAGGTGCTGCTGTTCTCCTTCGAGCACACCGGTGCCGGCCGCGCCTTCCTGTGGGACCCCGCGAAGGGCACCGGGGCCGGTTCGTTCACGAGGGTCACCCCGCCCCCGACCGACCCCTTCTTCCGCACCGGCCACTCCCTCCTGCCCAGCGGCCGGCTCGGCGTCTTCGGCGGCCCCGCCGGGAGCGGGCTCTCCCTGGTCTTCGACCCCTGGACCGAGACCTGGAGCCGCGAGCAGGAGACGGCCACCGCCCGCCGGGCGGGCTACCCGGGCGGGGCCGGGCCGCTGTGGGGGAACAGGGCCCCGGCGATGGAGCGCTTTCCGGTACTCGGTCACCCCGTCGCGGCCGCCGGCCCCTCGTACGCGCCCGCCGTCGGCCGCCCCGGCGACAACACCGTCCTGATGCCCGACGGGACCCTGCTCACCGCGAGCGGCGCCTACGACATCCACGACTACGCGAGCGGCCTGCTCAGCCCCGCCCCCGATCTGAGGTACCGCCAGCTGGAGCTGCGCGACACCAAGGGCGGCTGGCGGCTCGGCCCCGTGCAGCGGCTGCCGCGCGGCCACCACTCCAGCGCCCTGCTCCTGCCCGACGGCCGTGTCGTGATCACCGGCGACGAACTCCAGCAGACCGCCCACGACGCCGACCTCCACGACGACATGCACGGCACCATCGAGATCTACGAGCCCGCCTACCTCCACCAGGGACCCCGGCCCGGGCTCGACGAGGTGCCGGCCGCGCCCCTCGCCCCCGGGGACCGCTTCCTGGTCCGCACCGGCACCCCGGACCGGGTGCGGCGGGCCGTGCTGCTGGCCCCGGCCGGCGCCCCGCACGCCGCCGGCGCCGGGGCGGGCCGCAGGCAGGCCGAACTGCGCATCGAGCGGCGGGAGGGCGGACTCCTCACCCTCCAGGCACCGCCGGCGTCCGCGGCCGCGGCCCCCGGCCACCACATGCTCTTCCTCCTCGACGCGAAGGGCGTGCCCAGCGTCGCGCGCTGGATCCGGCTGAGCTGAGCCGGCCCGCCCCGCACCCCTGCCCTCCTCCGCCCCACACCCAGGAGACCCGATGGACGACGCGCAGCCCCTCACCCCCGCCCGCAGAACCGTCATCAGGGCCGGGGCGGCGGCCGCCGCCGCGCTCGCCGTGTGCCCGTACGCCGCGGGCGCGGCCACGGCGGCCACGGCCGCGCCCCCGGGAACGGCGCCCCTGCCCGCCCCGGCGCCCGCCGAGTCCGCCGCCCTGCCCCTGCGCGCCGACCGCACCACCCAGGGCGACATCCTCGCGGGCTCCCGCAAGGACCACGCCTGCCTGCTGCTCCTGCACTTCGACGACGCCGCGCGGGCCCGTACCTGGCTGGGCCGGCTGCTGCCGGAGATCTCCACCACCGAGGAGATGGCCCGTTTCAACGCCGCCTTCAGCGCGGCCCGGCTCAAGGCGGGAGGCGGCGACCCGGCCGGACTCTCCGCCCAGTGGACCGGGCTGTCCCTGACCCATGCCGGGCTGCGCCTGCTCGCCGGGCGCGAGCCCTTCCCGGCCCTGCCCGCCGGCAGCACCGCCGAGGCGTTCGCGCAGGGCCCCGCCGAGCGCGCGGAGGCGCTCGGCGACACCGGTGACAGCGCCCCGGACGCCTGGCTGTTCGGCGCCGAGGAGCCCGAGCGCGCCGTGCACGCCGTACTCAGCCTCTCCGCGGACGATCCCGCCCGGCTCGCCGCCGTGGTCGCCCGCCACGAGAAGGCCCTCGGCCCGGCCGGGGGCCGGATCGTCTTCCGGCAGAACGCCGGCAAGCTCCCCGGGGCGCTGAAGGGGCACGAGCACTTCGGCTTCTCCGACGGCATCAGCCAGCCCGGCGTACGCGGCTTCCACGCCCCCGACCCCGACGACGCGAACACCGTGAAGGGCAAGCCCGGCACCCGCCTGGTCCCGCCCGGGGAGTTCCTCGTAGGACAGGAGAAGGCCGGGCGGCGGCCCGCCGGACTGCCCGCCTGGGCCACCGGAGGCTCCTTCCAGGTGGTCCGCAGGCTCGCCCAGGACGTCCCCGGCTGGTGGGCCCAGGCCCGGGAGCGGCTGGCCGACCTGAAGAAGGCCGGGGCCGCGCCGCCGGAGGCCACCGAGACCTGGGTCGCCGCCCGCCTCGTCGGCCGCTGGCCCGGCGGCACCCCCATCGCCGGCTGCCCGCTCGCCGAGCAGCCCGCCCCCCTCGGCACCGACCCGGACGCCGCCCTGAAGTACGCGGGCGACCCCGACGGCCGGCACACCCCGCTGTTCGCGCACATCCGCAAGGGCAACCCGCGCGACGGCCTCGTCATCGCCCCCGGCCGGCCCCCGCTGGCCGCCGCCGACCTGGACGGACGGCGGATCATCCGGCGCGGCATCCCGTACGGCCCCGCCTACGACTTCGACCGGCCCGCCCACGAGCAGGAGGCCCCGCGCGGCCTGGTCTTCGTCGGCTACCAGGCCGACCTCGTGCAGCAGTACGAGTTCATCACCAAGCGGTGGATCAACGACCCCGACTTCCCGCCCGGCCGCAACCCCCGCGTCGGCGCGGACCCGGCGATCGGGCCGGACTCCCCGGTCACCTTCGAGACCGAGTCGGTGGGCGGCAGCCGCGCCACCACCCTCCGCTTCGGCCGGTTCGTCCGCACCGAGGGCGCGCTCTACGCCTTCACCCCCTCGCTGCCCACCCTCCGTGCCCTGGCCAAAGGCAGGCTCGACCGCTCCGTCGAGGTCCACAGCGGCACCGTCCTGCGCGCCGGGGACGTCCTCGACGCGGGCAGCGTCCGCCTGGTCCTCCAGGCGGACGGGGACCTCGTCCTGCTCGCCTCCGGCGGCGCCCGCCTGTGGAGCGCGGGAACCGAGGGGACCGGGAACGAGGCCGTCTTCTCCGCCGACGGCGAGCTGACCGTACGCACCGCCGCCGGCGCGGACCTGTGGAGCAGCGGCACCGACGGCCACCCCGGCGCCCGGCTGCTGGTCCGCCCTGCAGGTGACCTGGTGGTCCTCGCCGGTGACCGTGTGCTGTGGCAGGCGGGCGGGGGACACGTAGGGTAACGGGGGAACGACGGGAATCCACCGGGTCGCGGCCCGGTGGGCTCTTGCGCGCGAATCCGGGGGCGGTTGCTGCGTAAGGTGCTTACAGCACACCGATGTGCGACGAGGACAGGGGAGGGCAGCCCCGACATGAACGGCAAGGAAGACGGAAACATCGCGGACGCCACGGACGGCAGGGAGTACGCCCCCGCGCGGGCGGGCGCGACCGACGCCAACGACAAGGAGAAGGACTCCAAGGAGCCGCTGCGGGTCGGCGTCGCCGTGCGCAAACGGCGCCGCGCACTGCACCTGACCCTCGCCGCCGTCTCGGCGCGCAGCGGCCTGTCCGTCCCCTTCCTGAGCCAGATAGAGAACGAGCGCGCCCGCCCCAGCATGCGTTCGCTGGAGCGGGTCGCGGACGCGCTGGAGACCACGGCCGTCGACCTGCTGGCCGCCTCCGACACCGCGCGCACGGTCGACCTCGTACGGGCGGGGGACGAGTCCGGGCTCACCCCGGTGATGGGCGTACGCCCCCTCGTGCGCGGCCACCACCAGCTGCACGCGCTGGAGTTCACCGGCGACCAGGACGCCGGCCGCGAGTACCAGCACCGCAACGACGAGCTGATGTACGTGGTCTCCGGCGCCTGCCAGGTGGAGGCGGAGGGCCGGGCGTACCGGCTGGAGTGCGGCGACGCGCTGTTCCTGTCCGGCGGGGTCCGCCACCGCTGGCGGGCCGCCGGTGACGACACCAAGCTCCTCGTCGTGGCCGTCGGCGACCACATCCACGCCACCTCCGAACCGCCCTCGCCGGAGCACTGAGCCGGTGCGCGTCGTCTCCCTCGTGCCGTCCCTGACCGAGGCGGTGGCGGTGTCCGCGCCCGGACGGCTCGTCGGGGTCACCGACTGGTGCACGCACCCGGCGGACCTGGGCGGCGCGGTACGGATCGGGGGGACGAAGAACCCGGACGTACGGGCGGTCGCGGAGCTGCGCCCCGACCTGGTGATCGCCAACGAGGAGGAGAACCGGGCCCCGGACCTGGACGCGCTGCGCGCCGCCGGGCTGGAGGTGCTGGTCACCGAGATCCGGGACCTGCCACAGGCCTTCGCCGAGCTGGACCGGCTCCTGGCCGGCGCCCTGGGGCTGGAGCGGCCCGAGTGGCTGGACCGGGCCGAGGAGGCCTGGGCGGCGGTGGAGCCCGCCGGCTCGTTCACCGCCTTCGTGCCGATCTGGCGGCGGCCCTGGATGGTGCTGGGCCGCGACACCTTCGCGGGCGACCTCCTCACCCGCCTCGGGGTGCGCAACGTCTACGCCGGACACCCGGAGCGGTACCCGAAGGTGCCGCTCGCCGAACTGGCGGCGAGCGGCTGCGATCTGGTGGTGCTCCCGGACGAGCCCTACGCCTTCACCGCCGAAGACGGCCCGGAGGCCTTTCCGGACCTCCGGGCCGCCCTCGTCAGCGGGCGCCACCTGACCTGGTACGGGCCCTCGCTGGCGGAAGCCCCGGCGGTTCTGGGGGCGGCGATCAGGCGGTCTTCGGCAGCAGCCGGCCGGTGACCAGGCCGCGCAGGGTGTGGACGGCGGCGAGCAGCCAGGCGGTGACCAGGCCGAGGAACAGGGCGGTGGCCAGCCAGGCGAAGGCGTCCAGCCCGGTGTGGCGGGCCAGTCCGGCGGCGCCGGTGACGCAGGTGCCGACGGGGAAGGTCAGCGCCCACCAGGTCATCGCGAAGCCCATGCCGTTCCGGGCGGCCCGGACCAGCATCGAAGCGGCCAGGGCCAGCCACAGCAGGGCGAAGCCCATCACGGGCACCCCGTAGACCACCGCGAAGGCGCCGAGGGCGTGGGCGTAGGAGGCGTCGATGGCGCCGGGCGCCACGTCGGCGAGCTGGTTCACGGCGGTGGTGGACTGCCCGAGGGGGCCGAGCACCAGGAACAGGGCCGGGGTCAGGGCCAGGGGCAGGGGGCCGTGCAGGAGCAGCCGGCCGAAGACCAGGGGGAGCAGCAGCAGGGTGGCGAGCAGGCTGATGCCGAACATGGCGTAGCAGGCGAGCAGCAGCGCCTCGCGGGGCTGCCCGGCGGGCAGGTGGGGGACCAGCAGGGGCCCGACGGCGGCGGAGACCATGGGCGAGACCACGGGCAGCAGCCAGACGGGGGAGGCCTGCGAGGCCTCCACCTTGTGCCGCACCACCATCAGGTAGGGCACGACGACGGCCATGCCCAGGCCGATCACGGTGCCTGCGGTGAAGAGCACGGTGTCCACGGCGACGGCGGCGGAGGTCCCGATCAGGTCCTTGCCGACGATCAGGGTGCCGCCGCCGACGGCCAGCAGGGCCATCGCCAGACACCCGTAGAAGGGGGCGACGGCCGGGTCGAGGAGGTGGGCGCGGGCCTGGTCGCGGTGGTGCAGCCAGTGCCCGGCGCGGGCGGTCAGCAGCACGGCGAGGGCCACGGCGGACAGCGCCCAGACGAGCTGGCAGGCCACGCGCTGGCCCGGGAGCTGGTACGGGAGGGTGGCTCCCGCGTTCGCGATGATGGCCGTGCCCATGACGGAGGCGTACCAGTTGGGGCCGAGGTGGCGCAGCGCGGGGGCCTTGTGGGTCCGGGGCGCGAGTTCTATGACGGTGCGGGGTCGCACGGTGGTGGTGGCCATGGGCCCAGCGTCCCGTTGTCCGGGGCCGTACGGCAGAGGCCGCACATCTATGAGGCCATAAACTGATGTTATGGCCAACGAGGAGACGGTTCCGCTCGCACACCGCGTGCCGGACCTGGGCGCGCTGGAGCTGCTGCTCACAGTGGCCCGGGTCGGCAGCCTGAGCGGTGCCGCACGGCACCTGGGCATCACGCAGCCGGCGGCGAGCAGCCGCATCCGGGCGATGGAGGCCCGGCTCGGCGTCGCCCTGGTGGACCGCTCCCCGCGCGGCTCGACGCTCACGGCGGAGGGCGCGCTGGTCACGGACTGGGCGCGGCGGGTGGTGGAGGCCGCCGAGGCCTTCGACGCGGGCGCGCAGGCGTTGCGCGGGAAGCGCGACTCGCGGCTTCGGGTGGCCGCCAGCATGACCATCGCCGAGTACCTGCTGCCCGGCTGGCTGATCGCCCTGCGCGGGGAGCGCCCCGACACGGCGGTGTCCCTGCACGCCGGGAACTCGGCCGACGTCGCCCAGCGGGTCCTGGCGCACGAGGCGGACCTCGGCTTCGTGGAGGGGCTGAGCGTCCCCGAGGGGCTGGACTCCGCCGTCATCGCGCAGGACCGCCTGGTGGTGGCGGTGGCGCCGCAGCACCCCTGGGCGCGGCGCTCGAAGGGGGTGGAGGCGGCCGAGCTGGCGCGGACCCCGCTGATCCTGCGCGAGCGCGGCTCCGGCACCCGGCAGGTGCTGGACGCCGCGCTGGCCGCGTCCGGGGGGCTGGCCCGGCCGCTGCTGGAGCTGGCCTCGACCACCGCCGTCAAGGCGGCGGCGCTGAGCGGGGCCGGGCCGTGCGTCCTGTCGGAGCTGGCCGTGGTGGACGAGCTGGCGGCCCGCCGGCTGGTGGAGGTCCCCGTCCCGGGCGCCGCACTGGCCCGCGCCCTGCGCGCCGTCTGGCCGACGGGGTCCCGTCCGGCGGGGCCGGCGCGGGACCTGCTGTCGCTGACCCGGCGGCGCGCGTAGGCCCGGGCCGTTCGGGCGAGGGCGGATCGTTGAGGGCCCGCGGCCGACACCTCGTCAGGACGCGGAAACCCCCACCGGCTCGGCCCGGCGGACGCCCGCCGCCGCCGCCTCGACGAAGGAGGCCATCACCCGGGTGTCCTTGTCCCGCTCCGGGTGCCACTGGACGCCCACGACCCAGCGGGAGCGGTCGGGGTCCTCGATCGCTTCCACCGTGCCGTCGTCCGCGTACGCCGAGACGACCAGGCCCCGGCCCACGAGGTCCACGGCCTGGTGGTGGTAGGTCGGGACCTCCGCCTTCTCGGGGACCAGCTCCGCGTACCGGGTGCCCGCCACCGGGGTGACGGGGTGCCAGGAGGTGACGCCCGGGGTGTGGACGTGCCCGTCGATGTGCTGGACCAGGGTCCCGCCCAGCGCCACGTTCAGCGCCTGCATGCCCCGGCAGATCCCCAGTACGGGCAGCTCCAGCTCCAGGGCGGCCCCGATCAGGGCGAGTTCCCATTCGTCGCGGACCCGCGCGGGGGGACCCGTACGGGGGTCGCGCGCGGCCCCGTAGCGCACCGGGTCCACGTCCGGGCCGCCCGAGACGATCAGCCCGTCCAGCCGGCCCAGCACCTCCGCCGCCCGCTCCGATTCGTCCGGCGGGAGCAGCACGGCCGCACCGCCCGCCGCCTGGACCAGCTCGTAGTACCCGGAGGGGACGAGCGACGTGGGCAGGTCCCACACGTTGTAACGGGTGGATTCCTCCACGTAGGTGGTGATGCCGATGAGCGGCCTGGGCACGGATTACCTCCAGGATGGTGCCGTATCAAGGGGCGGGACAAGGGTCTCAGTCGCGGGTCAACTCCGCCTCGGCTTCCGCAAGCGCGGCGGCTTCTTCCTCAGGTGCCGAGGCCACGAGGTGGTGCCGACTGTAGATCGCGAAGTAGCCGAGGGCGACGGCGTACACGGCGAGTGCGATGAGTGCCGCGTCCTTGTCCACCAGGAAGGTGGCGACGAGGGCCGAAAGGGCGAGCACGAAGGCGACTGAGGAGGTCAGGACCCCTCCGGGGGTGCGGTACGGCCGGTCCAGGGCGGGCTCGCGGCGGCGCAGCACGATGTGCGACAGGGCCATCAGGGCGTACGAGATGGTCGCCCCGAACACCGCGATGTTCAGCATCCGCGCACCGTTGCCGGTGGCCGCCGCGAGGGCGAATCCGATGGCGCCCGGAATCACCAGTCCGAGGTACGGGGCCTTGCGCTTCGAGGTGAGTGACAGGAAGCGCGGCAGGTAGCCGGCCCGGGACAGGGCGAAGAGCTGGCGGGAGCCGGCGTAGATGAGCGAGAAGAAGGACGCGACCAGCCCGGCCAGTCCGGCGTAGTTGACGAAGCGGCTGAGCGCGGTCGGTCCGCCGTCCCCCTCCAGGGCGACGACGAGGGGGTTGCCCGCGGTCCTGACGGCGTCGGCTCCCTGGGCGCCGGTGGCGGCGAAGAAGGTGATCAGGGCGAGCAGGGCGAGGACGCCCATGGCGATGGCGAGGGCCTTCGGCATGGAGCGGACCGGGTCCTTGGCCTCCTCGGCGGCCAGCGGCACGCCCTCGACGCCGAGGAAGAACCACATCCCGAAGGGGAACGCGGCCCAGATGCCGAGGACGCCGAAGGGGAGCCAGGAGCTGGACCCGAAGGCGCCGGTGTCCACGGCGATGTCGTCCAGCGAGCCCGCGTCGAACTCGGTGAGGGCGCCGAGGGCGAAGATCAGCAGCGCGGCGACGGCGACGGCGGTGACGACGAGGCTGAAGCGCAGCGCCTCGCCCACGCCCCACAGGTGGACCCCGATGAAGATGACGAAGCAGCCGAGGTAGACCGGCCAGCTGGAGGTCAGCCCGAACAGGCCGAGCGATTCGACGTAGTCGCCGATGAAGATGACGATCGCCGCCGGCGCCAGGATGTACTCGATGAGGATGGCGGTGCCGGTGAGGAAACCGCCCCAGGGGCCCAGCGCGCGGCGGGCGAAGCCGTAGCCGCCGCCCGCCGTCGGCAGGATCGTGGACAGCTCGGCGAGGGAGAAGACGAGGCAGGCGTACATGGCGCCCATGAGGACGGTGGCGATGGCCAGGCCGCCGAAACCGCCCTTGTCCAGGCCCACGTTCCAGCCGGAGAAGTCGCCGGAGACGACGTACGCGACGCCGAGCCCGGTCAGCAGCAGCCAGCCGGCGCTGCCGCGGCGCAGGGTCCGGCGCTCCAGGTACTCGGCGTCGGCGTCGCCCTTCGCGGAGGGTGGTGCGGATACGGGCAGCGGTGCGATGTCGTCGGCCATGTGCGCTCCTGCCTAGGGCACTGCGATGCAATGGTTGTGAGGCGTACCTTTGCGTCACAGGTGTGGAGCGCGCAAGACCCCTGCGTTAAACAGGGGTTACGAAAACCTCTCGCGCCCCACCGTCACCGCCCGCCTCAGGCCAGGAACCCGCGCAGCAGGGCCGCCGTACCGCAGCAGTGCTCGCGCATCACCGCCCGCGCCCCCTCGGCGTCCCGCTCCAGCACCGCCTCCACCAGGGCGGTGTGCTGCTGCTGCGAGTGCTCCAGGTTGCGCACCAGCAGCGGGATGCAGTCCAGCAGGTCGTTCACGGTCGCCCGGACGGCCGCGTACTGCGCCGTCAGCGTGGCGGAGCCGGCCAGCTCGCAGAGCGCGAGGTGGAAGAGGGTGTCCTGGCGGCGGTACTCGGAGAGCGGGGCGTCGTGGGTGGCCGCCAGCGCGGCCAGCAGCCGCTCGGCCTCCTCCTCGGACAGCCCCTGCGAGGCGCACAGCCCGGCCGCTCCCACCTCCAGCACCTCGCGGAAGCGCAGCACGTCCTCGATGTCCACCCCCGCCACGCGCCGCCGCAGCTCCTCCTCGGTGCCGCCCGCCGGGGTGTCGGGGCGGGCCAGCACGAACGTTCCGCCGTACCGGCCGCGCCGGGCCTCCACCAGGCCCTGGTCCTGCAGCACCTTGAGCACCTCGCGCAGGGTGACCCGGCTGATCCCCATCCGCTCGGCCAACTCCCGCTCGGGCGGCAGCCGTTCCCCGCCCGGCACCAGGCCCAGCCGGACCACTTGGAGGATCTGCTCCAGGGCCTCCTCGAAACCGTTGCCCGCCCGCACCTGCCGCAGCACGGGATTCAGCCGCGCGATCGCGCCACCGCCGCTCTCCGTGTCGGTCATCTCGGTTCCTCCCCTTCCCAAGCAATGGTTCTATTCAATACCTTAGGCCTCCTCGGCTCACCGAAGGAGAGATTCCAGTGGTAGACCGCATGCCGCCGCTCGCGCCCGAGGAGCTCCGCGCCCTCGTCGCGAGCGGTGAGATCGACACAGTCGTCCTGGCCTTCCCCGACATGCAGGGACGTCTTCAGGGCAAGCGGTTCGCCGCACAGTTCTTCCTCGACGAGGTCCTTGCCCACGGCACCGAGGGGTGCAACTACCTCCTCGCCGTCGACACCGACATGAACACCGTCGACGGCTACGAGATGTCCTCCTGGGACCGGGGCTACGGCGACTTCGCCATGCACCCCGACACCGCCACCCTGCGCCGCATCCCCTGGAACCCCGGCAGCGCCTTCATCATGGCCGACCTGGCCTGGAACGACCGCTCCCCGGTCGTCGCGGCACCCCGGCAGATCCTGCGCCGCCAGCTCGAACGCCTCGGCGAACTCGGCTACACCGCCATGGTCGGCACCGAGCTGGAGTTCATGGTCTTCCAGGACACCTACGAACAGGCCTGGAACGCCAACTACCGCGGCCTGACCCCCGCCAACCAGTACAACATCGACTACTCCGTCCTCGGCACCGGCCGCGTCGAGCCCCTCCTGCGCCGCATCCGCAACGAGATGCAGGCCGCCGGCCTGGTCGTCGAGTCCGCCAAGGGCGAGTGCAACCTCGGGCAGCACGAGATCGCCTTCCGCTACGACGAGGCGCTCACCACCTGCGACCAGCACGCCGTCTACAAGACCGGCGCCAAGGAGATCGCCGCCCAGGAGGGCGTCTCGCTCACCTTCATGGCCAAGTACGACGAGCGCGAGGGCAACTCCTGTCACATCCACCTCTCGCTCACCGACTCCGACGGACGCAACGCCATGGCCGGCACCGACGGCGACCAGGAACACGGCATGTCCACCGTGATGCGCCACTTCCTGGCCGGCCAGCTGGCCGCACTGCGCGACTTCTCCCTTCTCTACGCCCCGAACATCAACTCGTACAAGCGTTTCCGCCCGGGATCCTTCGCGCCCACCGCCGTCGCCTGGGGCTTCGACAACCGCACCTGCGCCCTGCGCGTCGTCGGCCACGGCCGCTCCACCCGCTTCGAGAACCGCCTCCCCGGCGGCGACGTCAACCCCTACCTCGCCGTCGCCGGCCTGGTCGCGGCCGGCATCTACGGCATCGAGAATCGCCTGGAACTCCCCGAGCCCTGCACCGGCAACGCCTACACCGCCGACTACGCCCACGTCCCCGCCACCCTGCGCGAAGCCGCGGAACTCTGGGAGAACAGCGAGATCGCCAAGGCCGCCTTCGGCCCCGAGGTCGTCGCCCACTACCGCAACATGGCCCGCGTCGAACTCGACGCCTACGACTCCGCGGTCACCGACTGGGAGCTGCGCCGCTCCTTCGAACGCCTGTAACCCCACCGAACCCGAACACCAGGAAGGCACCCACGTGTCCGATGTGCTGGCCCCCTCCCCCTTGAGGGTGTTGAATCCGGCCACCGAGGAAACCGTCGCCGTCGTCCCGGCCGCCACACGGGACGACGTCGACGCAGCCGTCGCCCGGGCCGCCAGAGCCCAGCGCGCCTGGGCGGCGGCACCCCCCGGAGACCGGGCCCGGCTCCTGCGCCGCTTCGCCGCGGTCGTCGACGGACACATCGAGGAACTGGCCCGGCTGGAGGTCAGCGAGGCCGGCCACACCATCGGCAACGCCCGCTGGGAAGCCGGCAACGTCCGCGACCTCCTCGACTTCGCCGCCGGGGGAGTGGAACGCCTCTCCGGCCGCCAGATCCCCGTGGCCGGCGGCATCGACGTCACCTTCCTCGAACCCCTCGGCGTCATCGGCGTGATCGCCCCCTGGAACTTCCCGATGCCGATCGCCGCCTGGGGCCTGGCACCCGCCCTCGCCGCCGGCAACGCCGTCATCCTCAAGCCCGCCGAGACCACCCCCCTCACCGCCCTGCGCCTCGCCGAACTCGCCCTCGAAGCCGGGATCCCCGAACACCTCTTCCAGGTGCTCCCCGGCCACGGAGCGGTCGCCGGCGACGCTCTCGTCGAACACCCCGGCGTCGCGAAGATCGTCTTCACCGGCTCCACCCGCGTCGGCAAGCAGATCATGGCCAAGTGCGCCGACCGGGTGAAGCGCGTCACCCTCGAACTCGGCGGCAAGAGCCCCAACATCGTCTTCGCCGACGCCGACCTCGAAGCCGCGGCCGCTGCCGCCCCCATGGCCTTCCTCGACAACACCGGCCAGGACTGCTGCGCCCGCACCCGGATCCTCGTACAGCGCACCGCATACGACCGCTTCCTCGAACTCGTCGCCCCCGGCATCGAGTCCGTGGCCGTCGGCGACCCCCTCGACGAGAAGACCCAGATGGGCCCGCTCATCTCCCGCGCCCAGCTCGACCGGGTCCGCTCCTACGTCACCGACGACCTCACCGCCATCCGCGGCAAGGCACCCGAAGGACCCGGCTTCTGGTACCCGCCCACCCTCGTCACGGACGCCGCCCCCACAGCGCCCGTCGCCGCCGAGGAGGTGTTCGGCCCCGTCGCCGTCGTCCTCCCCTTCGAGGACGAGGAGGACGCCGTACGCCTGGCCAACGCGACCGAGTACGGCCTCTCCGGCTCCCTCTGGACCCGCGACGTCGGCCGCGCCCTGCGCGTCTCCCGCGCCGTCCGGGCCGGCAACCTCTCCGTCAACTCCCACAGCAGCGTCCGCTACTGGACCCCCTTCGGCGGATACAAGCAGTCCGGACTCGGCCGCGAGCTCGGACCGGACGCCCTCACCGCTTTCACCGAGACCAAGAACGTCTTCATCAGCACGGAGGCCTGAACCCCATGACCGACCGCACCGAAGAGATCGTCTGCCGCCGCCTGGTCGGCCGTACCGCCGTCATCACCGGAGCCGGCAGCGGCATCGGCCTCGCCACCGCCCGCCGCCTCGCCTCCGAGGGCGCCAACATCGTCTGCGCCGACATCGACCCCGCCGCCGGCAAGGCCGCCGCCGAAGAGGTCGGCGGCACCTTCGTCCAGGTCGACGTCACCGACAAGGAACAGGTCGACGCCCTCTTCAAGACGGCCTTCGACACCTACGGCTCCGTCGACATCGCCTTCAACAACGCCGGCATCTCGCCCCCGGACGACGACTCCATCCTCACCACCGAGCTCGACGCCTGGCGCCGCGTCCAGGACGTCAACCTCACCTCCGTCTACCTCTGCTGCAAGGCCGCCCTCCCCTACATGCAGCGCCAGGGCCGCGGCTCCATCATCAACACCGCCTCCTTCGTGGCCATCATGGGCGCCGCCACCTCCCAGATCTCCTACACCGCCTCCAAGGGCGGCGTCCTCGCCATGTCCCGCGAACTCGGCGTCCAGTTCGCCCGCGAGGGCATCCGCGTCAACGCCCTCTGCCCGGGACCCGTGAACACCCCGCTGCTCCAGGAACTGTTCGCCAAGGACCCCGAGCGCGCCGCCCGCCGCCTCGTCCACATCCCGCTCGGCCGGTTCGCCGAACCCACCGAGATCGCCGCCGCCGTCGCCTTCCTCGCCAGCGACGACTCCTCCTTCATCAACGCCACCGACTTCCTGGTCGACGGCGGCATCTCCGGCGCGTACGTCACCCCCCTGTAGACATCCCGGAACCCCCCACCCGACAGCCGGGCGTCGCACGACGCCCGGCTGTCGTGCTCCACCGACCCGCGACGACCCCCACGAGGAGTGCCAGTGCCCCGACCCAGCACCAGACGCCGGTTCCAGGCCGCCGGCGCCGCCGCCCTCATGGCGGCGGGTGCCCTCATCGCCGCCGGCCCCGCCCGGGCCGCACACCCCGACTGCGCCACCCCGAAGCTCGCCGCCGGCTGGTACGGCGACAACCAGGCCCGCCTCCAACAGCTCATCGACCAGTACGGCGGCTGCGACCCGTACCGCCCGCCCGGCCGCCCCAAGCCCGTCGCCGTCTTCGACTGGGACAACACCGTCGTCAAGAACGACGTCGGCGACGCCACCCTGTTCTGGCTCCTGCGCAACGGGAAGATCCGCCAGCCCGCCGGCGGCGACTGGACCACCACCAGCCGCCACCTCACCCGGGCCGCGGCCCAGGCACTCGCCGCCGCCTGCGGCCCCCTCGCCCGCCCCGGCTCGCCCCTGCCCACCGGCACCCCCGCCGGCGCGGCCTGCGCCGACGAGATCAACGCCGTCTACGGCACCGCCACCACCCGCACCGGCAGCCCCGCCTTCGCCGGCTGGGACCGCCGCACCACCGAACCCGGCTACGCCTGGCTGGCCCAGCTGACGCAGGGCTGGACCGCGAGCGAGGTACGCGGCTTCGCGGCCGCCGCCCGCACCGAGAACCTCGCCGCGCCCATCGGCACCACGCAGCAGGTCGGCACCGGCACCGCCACCGGCTGGGTCCGCTACTACGACCAGCAGCGCGACCTCATCGACAAGCTCCGGCGCGCCGGCTTCGACGTCTGGATCAGCTCCGCCTCCCCGCAGCCCGTCGTCGAGGTCTGGGCCCGGGGCGCCGGCATCGACGCCGCCCACGTCATCGGCATCCGCAACACCACCACCCGCGACGGCAGGCTCACCGCCCACCTCCAGGGCTGCGGCTCCGTCCCCGACGGCGCCGACACGATGACCACCTACATCGACGGCAAGCGCTGCTGGATCAACAAGGAGGTCTTCGGCGTCCGGGGCCGCGCCGCCGAGAAGGTCCAGCCGGCCGCCCGCCGCCAGGTCTTCGCCGCCGGCGACTCCGACACCGACATCTCCTTCCTGCGCGACGCCACCGCCCTGCGCCTGGTGCTCAACCGCAACAAGGACGAGCTGATGTGCCGCGCCTACGACAACAGCGACGGCAAGTGGATCGTGAACCCGATGTTCATGGAGCCGAAGAAGCAGAAGACCGGCCCCTACCCCTGCTCCACCACCGGCTACGTCGACCACGACGGTACCCAGGGCCCCGTCCGCCGGGACGACACCGGCATCGTCCCCGACCAGACGGACAGCGTCTTCTGACGGGCCCCCAGGGCCTGTCCGCCGGATCAGGCCGGACAGGCCCTAGAGGAAGGTCCGCCCCTCACCCCGGTAGGTCGGAACGGAGTCCACGACCCGGTCCCCCTCCACCAGGTGCAGGGTGTCGAACCGCTCGCACAGCTCCCCGGCCTTCGCGTGCCGGAACCACACCCGGTCGCCGATCAGCAGGTCGTCGGCCGGGCTCCCCAGCAGCGGCGTCTGCACCTCGCCCGCACCCTCCTGCGGGTCGTAGCGCAGCCCCGCCGGCAGGTACGGCACCGGCAGCCGGTCGGCGCCCGCCGCCCCCGACGCCGGATAGCCCCCGCCCAGCACCGTCACCACCCCCACCCCGGGCCGCCGCACCACCGGCTGCGCGAACAGCGCGGCCGGACGCCCCCGGAACGTCGTGTAGTTGTCGAACAGCCGGGGCACGTACAGCCCCGACCCGGCGGCGATCTCCGTCACCGCCTCCTCGGCGGCCGTCTCCGCCACGCTGCCCGTACCGCCGCCGTTGACGAACTCCAGGTCCGGCACCACCGCCCGTACCGCGCGCACCGCCTCCGCCCGCCGCACCGCCAGCTCCTTGCGGGCCGTGCTCTGCATCAGCCGGATCATCCGCGCCCGCACAGGCCGCCCGGCCGGCGCGTCCCCGACCCCGGCCACGTGCCCCTCGTAGCCCATCAGGCCGACCACCCGGAACCCCGGACGCGACGCCACCACCCGCGCCAGCTCCGCCAGCTGCCCCGGCTCCCGCAACGGCGACCGCCGCGCCCCGACCCGCACCCGGCCCCCGAACAGCCGCAGGGCGGTGTCCAGTTCCAGGCAGACCCGGACCTCCTCGGCCCCGCCGTCCCGCGCCCGGTCGATCAGCTCCAGCTGCGCCGGGTCGTCCACCATCACGGTGACCGCCCGCGCGAGCTTCGCGTCCCCGGCCAGCTCCGCGAACCCGGCCCGGTCGGCGGACGGATAGGCGAGCAGCACGTCCTCGAACCCGGACCGGGCGAGCCACAGCGACTCGGCGAGGGTGTACGACATGATCCCCGCGAACCCCGGCCGGGCCAGGACCCGTTCGAGCAGCGCCCGGCACCGCACGGACTTGCTGGCCACCCGCACCGGCTTCCCGCCGGCCCGCCGGACGAGGTCGTCGGCGTTGGCGTCGAAGGCGGCCAGGTCCACGATGGCCAGGGGCGCGTCCAGATGCGCGGTCGCCCGGTCGTACCGGGCCCGGTCCGAAGTCATGGGCGGCAGCTTGCCAGACGCTTCTACCGGTGGGTAGGCCCTTGCCCCGGCCGGGCGGTGTGCGGGTGCCGCCGCTGCGCGGGGCGAGGTCCCCCACCCGCCCTTCCACCGTTCCCAGGGGCGCTGCCCCGGACCCCGCGGGCGCAGCCCTGGGGGTACCTCCCAGCGGTAGCTGGGGGAGGAACGGTGGAAGGGCGGGTAGGGGACGGCCCGCGCAGCGGTTCGGCCGGTGCGGCCGCCGCCCACCAGGGCAAGGGCCAGGCCAGGGCAAGGGCCCCGTAGAGTACGGGCAGGCAGCCGTACGGAACGGGGGGCGGAGCCGCCGCATGACCACGACGACACCACGGACCGAGGTCCTGGACGCCCCCGGACCGCCGCCGCAGCCACCGCGCCGCCACCCCGTGCGGGTCGTCACGGCCGCCGCGTGCGCCCTCCTCGGCAGCGCCCTCCTCGCCGGCGCCGCCGCCACCGCCTGGAGCGACCACCGCGCCGCGCACCGCCCCCTGCCCCCCGACGCCGCCTACCGCCAGGCCGCGTCGCTGTGGCGGTCGGCCCCCGTGGACAGCCTCCTGCCCCCCGTACTGGACGCCCCCGAAGCCGGCCCCGGCGGAGCCGACCGCAGCTGGACCCGGATCTCCCTCGCGCCCGACGCCGACTGCGGGGCCGCCCTCCCGGCCGACTGGCGGACCGCGCTTGCCGCCACCGGCTGCACCCGCGTGCTCCGCGCCACCTACACCGACGCCACCCGCAGCTCCCTCGTCACCGTCGGCCTGGTCTTCACCCCCGCCGACGCCACCGCCATGGCCGCCCTCCGGGGCCGCCTCACCGTCCCGCCCGCCTACGAGTACGCCGACGCGCGCCGCGCCGCCTGGACGGCGACGGTCTCCGCCGAGGCCCCGGCCGTCGTCTACACCGTCTCCGCCTTCGCCGACGGCCGCACCGTCGACGCGCCCGTCCCCGCCGAGGAAGCGGTCCGCCAGGGCGCCACCGGGACCGTCGCCGAAGCCGGGCTCGGCCACGACGCCAAGGCCGCCGCCGACCGGGTCGGACAGGCCCTCACCGCCCTCGCCGCCCCGGACACGGTGCCGGGCGCGGCACCGTCGAAGGGGTCCGCCCGATGAACCCGACCCCGCTGCGCGCGGCGGCCGCCGCCGGCCTCGCCGCCGCCCTCCTCGCCGTGACCGCCGCCCACCCCGCCGCCGCCGACACCATCCGCGACCGGCAGTGGGGCCTGCTCGCCCTGCGCGCCGAGGAGGCCTGGGGCACCACCCAGGGCGACGGGGTCACCGTCGCCGTCCTCGACACCGGCGTGGACGCCACCCACCCCGACCTCACCGGCCAGGTCCTCGACGGCACCGACCTCGTCGGCATGGGCGCCGGCCGCGGCGAACGCGCCTGGGCCCGCCACGGCACGGCGATGGCCAGCATCATCGCGGGCCGGGGCCACGGCCCCGACCGCTCGCAAGGGGTCCTCGGGATCGCGCCCCACGCGAAGGTCCTGCCGGTCCGGGTGATCCTCGAAGAGGGCGACCCGGGCCGCAACGAGGCCCGCGACAGCAAGTCCGGCGCCCTCGCCGAGGGCATCCGCTGGGCCGCCGACCACGGCGCCGACGTGATTAACCTCTCGCTCGGCGACGACAGCGACTCCGCGCACCACGAGGCCGCCGAGGACGAGGCCGTCCAGTACGCCCTCGGCAAGGGCGTGGTCGTCGTCGCCTCCGCGGGCAACGGCGGCGAACGCGGCGACCACACCTCCTACCCCGCCGCCTACCCCGGCGTCATCGCCGTCGCGGCCGTCGACCGCCAGGGCCGCAAGGCGCCCTTCTCCACCCGCCACTGGTACGCCACCGTCAGCGCCCCCGGCGTCGACGTGGTCATCGCCGACCCCGACCGCTCCTACTACGAGGGCTGGGGCACCAGCGCCGCCGCCGCCTTCGTCTCCGGCGCCGTGGCCCTCGTCAAGGCCGCCCACCCGGGCCTGTCCCCGGCCCAGGTCAAGAAGCTGCTGGAGGACACCGCAGCCGAGCGCCCGGCCGGAGGCCGCGACGACGGCCGGGGCCACGGCACGGTCGACGCCGTCGCCGCGCTCCAGGCGGGCGCCGCGCTGCGCCCCGAGGCGCCCGTCCCCACCGCCGTCGCGGCCGGGCGGCGGTACTTCGGCCCCGGCCCCGAGCGGGCCCGCCCCGCCGGGCGCCGGAAGGTGCCCGGGGTCCCGGCGGCGGCGGCCGGGGGAGCGGTCCTGCTGGTGCTGGCCGCCGTACTGGCCCGGCGCCCGCGCGCCGCACGGCGGGACACGTCGGGATAGGGTCGGTTGATTGTGGCGACCAAGAACATTCCAGACCCCGGTTTCTCCGACGACGACGGCACCGCCGACCCCCGGCTGAGCGCCGCCCTGGCCGCCTGGGCGGCCGACCGGGCGGCCGAACCGCAGCTGCTGGCGGCGCTGAAGGACGCCCGGCTGCTGGTGCCCGTCGTGGCGATGCTCGGCGAGGTCGAGACCGACCCGGAGACCGGCCTCAAGCGCGAGAAGACCAGCGACATGGCCGTGCCGACGCTGACGGCGGGGAACCGGCGGGCGCTGCCCGCCTTCACCTCGATCGCCTCGCTGGCCCTGTGGGACCCGGCGGCCCGCCCCGTGGCGGTCCCGCTGCACCAGGCGCTCGCCGCCGCCGCGCACGAGAAGGCCGACACCGTCGTCATCGACCTGGCGGGCCCCGTCCCGTACCAGCTGACCGGCCCCGCGCTGCTCGCGCTCGCCGAGGGCCGCACGGACGCCGACCCGCTGGCGGACCCCGCCGTGCGCGAGGCGGTACGGGCGGCCGTGGCCGCCGAGCCCGCCGTGCTCCGCGCCCACCTGGGCCGGGGCGGCGCCGACGCGGACGGCACCCTGGCCATCGTGCTCTCCGCCGACGCCGAGCCGGCCCCGGCGGCCCGCCGGGTGGCCGAGGCCCTGGCGGCGGACGAGACCCTGCGCGGCCGGCTCGTACGCGGCCTGGACCTGGCCCTGCTCCCGGCCGACGCCCCGGTCCCGCCGGGGGACGCGCTCTTCACGCGCTGAGGCCCGTACGCACGCCGAAGGGCCGTCCGCGGAAACTCGCGGGCGGCCCTTCGGCGGCTGAGCGGAATGCGGGGAGGGCGGGGCGGGATCAGGCGTAGACCGGGCCCGTGAACTTCTCGCCCGGGCCCTGGCCCGGCTCGTCCTGGACGATCGAGGCCTCGCGGAAGGCCAGCTGGAGCGACTTCAGGCCGTCGCGCAGCGGGGCGGCGTGGAAGGAGCTGATCTCGGTGGCGCTGGCGGTCACCAGGCCGGCCAGGGCGGTGATCAGCTTGCGGGCCTCGTCGAGGTCCTTGTGCTCGGAGTCCGGCTTGTCCAGGCCCAGGTTGACCGCCGCGGCGCTCAGCAGGTGGACGGCCACCGTGGTGATGACCTCGACGGCCGGGACGTCCGCGATGTCGCGGGTCATCTCGTCGTAGTCGGGAGTGGTGGAATCGGAGGGCGTCGCGTCAGTCATGCGCTCCACGATAGGTCGTGCGGCGGCCTTGCATTGCGTGGGGTACTATGTACATCGACCGGCCGGACACATGCGTGCCCGGCCCACAAGTGGAGGCTCCGATCTCCCACCCGACCACCCTCCGGGGAGGCGGGTCTTCCGGTCAGGCGGTATCCATCGTTCCGTACGGACGATGGAAAGCCGCCGAGTTGCGCCCCGCGGTTCGCACGCGGCGGTGCTCCGGTTGTTTTGGAGCCCCTGCCTGTGCCCGGCGGGGCTTTTTTCGTTCTCCGCCGCGGTTTAGGTCTGACGACAAAAGACGTCAGCGGCTGTCTGCCAGGCAGCCGTGTGGTGCTACCGAGGAGGATCCATCAGCACCGAGCCCCGCATCAACGATCGGATTCGCGTCCCTGAGGTGCGACTCGTCGGTCCCAGCGGCGAACAGGTGGGCATCGTCCCGCTTGCGAAGGCGCTTGAGCTCGCGCAGGAATACGACCTGGACCTGGTCGAGGTCGCCGCCTCCGCGCGTCCGCCGGTCTGCAAGCTCATGGACTACGGCAAGTTCAAGTACGAGTCGGCCATGAAGGCCCGTGAGGCGCGCAAGAACCAGGCGCACACGGTCATCAAGGAGATGAAGCTCCGGCCGAAGATCGACCCGCACGACTATGACACCAAGAAGGGTCACGTCGTTCGGTTCCTCAAGCAGGGCGACAAGGTCAAGATCACGATCATGTTCCGTGGTCGCGAGCAGTCCCGGCCGGAACTCGGCTACCGACTGCTGCAGCGTCTCGCTTCGGACGTCGAGGACCTCGGCTTCATCGAGTCGAACCCGAAGCAGGACGGCCGAAACATGATCATGGTTCTCGGTCCGCACAAGAAGAAGACCGAGGCGATGGCCGAAGCCCGCGAGGCG
Source organism: Streptomyces sp. NPDC033966 (assembly GCF_055575955.1). Taxonomy (NCBI): domain Bacteria; kingdom Bacillati; phylum Actinomycetota; class Actinomycetes; order Kitasatosporales; family Streptomycetaceae; genus Streptomyces; species Streptomyces sp. NPDC033966. Next base: position 324,812 of record NZ_JBVIRQ010000008.1, on the reverse strand, counting down.
CAGGCCGCGCGCAAGGCCGAGCGCCAGGGCGGTACCGCCGCCGAGGCCGCTCCGGACGAGGCCGAGGTCGTCGAGGCTGCCGAGGTCGTCGAGGCCGAGGCCGAGGCCGACGGCTCCGCCGAGGCGAACGCCGAGGCCTGATCCCGGGACAGCCCGTTCCGGATCACCCAACAACATGACGCTCCCGCAGGCCGGTCCCTGTGACCGGCGGGAGCGCCACCGACGAGGAGATAACGGCGCCATGCCGAAGAACAAGACGCACAGCGGTACCAAGAAGCGCTTCAAGGTCACCGGCTCCGGCAAGGTGCTCCGCGAGCGCGCCGGCAAGCGCCACCTGCTCGAGCACAAGTCGTCCCGCATCACCCGTCGCCTGACCGGCAACGCGGAGATGGCTCCCGGCGACGCCGCGAAGATCAAGAAGCTTCTCGGCATCTGATGTCCTCCGCTCCCCCCGGGGGAGCGGGACGTCAGCACCGGGACCCCATCGAATTCCGGGCCGTGTGACGACATCCACGGCCCCGCTACAAGGAGTAAAAAGTGGCACGCGTCAAGCGGGCAGTAAACGCCCACAAGAAGCGCCGGGCGATCCTCGAGGCGGCCTCCGGCTACCGCGGTCAGCGTTCGCGCCTGTACCGCAAGGCCAAGGAGCAGGTCACCCACTCGCTGGTCTACAACTTCAACGACCGCAAGAAGCGCAAGGGCGACTTCCGTCAGCTGTGGATCCAGCGCATCAACGCCGCTGCCCGCCAGAACGGCATGACGTACAACCGCCTCATCCAGGGTCTGAAGGCCGCCAACATCGAGGTGGACCGCAAGATCCTCGCGGAGCTGGCCGTCAACGACGCCAACGCGTTCGCCGCGCTGGTCGAGGTCGCGCAGAAGGCCCTCCCGGCCGACGTCAACGCGCCCAAGGCCGCTGCCTAAAGCCTGGCCGGCCGCGTAAGCAGTCGGCATCCCCGGACCCGCAGGCGAATCGCCTGCGGGTCCGAGTGTTTTCCCCGCACGGCGGAGGTGCCCCCGCACCGCCCGTGCCCGCACCGCTCGCGCCCCGCGCGCCCCGCACCCCGAGAGGGACCGCAGAGACCATGGCCGACCTGGGTCACCACGAGCTGATCTCCCCCCGATCCCCGCGGGTGGCCGCCGCCCGGCGGCTGGCGCGGCGCAACTTCCGCACCAAGGAGCGCCGGTTCATCGCCGAGGGTCCGCAGGCCGTCCGCGAGGCGGTCGAGCACCGCGGGGCCCAGGGCGCGACCCTGATCGAACTGTTCGCCACCGTCGAGGCCGCCGAGCGCTACGCCGACATCGTCGAGGCCGCGCTGCTGGCCGGTGCCCGGGTGCACTACGCCTCCGACGAGGTGCTCGCCGAGGTCTCGCAGACCGTGACCCCGCAGGGCCTGGTGGGCGTCTGCCACTTCCTGGACTCCCCGTTCGAGCAGATCCTGGCGGCCGGGCCCCGCCTGGTCGCCGTCCTGGCCCACGTCCGCGACCCCGGGAACGCCGGTACGGTGCTGCGCTGCGCGGACGCCGCCGGCGCCGACGCCGTGGTGCTGACCGACGCCTCCGTCGACCTGTACAACCCGAAGTCCGTACGCGCCTCCGTGGGCTCCCTCTTCCACCTCCCGGTGGCCGTCGGCGTGCCCGTGGAGCAGGCCGTGGAGGGGCTGCGGGCCGCCGGAGTGCGGATCCTGGCCGCCGACGGCGCCGGGGAGGACGACCTGGACGCCGAGCTGGACGCGGGCACCATGGGCGGGCCCTCCGCCTGGGTCTTCGGCAACGAGGCCTGGGGCCTGCCCGAGGAGACCCGGGCGCTCGCGGACGCCGTCGTGCGGGTCCCGATCCACGGCAAGGCCGAGAGCCTGAACCTCGCGACGGCCGCCGCCGTGTGCCTCTACGCGTCCGCGCGTGCACAGCGGGCGCCCGGAGGGTGCCGCTCCGTGACCCCCAGCTAGTAATGTGGCCGTCCGGGGGCCCACTGAGCTACCCGGAGATGTGGGGTACGGGGACATGACCGTCGGTACGAACAGCTCGCCAGTGGGCGCCGGCGCGGCCGAGGAGCGGTTCGGGGACGCCGCCGGGCACCCGGGCGCCGACCGCCCCGGCGCGTCCGCCGCCGGACCCGACGGGCCGGGGCCCGCGACGGAGGCCGCCGCGGCCCCGGACGGCCTGGGCTTCGTACCGCCGCAGGCGGGCCCCGCGGGACGGGCGGCGGACGGGCCGGCCCGGCCGGGCCCGGCCGCCCCGGAGCCCGCCATCGACCCCGACGAACTGCCCGACGGGCTCGTCGTCGCCGACCACACCGGACACGTCGTCTGCTTCAACCGGGCCGCCTCCCGGATCACCGCCATCCCGGCCGGCCAGGCCATCGGCGCCCGCATCGAACGCGCGCTGCCGCTGGAGGACCTCGAAGGCCGCCGCTGGTGGGCGCTGACCGACCCGTACGGGGGACTCGCCACCCGGCGCGGTCAGCCCGAGCGGAACCTGCTGCTGCCCGGCGGCCGCGAGGTGCTCGTCTCCGCCCGCTACGTGCGCAGCCACCCCACCGGCCCCCTCAGCCGCCTCGTGGTCACCCTGCGCGGCACGGAGGCCCGGCGCCGCACCGAACGCAGCCACGCCGAGCTGATCGCGACGGTCGCGCACGAGCTGCGCTCCCCGCTGACCTCGGTGAAGGGCTTCACCGCCACCCTGCTCGCCAAGTGGGAGCGGTTCACCGACGACCAGAAGCGGCTGATGCTGGAGACCGTCGACGCCGACGCCAACCGCGTCACCCGGCTGATCGCCGAGCTCCTCGACATCTCCCGCATCGACTCCGGCCGCCTGGAGGTCCGCCGCCAGCCGGTCGACCTCGCCGCGGCCGTGGGCCGCCACGTCCAGGCCCTCACCGCGAACGGCCAGGCGCCCGAGCGGTTCCTCGTACGGGTCAGCAGCCCGCTGCCCGACTGCTGGGCCGACCCGGACAAGATCGACCAGATCCTCGGCAACCTCCTCGAAAATGCGGTGCGCCACGGTGACGGAACGGTCACCATCGACGTAGCGCCGCACGAGAAGGGAACAGCCGTCACCGTGACCGACGAAGGCCCCGGGATCCCCGAGGAGTCGATGGCCCGCGTCTTCACCCGCTTCTGGCGGGGGAGCAAGCGCGGCGGCACCGGCCTGGGCCTGTACATCGTCAAGGGCATCGTGGAGGCACACGGCGGCACCATCACGGTCGGCCGCGGCCCCGGAGGCGGCGCCGAGTTCCGATTTATCCTGCCCGTGAGCGCCCCGGCCTACCTCACCCAGTAACCCTGCGGAGAGTCTCACCGGGCGGCCCACGGGCTCCTCCACCCCCGGCGGCCCTTAGACTCGTCCTTTGGCACCTTTGTGTCCTTGTGCCGATCGAGCCCGAGGCGTTTCGATCACGTCGCGCGGGGACCCACCAGCCAGCCATCGGAAGTACGGGAAGAGATGTCGGCACCGAACAAGTCGTACGACCCTGTCGAGGTCGAGGCACTGAAACCGGAAGAGATCGAGCGCATGCGGGACGAGGCGCTCGCCGCCTTCGCGTCCGCCGGCGACCTCGACGAGCTTCGCGAGGCGAAGACCGCGCACATGGGCGACCGCTCGCCCCTGGCGCTCGCCAACCGCGAGATCGGCGCCCTGCCGCCCCAGGCCAAGGCCGACGCGGGCAAGCGCGTCGGACAGGCCCGCGGCGCCGTGAACAAGGCCTTCGGGGCCCGCACGGTCCAGCTGGAGGCCGAGCGCGACGAGCGGGTGCTGGTCGAGGAGGCGGTGGACGTCACGCTGCCCTACGACCGCGTGCCCGCCGGCGCCCGCCACCCCCTGACCACGCTGATGGACCGCATCGCGGACATCTTCGTCGGCATGGGCTACGAGGTCGCGGAAGGCCCCGAGGTCGAGGCGGAGTGGTTCAACTTCGACGCCCTCAACTTCACGCCCGACCACCCGGCGCGCCAGATGCAGGACACCTTCTTCGTCCAGGGCCCCAAGGGCACCGAGGGCGACGAGTCGGGCGTCGTGCTGCGCACCCACACCTCCCCGGTGCAGGCGCGCTCGCTGCTGGAGCGCAAGCCCCCCGTCTACATCGTCTGCCCGGGCCGCGTGTACCGCACCGACGAGCTCGACGCGACGCACACCCCGGTCTTCCACCAGGTCGAGCTGCTCGCCGTGGACGAGGGCCTGACCATGGCCGACCTCAAGGGCACCATCGACCACATGGTCAAGGAGCTCTTCGGGGAGCAGACCACCACCCGGCTGCGCCCGCACTTCTTCCCCTTCACCGAGCCGTCCGCCGAGATGGACATGCAGTGCTACGTCTGCCGCGGCGAGTCGGTGGGCAACCCCGACCGCCCCTGCCGTACCTGCTCCAGCGAGGGCTGGATCGAGCTCGGCGGCTGCGGCATGGTCAACCCCAAGGTGCTCACCGCCTGCGGTGTGGACCCGGAGAAGTACAGCGGGTTCGCCTTCGGCTTCGGCATCGAGCGGATGCTGATGTTCCGTCACAACGTTGAAGACATGCGAGACATGGTCGAGGGTGACGTGCGCTTCACCCGGCCGTTCGGGAGTGAGATCTGATGCGCGTCCCGCTTTCCTGGCTGCGGGAGTACGTCGACCTCCCCGCGGGCGAGACCGGCCGTGACGTGGCCGCCAAGCTGGTCGACGCCGGCCTCGAGGTCGAGACCGTCGAGACGCTCGGCGCCGGCCTCAAGGGCCCCCTCGTCGTCGGCCAGGTGCTGACCATCGAGGAGCTCGACGGCTTCCGCAAGCCGATCCGCTTCTGCACGGTCGACGTCGGCACCGCCAACGGCACCGGCGAGCCGCAGGAGATCGTCTGCGGCGCCCGGAACTTCTCCGTCGGCGACAAGGTCGTCGTGGTCCTGCCCGGCGCCGTCCTGCCCGGCGACTTCGCGATCGCCTCGCGCAAGACGTACGGCAAGACCTCGCACGGCATGATCTGCTCCGGCGACGAGCTCGGCATGGGCGACGACGGCACGCACGGCATCATCGTGCTGCCGCCGGAGTACGAGCCCGGCACCGACGCGATCGAGCTGCTCCAGCTCGTCGACGAGGTCCTCGACATCGACATCACCCCGGACCGCGGCTACTGCATGTCCATGCGCGGTGTGGCCCGCGAGGCCGCCACCGCGTACGGCCTGCCGCTGCGCGACCCGGCGCTGCTCGACGTGCCCGCGCCGAACTCGTACGGCTACGCCGTGCAGATCTCCGACCCGGCCGGCTGCGACCGCTTCACCGCCCGCACGGTGACCGGCCTCGACCCCGAGGCGCGGTCCCCGATCTGGCTCACGCGCCGCCTCCAGAAGGCGGGCATGCGCCCGATCTCGCTGGCCGTGGACATCACCAACTACGTGATGCTGGAGCTCGGCCAGCCGCTGCACGCCTACGACCGCGCGCGCCTCGACGGCGCGATCGGCGTCCGCCGTGCCGAGCAGGGCGAGAAGTTCACCACCCTCGACGGCGTCAAGCGCACGCTCGACGCCGAGGACCTGGTGATCACCGACAGCAGCGGCCCGATCGGGCTCGCCGGCGTCATGGGCGGTGCCAACACCGAGATCGCCGACTCCGTCACCGACCCTGAGACGGGCGCCGTCACGGGCACCACGGACGTCGTGATCGAGGCCGCGCACTTCGACTCCGTGTCGATCTCGCGCACCGCCCGCCGCCTGAAGCTCTCCTCCGAGGCCTCCAAGCGCTTCGAGCGGGGCGTCGACCCGCAGGCCGCCGCGGCGGCAGCGCAGCGGACCGTCGACCTCCTCGTGCTGCTCGCTGGCGGCACCGCCGAGGCCGGCGTCACCGAGCTCACCGCCCCGGGCGCCCCGCGCACCATCGCGATGAGCGCGGACCACCCGGACCGGGTCGCGGGCATGGAGTACGGCCGCGAGACCGTCGTGCGCCGCCTCCAGGAGATCGGCTGCGACGTCTACGGACAGGACGAGCTCGTCGTCACCGTCCCCTCGTGGCGGCCCGACCTCGCCGAGCCCAACGACCTCGCCGAGGAGGTCATCCGGCTGGAGGGCTACGGGAACCTCCCGTCCACCCTCCCGCAGGTGCCCTCCGGCCGCGGCCTGACCGCGCGCCAGCAGCTGCACCGCCGGGTCGGCCGCGCCCTGGCCGGCGCCGGCTACGTCGAGGCGCTGAGCTACCCGTTCATCGGCGAGGCCGTCTTCGACCAGCTGCAGCTGCCCGCGCACGACGCGAGCCGCCAGGTCGTCAAGCTGGTCAACCCGCTGTCCGACGAGGAGCCGGCGCTGCGCACCACGCTGCTGCCGGGCCTGCTGGGCGCGCTGCGCCGCAACGACAGCCGGGGCAGCCACGACCTCGCGCTCTTCGAGACCGGCTCGGTCTTCCGTGCCGCCGCCGAGGCGGGCGTCGCCGTACGCCTGCCCGTCGACCGGCGTCCCACGGACGAGGAGGTCGCCACCCTCGACGCGGCCCTGCCCGCGCAGCCGCGGTACGCCGCGGTCGTGCTGGCCGGCGCCCGCGAGCAGGCCGGCTGGTGGGGCAAGGGCCGTCCGGCCGACTGGGCGGACGCCGTCCAGGCCGCCCGCGCGCTGGCCGTCGAGGCCGGTGCCGAGCTGGTCGTCCGCCAGGGCCAGTACGGCCCCTGGCACCCGGGCCGCTGCGCCGAGCTGGTCGTCACCGTCGACGGTGTCGAGCAGGTCATCGGCCACGCCGGCGAGCTGCACCCGCGCGTGGTCAAGGCCATGGGCCTGCCCGCCCGCACCAGCGCCATGGAGCTCGACCTGGACCGCCTCGCGGCGGCCGGCGGCGAGGCCGTGCAGGCGCCCCGGATCTCCACCTTCCCGGTGGCGACCCAGGACGTCGCGCTGATCGTGGACGCCTCCGTCCCCGCCTCGGCGGTGGAGGACGCGCTGCGCAAGGGTGCCGGCGAACTGCTGGAGTCGCTGCGGCTGTTCGACGTGTTCACCGGTGAGCAGGTCGGCGAGGGCAAGAAGTCCCTCGCGTACGCGCTGCGCTTCCGCGCGGCCGACCGGACGCTGACCGCCGAGGAGTCCACGGCCGCGCGCGATGCCGCGGTGGCGCTGGCCGGCGAGCGGACCGGGGCGGTGCTGCGGGGCGCGTGACGCCGCCGTAGCTCCCGCCGAGGGGCGCGTCCGGATCACCGGGCGCGCCCCTCACCCGTTCGGGTGGTACTCCGGACTCGCCGGCGCGGCCGGCAATTCGCTGCGCGGATTCCAGCCCGAGCGGCGATCGAGCGCACCGGGCGCGGAGCGCGCGGTATCGGGGTCAGGGGCGGAGCACCTGGGGACGGTGGAAGGGCGGGTAGGGGACCGCTCCGCGCAGCGGTGCACCCGCGCACGGGCACACCCGCGCGGCTGGCTGCGGGCGTGCGCGCCGTGCACGGCACCGGGAGGGCGGCCCCACCGCCGACGCCGCCCCCAGGGTGCCGTGCCGGCCGCGCACGACCGGTGCGGACCCGCCCGGCCCGGGGGGAGTGGAACGGCCCGGGCGGATCCGTGTCACCGGCGGAGCCGCTCCGTACCGGGCCGGTGGACGGACCCGGTACGGAACCGGCCCGGCCCCGGCGGGGTCCGGCGACCAACCGGACCGCGGCGGAGCCGTGGTGCGCCGCCCGCGCCCGCCATGGAGTGTCGGGCAGACAGCAGGGGCGGGCGGCGCGGTGCCGGGTCGTCGCACTGTACGAGGGGGAGCCGACGACCGGGCGGCCTCCTTGGCGAGGCTCTTAAGTGAACCGCCCCCGGCCCCCCGAGCGGCAGGGTGCGGAACGCATTTATGCGCGCACTCGGTTCACACCCCGTGTGAAGGAAAGGCGGAACGCCCCCGCCCGCCCGGCTCAGCCACTAGCCTGAACCGGACGAGCCCTTGGAGGGGCCCATGCAGCCCAATGCACTGCTCGACGCCCTCCTCGCCGAGGCGGGAATGTCCCACGCCGGACTCGCCGCGCATGTCAACCAGGCGGGCCGGTCCCGCGGACTCGCGCTGCGCTACGAACACACCGCGGTCTCCCGCTGGCTGAAGGGGCAGCGCCCCCGGGGCCAGGTGCCCGACCTGATCTGCGAGGTGCTGGGCGGGCGGCTGCAACGGCCCGTCGGGCTCGACGACATCGGGCTCGGGATCCCCGGCCGGCAGAGCCCGCACGGCACCCGGCTCAGCGGCTTCGTCGACCGCGCCACCGCCCTGTGGCGCTCCGACGAGCTGGGCCGGCCCGCGCAGCTCACGGCGCAGGCCCTCACCGGCACCCCGGCCGTGATACCGGTGTGGGAGTGGGAGAACCCGCCCGAGGACGCCGACGTGTCCCGGGTGGGGCGGCACCGGATCGGGCCCGAGCACATCGAGGTCCTGCGGGCCGCCCGGGTGCACTACGAGCTGATGTACCGCCGGGCGGGCGGGATGGCCACCCGGGCCCGGATCGTGCGCTTCCTCGGCACCGAGACCGCCCCGATGCTGCGCGGGACCTACTCCGACGAGGTCGGCCGCCCGCTGCACCGGGCCACCGGGTCCCTGGTGGCGGTCGCGGGGATCTGCGCGTACGACTCCGACGCCCACGGCCTGGCCCAGCGCTACTTCCACCAGGCGCTGCGGCTCGCCAAGGCCAGCGGGGACCGGGGGCTCGGGGCGTACGTGATCGCCCTGCTCGTCAACCAGTCGCTGCACCTGAAGGAGTACCGCCAGGCCGTGGCCTTCGCCGAGGCCGCTCTGCGTGCCGCCGGACCGGACACCACCCCGGCGCTGGGGGCCGACCTGTACGCGATGCAGGCCAAGGCCTACGCGCAACTCGGGGACACGGCGGCCGCGTTGGCGTGCATCCGGCGGGCCGAGGCGGCCGCCGAGCGGATCAGGCCGGGCACCGAGCCCGCCGAGACCGGCTACGTACAGCCCGGGCTGGTCAACGTACAGGTGGCGGAGGCCCTGTTGAGCCTGGGGGACCTCGCCGGGGCGCACGAGCAGGCGGCGGAGGCGGTGGGGACCCCGGCGCACGACAGGGGGCGGGTGCACCGCCTCGCGATGCTGTGCGAGATCCAGCTGCGGCAGGGGGAGGCCGACCGGGCGGTGGCCTCGGCGGCCGAAATGGCCGAGCGGGCCAAGGGGATGGAGTCGCTGCGTCTGAGGGACCGGTTGCGGGCCGTCCGGGAGCAGTTGCTGAGCAGCGGGTGCGCGGGCGCGGAGGAGACCGCGTACCTGATCGACGGGGCGCTGCGCGTTCCCCTGTGAGGGCCTCTGCTGCTGCCATGTTGCCACCAACGGATGCGGAAGGTGGCATTACCGTGCAGTGGACGAACCTGAGTGAGCAGACCGTGTACAAGAACCGCTGGTTCGATGTGAACCTCGCGGACGTGGAACTCCCCGACGGCCGGCACCTGGACCACTTCGTCATCCGGCTGCGGCCGGTCGCCGTCGCCACGGCCGTCAACGAGGCCGACGAGGTGCTGCTGCTGTGGCGGCACCGGTTCATCACCGACAGCTGGGGCTGGGAGCTGCCCGCCGGGGTGGTCGAGGACGGGGAGTCGGTCGAGGCGGCGGCCGCACGGGAGATGGAGGAGGAGTCGGGCTGGCGGCCCGGCCCGCTCCACCACCTGATGACCGTGGAGCCCTCCAACGGGCTGACCGACGCCCGCCACCACCTCTACTGGGCGGACGGGGCCGCGTACGTCGGTGAACCGGAGGACGCCTTCGAGTCCTCGCGCCGGGAGTGGGTCCCGCTGAAGCTGGTCCCGGACATGATCGCGCGCGGGGAGATCCCGGCCGCCAACATGGCGGCCGGGCTCCTCCTCCTGCACCACCTGAGGCTGGGCCGCCCCTAGGGGGTGTCCGTTCAGCCGTACGGGTAGAAGCCCGAGCCCGTCTTGCGGCCCAGGCGGCCCGCGTCCACCATGCGCTGGAGCAGCGGGGGAGCGGCGTACAGCGGCTCCTTGTACTCGGCGTACATCGAATCGGCGATCGAGACGATGGTGTCCAGGCCGATCAGGTCGGACAGCTTGAGCGGGCCCATCGGGTGGGCGCAGCCCAGCTCCATGCCGTTGTCGATGTCCTCGCGGCTCGCGATGCCCGACTCGAACATCCGGATCGCGGACAGCAGGTACGGCACCAGCAGGGCGTTGACGACGAAGCCGGACCGGTCCTGGGCGCGGACGGCGTGCTTCTTCAGCACGTCCCGCACCAGGGCCTCGGACCGCTTGACGGTCTCCTCGCTCGTCGTCAGCGCCGGGATCAGCTCGACGAGCCGCTGCACGGGCGCCGGGTTGAAGAAGTGGATGCCGATGACCTGGTCGGGCCGCGAGGTCGCGACGGCCAGCTTGACCAGCGGGATCGAGGAGGTGTTGGAGGCGAGGATCGCGTCCGGGCGGGTGATCACCTGGTCCAGGACCTGGAAGATCTCCGTCTTGACCTGCTCGTTCTCGACGACGGCCTCGATGACGAGGTCGCGGTCGGCGAACTCGCCGAGGTCGGTGGTGAAGGAGAGCCGGGCCAGGGTGGCGTCCCGCTCCTCCTCGCTGATCTTGCCGCGTTCGGCGGCCTTGGTCAGCGAGTTGTGCAGCCGGGTGCGCCCGATCTCCAGGGCCTCCCCGGTGGTCTCGGCGACCTTCACCTCAAGACCGCTGCGGGCGCACACCTCCGCGATGCCCGCGCCCATCTGGCCACAGCCCACCACGCCGACCCTGGTGATGTCGGTCGGGAGGGTAGAGAGGTCCGTCACATCGTGCCTTTCGCTGCTCATCCATCGCGGGTCCCCCGTGTTCGGCAGTGGTAACTGCATCCCGGCGCCCGCCACGCCCCCCGACGTTACTCCCGCGTTGCCCCCGTCGGCGGGCCGGGGCGGGGCATGCTGTGCCACGCAGAGCATTGTCACGGAGAGGAACGGAGTCGTCACATGACGCGCATCGGACGGCGGGGACTGCTGGCGGGGGCGGCGGGAGTGCTGGCCGCGACGGCCGCGGGCCCCGCGGCGGCGGAGCCCGGGGCGGCAGCCGGGGTACGGGACGCGGCCGGGCCACCAGGGGCGCTCCCGGCGCGGACCGCCGCCGGCGGCCGGGCGGGGGCGGCGGAGTTCAGGGGGATGTGGATCGCGACCGTACAGAACGTCGACTGGCCCTCCGGCAGCGGGCTGTCCGCCCGGGAGCAGCGCGCGGAGCTGATCAAGCTCCTCGACACGGCGGTGGCGCGCCGGCTCAACACGGTCATCCTCCAGGTCCGCCCGGCCGCCGACGCGTTCTGGCCCTCGACGCGCGAGCCCTGGTCGCAGTGGCTGACCGGTACGCAGGGCAAGGACCCGGGCTGGGACCCGCTGGGCACGGCCGTCAGCGAGGCGCACGCGCGCGGGCTGGAGCTGCACGCCTGGTTCAACCCGTACCGGGTGGCCAACCACACCGACCCCTCCCGGCTCGCGGCCTCGCACCCGGCGCGCCGCAACCGCGGCTGGACCGTCGCCTACGGCGGCAAGCTGTACTACAACCCGGGGCTGCCCGAAGTGCGGTCCTTCGTCCAGGAGGCGATGCTCGACGCCGTCTCCCGCTACCCCGTCGACGCGGTGCACTGGGACGACTACTTCTACCCGTACCCGGTCGCCGGGGAGTACTTCGACGACGACGACGCCTTCGCGGAGCACGGCGGCTCCTTCACCTCCCGCGCCGCCTGGCGCCGCCACAACACCGACACCCTCGTCCAGGAGATGTCGCAGCGGCTGCGCTCCGCCCATCCGGGGGTGCGCTTCGGCATCAGCCCCTTCGCGGTGTGGCGCAACCGGGGCACCGACCGGCTCGGCTCGGCCACCCGGGCGCTGCAGACGTACGACGACCTCTACGCGGACACCCGCAAGTGGGTGCTGCGGGGCTGGGTCGACTACGTCGCACCGCAGGCGTACTGGCACATCGGGTACGCGGCGGCCGACTACGCCGAGGTCGTGCGCTGGTGGGCGAAGACGGTGGCCGGCACCGGGGTGGACCTGTACGTGGGCGAGGCGCTGTACCGCTGCGACGCGGACAGCTCCACGGCCGCCTGGCGGGATCCCGCCGAGCTGTCCCGGCACCTGACCCTCGCCCGCCGTTACGCCGAGGTCCGCGGCCACTCCTACTTCTCGGGGAAGTACGTGGTCGCGGACCCCAATGGAGCGCTGGCCAGGGTCGTCGCCGACCACTACCCGACGGCCGTGCCGCCGCGCTGACTCAGCGCCAGGTGGGGGACTTGCCCTCGGGCTTGTCCGGGTGGCGTACGACGCAGTCGGGGCCGGGGGACATGACGGCGTCGTGCCCGTCCGGGAAGTGGACCCGGTACGGGGGGGCGCCGTTCTCGCCCAGGACCTCGACGATCTCGCCCACCCTGTCGTGCTGGCCCACGATCCTGCCGTGTTGCACCAGCTGGTCGCCCTCGGTCGCGCGCATCTGCTGACCTCCCTCGGAGCCGGTCCGATCCGGTGCCAGTAGTTTAGGCCGATCCGAGGTTATTTGACCCGTTGAGTCACGGTGATGCAGACCAGGACCGCGCAGGCGGCCAGGGGGGTGGCCGGTGAGAGGTGCTCGCCGAGCAGTGCCACCGACCACACCAGGGTCAGCAGCGGCTGGGCGAGCTGGAGCTGGCTGGCGCGCGCGGTGCCGATCTCGGCCATGCCCCGGTACCAGACGTAGAGCCCGAAGAAGTTCGAGCCCGCCGCCACCCACACCAGACCGGTCACCCCGTGCCAGGTCAGGTGCACCGGCTCGGACGCCAGCGCGAACGCCGCGCCCGTCAGGCTCAACGGCAGGCACAGCACCAGCGCCCAGCCGATCACCTGCCAGCCGGGCAGCGAGCGGGCCAGCCGCCCGCCCTCGGTGTAGCCCGCCGCGCACACCAGCAGGGCCCCGAACAGGTAGGCGTCACCGGCGGAGGGGGCGCCGCCGCTCTGGGCCAGGGTGAAGACCAGGATCACCACGGCCCCGGCGACGGCCGCGACCCAGAAGCGGTTGGACGGGCGGTTGCCCGTACGCAGCGCGGAGAGCGCGGCAGTGGTCAGCGGCAGCAGCCCCACCACGACGGCGGCGTGCGAGGTGGTGGAGGTCCGCAGGGCCAGCGTGGTCAGCAGCGGGAAGCCCACCACCACGCCACCCGCCACCACGGCGAGCCCGGCCCAGTGCTCCCGGGCTGGCAGCGGCACCCGCCCGGCCAGCAGGAAGGCGCCCGCGACGGCGGCGGCCAGGACGCTCCGCAGCGCGACGAGGGACCAGGGGCCGAAGCTCTCCAGGCCCCAGGCGGTGGCGGGGAAGGTCAGCGAGAAGGTGACCACCCCGAGCATGGCGAGGGCGGTACCGCTGCGTGCTGCGGTCCGGCTGGCCCCCACCTGCACCGCTATCGACGTCGGGCGAGTAGCGCTATTCTGTGCTGTCATGTATGAGCGTAGCAGTGTGGCCGAGCTGGCAGAATCCCTGCGGTCGGAGCTCGACCGCTACCCGGTTGGTGGAAAGCTCCCGTCCAGTCGGGCCATGGTCGAGCGCTACCGGGTCAGCCCCGTCACCGTCTCCCGGGCCCTCGCGCAGCTCGCCGCCGAGGGACTCGTCGTCACGCGGCCCGGCGCCGGGGCCTTCCGGGCCCGTCCGCGTACGAGCGGCCCCGCGCCCGGGGACACCTCCTGGCAGGAGGTCGCCCTCAGCGCCGAAGGCGCCGGGGAGATCGTCCCGCGCTCCGTGGACGCCAGCGGGGTCGCGAACTCCCTCGCCGTGCCGCCCGCCGGGGTCATCGAGCTCAACGGCGGCTACCTGCACCCCTCGCTCCAGCCCGAGCGGGCCATGGCGGCGGCCCTGGCCCGCGCCGGACGCAGGCCCGGGGCGTGGGGGCGGCCGCCCATGGAGGGACTGCCCGAGCTGCGCGACTGGTTCGCCCGCGAGATCGGCGGCGCCGTCGGGTCGGTCGGCGCCGCCGACGTGCTGATCACGGCCGGCGGGCAGAGCGCGCTGACCACCGCCGTACGGGCGCTGGCCCCGCCCGGCGCGCCGATCCTGGTCGAATCGCCCACCTACCCCGGGCTGCTGGCCATCGCCCGCGCCTCCGGCTGCCGGCCCGTACCCGTCCCGGTGGACGCCGAAGGGGTCCGGCCGGAGCTGCTGGCCGCCGCCTTCGAAGCCACCGGCGCGCGGGTCTTCGTATGCCAGCCGCTGTTCCAGAACCCGACCGGCGCCGTGCTGTCCGCCGCACGGCGCACCGAGGTGCTGCGCATCGCGCGGGCCGCCGGCGCCTTCGTGGTCGAGGACGACTACGCGCGCAACCTGGCCCACGAGGACGCCGGCCCGCTGCCCCCGACGCTCGCCGCCCAGGACTCCGACGGGGTCGTGGTCCACGTCCGGTCCCTGACCAAGGCCACCTCGCCCAGCCTGCGGGTCGGCGCGCTCGCCGCCCGGGGCCCCGTCCTGGACCGGCTGCGGGCCATCCAGGTCGTCGACAGCTTCTTCGTCCCCCGGCCCCTCCAGGAGGCCGCGCTCGAACTCGTCGGAGCCCCCGCCTGGCCGCGCCACCTGCGGGCCGTCGCCGCCGAGCTGCGCCACCGGCGCGAGGTCCTCGCCGGCGCCCTGCGGCGGGAGCTGCCCGGCGCCGAGCTGACCCACCTGCCCTCGGGCGGCTTCCAGCTCTGGGTGCGCCCCGGCGGCGACGGCGACGACGCCGGGTTCGCGGCGGCCGCCCTGCGCGCCGGAGTCGCGGTCACGCCGGGCCGCCCGTACTTCTGCGCCGAACCGCCCGCCGCGCACGTCCGGTTGAGCTTCGCGGGGGTGTCCGGGCCGGGGGAGCTGGTGGAGGCGGTGCAGCGGCTGCGGGGCGGGCTGCCCGAGGGGCTGCTCGGCAGGGCGGGCGGGGGCGCGTAAACCTCGTTGAGGGGGTGGTGGAACCGCTCTAGCCTGCGGGCATGACCGAGATCGTGATCACCTCCCTGGCCGTCCGACCCGAACTGGCCCCCCGGCTCTGGGACATGGAGGACTCCTGGCCCGAGTTCGCCCAGAACGACCCGATCGCCTGGCTGCTGTACCCGCGCCTGGTGGCCGAGTTCCCCGAGTACGTCTTCATCGCCACCGACGGCGACGAGGTGGTGGCCCGGGCCTTCAGCGTCCCCTTCGCGCTGCACACCCCCGAGCGCGGCGGGGTCCTGCCCGGGCAGGGCTGGGACCGGGTCCTGATGTGGGCCTTCTCCGACCAGCGGCGGGGCGTCCGGCCGGACACCGTCACCGCCCTGGAGATCTCGATCGCCCGCGGCCGGCAGGGCGAGGGCCTCTCCGGCCGGATGCTCACCGCCATGCGCGAGGGTGCCCGCGCCGCCGGGTTCACCGAGGTCGTGGCCCCGGTCCGGCCGAGCGCGAAGCCCGCCGAGCCCGAGACCCCCATGGCGGAGTACGCGTACCGCACCCGCGAGGACGGACTGCCGTACGACCCGTGGCTGCGGGTCCACGTCCGTGCGGGGGCGGTCATCGACTCGGTGGCCCCGGTGTCGATGACCATCAGCGGCACCCTCGACCAGTGGCGCGGGTGGACCGGACTGCCCTTCGACACCCCGGGCCCGGTCCGGGTGCCCGGGGCGCTCAGCACCGTCCACTGCGACCCGGAGCACGACCGCGCGGTCTACGTGGAGCCGAACGTCTGGGTGCGCCACGCGCTCGGCGCCGACGGGGCGGTGTCCGGATGATCGCCGTCCGGGCCGCCGGCCCGGGCGACGGCGACGCCCTCGGCGAGATCCACGCCGTCGCCTGGGAGGCCGCGTACGCCCCCTTCTTCGCGCCGGAGTTCGCCGCCGAGGGCGTCCGCAGCCGACGCGCCCGCTGGCACGCGCGGCTCGCCGAGGACCCGAGGACGCTGCTGCTGGCCGAGGCGGGCGGCCGCCCCCTGGCCATGTCCTGGTCCTCCCCGTCCGGGACCCGGCCGGGCCTCGCCGAGATCCTCAGCTTCTACGCCCACCCCGACGGCTGGGGCACCGGCGTCGCCGCCGTGCTGATGGACGCGACGCTGGCCCGGCTGCGCGCGGACGGCTTCGCCCGCGCCCACCTGTGGACGCTGCGGGACACCCCGAGGTCCCGCCGCTTCTACGCCAAGTGCGGCTTCGCCGGGACCGGGGCGGTACGGGAAACGGACTTCGGTGACGGCCGCCCGCTCGAACAGGTCGAGTACGAGCGGGAGTGCTGAGCGGTACCCGCCAGGGCTAGCGGCGCTCGGTCGTGAGGGCGAGCGCGACCCCGGCGATGCAGCCCTGACGGTCGTCGAGGCCCGTGTCGGGGTCGGGGCGTATCCGGCCTGTCTGCCCGGTCGACACCCCTGGTCCGGGGCGTGAGCATGGAATCGAGAAGCCCGCCTCGATCCGCCCGGCCGACGGCGGCGGCCGGAACCCGCACGGGAGTCGGCACCGTCCCGCGGACACCGGACCTTTGCATAAAACTGCATAGGTACGTATAGTCATGCCATCGAGGAGGAGGGTCCGATGGTGGTACGTGTAGCGGTGGCCGGAGCGAGCGGATACGCGGGCGGTGAAGTCCTGCGCCTGCTGCTCTCGCACCCCGAGGTGGAGATCGGCGCGCTGACCGGCCACTCCAACGCCGGACAGCCCTTCGGTCCACTCCAGCCGCACCTCGTCCCGCTCGCCGGACGGACCCTGGAGGCGACCACGCCCGAGGCCCTCGCCGGCCACGACGTCGTCTTCCTGGCCCTGCCGCACGGGCAGTCCGCCGCCGTCGCCGCCCAGCTCGGCGAGGAGGTCCTCGTCGTCGACATGGGTGCCGACCACCGGCTGAAGGACTCCGCCGACTGGGACAAGTTCTACGGCGCCCCGCACGCCGGCACCTGGCCCTACGGGCTCCCCGAGCTCCCCGGCGGCCGGGCCGCCCTGGCCGGCACCAAGCGCATCGCCGTCCCCGGCTGCTTCCCGACCGCCGTCTCCCTCGCCCTCTACCCCGCCTACCAGGCGAGGCTCGCCGGACCCGAGGCCGTCATCGTCGCCGCCACCGGCACCTCCGGCGCCGGCAAGGCCCTCAAGCCGCACCTGCTCGGCTCCGAGGCCATGGGCACCGTGACCCCGTACGGCGTCGGCGGCGCCCACCGGCACACGCCCGAGATGGTGCAGAACCTCTCCCCGCTCGCCGGGGAGCGGGTGTCCGTCTCCTTCACCCCCAACCTCGTGCCCATGCCGCGCGGCATCCTCGCCACCTGCTCCGCCAAGGCCCTGCCCGGCACCACCGCGGAGTCGCTGCGCGCCGCGTACGCGAAGGCCTACGCCGACGAGCCCTTCGTCCGGCTCCTCCCCGAGGGCCAGTGGCCCACCACCAAGGCGGTGTACGGCTCCAACGCCGTCCACGTCCAGGTCGCGTACGACGAGTCCGCGCAGCGGATCATCGCCATCAGCGCGATCGACAACCTCACCAAGGGCACCGCCGGCGGTGCGGTGCAGAGCATGAACATCGCCCTCGGGCTCCCCGAGGCGCTGGGTCTTTCCACGATTGGAGTGGCGCCGTGAGCGTGACGGCTGCACAGGGATTCACGGCGGCGGGCATCGCCGCCGGGATCAAGGCGAACGGCAACCCCGACCTGGCCCTCGTGGTCAACAACGGGCCGAGACTGGCCGCCGCGGGCGTCTTCACCTCCAACCGCGTCAAGGCCGCCCCCGTGCGCTGGTCCGAGCAGGTCCTGCGCGGCGCGACCGTCAGCGCCGTCGTCCTCAACTCCGGCGGCGCCAACGCCTGCACCGGTCCCAAGGGCTTCCAGGACACCCACGCCACCGCCGAGAAGGCCGCCGCCGTCCTGGGCGGCGAGCACAACGCCGGTGAGATCGCCGTCGCCTCCACCGGCCTGATCGGCGTCCTGCTCCCCATGGACAAGCTGCTCCCCGGCATCGAGACGGCCGCCGCCGCCCTCTCCGCCGACGGCGGCGAGGACGCCGCCATCGCCATCAAGACCACCGACACCGTCCACAAGACGGCCACCGCCGGCCAGGACGGCTGGACCGTCGGCGGCATGGCCAAGGGCGCGGGCATGCTCGCCCCGGGCCTGGCCACCATGCTCGTCGTCCTCACCACCGACGCCGACCTCGACAGCGCCACCCTCGACAAGGCGCTGCGGGACGCCACCCGCACCACCTTCGACCGGGTCGACTCCGACGGCTGCATGTCCACCAACGACACCGTGCTGCTGCTGGCCTCCGGCGCCTCCGGCCGGGTCCCCGCGTACGAGGCCTTCGCCGACGCCGTACGGAACGTCTGCGACGACCTCGCCCGCCAGCTGATCGGCGACGCCGAGGGCGCCAGCAAGGACATCCGCATCGAGGTGATCGGCGCGGCCAGCGAGCAGGACGCGGTCGAGGTCGGCCGGTCCATCGCCCGCAACAACCTGCTCAAGTGCGCCATCCACGGCGAGGACCCCAACTGGGGCCGGGTCCTGTCCGCCATCGGCACCACTGCGGCGGCCTTCGACCCGGACCGGCTCAACGTGGCCATCAACGGCGTCTGGGTCTGCAAGAACGGCTCCGTCGGCGAGGACCGCGACCTGGTGAGCATGAAGGACCGCGAGGTGCGCATCACCGCGGACCTGTCCACCGGCTCCGAGTCCGCGGTCATCTGGGCCAACGACCTGACGGCCGAGTACGTCCACGAGAACAGCGCGTACAGCTCATGAGCACCGCGAGGCGCCACACCGCGCTCCCCAAGGCCGAGATCCTCATCGAGGCGCTGCCCTGGCTCACCCGGCACAACGGCAAGATCGTCGTCATCAAGTTCGGCGGCAACGCCATGATCGACGAGGACCTGAAGGCGGCCTTCGCCCAGGACGTGGTCTTCCTGCGCCAGGCCGGCCTGCGGCCCGTCGTCGTCCACGGCGGCGGCCCGCAGATCAACGCCCAGCTCGACAAGCAGGGCCTGGTCAGCGAGTTCAAGGCCGGCCTGCGGGTCACCACCCCGGAGGCCATGGACGTCGTACGCATGGTCCTGGCGGGCCAGGTCCAGCGGGAGCTGGTCGGCCTGCTCAACCAGCACGGCCCGCTCGCCGTCGGAATGACCGGCGAGGACGCCCACACCATCACCGCCACCAAGCACACCCCGCAGATCGGGGGCGAGGCCGTCGACATCGGCCGGGTCGGCGAGATCACCGCCATCGACACCGGCGCGATCGAGGCCCTGCTCGCGGACGGCCGGATCCCGGTCATCTCCTCCATCGCGCGCAGCGCCGACGACGGCCACGTGTACAACGTGAACGCCGACACGGCCGCGGCCGCGCTCGCCGCCGCACTCGGCGCCGAGACGCTGATGGTCCTCACCGACGTCGAGGGCCTCTACGCGGACTGGCCCAACAGCGACGAGGTCATCAGCCGGCTCACCGTCAGCGAGCTGGAGAAGCTCCTGCCCGAGCTGTCCAGCGGCATGGTGCCGAAGATGGAGGGCTGCCTGCACGCGGTGCGCGGCGGCGTCAGCACCGCCCGCGTGATCGACGGGCGGGTCCAGCACTCGATCCTGCTGGAGATCTTCACCGACGAGGGAATCGGCACGATGGTCGTGCCCGACGCACAGGGAGGGGACAGCGAGTGAGCGGCAACCAGGAGACCGGCAACCAGCGCTACGCCGCCCGCTGGAAGGGAGCGCTGACCAACAACTACGGCACCCCGGCGCTGGCCCTCGTACGCGGTGAGGGCGCGCAGGTCTGGGACGCGGACGGCAAGCAGTACACCGACTTCGTCGGCGGCATCGCGGTCAACGCCCTCGGACACGCCCACCCGGCCGTCGTCTCCGC
This sequence comes from Streptomyces sp. NPDC033966, assembly GCF_055575955.1. NCBI lineage: Bacteria > Bacillati > Actinomycetota > Actinomycetes > Kitasatosporales > Streptomycetaceae > Streptomyces > Streptomyces sp. NPDC033966. Next base: position 305,105 of record NZ_JBVIRQ010000008.1, on the reverse strand, counting down.
CGTGACCGAGCAGATCACCACCCTCGGCCACGTATCCAACCTCTACGCCTCCGAGCCCGTCCTCGCCCTCGGCGAGCGGCTGCTCCAGCTCTTCGGCCGCGAGGGGCGGGTGTTCTTCTGCAACTCCGGTGCGGAAGCGGTCGAAGCCGTCTACAAGATCGGTCGGCTGACCGGGCGGACCCACATGGTCGCCACCGGCGGCGGATTCCACGGCCGGACCATGGGCGCACTCGCCCTCACCGGCCAGCCCGGGAAGCAGGCGCCCTTCCTGCCGCTGCCCGGCGACGTGACGCACGTCCCCTACGGCGACGTGGAGGCCCTGCGGGCCGCCGTCACCGAGGAGACCGCCTTCGTCCTCATCGAGCCGGTCCAGGGCGAGAACGGCGTGGTCGTCCCGCCCGCCGGCTACCTGACGGCCGCCCGCGAGATCACCCGGGCCACCGGGACGCTGCTCGCCCTCGACGAGGTGCAGACCGGCATCGGGCGCTGCGGCAGCTGGTTCGAGTACCAGCAGCACGAGGGGGTCGAGCCCGACCTCGTCACGCTCGCGAAGGGCCTCGGCGGCGGTCTGCCCATCGGCGCGGTGGCCGCCTTCGGCCCGGCCGCGGACCTGCTCCAGCCCGGCCAGCACGGCACCACCTTCGGCGGGAACCCGGTCGCCTGCGCCGCCGGCCTCGCCGTGATCGACACCATCGCCGCCGAGGGACTGCTCGACCGGGTCAAGGCCCGGGGCGAGCGGCTGCGCTCCGGAATCGAAGCCTCCGGTCACGGACTGGTCTCCCACGTCCGCGGGTCGGGTCTGTTGCTGGGTATCGTGCTGACGGAGCCGCTCGCGCCGAAGGTGCAGCTCGCGGCCCAGCAGGCCGGATTCCTGGTCAACGCGCCCGCCCCCGACGTGGTACGGCTGATGCCCCCGTTCGTCATCACCGAGGCCGAGGTGGACGCGTTCGTCCGGGCACTTCCCGGCATCCTCGACGAAGCGGGACGATCCGGAGAATGAGACGACGATGAGCCAGGCGCAGGAACCCGAGCAGAACGGCGGCCCCTCCGTTCCGCAGACCCGCACCGCCCGCCACCGCCGGATCGTGGACATCCTCAACCGGCAGCCGGTCCGCTCCCAGAGCCAGCTGGCCAAACTGCTCGCCGACGACGGGCTGAGCGTCACCCAGGCGACGCTCTCCCGCGACCTCGACGAGCTGGGCGCGGTCAAGATCCGCAACACCGGCGGCGAGCTGATCTACGCGGTCCCCAGCGAGGGCGGCTTCCGCACCCCGCAGGCCCCGCTCGGCGAGTCGGCGAAGGAGGAGCGCATGCGGCGCCTCTCCGGCGAACTGCTGATCTCGGCGGAGGCCTCCGCGAACCTCGTGGTCCTGCGCACCCCGCCCGGCGCGGCCCAGTTCCTCGCCTCGGCCATCGACCAGGCCGAACTCCAGGCGATCCTCGGCACCATCGCGGGCGACGACACCCTGATGCTCATCAGCCGCGACCCGGCCGGCGGCCAGGCCCTGGCCGACCACCTTCTGCGCCTGGCGCAGAAGGAGGGCTAGCCCGCGGCTTCTGGCTCAGGCACGGCCTAGTAGCGGGTCACGTCGAGGGCGCCGGTCTCCGTGCCGATCGCGATGTGCGGGCGGCGGCGGGGGTCCGCCCAGCGCAGCAGCTCGCGCATCGCCCCGTGCGGGACGGACACGCAGCCGGCTGTGGCGCCCTTCCCGTTCACGTGCAGGAAGATGCCCGCGCCGCGGCCGCGCACCGGCTGCTCGTAGTTGAAGCCGATGACCAGGGCGTGCGCGTACTGCTGCCCGTACGCCACCAGGTGCTCGGACTCGCCCGGCGCGCAGTCGGCGGGCAGCGGCTCCGTCCAGCGGTTGTAGGCGGCCGAGGCGTTGTCCTGGCACCACCACGAACGGTCCGTCACCCGCCGGTAGGCGTACTCCGTTCCGGCCGGGGCGTGCGCGATGCCGAAGGCGTACGGCAGCTCGTACAGGCCCGCCGGGGTGGTGTCCGTGCCCTGGACCCGGGTCGTGCCCTCGGTCAGGCCGTTCGCGCCGAACCGTGCGGGCGCGCTGCCGGCCTCGAACCAGCGCCCCGCGCGCCGGTCCCACCAGGTCAGCACCCCGGTGGTGGCACCGGGCCCGGGGGCGACGGCGGTGATCAGCTGGCTGCCGCCGCCGGTGTCGGCGAGGCGCGCCGGCAGCGGGTCGGGGCCGTACGGGAAGAGCCCGGCGAGGATCAGCGAGCCCGTGAGCAGGGCGGTACGCAGCACATGTCAGACGGTACGGCCGACGGGCGCGGCGGCCGCGCAGGCAGGCCGTGGAAGCGTGTCACAGCAGCCGCATCCGGTGGACGTCCAGCACCCGGGCCGCCCGTGCCAGCAGTACGCCGAGCTCCGCGTGGTGCGCCTCCCCTTCGTCGAGGGTGCTGAGCCAGTTCCAGTTGATCACGGCGCTCCGTGCCTGCAGGCCCAGCCCCGGGTCCGGGTCCGTCATCATGGCCACCGAGGCCCGCAGTTCGGCGCTCCCGCCCCGGCCGCGCAGCAGCCGGAACGCCGCCCGGCGGACGTGCGTGGGCCACTCGGGGCCGGTACGCGCGGCCAGCGCGGCGGAGTCCAGCCGCCCGGCCACGCGGAGGAGGCTGAACGCGGCCTCGCGGGACACCGAGGCGGACGGGTCCTCCAGCAGCGCGAGCAGGACCGCGTCCTCGACGTCGAGGCCCAGCCCGCGCAGCCCGGCCACGGCGGCGGACCGTACCGCGCCCTCGGGGTGGTCCAGCAGGGCGTGCAGCAGCGGCCCGTCGGCCCGTCCGGCCACCTCCCGGAAGCCTGTCACCGCGTACCGGGTCACCCGCTGCCGGTCCGTGACGAGCGCGCGGTAGTGCGCGTACGGGTCACCGCCGTCCTGGCGCAGCAGCCAGCGGGCGCAGGCCCGGACCTGGCCGGCCCGGTCCGCCAGGTGGTCCACGGCCTCGGCCGCCCGCCCGGCCCGGCGCAGCGCGGTCACCCCGGCGGCCCGCACCGCGACGAAGCGGGAGCCGAGCAGGGCGTCGACGGCTCCGTCGTCCGGTCCGTCGGCGGCCATCGCCGCCAGGGCGGCGTCGGTCCACACCCGGGCCGTCACCGGGTCGCGCTCGGCGGCGGCCCGCCGGGCGAGCTCCTGCGCGCCGTACTGCCCGCAGGCGATGGCGACCCGGGCCGCGAAGCGGCGCGTCGGCCGGTCGGCGCTGCCCGCCAGGCGTTCGAGCATGCCCGCGCGCTGCCGGGCGGTCAGCGAGTTCCAGCTCCAGGTCGTCGAGGGCAGCCCGGGGCGCCACCACGCGGCGAGGAGGGAGTACCGGCCGCTCAGGGCGGCCTCCAGCTGCTCCACCGCCCAGCCGCCGTGCTCGCGCCCGCCCAGCCGCACGGCGAGCGGGGCGAGTGCCGTCAGCACGTGGGCGGGGTCGTCGGCCACTGGCCGGTTCAGCGTCCGGCGGGCCCGGTCCCGGTTGCGGACGGGGTGCTGGGCCACCACCCGGCCCAGCACCCTGCGGGCGCGCTCGCGGACCTGGGGGACCCGGTCGGCGCACCGGAGGAGGACGAGCTGGAGCGGCGGCTTGCGCCACGCGGCGAGCGCGGCCTCGCGTATCCGCCCGTCGGGGTGGCACAGCCGGGCCTCCAGCCGGCCGGCGCCGGCCGTCGGGCCGTCGCAGAAGCGCTGGAGGCGGCGCACTTCCTCGTCGAAGGCGATCCAGGCGTCCGGGCTGTTCCCCGCGAGCCTGGCGGCCACCGGCGAGGCGTCCCCGCGCAGCAGACCCCCGGCCACGTTGCGCCCCCATGACGCGTTCTCGGCCGCGCTCCACATGTGCCCTCCCCGGGATCGTTCCGCTCGCGCGATCGTAGGTGGCCGCGGGCGGTCAGCGCTCCCGATATACGGGCTGGTCAGCGGTGGGACACCGGACCTCGATTGACGAAACATACGGAGCAATGCATAGTTATGCCTACCCCGGCCGATCGTGCGTCGCATCGCGCCGTGAATCGTTTGACGCTGTACCGAGACGGTCTCCCCGCTTCCTGCGCGGTGGGGAGACCGTCGCACCACCACCCTCATGAGGAGCAGCTGTGAGCAGCAACAACGGTGACGTCCGGCTCTGGGGCGGCCGGTTCGCCGACGGCCCGTCCGAGGCCCTCGCGAAGCTGTCCGCGTCGGTCCACTTCGACTGGCGCCTCGCGCCGTACGACATCGCCGGTTCGCGCGCCCACGCCCGCGTGCTCGCCAAGGCGGGCCTGCTCACGGCCGAGGAGCTCGACCGCATGATCGCGGGCCTCGACCAGCTGGAGGCGGCCGTGGCCGACGGCTCCTTCACCGGCACCATCGCCGACGAGGACGTGCACACCGCCCTGGAGCGCGGCCTGCTGGAGCGGCTCGGCCCGGACCTCGGCGGCAAGCTGCGCGCCGGCCGCTCCCGCAACGACCAGGTGGCCACCCTCTTCCGGATGTACCTGCGCGACCACGCGCGGATCATCGGCGGCCTGGTCGCCGACCTCCAGGACGCGCTGGTCGGGCTCGCCGAGGCGCACCCGGACGTGGCGATGCCCGGCCGGACGCACCTCCAGCACGCGCAGCCCGTCCTGTTCGCCCACCACGTCCTGGCCCACGTGCAGTCGCTGTCCCGGGACGCGGAGCGGCTGCGGCAGTGGGACACCCGGACCGCGGTCTCCCCGTACGGCTCGGGCGCCCTGGCCGGCTCCTCGCTGGGTCTGGACCCGGAGGCGGTCGCGGCCGACCTGGGCTTCGAGCGCGGCTCGGTCGGCAACTCGATCGACGGCACGGCCTCGCGCGACTTCGTCGCCGAGTTCGCCTTCGTCACCGCGATGATCGGGATCAACCTGTCCCGGATCGCGGAGGAGATCATCCTGTGGAACACGAAGGAGTTCTCCTTCGTCACCCTCCACGACGCCTTCTCCACCGGCTCCTCGATCATGCCGCAGAAGAAGAACCCGGACATCGCGGAGCTGGCGCGCGGCAAGTCGGGCCGCCTCATCGGCAACCTGACCGGCCTGCTGGCCACCCTCAAGGCGCTGCCCCTCGCCTACAACCGGGACCTCCAGGAGGACAAGGAGCCGGTCTTCGACTCCTGCGACACCCTCGAGGTGCTGCTGCCGGCCTTCACCGGGATGATGGCCACCCTCACGGTCAACCGGGAGCGGATGGAGGAGCTGGCTCCGGCCGGCTTCTCGCTGGCCACCGACATCGCCGAGTGGCTGGTCAAGCAGGGCGTGCCCTTCCGGGTCGCGCACGAGGTCGCCGGCGAGTGCGTCAAGGAGTGCGAGGGGCTCGGCATCGAGCTGGACGAGCTCACGGACGAGCAGTTCGCGAAGATCTCGGAGCACCTGACCCCCGAGGTCCGCACCGTCCTCAACGTCCCCGGCGCGCTCGCCTCCCGCAACGGCCGCGGCGGCACCGCCCCCTCGGCGGTCGCGGTCCAGCTCACCGAGCTGAAGGCGGACCTGGTCATCCAGCACGCCTGGGCCGTCCACAAGCAGTAGCCGATACGGCCCGCAGGGGCGGTACGGGCCGTATCGGCCCGTACCGCCCCTGCGGCGTTCCCGCCGTTCCCGGCGTGTCCGGGGGCGGCGGAGGCGGACGGCGGATCAGCCGGTCTGGTCGTCGGCCCAGTCGGCCAGTGCGTCGAAGTCCGGCCGGGTCAGGCCGATCCGCTCGTCGACGTACATCAGCAGGGCGTGCGCCAGGTGGTGCCGGTCGACGTACTCGTGGTCCATGGCCGTGATGTCGTCGTCGATCCAGGCGAACGGCCGCGCGCCCGCGTACTCCAGGACGTACTGCGTCTTCCAGAAGGTGCCGCGCGGGGCCCGGCCGTGCATCACCGGCCAGTCGATGAAGGGGAGCCGCGGCAGCCCCAGGTGCGGGCCTATCCAGTCGTTCGCCTCGTCCTTCCAGGTGGTGGCCCAGACGAGCTCGTACGAGTCGGCCAGCGCGAGCAGCTCCGCCCCGTGGCCGTGGTTCAGCCAGACCCGCAGCGGCTTGCCGTCGGTGAAGCCGGTGGGCCGCATCCGGTGGGTGGTGTAGCCCTCGGGGCGGCGCGTGGCCCGGGCGGCGTACGGGTTCAGGGGTCCGTCGACGTCGATCAGCAGCAGTGGCTTCATGGCTCCAGGTTTCTTCCCGGGCCGCCCCGCTGGCGACCCGTTTTCCTTGATCCGGATCAACGAATGAGACGTGCGTGTCTCATTCGGGGTATGCTTGTCTCATGGCCATGGATCGTGACCAGGTGCTCCGCGACGCGGCGGCCCTGCTTTCCCGCAAGTCGACCGCCACGATGGACGAGGTCGCCCGCGCCGCCGGCATCGGCCGCGCCACCCTCCACCGGCACTTCGCCGGGCGCGACGCCCTCGTACGCGCCCTCGAAGACCTCGGCATCCGCGAGTTCGAGGGCGCCTTCGACCGGGCCCGCCTGGACGAGGGGACCGCCGTGGACGCCCTCAGGCGGCTGATCGCCGAGACCGAGCCCAACGCCCAGCTGCTGGCCTTCCTCGTCACCGAGAACCAGCTCTTCGAGGGCGACCAGGTCAACGAGGGCTGGGCCCGCCTCGACGCCCGCGTCAGCGCGCTCTTCAGGCGCGGACAGCAGGAGGGCGACATCCGCATCGACCTGAGCCCCGCCTGGCTCACCGAGGCCCTCTACGGCCTCGTCGGCAGCTGCGCCTGGGCCGTCATGGACGGCCGGGTCGCGGCCAAGGACTTCCAGTACATGATCACCGAGTTGCTGCTCGGTGGCGCACGACGGAGCGTGGAGTGATGAGCCGAACCGAACAGCTGCACCGGGGGACGGGGGCGGAGGAGAAGAGCAGGGGGCGCTGGCTCGCCCTCTCCGTGCTCGTCCTGGCCGTCCTGCTGGTCGCGGTCGACGCCACCGTACTCGGCCTCGCGACGCCTTCCCTCAGCGAGGACCTCAAGCCGTCCGGCACCCAGCTCCTGTGGATCGGCGACATCTACTCCTTCGTCATCGCCGGCCTGCTCGTCTCCATGGGCTCCCTCGGCGACCGCATCGGCCGCAAGAAGCTCCTCCTCACCGGCGCCACCGCCTTCGGTGCCGTCTCGGTCCTGAACGCCTACGCGACCAGCCCCGAGATGATGATCGTCGCCCGCGCCCTGCTCGGCGTGGCCGGCGCCACCCTCATGCCGTCCACCCTCGCGCTGATCCGCAACATCTTCCACGACCCGCGCGAACGCAGCCTCGCCATCGGCATCTGGGGCGCCACCGCCTCCGCCGGCGCGGCCGTCGGCCCCGTCGTCGGCGGAGCCCTGCTCCAGCACTTCTGGTGGGGCTCGGTCTTCCTCATCAACCTCCCGGTGATGATCGCCCTGGTCCTCGTCGGCATCCGGCTGCTGCCCGAGTCCAAGAACCCCGTCGCGGGCCCCTGGGACCTGATCAGCGTCGCCCTGTCCCTCGTCGGCGTCATCAGCGTCGTCTACGCCGTCAAGGAAGCCGCCACCCACGGCGCCACCCCCGGCGTCTGGACCGCCGCCGTCCTCGGCGCCGCCTGCCTCTACGCCTTCGTACGCCGCCAGTTCGCCCTCCCCTCCCCGCTGCTCGACATGCGGCTCTTCAAGCACCGCGGCTTCTCCGGCGCGGTCCTCGCCGACCTGCTGACCGTCTTCGGCCTCTCCGGCCTCGTCTTCTTCCTCTCCCAGTTCTTCCAGCTGGTGCAGGGCCGCGACCCCCTGGAAGCGGGCCTCGCCGAACTGCCCGCCGCCATCGGCGCGGTGGCCACCGGCCTGGTCGCGGGCAAGTACGCCCGCACGTACTCCGTACGCGTCATCGTCACCGGCGGCCTCGCCGCCATAGGCCTGGCCCTCGCGGCGCTCACCGTCATCCACCGCGAGACCGGGTACCCGCTGCTCGGCGCCGCCCTGCTCGTCGTCGGCCTCGGCGCCGGCTTCTCCTTCACCGTCACCGCCGACGTCATCCTCTCCAGCGTGCCCAAGGAGCAGGCCGGTTCGGCCTCCGCCGTCTCCGAGACCGCGTACGAACTCGGCGCCGCCCTCGGCATCGCCCTGCTCGGCTCCGTCGTCACCGGCGTCTACCAGGGCTTCACCGCCCCGGCCCAGGTCCCCGCCCCGGTGGCCGACGCCGCGCACGCATCGCTCGGCGGCGCCGTGGAGGCCGCCCGCGCCCTGGACCCGCAGACCGCCCACACCATGGTCGGCGCGGCCCAGGAGGCCTTCGTGGACGGCCTGCGGCTCGCCTCCGGCGTGGGCGCCGCCGTCCTGCTGGCGACCGCGGCGGCCGCCTGGTTCCTGCTCAAGGGCCAGGAGCTCCAGGACGGCGTCCAGCACTGACGCACCGCCAGGCGGTCGTGTCCCGGACGGATTTCGCGGAATTGACAGTCCGTCGGATCCCGGGACACCATCCCGGCGATGGAGATCAACGACCTGACCCCGGCCGAACGCCGCGTCGTCGACGCCTTCCCGCGCGGCGAGGCGGTCGACTTCCGCGAGAGCCCCGACGAGACCTCCCACGACGGAGCCGACTGGGGCCCCGGCCGCACCGTCCGCGCCGAGGTGCTGCGCAACCTCCTCGTCGGGGGCACGGCGGCCGAGGGGCACGTCGCCGGGATCAAGCTCTACGGTGCCAGGATCAGCGGCAAGCTCGACCTGAAGTACGCGGTCGTCGACCACCCGATCCGGATGCGGTCCTGCTGGTTCGAACGCAAACCCATGATGTACGGCGCCCAGCTGCGCGCCCTCGTCCTCGGCGACTCCACCCTGCCGGGCCTGACCGCCGCCACCGTACGCGTCGAGGTCGTACTCAGACTCTCCGGCTGCCGCATCGACGGCCCCGTGCGCCTCGCCGGCGCGAAGATCGCCGGCGGCCTCTTCCTCCAGGGCGCCGTCATCCGGCAGGGCAGCCTGCCCGACGAGGCCGACGAGCCGCCGCTCCAGCTCAACCACGCGGAAATAGGCACGGACATCATCGCCAACGACCTCACGGTCCACGGCGAGCTGCGCCTCAACGGGTCCAGCGTCGCCGGTCAGATCAACCTCGACGGCGCCAGGCTCGTCAACCCCGGCGGCATCGCCCTGCACGCCGAGACCCTGGTGGTCGGCAGCGACGTACGCGGCCACCGGCTGCACGCCGAGGGCATGGTCAACCTCACCGGCGCCCGCATCCCCGGCCAGCTCTTCCTGGGCCGGGCACACCTGTCCAACCCCGGAAACGTGGCCCTGCGCGCCAGCTCCGCCGTCATGGGGGAGTTCTGGCTGCGCAAGGCCCCCACCATCGACGGGATCGTCAACCTGCGCCGCAGCCAGTTCGACATGCTCTGGGCGGAGCCGTCCGTCTGGCCGCCCCTGGTCCGCGCCGACGGGCTGAGCTACCGGCTCCTCCACCCCCACCTGCCCGCCGAGGAACGCCTGCCGCTGCTGGAGCGCGAGGAGGACGGCTACCTGCCGTACGCATACGAGCAGCTGGCCGCCGCCTACCGCACCGTCGGCGACGAGGCCGCCGCCCGCACCGCCCAGCTGGCCAAACTGCGCCGCCACCGGCGGACCCAGCCCCGGCACACCCGGCTCTGGGGCCTGCTCCAGGACGCCACCGTCGGCTACGGCTTCCGGCCGATGCGCGCGGCGGCCTGGCTGCTGGCGCTAACGGTCACCGGGACCCTCGCCTACGGGATCACACCGCCGCGGGCGCTGAAGGCGGGGGAGGCGCCGGAGTTCAACCCGCTCTTCTACACCCTCGACCTGATGCTGCCGATCATCGGCTTCGGGCAGGAGGGCGCCTTCGCGCCGGCCGGCTGGTACCAGTGGCTGTCGTACGTGCTGATCGTGACCGGCTGGGTCCTCGCCACCACCACGGCGGCGGGCGTCAGCCGGTCACTCCAGCGGCAGTAGCCGGCCTCAGGCCGCCTTCGCCTTGGTCGCGTACATGTCCACGTACTCCTGGCCCGACAGGCGCATGACCTCGGCCATCACCGAGTCGGTCACGGCGCGCAGCACGTAGCGGTCGCGGTCCATGCCCTCGTAGCGGGAGAACTCCATCGGCTCGCCGAAGCGGATCGTGACCCGGCCCGGGCGCGGCATGCCCGCGCCGCCGGGCTGGAGCTTGTCCGTGCCGATCATCGCGAACGGAACCACCGGTGCGCCCGTCATCAGGGTCAGGCGGGCGATGCCGGTGCGGCCGCGGTAGAGCCGGCCGTCGGGGGAGCGGGTGCCCTCGGGGTAGATCCCGAAGATCTTGCCCTCCTCCAGGATCCGTCGGCCCGTCATCAGCGCGGCCACGCCGCCGTTCGCGCCGTCGCGGTCCACCGGGATCATGCCGGCGCCGGTGAAGAACCACGCCATCAGGCGGCCCTTGAAGCCCTTGCCCGTCACGTACTCGTCCTTGCCGATGAAGTGGACCGTGCGGTCGCAGACCAGCGGAAGGATCATCGAGTCGATGAAGGTGAGGTGGTTGCCCGCCAGGATCACCGGACCGGTGCCCGGAATGTTCTCGATGCCCTCCACCTTGGTGCGGATGATCAGGCGAATGACCGGTCCGACAGTGGCTTTGATGAGCGCGGTACGGAACAACGTGAGCCCTCCGGCATCGAAAGCGGGTTTCGCACCACACGGCGGTAGTGCAGGTGAGGACGATACTCGCGGGTCGCCCCTGTTGGCACATCGGGTTCACGAGGTGGATACGCAGTGTTGACACACGTTTCCGCCATGTTCGGGCGGAGCCCACCCCCGCGCCACCCTCCTTTGCCTACCATCGCCACGCCGATCGGGGCCTCCACGCCCCCCGGAGATCCCGGGGCCGCGGGCCCGGTCCAGAACGAGGAGTGGCACTCATGACACAGGGTGGGGCAGCGCGGCGCACGGTGCTCGGAGCGGCCGTACTGGCGGCCGGAACCGGTATCTCCGGACTGACGGCGGGAACCGCCTCCGCCGCGCCGGACGACCGTTCCGACAGTGGCCACGGTGACGGCGGCGGCTACCGCGACCTGCCCGTCCCGCTGGTCATCGGCCACCGCGGCGCCAGCGGCTACCGCCCCGAGCACACCCTCGGCTCCTACCAGCTGGCCCTCGACCTCGGCGCCGACGTCATCGAGCAGGACCTCGTCCCCACCAAGGACGGCCACCTCGTCTGCCGCCACGAGAACGAGATCGGCGGCACCACCGACGTCGCCGACCACCCCGGGTTCGCCGGCCGGCGCACCACCAAGACCGTCGACGGGGTCTCCGTCACCGGCTGGTTCACCGAGGACTTCACCCTCGCCGAGCTGAAGACCCTGCGCGCGAAGGAACGTATCCCCGCCGTGCGCCAGCGCAACACCCTCTACGACGGCCGCTGGGCGGTGCCCACCTTCGAAGAGGTGCTGCGCTGGGCCAACCGCGAGGGCCGGCTGCGCGACAAGCGCATCTGGCTGCACGTCGAGACCAAGCACCCCACCTACTTCCGGGGACTGGGCCTCGGCCTGGAGGAGCCCCTCGCCCGGCTGCTGCGCCGCTACGGGCGCGACGGCCGCGACGCCGCCGTCTTCCTCCAGTCCTTCGAGCCCTCCAGCATCCAGCGGCTCTCCCGCCTGGTGTCCGCCCCGCGCGTGGTGCTGCTCTCGGCGGCGAACACCCGCCCCTGGGACTTCGAGGCGGCCAAGGACCCCCGTACGGTCGCCGACCTGGTCAAGCCCGAGGGCCTCAAGTGGATCTCCGGCTTCGCCCAGGGCATCGGGCCCACCCTCGACCTGATCGTGCCGCGCGACGCGGCCGGCAAGCTCGGCACCCCCACCACCCTCGTCCGCGACGCCCACGCCCGGGGCCTGGTGCTGCACCCCTACACCGCGCGCAACGAGAACAGCTTCCTGCCGGCCGAGTACCGCAAGGGCACCGACCCGGCCGCCTACGGGGACGCCTTCGGCGCCTTCAAGAAGTACTTCGAACTGGGCATCGACGGCATCTTCACCGACAACCCGGACACCGGGCTCCTCGCCGCGGAGGCCTTCCGGCCCGGGCGCGGCGTCAACCGCTAGGCCCCCGCCCCCGAACGGGTGGGCCGGGCCCGGAGGGGAAACCGCCCGGCCCGGCACCCGCGTCCCGCCCGGCATGGACCTGATACAGGAACCCGACCTGCTCACGGAACTGGGCCCGCTGCTCTCCGCCGAGGCCGCCGCGGAGGCCCCGGCCGCCGGGGTGGAAGCCGCCGACCTGGTACAAGCCGTCTGGGTGCGGTTGCTGGAGCGCGGCCCGCGCGCCCCCTTCCCCGCCGGCCGGGCCCGCTGGCTGCGGCGGGCGGTGCGCGCCGAGGCCCGGCTCGCCCGGCGGCGGGCGCGCCGGGAGGTCCCGTACGGCGCGACCCCGGCAGACGTGGCCGGCGAGCCCGAAGACGCCCTGCTGCACGGCGAGGAGAACCGGGCCCTCCGATCGGCGGTCGCCCGATTGCCGGGACGCTGTCCGGAGCTGATGGCCGCACTTCTGTCACCCAGAGACCTGACTTACCGTGAAATCGCAGGAGAGTTGGGTATCTCACAAGGAAGTTTGGGACCAGTACGTTCCCGTTGCCTGGGATGTCTGCGCAGAATGCTGGCTGTCGAGGTTGCGGTTCCTGACCCGTGGGGAAAGGAGCGGTAGACCGGAGAGCTACCAGGTGAGCGGGAGGCATGCGCACATGGGCATGAGCGTGACCATTTCGGCGGCGGCCGCCGAAGACGCCGAGCAGATTTTCAAGCTGCAGTATCTGGCGTTCCAGCGGGAGGCCGAGCTGTACGGCAACTACCTCATCCAGCCCCTCACCCAGTCCCTGGACTCCCTGAAGGCGGAGCTGGCCGCGGACACCGTCCTGGTGGCCCGGCTCGGCGACGAGGTGGTGGGCGCGGTGCGCGGCAGCGTCGGCGAGGACGGCACGGCGAGCATCGCCAAGCTGTGCGTGCACCCGCGCCTGCAGGGCCACGGCCTGGGCGCCCGGCTGCTGCGCGGGGTCGAGGAGGCCCTCGCCGGGCACGGCGGCACCACCCGCTTCCGCCTGCACACGGGCCACAAGAGCGAGTCCAACCTGCGGCTCTACCGCAAGGCCGGCTACGCGCAGGTCGGCAACCGCACCGCCTCCGACGGCGTGCGCCTGGTCATCCTGGAGAAGGACGCCAAGGACACCGACTACGCCGTCAGCGCGTAGCGGCCGTCCGGTCCGGGGGTGTTCCGCAGCGGCGGGACACCCCCGGACCGGTTCCACGGCCCATGGCCCGCCTCAAGTCCCCGAGGCGGCACGGCCGAAGCCCCGAGGCCCCTCGGCCCCGAGGCCGCACGGCTCCAAGACCGCACGGCCCCAAGGCGGCACGGCCCCAAGGCGGCACGGCCCCGAGGCCGCACGGCTCAGCGCTTGGAGCGGAGCCAGAGCATTCCGGTGACCGGCAGGATCACCGGGATGAAGAGGTAGCCCATCCCGAACTCCGACCACACGGTCGCGTCGGGGAAGGCCTCGGGCCGCACCAGCGTCCAGGTCCCGACGGCCAGCACGCCGGCGAGTTCCACACCGCAGCACACGAGCGCCGCCCGGCGGGCCTTCTCCCCGCCGCGCACCAGCGAGTACGTGATGAAGGCGTAGGCCACGGCCGCCGCCGCCGAGAGCGAGTACGCCAGCGGCGCCCGGTCGAACTCGGTGGAGATCTGGTAGGCCGAGCGCGACAGCGCGCCCACCACCATCACCCCGTAGAGCCACACCAGCAGCAGACCCGGACCGGAGACCAGTCGCTTGCGCCCGGCCGGCGGGGCGGTCGTCGTGTCAGGCACCGGATCCCCAGATGTCGTAGAGCCGTACTTCCAGCACGGCGAGGACGACCGCGCCCGCGGCCACCGTCACCGAGCCCCACTTGGTGCGCTCGGTCAGCGAGAGCATCCCGGCCGCCGGGACCGCCGCGAAGGCGCCCAGCAGGTAGGCCACGAAGATCACCGTGCCCTGTTCGGGCTTCTCGCCCCGGCCCAGCTGGACCAGGCCGATCACCAGCTGCGCCAGGACCAGCACGGTCACCACGGCCATGCCGATGAAGTGCCAGTCCTTGGTGGGCTGGTCCCGCCATGCGGCGTGGCCGCACCAGGCGGCGAGGGCGAGTGCGGCCGCGCCGATGGCGACCGTCAGGGCGACGAGCATGCAGCGAGGGTATTACGGGCTTAAAGACCCGATGCGCCCGGCCCTCGCGGGGGGCCTTCGAGGACGCCTCCGCCGGGCCGGCGGCCGGACGGGCGACCGGGCTGGCGGCCGGCATGCGGACCGTGGTCTTGACCACAACGCACCCGGCCGCCGAGCTCGACGCGCACGTGGTCGTCAAGGGCCTCTCGGCCGTGTCCGCGCTGGTCAGCGAGGGTGGGATCAGGCTGGAGCCGGAGGGGTGAGGCTGACTGGTTCAGTCCAATCCCGTCCGGAATGTGGCCGGATTCCGTCCGCTATGCGGACAACATTGATCGGTGAGTCGCCATGTCTGCTTTACTGGGGCACATGACCACGACGAGCAGCCGCACCCTTGCGACCGAGGCGACGATGACGCCCGGTGCTCGTTGTATGTGTCGAATGTGCGCCTTCTGAGGGCCCCTTCACGCAGTCCCGCGCCCCGAAGCGAGACCGGCCGAGCAACTCCGCCGCCCCAGTCGCACCACCCCGCCGACTGATCCCCGGTATGGACCGCTCCTGCCCCGCGCACGCGTCGACACCATCTTTTTGTGACGGTTAGACCCGTATCGCGTCCCCAGATGTTTGCCCCGTGCACGGCATCCGCACCCCGTGCACTCGACAGCGACGGAAATCCTGTGATCACCACATCGGGCCTCACGAAGGTCTACCAGTCCCGTGGCCGCGAGGTCACCGCCCTGGACGGCGTCGACCTGCACGTCCGCGAGGGCGAGGTCTACGGAGTCATCGGCCAGAGCGGCGCCGGCAAGTCCTCCCTCATCCGCTGCGTGAACCTGCTGGAGCGCCCCACCACCGGCACCGTCACCGTGGACGGGGTCGAGCTCACCGCCCTCGCCGGCCGCGGCCGCCGCGCCGGCAAGGAACTCCGCGAGGCCCGCAGCCGCATCGGCATGGTCTTCCAGCACTTCAACCTGCTGTCCTCGCGCACCGTGCAGGCCAACATCGAGCTCCCCCTGGAGATCCTCGGCGTCTCCGGCCGCGAACGCTCCCGCAAGGCCCTGGAACTCCTCGACCTCGTCGGCCTCGCCGACAAGGCCAAGGCCTACCCCACCCAGCTCTCCGGCGGCCAGAAGCAGCGCGTCGGCATCGCCCGCGCCCTGGCCGGCGACCCCAAGGTGCTCCTCTCCGACGAGGCCACCAGCGCCCTCGACCCCGAGACCACCCGCTCCATCCTGCAGCTGCTGCGCGACCTCAACCGCCAGCTCGGCCTCACCGTCCTGCTCATCACGCACGAGATGGACGTGGTCAAGGCCGTCTGCGACTCCGCCGCCCTCATGAAGCGGGGCCGGATCATCGAGTCCGGCACCGTCGCCGAGCTGCTCGCCACCCCCGGCTCCGAGCTCGCCGGCGAACTCTTCCCGGTCAGCGGCGCCGCCACCGGCCCCGACCGCACCGTCGTCGACGTCACCTTCCACGGCGAGGCCGCCACCCAGCCGGTCATCTCCCAGCTCTCGCGCACGTACAACATCGACATCTCGATCCTCGGCGCCGCCATGGACACCGTCGCCGGCCGCCAGATCGGCCGCATGCGCATCGAACTCCCCGGCCGCTACGAGGACAACGTGGTGCCCGTCGGCTTCCTGCGCGAGCAGGGCCTCCAGGTCGACATCGTCGACGACGACTCCGACCTCGACTCCGAGATCGCCGCACTGGTCAAGGATGGTGCCAAGTGACCTGGTCCGAGATGCAGCCCCTGCTCACCCAGGGCACCTACGACACCCTCTACATGGTGCTGTGGTCCACCCTGGTGACCGTCCTCGGCGGACTGCCCATCGGCATCCTCCTCGTCCTCACGGACAAGGGCGGCCTCCTGCAGAACCAGCCGCTCAACAAGGTCCTCGGCGTGATCGTGAACATAGGCCGCTCGCTGCCGTTCATCATCCTGCTGATCTTCCTGATCCCGGTCACCACCGCCGTCGTCGGCACCTTCATCGGCCCCACCGCCATGATCGTCCCGCTCGCCATCGGCGCCGTCCCCTTCTTCGCCCGGCTCGTCGAGACGGCCGTCCGCGAGGTCGACCACGGCCTCATCGAGGCCGTCGAGTCCATGGGCGGCGGCATCCCCACCCTCATCGGCAAGGTCCTGCTCCCGCAGGCCCTGCCCTCCCTGGTCGCCGGCGTCACCACCACCGTGATCACCCTCGTCGGCTACTCCGCCATGGCCGGCGCCGTCGGCGGCGAAGGCCTCGGCTCCAAGGCCATCACCTACGGCTTCCAGCGCTTCGAGACCGGCTTCATGTTCGCCACCGTCGCCGTCCTCGTCGCCCTCGTCACGGTGATCCAGCTGATCGGCGACGGCGTCGTACGCGTCCTCGCGCGCCGCGGCCGGACAGCCTGAGGAAACCTCCCAGACTTCCCCAAAAAGGAAAGCCCGCACTTGTCGTGCTTGGGCCACCACCCCGCGAACACCCGCGAAAAGCAAGAAAGGCACTCTTCGTGCGCAAGAACACCAAGCTCACCGCCATCGCCGCCGCCTCCGCCGCGCTCGCCCTCGGCCTCACCGCCTGCGGCAGCTCCTCGGACCCGTCCACGGCCGCCAAGACCGACGGCGGCAAGGTCGACGAGAGCAAGCCGCTGGTCATCGCGGCCTCCCCGAGCCCGCACGCCGACATCCTGAACTTCGTCAAGGACAAGCTCGCGGCCAAGGACGGCCTCAAGCTGGAGGTGAAGGAGTTCACGGACTACGTCCTGCCCAACACCGCCACCGAGCAGGGCCAGGTCGACGGCAACTTCTTCCAGCACAAGCCGTACCTCGACGACTTCAACAAGAAGAACGGCACGCACGTCGTGCCCGTCGTGAACGTCCACCTGGAGCCCCTCGGCCTCTACTCCAAGAAGGTCAAGGCCCTCACGGACATCAAGCCCGGCCAGACCGTCGCCGTCCCCAACGACACCACCAACGAGGGCCGCGCGCTCCAGCTGCTCGCCGCCAACAAGCTGATCACCCTCAAGGACGGGGTCGGCACCAGCGCCAAGCTGTCCGACATCACCGACAAGAAGGGCCTGGAGTTCAAGGAGCTGGAGGCCGCCACGGTCCCCCGCGCCCTGAACGACGTCGACGCCGCCGTCATCAACGGCAACTACGCCCTGGAGGCCAAGCTCTCCCCGGCCAAGGACGCCCTGGTCCTGGAGAAGGCCGAGGGCAACCCGTACGCCAACTTCCTCGCGGTCAAGGACGGCAACCAGAACGACCCGCGCATCCAGAAGCTCGCCAAGCTCCTGAACTCCGACGAGGTCAAGAAGTTCATCGAGGACAAGTACCAGGGCTCGGTCATCCCGGCCTTCGGCACCCCCGCCGCCTGACCCAAGACCGCCCGGCAGACGCCGGATTCCCGGCCCCGCGCACCCACCCGGGCGCGCGGGGCCGCGGGCTTCCCGCGGCTTGCCCGCTTCCGGGCAGCCCGGCCCTGCACATCCCCGGGCCGATGCTGCATGCTGTGGCCTACGACCCGCACAAACGGTCCCGCACCAACGGTCCCGTACGAACCGGTCCCGTACGCACGGTCCCGTACGAACGGTCCCGCCCCAAGGTCCCAGGCATGGAGCTGCGCATGACTACCACCTTCCCGGACGTCACCATCAGCACGGACCGGCTGGTGCTGCGCCCCTTCGAGGAAGAGGACGTCACCGCACTCGCCGAGATGATGAACGACGAGCAGATCACCGCCTGGACCTCCGTCCCGCACCCCTACACCCCCGCCGACGCCCGGGCCTGGGCCACCGTGCTCTCCCACGCCGAGCGCACCGAGGGCCGCGGCATCGTCTTCGCCGTCACCGAATTCCTCACCCAGCGCCTGGTGGGCATCGTCCACCTCCAGAACACCGACTGGCGCACCCGCACCACCGAAGCCGGCTACGTCACCGCCCCCTGGGCCCGCGGCGAGGGCTACGCCAGCGAATCCGTCCTCGCAGTCGCCCAGTGGCTCCTGCGCGACCAGCGCTTCGAGAGACTCGAACTGCGCACCGCCGCCGACAACACCGCCTCCCAGCAGGTCGCCCAGAAGATCGGCTGCATCAGCGAGGGCGTCCTGCGCAACGTGGCGATAGTGCGCACCCAGGCCGCCGACGGCAGCTGGACCGACACCCGCACCGACCTCATCGTCTGGAGCCTGGTCCCCGAGGACCTCGACGACACCGACGAGTACGACGTGTACGAGAGCCGCCACGCCCGCCCCGGCCCCTCCGGGCGCCCCGGCCACGACGACGGCTACCCCCTGCGCCGCCGCGCCGACGCACACGGCTACGCAGTCGGCGCCGACCGGCACTGACCCGATGACCGGGTAGTCTCACCGTGACCCCCTGAAACCCCCCGAAACACCCGACGAAACCCCCTGACGAGGCCGAAGGCGCCGAAGGCGTCTCCCTCCACCCCCCACCCCAGGAGACCGACGACGATGGCCGACCGGGTCACGGTGATCGGATGGGACGGCTCCCCCCTGACCGCGGCCGCCCGCTCCGCGCTCTCCGCCGCCACCCTCGTGGCCGGAGCCGCCCACCACCTCGCGCTCCCCGAGATCCCGCCCGGCGCGGAACGCATCCGCCTCGGCAGCCTCGGCCTCGCCGCCCGCCGCATCGCCGGCCACCGCGGCACCGCCGTCGTCCTCGCCGACGGCGACCCCGGCTTCTTCGGCGTCGTCCGCACCCTGCGCGCCCCCGAACACGGCCTCGAAGTCGAAGTCGTCCCCGCCGTCTCCGCCGTCGCCGCCGCCTTCGCCCGCGCCGGCATGCCCTGGGACGACGCGCAGGTCGTCGTCGCCCATCCCCGCACCCTGCGCCGGGCCGTCAACGTCTGCCGCGCCCACACCAAGGTCGCCGTCCTCACCTCACCCGGCGCCGGCCCCGCCGAACTCGCCCTGCTCCTCGAGGGGATCCACCGCACCTTCGTCATCTGCGAGGAACTCGGCACCGACCGCGAACGCGTCACCGTCCTCACCTCCGACGCCGCCGCCGACCACAGCTGGCGCGACCCCAACGTCGTCATCGTCATCGGCGGCGCCGGCCACGCCCCCACCGCCGCGGACCCCGGCTGGCTGCTCGGCCGCGGCCCCGGACCCGCCCCCGTACGCGGCTGGGCCCGCCCGCAGCCCGCGGCCGACGGCCCCCGGCCCGGCGAAGGGGAGTCCGTCCAGCTGCGCGCCGCCCAGCTCGCCCGGCTCGGCCCCCGCACCGGAGACCTCGTCTGGGACATCGGAGCCGGCTCCGGAGCCCTCGCCGTGGACGCCGCGGCCCACGGCGCCGCCGTCATCGCCGTCGACGCCGACCCGCGCGCCTGTGAACGCGTAACCGCCGCCGCCCGCAAGCGCGGTGTCCAGATCCAGGTGGTCCCGGGCCGCGCTCCACACGTACTGGAGAACCTCCCCGAACCCGACGTGGTCCGCGTCGGCGGCGGCGGGCCCGCCGTCATCGCCGCCGTCGCCGAACGACGCCCCGAACGCATCGTCAGCCACGCCTCCACGCGGGACGAGGCCGAGGCCATCGGACGCACCCTCACCGAACACGGCTACGCCGTCGAATGCGCCCTGCTCCAGTCCGTCGGCCTCGACCCCCGGACCTGGGCGGAACAGGAGCGTTCCGTGGTGTTCCTGCTGGCAGGCGAACGCCCCGTGAACCGCTGACGCGGAGCCCGGGGTAGGCTGGCCGATCGTCGTACCGCCCTGGTGGACGCGCGACGTGGCGCAGTCCACAGCGGACCGTGCCGGTTTATGGCCGACACGGAGGCCGACGAGCGCGACAATGCTCAGGAGTTGTTGTGCGTGCGCACGCGAGAGGGCGCACCGCGCGACGACCCCGCACGGCAAAGTCCGCACGCCGCGCCCGTTGGGCGGCCGTGCGATCGAAGAGGCAACACCGATGGGCGAGGGGTACGCATGACTGACACCGGCCAGGTCCCGGGCGAGGGTCACCCGGACAACACGGGCATGGTGGATCAGCAGGGCATTCCCGCTCCGGTCCCGCCGATGCCGCCGCTGCCCCCGATGCCGCCGCAGGCCCCGGCAGGCTACGCCTTCCAGGACCTCGTGGACGACCCCTCCGAGGCCGAGGACGAGGAACTGCTCCTGATGCCGAGCGGCCACGGGCAGGGCTCCTGGAGCGACCCGCAGGTGGTCCCCCCGGTCCCGGCCTTCCCCGGCGACTTCCCGGCGGAGCCCGTCTACACCGAGTACCCGCAGGCCCCCGCCGCCGGTTACCCCGAGCCCGGACACCTCGGCTTCCCGGACCCCGGCTTCCCCGAGGCCTTCCCCGCGCCCGGCCAGCCCGCCCCCGGCTTCCCCGAGGCGGGCTACCCCGCCCCCGGCTCCTTCGCCGACCCCGCCGCGTACAGCGCCGGCGCGCACGAGACCGGCGGCCGCGACTCCGGCTCCCTGGACCTCGGCGGCCTCGTGGTCCCGCCCGGTGCCCCCGCCGCCGCGCAGGTCCCGCCCGCCGCCGCCGTGGTGCCGCCGCGCCGCCCGCTGCACATGGGCCCGCCCGTGCCCGACGCCACCGGGGGAGTCGTACGCTCCCTCGCGGACCGGGGCCCGGCCGCCGCCGCGCCCGCCGCGCAGGTGCCGGCCGCCGCCGGTGTGCAGCCGGGCGTGCAGGTGGCTCCCGGGGTGCAGGTGGCGCCTGGGGTGCAGGTGGCGCCTGGGGTGCAGGTCGCCCCGGGGGTGCAGGTGGCGCCTGATGTACAGGTGGCGCCTGATGTGCAGATGGCCGCGGCCGCCGAGCAGGCCGTTCCCGCCGAGCAGGCACCTCCCGCCGAGCAGGCGGCGCCCGTCGAGCAGGCCGCCGCGCAGGTGCAGCCCGTCGTGGCGGAAGCCGTTGCGGCGGAGCCCGTCGTGGCCGCCGAAGCCGTTCCCGTCGAAGCCGTTCCCGTCGAAGCCGTGGCCGTCGCGCCGGAGCCCTTGGTGGCGGAGCCCGTCGCCGCGGAGCCCGTCGCCGCGGAGCCCGTCGTGGTCCTGGCGCCCGAGGTGGCGGCCGCCATCCAGGCCGCCGAGGCGGCCGAGGCCGCCGCGGTCCAGGCCCCCGAAGCCACCGCTCCGGCCGCCGAGGCCCTGCCGGCTCCCGAGCCCGTGCCCGCCGCCGAGGCGGCCCCCGAAGCCGCGCCGGCCGACCCGGCCGCCGCCCCCGGCCCGGAGTACCTGGACCTGGGTCCCGCCGCGCCGCAGCCCGGTGAGGTCCCGCCGCAGGCCGGTACCCCGTGGACGGCCGAGCCGCTCGCCCCCGCCCCCGTCGTGGCCGCCGCCGTTGCCCAGCCCGCGCCGGAGGCCGCCCCGGAGGCCGCTCCCGCCGCCGAGGAGGCCCCGACGGCCGTTCCCGCCGCCGAGGCTGCCGCAGCCCCCGAGGCGGCCGAGGCCGCCGTTCCCGCCCCCGCCGGCATCCCGGCCGAGGCCGCGCCGCCGGCCCCGGAGGCCGCAACCGCCGCCGAAGCCGCGCCCGAGGCCCCGCAGACCCCGGCCGAGCCCGCGCAGGCCGCCGAGCCCGCCGAGGCGCCCGCCGCCGTGGCCGCCGTCGCCGCCGAGCCGGGCCCCGCAGAAACGGTGGTCCAGGCCGAGGCGCCCGCCGAAGCCGCGCCGGAGCCCACCGCCGAGGCGCAGCCCGAGCCCGTGCAGCCCGCCGAAGCCGCCGAGCCGGCCGTCGCGGACGCGGACGCGGCCGAGCCCGCCCCGGCCGAAGCCGAAGCCGAAGCCGTCGAGCCCGCCCCGGCGGAGCCCGTCGGCGAGCCGGCCCCCGGGTACGCCGACGCGGAGCGCGAGGCCGTCCTGCGCGTGATGCGCGAGCGCCGCGACATCCGCAAGGGCTTCCGCACCGACCCCATCCCGCACGAGGTGCTGCTGCGCGTCCTGGAGGCGGCCCACACCGCGCCCAGCGTCGGCCACTCGCAGCCCTGGGACTTCGTCGTCATCCGCTCCGCCGAGACCCGCCGGACGATGCACGAGCTCGCCCAGAAGCAGCGCGAGGCCTACGCCAAGTCGCTGCCCAAGGGCCGGGCCAAGCAGTTCAAGGAACTGAAGATCGAGGCCATCCTCGACACCCCGGTGAACATCGTCGTCACCGCCGACCCCACCCGCGGCGGCCGCCACACCCTCGGCCGGCACACCCAGCCGCAGATGGCCCCGTACTCCTCCGCCCTCGCCGTCGAGAACCTCTGGCTCGCCGCCCGCGCCGAAGGCCTCGGCGTCGGCTGGGTCAGCTTCTTCGACGAGCGCGAGATGGTCCGCGCGCTGGGTCTCCCCGAGCACCTGGAGGTCGTCGCGTACCTGTGCGTCGGCTACGTCGACGAGTTCCCCGAGGAGCCGGAGCTGATGCAGGCGGGCTGGTCCCAGCGCCGCCCGCTGGCCTGGGTCGTCCACGAGGAGACGTACGGCCGCCGCGCCCTGCCCGGCGAAGCCCCGCACGACCTGCTCTCCGAGACCGTCGCCGGCATCCGCCCGCTCGACGCGAAGGCGCTCGGCGAGGCCTGGGAGCGGCAGAAGCGCATGACGAAGCCGGCGGGCGCGCTCGGCATGCTGGAGATCATCTCCGCGCAGCTGTCCGGCCTGTCGCGGGTCTGCCCGCCGCCGATCCCGGAGCCGGCCGCCGTCGCGATCTTCGCCGGTGACCACGGTGTCCACGCCCAGGGCGTCACCCCTTGGCCCCAGGAGGTCACCACGCAGATGGTGGCCAACTTCCTGGGCGGCGGGGCCGTCTGCAACGCCTTCGCCAACCAGGTCGGCGCCGAGGTCTGCGTCATCGACGTCGGCGTGGCCGGCGACCTCCCCGCCACCCCCGGCCTGCTCCCGCGCAAGGTCCGCCCGGGCACGGACGACCTGTCGGTCGGCCCCGCGATGTCCCGCGAGGAGGCCATCGCGGCCATCGAGGTCGGCATCGAGACGGCGCGCGACCTCGTCGCGGCGGGCAACAAGGCGCTGCTGACGGGCGAGATGGGCATCGCGAACACGACCGTGTCGGCGGCCCTGATCTCCGTGTTCACCGGGGTCGACCCGTCCGAGGTCACCGGCCGGGGCACGGGCATCAACGACGAGACGCACGCCCGGAAGGTCGACGTCGTCCGGCGCGCCCTGGAGCTCCACCAGCCCGACCCGAACGACCCGATCGGCGTCCTGGCGGCCATCGGCGGCCTGGAGCACGCCGCGATCGTCGGCCTGCTCCTCGGCGGCGCCTCCCTGCGCACGCCGGTCATCCTGGACGGCGTGAGCGCCGGCGCGGCCGCCCTGGTGGCCCGCGCCATCGCCCCCGAAGCCCTGTCGGCCTGCATCGCGGGCCACCGCAGCGCGGAACCGGGCCACGTGGCGGCGCTGAACAAGCTCGGCCTGCGCCCCCTGGTCGACCTGGACCTCCGCCTCGGCGAAGGCACCGGCGCCCTCCTGGCCCTCCCCCTGGTCCAGAGCGCGGCCCGCGCGATGCACGAGGTGGCCACGTTCGACGCGGCGGGCGTGACGGAGAAGTAGCGGGTACGCAGTTCCACGCTGACCAGGGCCGGACACCGCAGGGTGTCCGGCCCTGCCGCGTGTCGGCTCGGGCCCGCCATCTCCCCCTCGAGGGGGTGGGGGCGGGTCGGTGGCTGCCCACCCGCCCCCTCGTCTGCGGGCCGGTGGGGTGGGGGCGGTAGCCCCTTGGGCGGTCTCGCAGCTGGTTGGGGGGTTTCCCGTCAGTCCCATCGTCCTTCCGGTTCGGGCCGGCCTGTCAAGGGCGCTCCCTTCGGTCGCGTCGCTGCGCGATCGCCTTCGGCGACCCTTGACCGACCGACCCGCCCCGGAAAGACAAGGACTGCCGGGAAGCCCCCAAAAGAACGGCACGGTCCAGAGGGGGAGGGGCGGGTTCTCAGCGATGAGGCGAGGGGCCGGGCGCCGGCATGCCGGGCATCCGGGCCCCATATCCGCGATTCCGGGCCGGGGGCGCGGCTACCCGCACGAGAGGTTGACCAGAGGCCTCTGCGAAGCACGCAGGCGCAGCAGGTCGCTACGCGCTCCTCGCGTCTCAGCGTCTGCGGTCCGTCTGGCAGCTTGTTGCGCCCCATCTCGCTCCCAAGACCCGCACCCTGATGACCCACTGGATCTGACGGTGGCCTCCGAACCCGTTGCAGGACCGGCCCACCCTGGAGCTGGCCAGCCGGCCGTGCCTGCCGCAGGTGAACCTGACCTAGGAGGACAGGAATCGGCTTACTCGGTCTATGACCTGGGCTTGCCAGATCTGCGTCTGCGGATCGGCGTACCCGGGATCGTCGTGGACTGCGAAGCCGTGCTGGGCGCCGCCCAGTTCCAGCAGTTCGGCCGCCGGGAAGAACGGGAGATACCGGCGGCATGATTCCACAGGGACGAAGGTGTCCTCCGTGCCGTGCACGAGGAGGACAGGTGCACGGACTGCCTTCAGGTAGACCTCTGGCTCCAGGTAGAAGACTTCGTTGTGGAGGGCCCGGCCCAGCTCGAACGGCGACTTCTCGGTGAAGCCGCGCTCGTCCAGGTCGTTGGCTGCGGTGGTCGAGATGTAGCCGCCGTCGAAGTAGGGGCGGCTGTCCACGTAGCGGTCCCGGTAGTCCAGCCGAGGATTCAAAAGCACCAGCCGTCCTACGTCCTGTGGCCTCCGCCCGGCGTGCAGGGCGGCCGCCCCACCCGAGAAGGATGCCGCGATCACGTGTGGGGGGTCGGCCAGCCCCGTCTCCTTGCGAATCTGGTCTCCGGCCGCCCGGATGTCGTTGGCGATCCCGGCGATGGTGATGTCCTGGGGCCGGCTTTTGCTTGCCCCGTGCGCACGCAGATCGAATCTCAGGGACACCACGCCAACTGCTGCCAGGCCCTTGGCCAGCCGGCTGAAGAAGCCGCCTTCTTCCCTCGTCACACCGGCGCCGTGTGCCAGCACCGCCAGCCATGCCGGCTCCGCCTCGGACGGCGATGTCACCGTCCCGGCCAACTTCGTACCGTCGAGGGACCGGAAACGAACTTCCCGCTCAGAGGGCATGCCCTGATGCTAGGGCTCGCAGAGGGTCGGCGGATTCCAGGGATCTAGATCTGGCTCAGGGCTAGGGTGCCCGTATGACGATTCGCGCTGTGGTTTTCGACGTGGGCGAGTGCCTGGTGGACGAGACGCGGGAGTACGGGACCTGGGCCGACTGGCTCGGGGTGCCGCGTCATACGTTCGCCGCGATGTTCGGTGCCGTTATTGCCCAGGGGCGTGATTATCGGGAGACGTTCCAGACCTTCCGGCCGGGGTTCGACCTCTATGAGCAGCGTGAGGCCCGTGCGGCTGCGGGGCAGCCCGAGCAGTTCGGCGAGGGTGATCTGTACGTGGATGTCCGGCCCGCGCTGGCGCAGCTGCGGTCTGACGGCTTGTGGCTGGGCATCGCCGGCAACCAGACCGTTCGGGCTGGTGGGATCCTGAGGGAGCTTTTCGCCTCGGACGTGGATCTGATCGGCACCTCGGACGACTGGGGAGCGAGCAAGCCCGACCCTGAGTTCTTCGTGCGCGTTGCCAAGGTCGTGCCGTTCGCCCCGGAGGAGATCCTTTACGTCGGCGACCGGGTCGACAACGACCTGCGGCCTGCTGCTGCCGCAGGGATGCAGAGCGCCCTGATTCGGCGGGGGCCGTGGGCCACCATCCAATGGGAGACGCCCGAGGCAGTGGAGCTGCCGACCTTCAGGGTCGACAGCCTCATCGAACTCCCCGGCTGCATCGCCGAGTTCAACGGATCTGCGCCCTGAAGAACAGGTACGTTGCCGATATGGCTGACTTCTTGATCGTGATTACCACCGTGGACACCCACGACGCCGCGCGAAAATTGTCGCGGTCGGCGGTGGAGGCGGGGCTCGCTGCCTCCGGGCAGGTGACCGGACCGATTGAGACCACGTATCGGCATCTCGGCGAGCTCTGCGAGGGGACCGAGTACCAGGTGACGTTCCGCACGACCGAAGACCGGCGGGAGGCCATCGAAAGCCACCTCGTGGGCAGCCATCCGTATGACTCGCCTGAGGTCATCGCGATCGGGATCGATGCCGGTCGTACCGAGTACCTGGATTGGATCACCCGCGCCACACGCTAGACCTTCAGACGCTCCAGCAGAACGCTGACCGGGGCGAGGGCGCGGTGGGGTGCCAGCCGCTTGACCATCGTGTGTGCCCGCGCCACCGGTCTGACCGAAGCGAGGCCCTCGGAGAGGTCGAATACCCGGCTCGTGATCGCGGCCGCGTGCTCGACCTCGCCCGCGTCGAGGTAGGCCGACGCGAGCCAGGAGAGGTACAACGCCTTGTCGCGTGCCCGGGTGTCGTCATACCGGCTGAGGGCGTCTTCCAGCGCCGGGATGGCGCGCAGCGGACGATGCAGCTCTGCCCAGCACCGCCCCGTCATGATCGCGATCTCGTCGCGGTCCACCCAGTAGGCCCAGTCCGGCGCGATCTCGCCGCTCTCCCTGTTAACGGCTTCCGCTGCAGCCTTGAGGAAGTAGTCCGCTTCCCGGTCGTTGCCGGAAGTCGCGTGCTGCCACGCCAGCCTGTCCGCCAGTAGAGCCCGCACTGCTGGTGCTGCGTCCGTGCCGAGTGCCTCGTAGGCGGCCCGTCGCGAATGTGACCCCGGCGCTCCCGCCCACGGTCCATTCCAGGTACGCGAGAAAGGCCAGCGAGTTGCCTTCCAGCGCTGTGTCCTCCGCTGCGCGGGACGCCGCCAAGGCAGTCATGTAGCGGCTACGGGCCTCTCCGTATTGACCGGCGTCGTACGCTGCCCAGCCGGCGAGCTGGGCCTGTTCGGCGATGATTCCCCGAAGGGCGAGCCCGGTGGCTTCGGAGTAGACGCCTTCGTCGGCCAGTCGGGTCGTGCCCTCCAGCTCGCGTACGTACATGCGGTAGGTGTCACCACCACCCACGAAATCGTCCAGTCGCCTGAGCCGCGCCGTCCTCTGGCTGAGCTGTTCTGGCACGTCGGCGCCGATCCTCCGCCCGGACGCCAGCAACGACGACGGTTGTATGGCGGCGATCCCAGCGCCTGCCATGAATCCTCGGCGATTCACATCGTTCTCCTGACCGGTCTGCTGCTCCAGTCGGCGAAGCCGCCGGGCCAAGGCAACGGCACGGCACAGCTCCTCCTCGGGCACGCCGAACTCCGCAGCCAGCAGCGCCCGCGACGCGGGGTCCGGAAGACGCTCTTGGGTCTCCCATCTCGACACCGCAGCCTGCTCCAGGGGATATCCCCGCCGCGCCGAGAGGTCTGTCGCCAGCCCCTCCTGGGTCCGTCCGCTCGCCGTCCGTAGTCGCCGAAGCAGTTGCCCAATGGGCTCTACTCCGTTGCTCTCGTTCCTGGTCGTCATTCCCGTCCCCCGGCCATAAAACGTGGCCATGTCCCCGGAATGGCCACGCCTCCTGGCCCATCCATCCAAACGCGTAGGGCAGTTGACTGGTCACCGCCGCCAGACACAGACAGTGGAGAGGTGCAGTGTCCCCACAGAAACGCAATGGTCAGTGCCGGACCGTGCCCGACAGCGTTAGTCGCCCGCTCGATTGCGACACTCTCGTCTGTAGGGCGCAGGTCCTGCCCGTGCCCAGCCAGGACCTTCTCGACCGCGCGCGTCGTGGTTGGGAGCGGTTCCTCGACTCGTTCGAGGAGCCGCCCCATGAGTGAGCAGTACGAGTACGTCCCTCACCGCCTCCTCCGTCGTCGGGTGCGTGACATCGCCTCCGGCACCGAGGGGGAGCTGATGGCCGTGATCAACGAGAACGTCTCCGACTCCGTCGCCTACGAGCGCTGGATGGAACTCGCGTACATCCGTGGCGCGTCCGGCCGGGAGTTCACGACCGCCGTCGGCAACGTCCAACCCGCCGACGACCAGCCCAGGACGGCAGTCAGACGCCGAGAACGGGGGAGCGCGTAGCGATCCGACGCGCCTGTCGTGCCGGGGGGCCTCTCTGGTCGTCTTTTGGTGCAGGTATCAGCCCCGGACGGCCGTCGGACGCTGAGATATGAGGAGCGCGTAGCGATCTGGTGCGGCTGGGGGCTCCGCAGGTCGCTCTGGTCGGCCTCTCGTGCGCGTGGTCGCGCCCCGGCCCTGGGCCGGGGATCACAGGGCCCGGATGCCCGGTCGGCCGGCGTCCGGCCCCGTCGCCTCGTCCCTGACACGGCCGCGCTTCCTCTCCTGCCCCGTGACCGTTCCTTCGGGGGTTTCCCGGCAGTCTTCGTTTTTCCGGGGCGGGACGGGCTGTCAGGAGTGGAGCGGAGCGACATCGCGCAGCGACGCGACGAAGGAGCGCTCTTGACAGCCCGGCGCGACGCGGAAGGACGATGGGACTGACGGGAAACCCCCGTGCCCTCTCCGATCCGGTCCACCGGGATCCCGTCACCGCGAGTTCCGGTGTACGGGATACCTCCGCCCCGCCGGAACCCCCGCCCCGCCACCCGGCGCAAAACCGTCCCCCGACCCCTCGCCGAAGTTCGCCCCCGCAGGTACCACCAGCGCCGATGGGTCGTATCGTGGTCCCGGACGGGCGCCCCGCACCGCGTGCCCGACCAGCCGCTCCAGCGCAGCAGCGGCCACCGCCGTCCACACCCCGCCGCATCAGGAGCCGCAACCGCCATGGCAAACCCGGCACACCCCGCCTACCCCGTAGGACTCCGTCTGGCAGGGCGCCGCGTCGTCGTCATCGGCGGCGGGCAGGTCGCCCAGCGCCGGCTGCCCGCGCTCGTCGCGGCCGGTGCCGACGTGCTGCTGATCTCCCCCTCCGCGACCCCCTCCGTGGACGCGATGGCGGAGACCGGCGAGATCCGCTGGGAGCGCCGCCGCTACCAGGACGGCGACCTCGACGGTGCCTGGTACGCGCTGATCGCGACCCGGGACCGGGCCGCCAACGACGCCGCCTCCGCCGAGGCCGAGAGCCGCCGGGTCTGGTGCGTGCGCGCCGACGACGCCGACGCCGCCACCGCCTGGACCCCGGCGACCGGCCGGGTGGAGGGCGTGACCGTCGCCGTGCTCAGCGGCAACGACCCGCGCCGCTCCGCCGCCGTGCGCGACGCGGTCGTCGAGGGGCTGCGCGACGGCTCGCTGACCGCCGCCCGCCCCCGCGTCCCCGGTGTCGCCCTCGTCGGCGGCGGGCCCGGCGACCCGGACCTGATCACCGTGCGCGGCCGCCGCCTGCTCGCCGAGGCCGACGTGGTCATCGCCGACCGGCTCGGCCCCCGGGACCTGCTCGACGAGCTCCCGCCGCACGTCGAGGTCATCGACGCCGCGAAGATCCCGTACGGCCGTTTCATGGCCCAGGAGGCCATCAACAACGCCCTGATCGAGCACGCCAAGGCCGGCAAGGCCGTGGTCCGGCTCAAGGGCGGGGACCCGTACGTCTTCGGGCGCGGCATGGAGGAGCTCCAGGCCCTCGCCGCCGAGGGGATCGCCTGCACCGTCGTGCCCGGCATCTCCAGCTCCATCTCGGTGCCGAGCGCCGCCGGCATTCCCGTCACCCACCGCGGGGTGGCGCACGAGTTCACCGTGGTCAGCGGTCACGTCGGACCGGACGACCCGCGTTCCCTCGTCGACTGGGCGGCCCTCGCCAAGCTCACCGGCACGATCGTCATCCTCATGGGCGTCGACAAGATCGGTCTGATCGCCGAGGCCCTGGTCCGTCACGGCCGCTCCGCCGACACCCCCGTGGCGGTCGTCCAGGAGGGCACCACCGCCACCCAGCGCCGGGTGGACGCCACCCTCGCGACCGTCGGCGAGACGGTCAAGGCGCAGGAGGTCCGCCCGCCCGCCGTCATCGTGATCGGCGACGTCGTCCGCGTCAACGCACCCCTCGCCGGCGCCTGACAGGCCGTTGGCACCGCACCCAGGACAAGGCAGTATCACCCTGTGGCTGATCTCATCACCATCGAAGACCCCGACGACCCGCGCCTGCGCGACTACACGGGCCTGACCGACGTCGAGCTGCGGCGCCGCCGCGAGCCCGCCGAGGGCCTGTTCATCGCCGAGGGCGAGAAGGTCATCCGGCGGGCCAAGGACGCCGGGTACGAGATGCGCTCGATGCTGCTCTCGGCCAAGTGGGTCGACGTCATGCGCGACGTCATCGACGAGCTCCCCGCCCCGGTCTACGCGGTCAGCCCGGACCTCGCCGAGCGGGTCACCGGCTACCACGTGCACCGCGGCGCGCTCGCCTCGATGCAGCGCAAGCCGCTGCCCACGGCCCAGGAACTGCTGGCCTCGGCGCGCCGGGTGGCCGTCATGGAGGCCGTCAACGACCACACCAACATCGGGGCCATCTTCCGCAGCGCCGCCGCCCTCGGCATGGACGCGGTGCTGCTGTCGCCCGACTGCGCGGACCCGCTGTACCGGCGCTCGGTGAAGGTGTCGATGGGCGCGGTGTTCTCCGTCCCCTACGCCCGCCTGGAGGCGTGGCCCAAGAGCCTCGACACGGTGCGGGAGGCGGGCTTCAAGCTCCTCGCCCTCACCCCGCACGAGAAGGCCTCGCCGATCGACGTGGCCGCCCCGCAGACCCTGGACCGGGTCGCGCTGATGCTGGGCGCGGAGGGCGACGGGCTGTCCACGCAGGCGCTGGTCGCCGCCGACGAGTGGGTGCGCATCCCCATGGCGCACGGAGTGGACTCGCTGAACGTGGGCGCGGCGGCGGCCGTCGCCTTCTACGCGGTGGCCGGCAGCGGCCGCGCGTAGCCGGTAGCCGGTAGCCGCCGGAACGTACCGAAGGACCGAAGGGGGTGCCCCGCCGACGAGGCGGGGCACCCCCTTCGAGGTATCCCGTGCAGGTCCCGGCGCAGACCCCTCGGCTCAGAGCCGCTGCGCGAGGGCGATGCCCAGGGCCACGATCAAGGTGACCACGACGAACACGATCAGCCGCTGCCGCAGCAGCTTCGGGTCCGGCCGCGACGGGCGGCGCCCGGTGCCGGTCGTACGCGGGCCGGGGCGGCCCCCCGTACGCCCGGCGGTGGATCCGGGGTTGCGGGACGACGAGGGCCGCGACTGGGGCCCGCTGTGGGGGCCCTGCGGCCTGGCGACGGGGGTCGCGCCACCGGTACGCCGCTCCGTGCTGCGGTCCGCCTGGCCCGGGCCCCGCCCGTCGGGCCGCGCCGCGGGCCGCTCCACGCGGGCCCGCTGCGCCGGCGGACGCACGTCGCCCAGCCCCTGCGCCTCGCGGGCGGCGATCTCCTTCAGCCGCATCGACAGCTGGAGCGTGGTCGGCCGTTCCTCGGGGTCCTTGGCCAGGCAGGCCCGTACCAGCGGCGCGAGCGCGTCCGGGACCCCGACCAGGTGCGGCTCCTCGTGCACCACGCGGTACAGCATCACCTCGGAACTGCCGTGCCCGAAGGGCGAGTCGGCGGTGGCCGCGTAGGCGAGGGTGGCGCCGAGCGCGAACACGTCCGTGGCCGGGGTGACGGCGGCGCCGCGCACCTGCTCGGGCGCGAGGAAGCCGGGGGAGCCGACGGCGGTGCCCACGTGGGTGAGGGTGCTGGCCCCGGTGGCCCAGGCGATGCCGAAGTCGATGATCCGGGGGCCCTTGGGGGAGAGCAGGATGTTCGAGGGCTTCAGGTCCCGGTGGACCACCCCCGCCTCGTGCACGGCGACCAGGCCCTCGGAGAGCGCGGCCCCGATCGCGGCGATCTGCGCGGCCGTCAGGGGCCCTTCCTCGGCGACCTTGTCGTGCAGCGAGGGGCCGGGCACGTACTGGGTGGCGAACCAGGGGCGCTCCGCGTCCAGATCGGCGGCCACCAGCCGTGCCGTGCAGCCGCCGCGGATCCGCCGGGCGGCGGACACCTCTCGCGCGAACCGGGAGCGGAACTCCTGGTCCTCGGCCAGGTCGGGCCGGATCACCTTGAGGGCCACGCGCTGGCCGCGCCGGTCCGACCCGAGGTAGACCACGCCCATACCGCCGGCGCCGAGCCGCCGGTGCAGTCTGAACGAGCCGACGACACGCGGGTCCTCGCGCCGGAGCCGCATCATCGCCATGTCCACCCCGCTGACGGTCGTCCTGCTGACCTGGCACAGCTTACGGACCATCCGGCACGAGCGCTCAGAGGCCGCGCCCTCCCGGGGAGATTCGATTGTCAGTGCGGGGCAGGCCACTTGAGGGTGCGACAGGTTCCGCCCCCGTCCGGCCCCCGAGTCCGGGTCCCCGGCCCAAACCGCCCTCGGGTCAAGGGTATTGGCGCCCGCACCGCTCCCCGGACGGGCCGGCTCCGAGGGGGATCGGCCCGTCCCGGCGGGCGGGGTCGTCAACGCCCCGCAAGGGGACATACGTGTGCGGGGAGTGACGGAAGTGAGCGAAGTCACTACGCTCCGATAGCCCCCTCCGGGAAGACCCCCATCACCGGGGAGGGATCTCCACCCAGGGGAGTACGCCGGGGCCGGCCTCGTCATCCTCCTGGAGGCCCGGCAAGGGGTACGAGGGCATGAGGTCAGGAGCCTTCGGGCCGCCTAGTGTTGAAGACAAGCGGCGGGTGGCGCACTCGTCCCCCGAGGTCACAAGCCCGCCGCTGCCAAACGACAGGGAGAGGATCATGGCGGACATCGCACGGCAGGGACGCAAGGCATTCGCGTTCAACGGCCATGAGTCCGGTACGCGCCACCCGCTGGTGGCCGCGGCCATGGTCCTTCCCCTGGCCGCCCTCCTGCTCTTCCTTTTCGGAGGCTTCGAGCAGGTGGCGGCGCAGGCGTCGTCCGTGGGCGTGATGCTGGGGCGCTGAGCGGCGCCCCGGGCCCGGAAGAGCGGTCCGGGCCGGGCATCGGCCTGTCGCACCCCGTGGGGACGGGGGAGCGACGGACGGCAGGTGAAGGGTGCTGCCCGTACGACTGGGGAGTCGGACGGGCAGCACCCTTTTTCGCGTGCCCGTTCCTGTCCCGGTGCCGGACAACGCGGAAGCCCCGGCCGTGATGACGGCCGGGGCTTCCGGTGCGGTGCGCGATACTGGGATTGAACCAGTGACCTCTTCCGTGTCAGGGAAGCGCTCTCCCGCTGAGCTAATCGCGCGGGCTGCGGTAAGGAACCGCAGGTGAACAAGGTGTTGCGGGTGTTGCGTGCGCGATACTGGGATTGAACCAGTGACCTCTTCCGTGTCAGGGAAGCGCTCTCCCGCTGAGCTAATCGCGCGGGGATCCTTGCGGATCAGGTCCTTGCGGACCAGTGGACGATACTGGGATTGAACCAGTGACCTCTTCCGTGTCAGGGAAGCGCTCTCCCGCTGAGCTAATCGTCCTTGGAGGTGGAGACGGGATTTGAACCCGTGTAGACGGCTTTGCAGGCCGTTGCCTCGCCTCTCGGCCACTCCACCTCGGAGTGTGCAGGGGTTCTCGGGAAGATCCCCCACTCAGAGCGGACGACGAGACTCGAACTCGCGACATCCACCTTGGCAAGGTGGTGCTCTACCAACTGAGCTACGTCCGCAGTGTCACCGTGTTCGCTCCGGTGTTTTTCCCGGCGCTCCCTGGCGACGTGTTGAACTCTAGCGGATTCCCGGGCCAGCTCAAAAACGCGTTTCCGCAGCGTGCTGCCACCCGATCACCGGAGGTCACCCGTCGGTCACCTCACCGGCGCCATCGCGTCACCGGTCATAGACTCGCAGCCGTGCACGACCTGCCTCCCCTGGCCCGCTTCGGCGGCCTTCTCGCGACCGACCTCCGAGATGTCACCAGCGACCCCTCGGCCCTCGACTCCACCGGGTTCTGGGCGGTGACCGCAGACTTCGAAGGCCGGCTGGTCTGCGCGCGCTTCGGAGACATACGCCCCGACCCCGTACCCGCGCCCGTGCCCGGGGCCTGGCGCGGACCGGCCGCCGACCGGTGGTCCTCCTCGCTCGACCGCTCCGCGTACGTCGCGGGCGTCCGGCGGATCCGCGAGTACATCGCGGCGGGGGAGGTCTACCAGGCCAATCTCTGCCGCGTGATGTCCGCGCCCCTGCCGGACCCCGCCGCCACCGACGTGGACGCCCTGACCTCGCTCCTCGCGCGCGGCAATCCCGCGCCCTATGCAGGAACGATTCGGCTCAGGGCTCACGGCGTCGAGATCGCCACCGCCTCCCCCGAGCTCTTCCTGAGCCGCGACGGCCGCCACATCGAGTCCGGCCCCATCAAGGGCACCGGCCGCACCGCCGCCGACCTGCTGCCCAAGGACCACGCCGAGAACGTGATGATCGTGGACCTCGTGCGCAACGACCTCGGCCGCGTCTGCTCCACCGGCTCCGTCGCCGTCCCCGAGCTGTGCGCCCTGGAGGAGCACCCCGGCCTCGTCCACCTCGTCTCCACCGTCAGCGGCGAACTTGCCGAGGACGCCGGCTGGCCCGAGCTGCTCGCCGCCACCTTCCCGCCCGGCTCGGTCACCGGCGCCCCCAAGTCCTCCGCCCTGCGGATCATCGAAGAGCTGGAGACCGCCCCCCGCGGCCCCTACTGTGGGGGCATCGGCTGGGTCGACGCCGACCGCGGCACCGCCGCGCTCGCCGTGGGCATCCGCACCTTCTGGATCGACCGCGAGGCACCCGGCGGCCCCCGCCTCAGCTTCGGCACCGGCGCCGGGATCACCTGGGGCTCCGACCCCGAACGGGAATGGGCCGAGACCGAGCTGAAGGCCGCCCGGCTGGTCGCACTGGCCTCCGGCGGGCCCCTGCCCGGCGCACACGAGACGACGCACGACCTGAGTGGAGGAACCGTACGGTGAGGATCTGGCTCGACGGCACGCTGCGCGACGCCGATGACGCGAGGGTGTCTGTACTGGACCACGGGCTGACCGTGGGCGACGGGGTCTTCGAGACGCTCAAGGCCCAGGACGGCACCCTCTTCGCGCTCACCCGCCACCTGGAGCGGCTGACCCGCTCGGCGCGCGGCCTGGGCCTG
This sequence comes from Streptomyces sp. NPDC033966, assembly GCF_055575955.1. Classification (NCBI taxonomy): domain Bacteria; kingdom Bacillati; phylum Actinomycetota; class Actinomycetes; order Kitasatosporales; family Streptomycetaceae; genus Streptomyces; species Streptomyces sp. NPDC033966. The sequence continues at coordinate 270,175 of NZ_JBVIRQ010000008.1, read as the reverse complement.
CCGGACCCCGACCTCGACGAGGTCCGCCGCGCCTGCGCCGCCGTGCTGGAGGCCAACCCCGTCCCGCTCGGCCGGCTCCGGATCACCTACACGGGCGGACCGTCCCCGCTCGGCTCCGACCGAGGCGATTCCGGACCCACCCTCGTCGTCGCCCTCGGCGAGACCACCCGCCGCCCCGACACCACCGCCGTGATCACCGTTCCGTGGGTCCGCAACGAGCGCTCCCCGCTGACCGGCCTCAAGACCACCTCCTACGCCGAGAACGTGGTCGCCCTCGACCGGGCCAACCGGGCGGGAGCCTCCGAGGCCCTCTTCGCCAACACCGTCGGACAGCTCTGCGAGGGCACCGGCTCCAACGTCTTCGTCGTCCTCGACGGCGAGCTCCACACCCCGCCCGTCGCCTCGGGCTGCCTCGCGGGCATCACCCGCGCACTGGCCGTCGAATGGACCGGCGCGAAGGAGACCGACCTGCCCTTCGACGTCCTGGAGCGCGCCGAGGAGGTCTTCCTGACCTCCACCCTGCGCGACGTACAGGCCGTCCACCGCGTCGACGGGCGCGTCCTGACCGGCACCCCCGGCCCCGTCACGGCCAAGGCCATGCGCGTCTTCGACGAGCGCGCCGCGTCCGACATCGACCCCTGAGCATCCCGCCGAGCGCCCCACGCCCCGTGGTCACGGCGGCGCGGGGCGGGTAGAACACGACGATGACCACCACCCTGCGGCCGAGCGGGCCGCTTCAGCAGAGCGACTCCGGCGCGCGCTCGCGCCCGTACGAGGTCCGCGTCAACAGCAGGCGCGTCGGGGCGCTGCTGATCGCCGCCGACACGCCCTTCGGGCCGACGGTGGGGGAGATCCGGGACCTGGCCATCGACGAGCCGGACCGCCGCCGCGGCCGCGCCACCGTCGCGGCGCTCGCCGCCGAGGAGGTGCTGCGCGGCTGGGGCTGCCGCCGGGTGAGGATCTCGGTCCCGGCCGCCTCCCCGGGCGGGCTCCGGCTCGCGGCCGCCCTCGGCTACACCGAGTCCGGCCGCAACATGGCCAAGGAGCTCCCGGCCGCCCCGCCGGCGCTCTCCGAGGGGGTCCAGGGCCGGCCCATGACCGAGGCCGAGTACGAGGCCTGGAACGTACGGGCCCGCGCCGGCTACGCGGCGAGCTGGGCCGCCCGGGGGATGCCGGAGGAGGCGGCCCGGGCCAAATCGCGGGCCGACCACGACGCGCAGCTCCCGCGGGGACTCGCCACCCCCGGGGTCACCTTCGCCGTCCTGGAGGCGGCGGGCACCCCCGTCGGCCACGTATGGGTGGCGGCGGCCGGGGAGGGCTCGTACGTCTACGACGTCGCCGTCGCCGAGGAGCACCGCGGGCGCGGATACGGCCGCGACCTGATGCTGCTCGCGGAGCGCACGGCCATCGCCGCCGGCCACCGGGTGCTGGCGCTGCACGTGTTCACCGCCAACACCCCGGCCCTGCGCCTGTACGAGTCCCTCGGGTACCGGCCGACCGGCCTCAACTACGGCAAGGAGCTCATCTAGCCTGGTGGCCCATGGGTGTCAGGGAGCGTGAGCGCAAGGTGTACCGGCCGCTGCGGCGGGCCGGTCTGGAAGTGATCCCGGACGCCGTGCCGGACGGTGTGATGCCGTTCGTCGGCTCGTACGGGGCCGAGGACGTCGCCGGGTACTTCTCCCTCCCGTACGACACCCCGCGGCTCGTGGAGCGGCTCAACGAGGAGTGGTACGAGCTCGCCGTCTCCACGGGCCTCTTCGACCACCGGCGCGAGTTCCTCGTCATGCTCCCGCAGGGCACCCGGACGCACCGCGCCGCGCTGCACCACATGCACGAGGGCGCGGCGCCGCCGTCGCTCTGGACGCGGGTGCGGCTGCTGGAGCGCTGGGACGTGATGGGCCGGGGCGCGGGTTCCGCCTTCCTCGGCGTCCACGCGGGCCACCCGGGCTTCGGCATGATGGCGCTCGACAGCAGCGTGTACATCATCTGCTCGACGGGCGAGAGGGGCGTCGACGTGGTCGCGGTGTCCCACCCGTACCGCTCGGCGGAGGTCCTGCGGCACCTGGAGTGGACCGCGGGCTGGAGCTTCCCCGGGAGCAACCCCGAGTTCAGGCGACGGATCGCCGCCTGGCTCGCGGGCCGCCGGGAGCCCGCCACGGCGGAAGCGGGCGCGCCCGCCGTGGCGCGGGACGGGTCCTAGGCCGTCTCGCCCGCGAGCAGCCGGTCCGCGATCTCCTCGATGCGGGCGCGCAGGCCCTCCTGGCTCTTGCCGCCGTCCAGGCGCTCGCCGCCGATCACGTACGTCGGGGTGCCGGTCACGCCGATGGCCTTGCCCTCGGCCTGGTCGGCGTCGACGATCAGGATGTGCCGGCCGTCGATCAGTGCGGTGTCGAACTCCTCGGCGTCCAGGCCGAGTTCGCGCGCCACGTCCAGCAGTACGGCCTCGCCGCGCTCGCCCAGTTCGGCGGTGCGGGCGAGCACGGCCTCCGCGTACGGCCAGCCCTGGCCCTGTTCCGCGGCCTCCTCGGCGGCCTGCGCGGCGGCGAAGGCGTGCTTGTGCTTCTCCAGCGGGAAGTGCCGGAGCCGGACGTCCAGCCGGTCGCCGTAGCGGGCCCGCAGGGCCCGCACGTCGTCCAGGGCGCTGTGGCAGTCCGGGCACTGGAGTTCGCACCAGACTTCGAGGATCACGGAATCGGTCATGCGGACAGTCTCCCAGACCCCCTGAGGAGGAGATCCGACCCCGAGATGTCCCGGAGATCCGCGTGGACGGGCCCGCGGACGTGGCCGCCGCGGCGGGGGCCGGTGCAGGATGGAAGGGACAGACCGACCACCGCCGACCGCCGGAGGACCGCATGCTCGCCGAGACCATCTGTTCCGCGGTGTCCGCGGCGGGCCTGGGCATCGCCGCAGTGACCGCGTACCGCAAGCGCTTCCTCGCCGCGACGCGGATCGCGGCGTACTCGCTGGTGCCGGTGGGCCTGGTGCTGACCGGCGTGGTGCAGTGGGTGTCCGGGATGGTCTTCAAGCCGACCGTCTGGATCGGCTTCGGCCTGCTGGGGCTGGCCTGGGTGCTGTTCATGACCACCCGGGCCGTGGAGCGCCGGGGCCTGGGAAGGGCCCCCAAGGCCCCGAAGGCGGCCAAGGGCGCCCCTGGCCGGGAGGCCGTCGCCCCGGGCGCCTCGGTCCCCTCCCTGGGCACGGGAGGCCGCCAGGGCGCCGAGCCGGCCCCCGCTGCGGCCCCGGCGGACGACTTCTCCGACATCGAGGCGATCCTCAAGAAGCACGGGATCTGACCCCCTACGCGAGGCCCACGGTGAACGCCGCGCGGTAGCCGGTGCCGTCCGGGGCGGGGGTCAGGGTCATCCTCCCGTTGGCGGCCCGGTAGCGGTCGTCGTTGCCGTTCGGGTCGCGGGGGGCCTTGCGGCGCGCGTACGGCTGCCGCCCGTAGACCTCCTTGAGGAACGCGTCGGGCAGGAAGAACTGCGAGGTCGTCTCGGAGCGCGCGTCGGGCCGGACCTTGAAGTGGATGTGCGGCGCCAGCCCCGCGTACCAGCCCGGCACGATCGTCCCGAAGACGCAGCGGCCGGAGGCGTCGGTGACCTGGACGCCGCGCAGCCACTTCTCCTTGCCCTCCGAGTACACGCCCGACGCGTCGGCCTGCCAGATCTCCACGGCGGCGCCCGCGAGCGGCCGGCAGCCGTCCTTCACGCGCACCACCGTCAGCTCCAGCCGCAGCGGTACGCCCTCGCGGCCCTCGGTGACGTCCGAGCGGGTCCGGCCCCGGCCGACGTAGTTCGGGCCCGCGCCCGACGTCACCGCCAGTACGCAGCCCGGTGTGGCGCCGCCCGACGGCGCCGGTGCGGCCCGGCCGGGTGTGGCCGGGCGGGCGCAGGACGCCGTCAGCGCGGCGATCCCGGCGGATCCGGCGGTCAGCAGGAGGGCCCGCCGGCTGGTCGGGGAAGTGCCCTTGTCGGTCATGCGGAGCCTCTCGCGCGTGCGCCCGGGGCCGTCGCGTGCGGACGGCCCGCCCACCGCGCCCACCGTCCCGCACACCGGCGGCCGGGCCCGCGACCGACACACGGCCGACCGGGTCCTCGTAGCGGATGCCGGGCCCGTGCGGGGGGAGAAGCCGCGGGGAACCACCTGATCTGACGAGAGACGGCGAACTGCCGCGCCGATCATGGCGTGTTGAGGGCGGGGCGGGGGCGCGCTGCGCGATCATCGCCCCGACATGCTCGACACATCGCAGGGTGAGCCGCCGGCTCCCGCCTCCGAGGCCCCCATCGCCCGGGCCGCCACCGCTCTGGCTCCCGAGCCCTCCCCGGCCGCGGCGCCCTCCGCCGCGGCCGAAGGGCGCGGGTGTCTCTTCGCGCTCTCCCAGCCGCCGCTGATGATCTTCCTAGCGGTGGTCGGGACCCTGCTGCTGCTCGCCGCCCTGCACGACCTCTATCTGCTCTGAGCCCTCGGGCCGGCCGTCCGCCTCCTTGCGGCGGGCCCGGTACGCGGCCACGTGCAGCCGGTTCCCGCAGGTCCGGCTGTCGCAGTAGCGGCGCGAGCGGTTCCGGGACAGGTCCACGAAGGCCCGCCGGCAGTCCGGGGCCTCGCAGCGGCGCAGCCGCTCCTGCTCGCCGGAGACCACGATGAAGGCCAGCGCCATCCCGCCGTCCGCCGCCAGGTGGTCGCCCACCGAGGCGCCCGGCGCGAAGTAGTGCACGTGCCAGTCGTAACCGTCGTGGTCGGTGAGCTGCGGGGTGGTGCCGGCCGTGGCCACGAGCTCGTTGATCAGTGCGGCGGCCGGACGGGAGTTCGGTGCTGCGAAGACCTGGGCGAACTTGCCCCGGACCGCCCGCACCCCGGCGAGGTCGCGGGCGCCCAGCTCGCCCACGTCGCTGATCGCGTACTCCTCGACGAAGCCGCGCAGCGCCCCGATGTCGGACAGCCCGTCGGGCTGTTCCGGTTCGGCCGCGGTGTTCACCAGCGCGACGACGACGTCGAGCGCGCGACGGGTGTCGTGGGGGATCTGCACGGGGGTCGCTCCCTGGGGGCCGGGCCTTGCGGCGGCGGGCCGCTGCCGCCCGCTGGGGGCCGACAATAGCGCTTACCGCCGGAAAGGTACCCGAGCACACCGGCGCCGCCCCCGCGGGTGGCTCCCGCGAGGACAGCGCCGGCACTGCCGTATGTGGTTGTCCGTCCCGCACCGTCGCCCCGAGTCGGACGGTGGCGGGCTGGGGGCCTGGCTCAGCTTTCGGCCAGGATGTGGGAGAGCTCCTTGTCGAGGTCGAAGTGCCGGTGCTCGGTCCCGGGTGGGACCGCGGCGTCCGTCCGCTTGAGGAACGACTCGAGGGCTCGGGCGGGTGCTTCGAGCAGCGCTTCTCCCTCCGGTGAGCTCAGGGCGATGCAGACGACGCCCTGACCGTGGCTGCGGGACGGCCAGACGCGGACGTCGCCGGTACCGGTGGGCCGGTGGAGGCCCTCCGCGAGGAGGTCGCGGGCGAACACCCATTCGACCGTTTCCTCGGCGCCGGTGTGGAAGGTGGCGTGCACGGCGTAGGGGTCGGCCGTGTCATACCGCAGGCCCGCGGGAACAGGCAGTGAGGACTCGCTCGACACAACGAGGCGCAGGTGCAGCTCGCAGCTGACCGTGGTGTTCATAAGCGCCAGGGCCTTTCGCTCAGTGTGCGCTCGGGGATTCGCACGTCGGCGAAATCGACATGCCACCTACGGTGCCGTTGTAAACCCCTCTGACCGTTTTGCGGACCTCTGGGTCCCTCGGACGGCGGATCCAAACCGGCATTCACGTGTGCTTCCGGCTCCGGTAGATTCGGCGCCATGAATACGGGGAGTGACCGCGGAACCAACGAATCCGCCAACAGCGAGCCGGCCTCCGAAGAGCCGCCGCACGAGTCGAAGGCACCCGCCTTCATCAAGGCCAACCGCAGCCTGCACCTGAGCTGGCAGGTCGGCGTCTTCGTCGTCGGCCTCGCCGTCATCGGCGCGGGCGTCGCGATGCTCGTCCTGCCCGGCCCCGGCTGGGTCGCGATCTTCGCGGGCCTGGCGATCTGGGCCACCGAGTTCGCCTGGGCCTCCCTCGTCCTGCGCTGGACGAAGCGCAAGGTCACCGAGGCCGCGCAGAAGGCCCTCGACCCGAAGGTGCGGCGCCGCAACATCATCCTCACCAGCGTCGGCCTCGCCATCGCGGGCGCGCTGATCGGGTTCTACCTGTGGAAGTACGGCCTCACCCTGCCGTGGAACATCAAGGACCAGTGACCGGCCGGTCCGGCGCCCGCCCGAGGGTGGTCACGGAGCACCGCTGACATGCGGTAATGTTTGCGGTGCGTCCGGGCGATTAGCTCAGTGGGAGAGCACTTCGTTCACACCGAAGGGGTCACTGGTTCGAACCCAGTATCGCCCACCCGGAGCAGAGGCCCGGAGACTCGGAAGAGTCTCCGGGCCTCTGTCGTACCCCCGTCCCCGCCGCCGTCAGCGCAGCCGCCCGATCGCCTCCCGCAGCCGGCGGGCGTCACGCAGCCGCTTCTCGTACGTCGCACCCACCACCAGCAGCAGCAGGCCCGCCAGGGCCGGCGGCAGCCAGCGCGGCAGCACGCCCACCACCTGCACCACGTACGGGGCCAGCTCGTGCAGGGCCACCGCCGCCAGCACCGCACCGCCCAGCAGCAGCGGCGCCCGGAGCCGGCGGTGCGCCCCCGCCAGGGTGAGGGCCAGCGCCACCGCCCCCAGCAGCAGCGGCCGCTGCCAGTGCGCGTCGCCCCAGGCGGCCACCAGGCTCGGCAGCAGCGTCGCCGCCAGCCCCGGCCCGTACGCGGACCAGGACGAGGCCCCCGGATCCCGGCGGCGGCGCAGCAGCCCCACCGCGAGCGCGGGCACCGACACCGGCAGCGTGTACGCCTCGGGCACCGCCACCCCCCACGCCGCCAGCCGCACCCAGGCGGCCGCCACGAACAGCGCCCCCGCCGCCCAGCCCAGGGCGTGCCGCTCCGCCCGCAGCGCCGCTCCCGCGCACACCGCCCCGGCCAGCCCGAGCACCAGCGCCAGCACCGGCGCGTCACCCGCAGCCGAAGCCCCGGCCACCGCCAGCGCCCCCGCCCCGGCCGCCGCCGCCTCCGCCGCGACCCGCACCGGGCCCAGCCGGGGCGCCGACGCCACCACCAGCGCCGGGACGACCAGCACCGCCACCGCCCGCCAGGACCAGGGCAGCTCCGCCACCGCGCCCAGCGCCACCACCAGCCCGGCCGCGTAGCCGACGGCGCCCACCGCGCAGCCCGCCCGCACGGGCACCGCGGCGGCCCTGTGGGCGGCTCCCAGGGCGCAGCAGGCGCCCAGCAGCCCGAACACCGCGAAGGTGGCCGCCCGGCCGTCCAGGGCCGCCAGGGACACGCTGAAGGCCCCCACGGCCGCGCACCCCCCGGCTGCGAACGCCACCGCCCGCGCCGAAGCCCGCGACGCCCCCACCCCGGCTGCCGCCACCCCGGCCGCCGCCACCACCCCGAGCTGCGCGGCGAACACCGCCCAGGCCGGCAGGCCCGGCCGCATCGGCACCGCGAACAGCGCCGCCCAGCCGCACACCACGGCCGCCGCCCCCGCCACCGGCCGCGGCAGCACCCCGCCCGGCAGCCACAGCGCGGGCGCCGCGAGCAGCAGCGCCACCGCGAGCCCCGCACCCGGCCCGCCCTGCTGCGGGGCCGTCGCGGCCCACACCTCGCGCAGCACCACGGCCCGGGCCGTGAGCGCCACCACCACCGCCGTCAGCCCGGCGAGCGCCCCGAGGGCCGCCACCGCCGCCCCGGCCCGCAGCAACCCGCGCCGCACCGGCCCCGGGACCGCGCCCGAGCCCGCCCGCACCACCGCCGCCGACAGCGCGAGCGCCGCCGCCACCCGCACCGCGACCGCCCACCCCGCGGAGCCCGCCCCGGCCGGGACCAGCGCCCCGGCCGCCGACACCGCCGCCAGGCCCCCGGCCAGGGCGGCCGCCGAAGCCCGCGGCTCGCGCCAGGCCACCGCCACGCCCAGCAGGCCCCCCGCCGCCAGCAGCAGCGCCGGCCAGGCCGCACCCGGCTCCGCGAGGGACCGCACCAGCCCCACCGTCAGCGCCGTCCCGCCCAGCACCCCCGAGCACACCCACGCCGGCACCCGTACCGCCCGGCGGGCCACCGCCGACGCCACCGCCGCGTCCAGCGCCGCCGTCGCCAGCAGCGCCGCGCCCACCCCCAGCGGGCCCGCCCCCGCCGCGGCCGCCGCCAGCGGCAACGGCAGCTGCGCGGCCCCCACCGCGGCGAGCAGCGGCAGCCGCAGCCGGCCCAGGGCCGCCCCGTACCCGGCCCAGACTCCGGCCAGTACCGCCGACGCCGACGCCGCGTACGCGACCCCGTCGGCACCGGACAGCCCGACCGCGCGCACCGCGTACGCGTCCAGCACCGTCAGCAGCAGCCCCACCCCCGCGACCGCCTCGGCCGTCGACCGCAGCCCGCGCCGCAGCAGCGCGGCGGGCGCCGCGAGCGCCCCCGCCGTCAGCAGCGCCAGCACCGCCGAGCGGCCCCCGATCCCCAGGGAGCCCCAGCTGACCAGGGTGAACGCCAGCGCGGCCACCGCCAGCAGCACCGCGCCCAGCGTCAGCAGCACGTTCTGGGCGCTCGGCGTCGACGCGCGGGCGACGGGCACGGGCGGCCCGAACCGCGCGGCCGGCCCGAACTGCCCCGACGGCACCGGCTGCCCCGGCACCGCCTGCCCCGACGGCACCGGCTGCGCCGCAAGGAGGCGCAGCAGCCAGTCCCGTCGGGCCAGCAAGCAACCGCGCCGGGCCTCCAGTTGGGCGAGTTCGCCGTCGATGAGCGCCAGCTCGTGGGCCGGCGGCAGGGGGGAGTCCATAGCCGGAGTGTGGCGCCCGTCACGCCATCAGGGCATGGGCGTGCGTACTCAGATGAACGTTGAGTACCTACTCGGGAGAACGCCCGCCCCGCCGCGCCCCGGCGGGCCAGACTGGAACCATGCCGCGCTGGACGCACTACCGCTTCCGCAGCGTGTGGGACCTCGACGCCCCGCCCGCGCTCGTCTACTCCCTGCTCGCCGACCCGGCCCGCTACCCGGACTGGTGGCCCCAGGTCCGCCGGGTCGAGCGGATCGACGACCGCACCGGGACCGCGCTGATCCGCTCGGCCCTCCCGTACGGGATCCGCGTCACCCTCACCGACCTGCTCCACGACCCCGCGCGCGGCGTCCTCGAAGCGGCCCTGAGCGGCGACATCGAGGGCTGGGCGCGCTGGACCGTACGCCCCCGGGGAGGGGCCGGCGCCGGCCGTACGCGGGCGGTCTACGAGCAGGAGGTCGAGGTACGGGCCGCCCTGCTGCGGAGGTTCGCGCTCGCCGGGCGGCCGGTGTTCCGGCTCAACCACGCGCTGATGATGCGGGCCGGGCGGCGCGGCCTGCGCGCCCTGCTGACCGCTCCGCCGGAAGCGGTTTGATCCGGCCCCGAGGCTCTTGTATTGTTCAGTGCGTTCCCGGGCGATTAGCTCAGCGGGAGAGCACTTCGTTCACACCGAAGGGGTCACTGGTTCGATCCCAGTATCGCCCACCGGGACAGGCCGGTCCGTCTGATGACGGACCGGCCTTCCGCATTTCCTGACACTTCCCCGGACTCCCCGGACTCCCGGGCCCGCCCCGAGCCGGTCGGCCGGTCGGTCGCCGGTCAGGCGGCCTGCGGCAGCTCCGGGCGCAGCGGCCAGTGCGGGTCCACCGCCTCCGGAGTGCCCTGCCGGGCGAACCACGCCTGCAGGCCCCGCGCCTGTGCCGCGTGCCACACCGCCTGGAGCGTGTGCAGCTCCGCCGGGGTCAGCCGCTCCAGCCGCGCCGCGAACCTGCGCCCGACCGCCCGTACGACCTCCAGCGCCGCCTGCGCGTCCACCGAGGCGTCGTGCGCCCCCTCCAGCTCTATCCCGTAGTGCGCGCACAGGTCCGTCAGCGTGCGGCGGCCCTTGCGGTAGCGGTCCAGGTGCTTGTCCAGGACCCGCGGATCCAGCACCGTCAGCGGCCTGTTGTCCAGGTACCGCGCCAGCGTCGACGCCCGGTGCCGGCGCAACTCCCGGTCCAGCAGCGTCAGGTCGAACGGCGCGTTCATCACCACCACCGGCCGCCCCGCCACCTGCTGCTCGCCCAGCGCACGGGCTATCTCCTCCACCACCGGCGCCGGCCACCGGCCGTTGCGCTGGAGGTGCTCGTCGGTCAGGCCGTGCACTTCCGTGGCGCCCGGCGGCACCGGAACCCCGGGATTTACCAGCCACCGCGTGGAGCGGACCCGGCCGCCCGCACACTCCTGCACGACGAGCGCGGCGGACACGATCCGGTCCTGCTCGACGTCCACCCCGGTGGTCTCCGTGTCGAATGCGGCCAGCGGCCCCTCGTACCAGCGTGTCATGGCGAACTCCTCGTCCCCGGTCGGCGGATGGGCCGCACCGGGCACCTCTGCCCCATGACGCGCCGACCCCCGCCGAATCCGTGATACCCGGGCTGTTTGCCCCGTACGCCGTTTGCGGGCGGCCGGGTACGGAGACAACTCCCTCGGGGGGTCGCACGCTTGACCGGTCGTCACCCCCCCCATTCCCGTTCACCGTTCACGGCAGGGCCCGGAAGGCATGGGGAGCCGGCCATGGCGCTCACACAGCCCGAACCGGGCGGGGTGCTGCACGGACAGGGCGATCCGCCGAGCGGACCGCTGCGCGGCACACTCGCCACCACCGCCTGCATGGAGACCCTCCAGGTGGGCTACCTGCACGCCGTAGCGGCCGCGGCCGGCTGCTCGCTCTCCCAGCCCTTCCCCGACAACGGCATCGACTGGCACGTCAGCCACGGCGCGCCCGAGCACGTCGTCGACGACGAGGTGACCATCAAGGTGCAGCTGAAGGCGACCTACCAGGTACCGCCCCGCCCCGCCGGGGCCAGCTTCGGCTTCACCCTGGACAACGAGCACCTGGTGAAGCTGGCACGGACACCGGTCGCCGTCCACAAGATCCTCGTGGTGATGCTCGTACCGCGGCAGCGGGAACAGTGGCTGAGCGCCGGGCACGACCGGCTCGACCTGCGGCACTGCTGCTACTGGACCAACCTCGCCGGTCACCCCGTGACCGGCCGGCGCCGCACCACCGTACGGATCCCCACCGAGCGGATCTTCGACGACCGGGCGCTGTGCGAGATCATGACCCGGGTCGGGTCGGGAGGGACACCCTGATGGACCGGTACCCAGCGCACCTCGAACCGCTGCCCCGCCCCGGACTCGCCCCGGACGCCCCCGATCCCGGGCAGGTCGACCCGCAGGTCCTCGGGGCGCTGCTGCACCGGCACGGCTGGCTGCGCCGCGGCGGAGCGGCGGGCCGCTACGGGCGCTGGACCCCGCCGGACCGCGCCGGGACCAGCCTGCTCGTCCCCGAGAGCCGCGGCTTCCCCGACTGCGCCGACCTGCTGGAGGAGGCGCTCACCGCGCTGTCCCGCAGCGGGGTGCCCTCCGCGCGGGAGGTGCTCCTCGGGCTGAGCGTGCCCAGCGACGAGGTCCGCTGGGAGCGGGAGGTCCCGCAGGGGCCGTACGGCTTCCAGGGCGAGGCCGCCTGGCCCGCGCAGGAGCGGCTGCGCTCGGCCGCCCGCCGGCTGCTGCTGGCCGGGGCCCTCGCCGACCGCGCCCGCGCCGGGTACTACGGCGCGCGCCACCGCGCACAGGCCGAGCGCTTCCTGGACGGGGTGCTGGTGGGGCCCGCCCCGGGCGGGCGCAGGCTCGCCGCGTACGTACCCGTGGCCGGGGGGCGCGGGGTGGTGACGCGGCTGCACCACGCGCTGCACGCGGCGCGGGAGGCGGTGGACTACCAGAGGGCGACCGGCGGCATGGAGGCCTTCGACGCCGCCGTGGCGGCGGGGGTCAGCCGGGAGCTCGCCGAGGCGCTGGTCTCCCTGGTCCGGGGCTCGGAAGGGGCCCGGATCGCGCTGGCCTGGGCACCGGCGGCCGGGGCCCCGGCCGGGTGCGCGGCACGGCCCGAGCCGGTGGAGTTCTCGCCGGGCGACCTGCCCGTGCTGCGCGAGGCCGCAGCCCGCTACACCCGGGCCGAGCCGGCCGTCGCCGTCCGGCTCACGGGTGCCGTGGTCCGGATGCGGCGCTCGGCGTCGGGCGGCGGGGGGACGGTCCGGCTGCGGGTGCTGTCGGGCGCGGAGGTCCCGTACGTACGGGCCGCCCTCGACGAGGAGGGCTACCGGATCGCCGTCCACGCCCACCTGGCCGGAATGCCGGTCCGGGTCAGCGGCCGGCTCTCCCGCCGGGGCGGCTTCCGCAGGCTGGCACGGGCCTCGGACGTGACGCCGGTCCCGCTCGACGAGATGGAGCGGGACCGGCTGATGAAGTCCCTGGACGCGGCCTTCGACCCGGAGGACGTGCTCCCCTCCGACGACTAGGAGGGACTTCGCCGACACCCCCGGGGGCGTCCGCTAGGGCGCGACCGGTGACGCGGTGTCCGGGCTCTTGGGGGGCCTGCTGCCCACGAGGGACTCCGCCGGGTCGCCCCGCTCCACCGTCACCGGGACGCCGCCGGTGATCTTCTCCAGCCGGGCCTTCAGCTCCTTCGACGCGGCGCCCGCCTCGGTGCTCGTCACCACGACCCCGGACGCGTCCCGGGCCGCCGAGAAGCTGTACAGCGGGAAGGCCGACCGGCCCTGGTCGGCGGTGAGCCGGTCCACGGCGGCCCTGAGCTCGCGGTGCGTGTAGCGGCTCAGGTAGAGGTCGGCGCGGCCCGGGTCGACGGAGGGGTCGGCCTTCCGGGCGGCTTCCAGGAGCAGGCGGCCCCGGGCGAGGTCGGTCACGCACACCGCGACCCGGCCCGCGGGCCGGTCGGTGGTGTGGGTGCCGTAGACGTCCGCGAAGGCCCCGTACCCCTGGGCGCCGACGGCCTGCGACAGGCTCACGGCCTCGGGGGTGTTCGCGGGAGTCCCGTCGATGGTGGTGGGCGGGGCACCGGGCTCGGAGCGGTCGGCTCCGGGGCAGGCCGGCGCCCCGCCGGCGGACGGCGGTGCGGACGGCGGTGCGGACGCCGGCGCGGGCGGCGCGGGCGGCTCGGCCGCCGGGCCGGAACCGGCGGCGGTCCCGCAGCCGGTGAGCAGCGCGGCGGCGATGCAGGTGAGCGTGACTGCGGTACGGCGCATGGTTCCTCGTTCCCCCTGGGTCCCCTGTGATTCGGGCGCCCCTGTGACGTACCCGGCCGCCGGCCGGTTCCCCCACGGCCCTACACGGTGCCGCGCAGGGTGAAGGAGGCCATCCGCAGACCCGGGACGGGGGTGAAGTCCGCGCCGCGGGTGAAGCCGAGGCGCTCGTACAGGGCGACCGCGGGGCCGTTGTCCGCGCCCGTGGTGACCTCGACCGGGCGGCCCGGGAAGAGCTCCGCCAGGGCGTGGCGCACCAGCAGCGAGGCGATGCCCCGGCGGAACCAGGCCGGGTCCACGCACAGCCGGTCGACGGACACGCCGTCCCGCGTCTCCTCCCAGGCCAGGAACCCCGCGACCGTGCCCGCCCCCGTCACCGCGCCCAGCCAGCGCAGCGGCCGCGCCCGCATCGTCTCCAGGCTCTCGCCGAGCGCGGGGATGCCGTCGAAGCCGATCAGCTCCGCCTCGACCGCGTACGCGGCCAGGCCGATCCGGTGCACGGCGGTGGCCGTCGCCTCGTCGGCGAGGTCCAGCGGGCGGGGCTGCGGCATGGGGGCCGGTCCTTCCGGGGGCGGGGCGGGGCGGGTCCGGCCACGCTACCCCGGAGGACGGGGACGGACCGGGTGGTTTTCCGGCCCGGCGCCCCGCCCCGGCGGGGCTCGGCCGACCGCCCCACGGGGCTGGAACCCGCGCCCGCCAGCCGGCCGCGCGGCGGGGCTCGGGGGCGCCCCCGTTAACCGTTTCGCGGCGCGGCCGCTCGGCTCGGTACGATTCAGGCGCGCAGCGTTGGCCTGCGTACCCCCTGAGTCAGGAGAGACCGGTGTCAGACGTCCGTGTGATCATCCAACGCGATTCCGAGCGGGACGAGCGCGTGGTGGCCACGGGCACTACGGCGGCGGAGCTCTTCGCCGGCGAGCGCACCATCGTCGCCGCCCGCATCGCCGGTGAGCTGAAGGACCTCTCGTACGAGGTGCGGGACGGCGAGACCGTCGAGCCGGTGGAGATCTCCTCCGAGGACGGCCTCAACATCCTGCGCCACTCGACCGCGCACGTCATGGCGCAGGCCGTGCAGGAGCTGTTCCCCGAGGCCAAGCTGGGCATCGGCCCGCCGGTCCGCGACGGCTTCTACTACGACTTCGACGTCGCCAGGCCCTTCACTCCCGATGACCTCAAGACCATCGAGAAGAAGATGCAGGAGATCCAGAAGCGCGGGCAGCGGTTCGCCCGCCGCGTGGTCTCCGACGAGGCGGCCCGCGAGGAGCTCGCCGACGAGCCGTACAAGCTGGAGCTCATCGGCATCAAGGGCTCCGCGTCGACCGACGACGGCGCGAACGTCGAGGTGGGCGGCGGCGAGCTGACCATCTACGACAACCTGGACGCCAAGACCGGCGAGCTGTGCTGGAAGGACCTCTGCCGCGGTCCCCACCTGCCCACCACCCGCAACATCCCGGCGTTCAAGCTGATGCGCAACGCGGCCGCCTACTGGCGCGGCAGCGAGAAGAACCCGATGCTCCAGCGCATCTACGGCACCGCCTGGCCCTCGAAGGAGGAGCTGAAGGCGCACCTCGACTTCCTCGCCGAGGCCGAGAAGCGCGACCACCGCAAGCTCGGCAACGAGCTCGACCTCTTCTCCATCCCGGACGAGATCGGTTCCGGCCTGGCCGTCTTCCACCCGCGCGGCGGCATCATCCGCCGGGTGATGGAGGACTACTCGCGCCGCCGGCACGAGGAGGAGGGCTACGAGTTCGTCTACTCCCCGCACGCCACCAAGGGCGCCCTCTTCGAGAAGAGCGGCCACCTGGACTGGTACGCGGAGGGCATGTACCCCCCCATGCAGCTCGACGGTGGTACCGACTATTACCTCAAGCCCATGAACTGCCCGATGCACAACCTGATCTTCGACGCGCGCGGGCGCTCCTACCGTGAGCTGCCGCTGCGCCTGTTCGAGTTCGGCACCGTGTACCGGTACGAGAAGTCGGGCGTGGTCCACGGCCTGACCCGTGCCCGGGGCTTCACCCAGGACGACGCGCACATCTACTGCACCCGCGAGCAGATGGCCGAGGAGCTCGACCGCACGCTCACCTTCGTGCTGAACCTGCTGCGCGACTACGGTCTGACCGACTTCTACCTGGAGCTGTCCACCAAGGACCCGGAGAAGTTCGTCGGCTCGGACGAGGTCTGGGAGGAGGCCACCGCGGTCCTCCAGCAGGTCGCCGAGAAGCAGGGCCTCCCGCTGACCCCCGACCCGGGCGGCGCGGCCTTCTACGGCCCGAAGATCTCCGTGCAGGCGCGCGACGCCATCGGCCGCACCTGGCAGATGTCGACCGTGCAGCTGGACTTCAACCTGCCGGAGCGCTTCGACCTGGAGTACACCGGCCCGGACGGCTCCCGCCAGCGCCCGGTCATGATTCACCGCGCGCTGTTCGGCTCCATCGAGCGGTTCTTCGCGGTGCTGCTGGAGCACTACGCGGGCGCCATGCCGCCGTGGCTGGCCCCGGTCCAGGCGGTCGGCATCCCGATCGGCGACGGGCACGTGGAGTACCTGCAGGAGTTCGCCGCCACGGCGAAGAAGCAGGGCCTGCGGGTCGAGGTGGACGCGTCCTCCGACCGGATGCAGAAGAAGATCCGCAACCACCAGAAGCTCAAGGTCCCGTTCATGATCATCGTCGGTGACGAGGACATGGCCGCGGGTACCGTCTCCTTCCGCTACCGCGACGGTTCGCAGGAGAACGGCATCCCGAAGGACGAGGCGCTGGCCAAGCTGGCCAAGGTCGTCGCCGACCGCGTCCAGGTCTGATCCAGGGCTGGTCCAGGTCTGGTCCAGGCCGGCCGGCCACCGAGCGGGGCCCCCGGAAAGCGATCACTTTCCGGGGGCCCCGCTCGTTCGTCCGGACGAGGTCATATGCTGCATGGCATGACGATTGAGCCGGAGCGGCAGAACGGTGTGGGCACGCACGACGGGTTCCAGCGCCTGTGGACCCCTCACCGGATGGCCTACATCCAGGGCGAGAACAAGCCGACCGGCCCGGAAGCCGGGGACGGCTGTCCCTTCTGCGGGATTCCTGAGATGTCCGACCAGGACGGCCTGATCGTGGCGCGGGGCAAGCACGTCTTCGCGGTGCTGAACCTCTACCCCTACAACGGCGGCCACCTGATGGTCGTCCCGTACCGGCACGTCGCCGACTACACGGAGCTCGACGGCCCGGAGACGGCGGAGCTGGCGGACCTGACCAAGCGGGCCATGGTCGCGCTGCGGAAGGCGTCGGGGGCGCACGGTTTCAACATCGGGCTCAACCAGGGCAGTGCCGCCGGCGCCGGCATCGCCGCGCACCTGCACCAGCACATCGTGCCCCGCTGGGGCGGCGACACGAACTTCATGCCGGTCGTCGGCCACACCAAGGTGCTGCCGCAACTGCTCGCGGACACCCGCCAGATGCTCGCCGACTCCTGGCCGAACGACTGATCAGCCCGTACGGCCCTCGCGCCGGCCCGTACGGCCCTCGCGCCGCTCCGCCAGGACCGCCTCCACATCGAACTCGGCGAGGCCGAGCGGCGGGCCGGGCGGGGGCCGGCGCAGCGCCGTGCGGATCTTCTCGTTGACCTCCGCCAGGATCTCCCGGGCCCGGCGCTCCGTCCCGGCCGTCAGGGCCGCCTCCCGGGCGTCCTCGGCCTCCTTGCGCAGCGCCAGCGCCGGCGGCAGCACGGCGAAGCCCTCGCCGTGCAGCTTGCGCCTGATCCACCACATCTCGTCGTACGGGGCGTCCAGCGAGGCCATCGGCTTGCCCCAGCCCGGCAGTCTCTCGAACTCGCCCCGGTCGGCGGCCTCTCTGATCTGCCGGTCCACGAAGGACTCGAAGCTGACCCCCGGCGGCTTGCGCTCGGTCATGACGGCTCCTCCCGGGGTCGTCGGCTGGGACTCCTCCAGCGTACCTACGCGTCGCAGCGTCCCTACGCGTCGTAGACGTCCGCCTTGCGCGGGGCCGGCTCCTGGATGAGGCCGTTCATGATCGAGGACCGGTTGGTGAAGGCCGCGGTGTCCACGCCGTTCTCCTCCAGCACCTTGAACGTGGCCGCGTGCACCGACCGCAGCACCGGGGCCACGGTGCGCAGGGCGTCGTCCGCCATGAAGCGGTGGCGCCACATCGAGCCCGCCCAGACGTGCCGCAGGCCGAAGGGCTCGGGCAGGACCAGCTTGCCGCCGAAGTACTCCAGCAGCGGCGGGTACCAGGTCAGCGGGGCGCGCGCGGCGAGGCGTACCACCTCCATGGTGTCCACCAGCGGCAGTGGGCGCTCCACCGTCTCCCAGAAGCGGATGGACTTGGGGACCTCGACCACCGGGGGCTTGGACTTGGTGGTGAACAGGCCGTGCACCGGGCCGAGGGCGTGGGCGGTGACGTCCACGCGCAGGGTCTTGTAGAGGACGGTGACGGTGACCAGCATCGTGATGACGAGCTGGCCGTCCCAGAGCGGGTACTGGATGCCGAGGTAGTGCCGGTTGCCGGCGCTGAACTGCTGCTCGTTGCAGATCCGGGTGATCTCGTGCGGCTTGACGAGGAAGGTGTCGACGTCCTCGCCGCTCGGGCGGGCCACTTCGGCGGCGCCCTCGCCGACGGGGGTGACGATCCAGTGCTGGATGGAGGCGGTCGGGAACCCGCCGGTGTGCAGGGGGCCGCGTTCCAGCTTGCGCAGCTGGGAGTCGATCGCGCGTATGACGTCCCAGCTGCGGAAGGGGTGGATCTCGTGCCCGTCGGTCTTGGGGTTCAGCTCCTCGGCCATCTGCCAGCTGCCCCAGCGGGTGCCCATGCCGAGGATGCCCTTGGGGCCGGCGTAGAAGACCGAGTTGCTGCGGTTCTCGGCGGTCAGCTTCGCCAGCTGGTGGCGCAGGTCCTCGCGGGCCTTCTCGTCCGGGTTGCCGGGGACCGCTTCGGGGATCTTGGCGGCGACGGGGGCGCCGCCGCCGAGCAGGCCGTCCCAGCGGGAGCGCAGGTCGGCGGCGGTGTTCTCGCAGATCCGGCGGGCCAGGTACCAGCCGAGGACGGGCGCGATGATCGCGCCGAGCAGGTAGAGCTCCAGCAGGCCGCTGCCGGGCTGGCGGTACAGCACCCGGTAGAGCAGGACCGCGCCGAAGAGGACCACGGCGACCAGCAGGGCGGTGCCGATCCAGGTGCTCTTCTTGCCCTCGCCCTTGGACAGGGTCTTGCGCAGCTGGAAGAGGCCGAGCCAGAGCAGCAGTCCGGGCAGGAACACGACTCCGCTGACCAGCATGATCAGGCGCAGCTTGCGGTCGCGTTCCTTGCGGATGCGGGAGGCGGCCAGGCAGTGCTCGACGACGGTCTGCGGGTCGGCGCCGAAGGACTGGATGAGCGGCTTGCGGCCGGAGCCGAGGGTGCGGGCCTCGACGGCGCGGCAGAAGGCCTCGCCGAGGCTGGGTTCGAGGAGGGAGACCTTCGGGGCCTTGACCGAGGCCGGGTGGTTCTCGCTGTTCGCCCCGAGTATGGAGGACAGGGCGGTGTCCTTGCCGCCGTCGCGGTACGCGGCGGAGGCGAGGGCGTTGGTCGCCGCGGTCTGACCGCCGCCCCCCTGGAGAGGAATCTGTGCTCCGGGCCTGAAGTCGAATCCGTCGTCCGCCACCGCTGCCCCCATCGCCGTGCCACTGTGCTCTTTGCCCGTGGTGCCGTCGTGCTAGTCGTGCCGCCGCCGTTCGCGGCGTGTCGCGCCCGGTCGTGCCGTGCCGTGCCGTGCCCGGTCGTGTCGCGCTCCGTTGTGGTCCGTTGTGCTCTCCGTCGCGGCGAAGAGCCTATATGCGTACTCGTCCCCATGGTCATGGGACAGGGAAATACCGCCCACCGCAAGCTGGTTGGGTGGGCGGTATCCGGTGTGCTATGTCAACTGGCTTCCCTTCTCGGCCTGTTCGCGAACCTTGTCCGCGAGGTGGGGCGGCATGGGTTCGTGCCGGGCGTACGCGCGGCTGAAGCGGCCCGTGCCGTGGGACACGGAGCGCAGGTCCACGGCGTAGCGGCCGATCTCGATCTCGGGGATCTCGGCGCGCACCCGGGACCGGCCGGGTCCGGCCTGCTCGGTGCCGACGACGCGGCCGCGGCGGCCCGCGAGGTCGCTCATGACCGGGCCGACGTACTCGTCGGGCACCTCGACGTCGAGTTCGGCGACGGGCTCCAGCAGGTGGATCGGGATGTCGGCGGCGGCTTCGCGCAGGGCGAGGGCGCCGGCCGTCTGGAAGGCGGCGTCGGAGGAGTCCACCGAGTGCGCCTTGCCGTCGCGCAGGATGATGCGTACGTCGACCAGCGGATAGCCGGCCGCGATGCCGCGGGCGGCCTGGGCCCGTACGCCCTTCTCGACGGACGGGATGAACTGGCGGGGGACGGCGCCGCCGACGACCTTGTCGACGAACTCGATGCCGCTGCCGGGCGGGAGGGGTTCGACCTCGATCTCGCAGATGGCGTACTGGCCGTGGCCGCCGGACTGTTTGACGTGCCGCCCGCGTCCGGCGGCCTTGGCGCCGAAGGTCTCGCGGAGGCTGACCTTGTGGGGGACGGGGTCGACCTGGACGCCGTAGCGGGTCTTGAGCCGTTCGAGCACGAGGTCCTGGTGGGCCTCGCCCAGGCACCACAGGACGAGCTGGTGGGTGTGCGGGTTCTGCTCCAGCCGCAGGGTGGGGTCCTCGGCGACGAGGCGGGCCAGGCCCTGGGAGAGCTTGTCCTCGTCGGCCTTGCTGTGGGCCTCGACGGCGAGGGGGAGCAGCGGCTCGGGCATCGGCCAGGGCTCCATCAGGAGCGGGGAGTCCTTGGAGGACAGGGTGTCGCCGGTCTCGGCGCGGGTGAGTTTGGCCACGCAGGCGAGGTCGCCGGCGATGCAGGTGCCGAGGGTGCGCTGCTGTTTGCCGAAGGGGGAGGTGAGGGTGCCGATGCGCTCGTCGACATCGTGGTCCTCGTGCCCGCGGTCCTCCAGACCGTGCCCGGACACGTGGACGGTCTCCTCGGGGCGCAGGGTGCCGGAGAAGACGCGGACCAGGGAGACGCGGCCGACGTAGGGGTCGGAGGAGGTCTTGACGACCTCGGCGAGCAGCGGCCCGGCCGGGTCGCAGGTGACGTCGGGGCGGGGGGAGCCGTCGGGGGCGGTGACGGCGACGGGGGCGCGTTCGGCGGGGGTGGGGAAGCCGCCGGTGATCAGTTCGAGGAGCTCCACCGTGCCCAGGCCCTGGCGGGCGCCGTCGGCGGCGGGGGCGGCCATCAGGACGGGGTGGAAGGTGCCCCGGGCCACTGCCCGCTCCAGGTCGTCGATCAGGGTCTTGACGTCGATGTCCTCACCGCCGAGGTAGCGGTCCATGAGGGTCTCGTCCTCGCTCTCGGCGATGATCCCCTCGATCAGGCGGGAGCGGGCGTCGTCGATGAGGGCGAGCTCGGCGGGGTCCGGGTCGCGTTCCGCGCGCTCGCCGGAGGTGTAGTCGTACACGCGCCGGGAGAGCAGCCCCAGCAGGCCGTTGACGGGGGAGTGGCCGTCCGGTCCGGCCGGTCCGTGCAGCGGGAGGTAGAGCGGGATGACGGCGTCCGGGTCGTCGGCGCCGAAGATCTCTCCGCAGACGGCGGTCATCTGGGAGTAATCGGCGCGGGCTGCCTCCAAATGGGTGACGACGATGGCGCGCGGCATGCCGACGGCCTCGCATTCGTCCCAGACCATCCGGGTGGCTCCGTCGATCCCGTCGGAGGCGGAGACGACGAAGAGGGCCGCGTCAGCGGCGCGCAGGCCGGCCCTGAGTTCCCCGACGAAGTCGGCGTATCCGGGGGTGTCCAGGATGTTGATCTTGATTCCGGCCCATTCGACGGGGACCAGGGACAGCTGGACGGAACGCTGGCGGCGGTGCTCGATCTCGTCGTAGTCCGAGACCGTGCCCCCGTCCTCGACCCGTCCGGCCCGGTTCACGGCCCCCGCGGTCAGGGCCAGGGCTTCGACCAGAGTGGTCTTCCCGGCGCCGCTGTGGCCGACCAGCACGACGTTCCGTACGGAATCGGGGCGGTCGGCCGTCAGTGCCCTGCCGGCGGCTCCGGCTTGGTGTGATGTGGCTCCCATGCTTCTCGTGCCTCCTGGTGTCGCGGTGAGGAGGGTGATCGGGGTCCTTCGAGCTTTGCACTGCCGTCACACTGCGTCCATACGTGGTACCGGCCACGGTCGGGTGCGCGGCGGGAGGGTGACGCGGCGGTGCAGCGGGTGGGGAGCCGGAGCGAACCGGTGGGTGCGGGGCGCTGCGGGCGCGGGGCGCTGGCTACGATGGGCCAGCCGGTGGCCGTGGTGGCCGTTCGGCCCAGCGACCCTCTGGGAAGGCCATGCTGAACAAGTACGCGCGTGCATTCTTCACGCGTGTTCTCACGCCGTTCGCCGCATTTCTCCTGCGCCGGGGGGTGAGCCCGGATGCCGTCACGCTCATCGGCACCGCCGGAGTGGTGGCCGGAGCGCTGGTCTTCTTCCCCCGGGGCGAGCTCTTCTGGGGAACGATCACCATCACCCTCTTCGTCTTCTCCGACCTGGTGGACGGCAACATGGCCCGCCAGGCCGGTAGCTCCAGCCGGTGGGGCGCGTTCCTCGACTCCACGCTCGACCGGGTGGCCGACGCGGCGATCTTCGGCGGCCTCGCGCTCTGGTACGCGGGTCTGGGCGACGACAACGTGCTGTGCGCGGTGGCGATCTTCTGCCTGGCCAGCGGGCAGGTGGTCTCGTACACGAAGGCCCGCGGCGAGGCGATCGGCCTGCCGGTCGCCGTCAACGGGCTCGTCGAGCGCGCCGAACGCCTGGTGATCTCCCTGGTCGCGGCCGGCCTGTCCGGGCTGCAGACCTTCGGGGTGCCCTCGTGGATCGGGGTGCTGCTGCCGGTCGCGCTGTGGATCGTGGCGGCGGGCTCGCTGGTCACGCTGGTCCAGCGGGTGGTCACCGTACGCCGTGAGGCGGCGGAGGCCGACGCGGCGGCCGCCGGTGCCGAAGGCGGGGCGCTCTGATGGGCAAGGCACAGGACAAGCTGGTCGACGGGCTGTACGGGCTCGGCTGGGCGGGCGTGAAGAAGCTGCCCGAGCCGGCTGCCGTGGCCCTCGGCCGCAAGATCGCGGACGTGGCGTGGAAGCGGCGCGGCAAGAGCGTGCTGCGGCTGGAGTCCAACCTGGCCCGGGTGGTGCCCGACGCGACCCCCGAGCGGCTGCGCGAGCTGTCGCACGCCGGCATGCGTTCGTACATGCGCTACTGGATGGAATCCTTCCGGCTGCCGGCCATGGACCCGCAGCGGTTCGGCGAGGACGTCCAGCTGAAGGACGACCACATCCTGCGCGAGGCCATCGCCTCCGGTCGCGGGGTCATCGCCGCCCTGCCGCACCTGGCCAACTGGGACCTCGCCGGCGCGTGGGTCACCGGCCACCTCGGCGTCCCCTTCACCACCGTCGCCGAGCGGCTCAAGCCCGAATCCCTCTACGACCGCTTCGTCGCCTACCGGGAGAGCCTGGGCATGGAGGTCCTGCCGCACACCGGCGGCGCATCCTTCGGCACCCTGGCCCGCCGGCTGCGGTCCGGCGGGCTGATCTGCCTGGTCGCCGACCGGGACCTGTCGGCCTCCGGCGTCGAGGTGGACTTCTTCGGCTCCCGGGCCCGGATGCCCGCGGGTCCCGCGCTGCTGGCGCAGCAGACCGGGGCGGTGCTGCTGCCGGTCACCCTGTACTACGGCGACACCCCGAAGATGTACGGCCGGTTCCACCCCGAGGTGGAGGTGCCGAAGCAGGGCACGCGGACCGAGAAGACCGCCGCGATGACCCAGGCGGTGGCGGACGCCTTCGCGTCGGGCATCGCGGAGCACCCGGAGGACTGGCACATGTTGCAGCGCCTGTGGCTGGACGACCTGGAGGAGCGCCCGTAGTGAAGATCGGCATCGTGTGCCCGTACTCGTGGGACGTGCCGGGCGGCGTCCAGTTCCACATCCGCGACCTGGCCGAGCACCTGATCCGCCAGGGCCACGAGGTGTCGGTGCTGGCCCCGGCGGACGACGAGACCCCCCTGCCCCCCTACGTGGTCTCGGCGGGACGGGCGGTGCCGGTGCCCTACAACGGTTCGGTCGCCCGGCTGAACTTCGGCTTCCTCTCCGCCGCCCGGGTGCGCCGCTGGCTGCACGAGGGCGTCTTCGACGTGATCCACATCCACGAGCCGGCCTCGCCCTCCCTGGGCCTGCTCTCCTGCTGGGCGGCCCAGGGCCCGATCGTGGCGACGTTCCACACCTCCAACCCCCGCTCGCGCGCGATGATCGCCGCGTACCCGATCCTCCAGCCGGCGCTGGAGAAGATCAGCGCCCGCATCGCGGTGAGCGAGTACGCCCGCCGCACCCTCGTCGAACACCTGGGCGGGGACGCGGTGGTCATCCCCAACGGCGTCGACGTCGACTTCTTCGCCCGGGCCGACCCCAAGGCCGAGTGGGGCGGGCAGACCCTCGGCTTCATCGGCCGCATCGACGAACCCCGCAAGGGCCTCCCGGTGCTCATGGCCGCCTTCCCCGCCATCGTCGAGGCCTGCCCGGACGTACGCCTGCTCGTGGCGGGCCGGGGCGACGAGGAGGAGGCCGTGGCCTCCCTCCCGGAGCACCTGCGCTCCCGGGTGGAGTTCCTCGGCATGGTCTCCGACGAGGACAAGGCCCGCCTGCTGCGCAGCGTGGACGTCTACGTCGCCCCCAACACCGGCGGCGAGAGCTTCGGCATCATCCTCGTCGAGGCCCTCTCGGCGGGGGCGGCCGTCCTGGCCTCGGACCTCGACGCGTTCGCCCAGGTCCTGGACCAGGGCGCGGCGGGGGAGCTGTTCGCCAACGAGGACGCCGCCTCCCTGGCCGCGGCCGCGACCGCCCTCCTGCGCGACCCGGCCCGCCGCGCGGAACTGAGCGCCCGCGGCTCGGCACACGTACGCCGCTTCGACTGGTCGACGGTGGGCGCGGACATCCTGGCGGTCTACGAAACGGTCACCGCCGGCGCGGCGGCCGTCGCCACCGACGAACGCGTCCCCCTCCGCACCCGCCTGGGCTTCACACGGGACACGTAGGGGCCCGTAGCGGGTAGTGTCGCCGCCCGTGATCGAAAACCTTGTCTGGATCGCGGTGGCGCTCGCCGTCGTCGGGGTCTACCTCAGCTGGACCGCCGGGCGGCTGGACCGGTTGCACACGCGGATGGATGCCGCCCGGGCCGCCCTCGACGCGCAGCTCGTGCGGCGGGCTTCCGTGGTGCTGGAGGTGGCCACCTCCGGGGCGCTCGACCCCGCCTCCTCGCTCGTGCTGTACGAGGCCGCGCACGCCGCGCGGCAGGCCGAGGAGGAGCACCGGGAGGTCGCCGAGAGCGAGCTCAGCCAGGCGCTGCGGGCGGTGTTCGCCGACGCGGACCAGGTGGAGGTGCTGAAGGCCGCCCCGGGCGGGGTGGAGGCCGCCGAGGAGCTGGCCGCGGCGGTGCGCCGGGTGCCGATGGCGCGCCGGTTCCTCAACGACTCCGTACGGGCCGCCCGCGCGCTGCGCCGCCACCGGAAGGTCCGATGGTTCAGACTGGCGGGACACGCGCCGTTCCCGCTGGCCTTCGAAATGGACGATGAGCCTCCGGTGGACCTCGCGGACCGGCCCGCCTGAGGTTCATAGGGCCGCGGGGGACAAATGAAAGAGCCACCGGCTCCACATTGGCCCTTGTAGTGGACTGGTCGGTGGGGTTTTCTCGGCGAGTACCACCCGTCTTCCTTTCGCGTTCGTTTCGAGTGAGGTCAACCCGTGAGCACGCTTCCCACCTCTTCCCAGTCCGCTGAGTCGGCGATCGGCACCTCCCGCGTCAAGCGCGGCATGGCCGAGCAGCTCAAGGGCGGCGTGATCATGGACGTGGTCAACGCCGAGCAGGCGAAGATCGCCGAGGACGCCGGAGCCGTGGCCGTCATGGCCCTGGAGCGGGTCCCCGCCGACATCCGCAAGGACGGCGGCGTGGCCCGCATGTCCGACCCGAACATGATCGAAGAGATCATCGAGGCCGTGTCCATCCCGGTCATGGCCAAGTCCCGCATCGGCCACTTCGTCGAGGCCCAGGTGCTCCAGTCCCTCGGCGTCGACTACATCGACGAGTCCGAGGTCCTGACCCCGGCCGACGAGGTCAACCACTCCGACAAGTGGGCGTTCACCACCCCCTTCGTCTGTGGTGCCACCAACCTGGGCGAGGCCCTGCGCCGCATCGCCGAGGGCGCGGCCATGATCCGCTCGAAGGGCGAGGCCGGCACCGGCAACGTCGTCGAGGCCGTCCGCCACCTGCGCCAGATCAAGAACGAGATCGCCCGCCTGCGCGGCTACGACAACAACGAGCTGTTCGCCGCCGCCAAGGAGCTGCGCGCCCCGTACGAGCTGGTCAAGGAAGTCGCCGAGCTCGGCAAGCTCCCGGTCGTGCTGTTCTCCGCCGGTGGTGTCGCCACCCCGGCCGACGCCGCTCTGATGCGCCAGCTCGGCGCCGAGGGCGTCTTCGTCGGCTCCGGCATCTTCAAGTCCGGTGACCCGGCCAAGCGCGCCGCCGCCATCGTGAAGGCCACCACCTTCTTCGACGACCCGAAGGTCATCGCGGACGCGTCCCGCAACCTCGGCGAGGCCATGGTCGGCATCAACTGCGACACCCTCCCCGAGGCCGAGCGCTACGCCAACCGCGGCTGGTAGTCACTGCCATGACCACCCCCGTTATTGGTGTCCTGGCCCTCCAGGGCGACGTACGGGAGCACCTGATCGCCCTGGCCGCGGCGGACGCCGTGGCCAGGCCGGTCCGGCGCCCCGAGGAGCTCGCCGAGGTCGACGCCCTGGTGATCCCCGGCGGCGAGTCCACGACCATGTCGAAGCTCGCCGTGCTGTTCGGCATGCTGGATCCGCTGCGCGAGCGCGTGCGCGCCGGCATGCCCGTCTACGGCACCTGCGCCGGCATGATCATGCTCGCCGACAAGCTGCTCGACGGCCGTGAGGACCAGGAGACGCTCGGCGGCATCGACATGATCGTGCGCCGCAACGCCTTCGGCCGCCAGAACGAGTCCTTCGAGGCGAAGATCGACTTCGCGGGCATAGAAGGCGGCCCCGTCGAGGGCGTCTTCATCCGCGCCCCGTGGGTCGAGTCGGTCGGCGGCAGCGTGGAGGTGCTCGCGACGTACGACGGCCACACGGTCGCCGTGCGGCAGGATAATGTCCTGGCGACCTCGTTCCACCCCGAACTGACCGGCGACGACCGGGTCCACGCGTACTTCGTCGACATGGTGCGCGCGGGGCTGTGACGGGCTCCCGGTAGGATCGGGAACGAACACTGTTGGTTACGCGAAGGAGACAGGCGGATGTCCGGCCACTCTAAATGGGCTACGACGAAGCACAAGAAGGCCGTGATCGATGCCAAGCGCGGCAAGCTCTTCGCGAAGCTGATCAAGAACATCGAGGTCGCGGCCCGTATGGGCGGTGCCGACATCGAGGGCAACCCGACGCTCTTCGACGCCGTTCAGAAGGCCAAGAAGCAGTCGGTCCCGAACAAGAACATCGACTCCGCGGTCAAGCGCGGCGGCGGCCTCGAGGCCGGCGGCGCCGACTACGAGACGATCATGTACGAAGGCTACGGCCCCAACGGTGTCGCGGTGCTCATCGAGTGCCTCACCGACAACCGCAACCGTGCCGCCTCCGACGTCCGCGTCGCCATGACCCGCAACGGCGGCTCCATGGCCGACCCGGGCTCGGTCTCGTACCTGTTCAACCGCAAGGGCGTCATCCTCCTGCCCAAGGCCGAGCTCTCCGAGGACGACGTCCTGGACGCGGTCCTGGACGCCGGTGCCGAAGAGGTCAACGACAACGGCGAGACCTGGGAGATCATCAGCGAGGCCACCGACCTGGTCGCGGTCCGCACCGCGCTCCAGGAAGCCGGCATCGACTACGACTCCGCCGACTCCAGCTTCGTCCCGACCATGCAGGTCGAGCTCGACGAAGAGGGCGCGCGCAAGATCTTCAAGCTGATCGACGCGCTGGAGGACAGCGACGACGTGCAGAACGTCTTCGCCAACTTCGACGTCTCGGACGAGGTCATGGAGAAGGTCGACGCCTGACCGGCGCCGCACCTCCCGCTTTCCTTCGGCGGGCCGACAGGACACACCCTGTCGGCCCGCCGTCGCATTGTCGGTGGTGGCGGATAGCCTGCACGGACAGGTGTCGGAAGAGGGGGCGGAGTGCGCGTACTGGGTGTGGACCCGGGGCTGACCAGGTGCGGTGTCGGCGTGGTCGAGGGAGTCGCCGGGCGGCCCCTGACCATGATCGGCGTCGGGGTCGTGCGGACGCCCGCCGATGCCGAGCTCGGGCAGCGGCTCGTCGCGATCGAGGCCGGCATCGAGGAGTGGCTCGACGCGCACCGGCCGGAGTTCGTCGCCGTGGAGCGGGTTTTCAGCCAGCACAACGTGCGCACCGTGATGGGCACCGCCCAGGCCAGCGCCGTCGCCATGCTGTGCGCCGCGCGCCGCGGGATACCGGTCGCGCTGCACACCCCGAGCGAGGTCAAGGCCGCCGTCACCGGCAGCGGCCGCGCCGACAAGGCGCAGGTCGGGGCGATGGTGACCCGGCTGCTGCGGCTCGCCGAACCGCCGAAGCCGGCCGATGCCGCCGACGCCCTCGCCCTCGCCATCTGCCACATCTGGCGGGCCCCCGCCCAGAACCGCCTTCAGCAGGCGGTCGCCCGGCACGCCTCTGCCTCCGCCTCTGCCTCCGCCTCTGCCTTGAAAGGCCGTACCCGATGATCGCCTTCGTCAGCGGCCAGGTCGCCGCCCTCGCCCCCACCCTGGCCGTGATCGAGGTCGGGGGAGTGGGCATGGCCGTGCAGTGCACGCCGAACACCATCGCGGGGCTCCGGACGGGCGAGCAGGCGCGGCTGGCCACCTCGCTGGTGGTGCGGGAGGACTCGCTGACCCTGTACGGCTTCGCGGACGACGACGAACGCCAGGTCTTCGAGCTGCTCCAGACCGCGAGCGGGGTCGGTCCCCGCGTGGCCCAGGCGATGCTCGGGGTGCACACCCCGGACGCGCTGCGGGTGGCTTTCGCCGCGGGGGACGCGAAGGCGCTGACGGCGGTGCCGGGGATCGGGCCGAAGGGGGCGCAGAAGCTGCTGCTGGAGCTGAAGGACAAGCTGGGCGCCCCGGCCGCCGCCGTGGTCGGCGCCCAGCGTGCGCCCGCCGCGTCGGGACCGGCGCCGTGGACCGAGCAGCTCACCGCCGCGCTGATCGGGCTGGGGTACGCCTCGCGGGACGCGGAGGAGGCGGTCTCGGCCGTCACGCCGCAGGCGGAGGCGGCCATCGCTTCCGGCGGTTCGGCCCCCGTTCCGCAGCTGCTGCGGGCCGCGCTCCAGTCCCTCAACCGCGCCCGCTGACGGGCTCCCGGGGGTCTGGGAGCGAGCCCCCGGGAGGGGCTCCGGGGCCGCGCCCCGGGGAACGGGCGAAGGGCGGGGCGGGCAGCAGCACCGCGCAGCGGACCCCGCACCCGGGTTGACCACCGCAACGACGTAGAAGGCAGACTGAACACCGTGAACTGGGACGACGAGAGCGACGACCGGATCGTGGCGGCCGCCGCCGACGGGGAGGACACCGCCGTCGAGGCGGCGCTGCGACCGAAGGACCTCGGCGAGTTCGTCGGCCAGGAGAAGGTCCGCCAGCAGCTGGACCTCGTGCTGAAGGCCGCCCGCCAGCGCGGCGCCACCGCCGACCACGTGCTGCTGTCCGGCGCGCCCGGCCTCGGCAAGACCACCCTCTCCATGATCATCGCCGCCGAGATGGGCGCGCCCATCCGGATCACCTCCGGCCCCGCCATCCAGCACGCCGGGGACCTCGCCGCGATCCTGTCCTCCCTCCAGGAGGGGGAGGTGCTCTTCCTCGACGAGATCCACCGCATGTCCCGGCCCGCCGAGGAGATGCTGTACATGGCCATGGAGGACTTCCGCGTCGACGTGATCGTCGGCAAGGGCCCGGGCGCCACCGCCATCCCGCTGGAGCTGCCGCCGTTCACCCTCGTCGGGGCGACGACCCGCGCCGGCCTGCTGCCGCCGCCGCTGCGGGACCGGTTCGGGTTCACCGGCCACATGGAGTTCTACGCCCCCGCCGAGCTGGAACGCGTCGTCCACCGCTCCGCCGGCCTGCTCGACGTCGAGATCGACACCGCCGGGGCCGCCGAGATCGCAGGCCGCTCCCGCGGCACGCCCCGCATCGCCAACCGGCTGCTGCGCCGCGTACGCGACTACGCGCAGGTCAAGGCCGACGGGGTGATCACCCGTGAGGTGGCCGCCACCGCCCTCCAGGTGTACGAGGTGGACGCGCGCGGGCTGGACCGGCTGGACCGGGCCGTGCTGGAGGCGCTGCTCAAGCTGTTCGGCGGCGGGCCCGTCGGGCTGTCCACCCTCGCCGTCGCCGTGGGGGAGGAGCGCGAGACGGTCGAGGAGGTCGCCGAGCCGTTCCTGGTCAGGGAGGGGCTGCTCGCCCGTACCCCGCGCGGCCGGATCGCGACCCCCGCCGCATGGGCCCACCTGGGGCTCGTCCCGCCCCAGCAGGGAGGCGGCGGATCAAGCGGACAACAGGGCCTGTTCGGGGCCTGACGGCGCGGAGGTTCGACCGGTCAGGAACTGCGGTGCCATGCTGGGCGTTGTTCCATCGGTGCGGACTCGCCTAGACTCCGCCGATGCCGACCCTTCGGGTCGGCGTGCCCACCCCCGTAGAAATGGCCGCTCCCTGGCGCGGCCGTGCGAAGGATCCTCGTCCCGTGAACAACATCAGCTTCTTGCTCCCGTTCATCGTGCTCATCGGGGCGATGTTCCTGATGACCCGGTCCGCCAAGAAGAAGCAGGCCCAGGCCGCTTCGATGCGCGACCAGATGACGACCGGCACCGGCGTGCGCACCATCGGCGGCATGTACGCCACGGTGAAGGAGATCGGCGAGGACACCGTCACCCTCGAGGTGGCCCCCGGTGTCCACGCGGTCTACGCGAAGAACGCCATCGGTGCCGTGCTGGAGGACGCCGAGTACAACCGGATCGTCCACGGCTTCTCCGAGGCCTCCGAGGGCGACGCGCCGGTCGTCCCCGACGACGCCTCCTCGCTGACCGAGGGCGACGCCCCCAAGCTCGACCTGGGCAAGAAGGACGAGCCCAAGGGCGACGACGAGCCGAAGGACGGCAAGACCGACGGCGAGCCCGGCGCCAAGTAGCGTCCGGCAGGAGCCGCGGTGGTGTCCGACCGGCATCCGCCGCGGTTCCCGCAGTGAACTTCTGCGGGGGGCAGGGGTCCCCACCACACATTTCGTGGCCGTCCGCGCGCTGACCCGGCGCGGGACGGTTGGACAGGGAGAAACGACAAGGTGGCAGCACCGAAGAAGGGCCGGCGGCCCACGGGGGCTCAGGGGAGGCCGGGGCGCGCTCTGGCCTTCATCCTGATCGCGATGGTGGCGCTCACCGCGGGGATGTTCCTCACGAAGCAGACGACGCCCCGTCTGGGCATCGACCTCGCCGGCGGTACGAGCATCACGCTCAAGGCCAAGAGCGAGCCCGGCAAGCCGGACGCCATCAACGAGACCAACATGAACACCGCGGTCGGCATCATCGACCGCCGTGTCAACGGTCTCGGCGTCTCGGAGGCCGAGGTCCAGACGCAGGGCCGCGACCACATCATCGTGAACATCCCCAAGGGGGTGAACGAGCAGCAGGCCCGCGAGCAGGTCGGCACCACCGCCCAGCTGTACTTCCGCCCCGTGCTGGCCTTCGCCGACGGCGCCCCCGCCGCTCCGGAGCCGAAGCCGAGCACGTCCGCGAGCTCGTCCCCGAGCCCCTCCGCGAGCGGTTCCGGCACCCCGAAGGCCGAGGGCTCCAAGCCCCCCGCCTCGGCCACCCCGTCGTCCAGCGCCACTTCCCAGGGCCGTGTGCTCAGCGAGGCCCTCAAGGCCCCGGGCACCCCCACTCCCTCGCCCTCGGCGAGCGAGTCGAAGAAGGCAGACGACAGCAAGGCCACGCCCTCCGCCTCGGCCCCTGCCCCCGCTCCGACCCCGTCGGCGGACCCGGCCGTGGCCGACCTGCAGGCGAGGTTCGCCGCGCTGGACTGCACCAAGGAGGACCAGCGCGCCGCCGCCGGCAAGGGCGCCAAGCCCGAGGACCCGACGCTCGCCTGTGGCCAGCGCGGCACCGCCTGGGGCAAGTGGGTCCTCGGCCCGGCCCAGGTCAACGGCCAGGACGTGAAGGACGCCAAGGGCGTCATCGACCAGCAGCGCGGTCAGTGGATCGTGCAGATGCAGTTCACCGACAAGGGCGCCGACAAGTTCGCCAAGATCACCGGTGAGCTGGCCACCAAGCAGTCCCCGCAGAACCAGTTCGCGATCGTGCTCGACGGCAAGGTCATCTCCGACCCGTCCGTCAGCCAGGCGCTGACCGGCGGCAGCGCCGAGATCTCCGGCGGCTTCACCCAGCAGTCCGCGCAGGACCTGGGCAACATGCTGTCGTACGGCGCCCTGCCGCTCTCCTTCAGCGAGGACAGCGTCACCACCGTCACCGCCGCGCTCGGCGGCGAGCAGCTGAAGGCCGGCCTCATCGCCGGCGCCATCGGCCTCGCGCTCGTGGTGATCTACCTGCTGGTGTACTACCGGGGCCTGGCCTTCATCGCCATCGTCAGCCTCCTGGTGTCCGCGATCCTCACGTACACGATCATGTCGCTGCTGGGCAAGGGCATCGGCTTCGCCCTGAACCTGCCCGCCGTCTGCGGCGCGATCGTCGCGATCGGCATCACGGCCGACTCGTTCATCGTGTACTTCGAGCGCATCCGTGACGAGATCCGCGAGGGCCGCACCCTGCGTCCGGCTGTCGAGCGCGCCTGGCCGCGTGCCCGCCGCACCATCCTGGTCTCCGACTTCGTGTCGTTCCTCGCCGCCGCGGTGCTCTTCATCGTCACCGTCGGCAAGGTCCAGGGCTTCGCCTTCACGCTGGGTCTGACCACCCTCCTCGACGTGGTCGTGGTGTTCCTCTTCACCAAGCCGGTCATGACCCTGCTGGCCCGTACGAAGTTCTTCTCCGGCGGACACCCGTGGTCCGGGCTGGACCCGAAGCGGCTGGGCGCCAAGCCGCCGCTGCGCCGGTCCCGCCGCGGCGCGCCCGTCCCCGCCCCCGTCGACGCAAAGGAGGCGTGAGAGATGTCGAAGCTGGGAGATCTCGGCGCCAAGCTGTACCGCGGTGATGTCGGCTACGACTTCGTCGGCAAGCGCTTCGTCTGGTACGGCGTTTCCATCCTGATCACCATCACGGCGATCGTGGCCCTGGCCGTACAGGGCCTCAACATGGGTATCGAGTTCAAGGGCGGTGCCGTCTTCACCACCCCGAAGACGGCCGTCTCCGTCGCCAGGGCGACCGAGAGCGCGGAGAAGACCTCGGGGCACGACGCGATCGTCCAGGAGCTCGGCACCGGCGGACTGAGGATTCAGATCTCCGGCCTGAGCACCGAAGCGGCGGCGTCCGTGAAGAAGGGGCTCGCGGCCGACCTCAAGGTCGACGCGAACCAGATCAACGCGGACCTGGTCGGCCCGAGCTGGGGCGAGCAGATCGCGAACAAGGCCTGGACCGGCCTCGGCGTCTTCATGGTCCTCGTGGTGATCTACCTCGCCATCGCCTTCGAATGGCGGATGGCCGTCGCCGCGCTGATCGCGCTGGTCCACGACCTCACCATCACCGTCGGCGTGTACGCGCTGGTCGGCTTCGAGGTCACCCCGGGCACCGTGATCGGTCTGCTCACCATCCTCGGTTACTCCCTCTACGACACCGTCGTCGTCTTCGACGGTCTGAAGGAGGGGTCGAAGGACATCACCAAGCAGACCCGCTACACCTTCAGCGAGATCGCCAACCGCAGCATCAACGGCACGCTGGTCCGCTCGATCAACACCACCGTCGTCGCGCTGCTCCCGGTCGCCGGACTGCTCTTCATCGGCGGCGGCGTGCTGGGCGCGGGCATGCTCAACGACATCTCGCTGTCGCTGTTCGTCGGCCTCGCGGCCGGTGCGTACTCCTCGATCTTCATCGCGACCCCGCTGGTCGTGGACCTGAAGGAGCGCGAGCCGGCGATGAAGGCGCTGACCAAGCGGGTGCTCGCCAAGCGGGCCGCCGCGGCCGCCAAGGGCGAGGACGCCGAGGGCGCCGACGCGGACGACGCCCCGCAGGTCGTGGCCCAGGGCGGCCAGGGGAGGCGGCGCCGGTGACCGCGCCCTCCTCCACCCCCGAGCTCCGCGAGCTGCTGCTCGGCCGGATCAAGGACGTCCCGGACTACCCGAAGCCCGGGGTGACGTTCAAGGACATCACCCCGCTGCTCGCCGACCCGAAGGCCTTCGCGGCGCTGACGGAGGCGCTGGTGGAGCTGGCCGTCCGGTACGGCGCCACCAAGATCGTCGGCCTGGAGGCGCGCGGGTTCATCCTCGCCGCCCCGGTGGCCGTCCAGGCGGGCATCGGCTTCGTCCCCGTACGCAAGGCCGGGAAGCTGCCGGGCGCCACGCTCGCGCAGTCGTACGAGCTGGAGTACGGCACCGCCGAGATCGAGGTCCACGCGGAGGACCTGTCGGGCGGTGACAGGGTCATGGTCATCGACGACGTCCTCGCGACCGGCGGCACCGCCGAGGCATCGCTGGAGCTGATCCGGCGGGCCGGTGCCGAGGTCGCCGGAGTGGCGGTCCTGATGGAGCTGTCCTTCCTCCCGGGCCGGGCCAAGCTGGCCCCGGCGCTGGCGGGGGCCCCGCTGGACGCGCTGATCGTGGTCTGATCCCCGCTCTGCCGAAGCGGCGGGTTCCCGGGACATCCGGGGACCCGCCGTTCTCGTTCGGGTACGGACCCTCGGGCCGGGCCGGAGCGTGCCTGGGGGCGCGTGCCGGGGAGCGACCACGGAGAACGGGTCGGCGGAACCCTCGCTACCATGGGTTATCCGGACCTGACCGGGCCCCCGGATCCTCCCCCTGACTCCGTCCGGGGGGACCCCCAGAGGAGCGCTCTTGCCAGACGAGGTCCAGCCACTCTCCGCCGCACAGCCCGACCCGAAGGCCGACCCGGCCGCGGCGGCCGCAGCCACGCCCCCGCCGGCCCCGCCGGTCAAGCCCGTCCCGGCCAGGCCGGCCGGGTCCTCCAACCGGGTGCGCGCCAGGCTGGCGCGCCTCGGCGTGCAGCGTTCCAACCCGTACAACCCCGTACTGGAACCGCTCCTCCGTATAGTCCGCAGCAACGACCCGAAGATCGAGACGGCGACGCTGCGCCAGATCGAGCAGGCCTACCAGGTCGCCGAACGCTGGCACCGCGGCCAGAAGCGCAAGAGCGGCGACCCGTACATCACCCACCCGCTCGCGGTGACCACCATCCTCGCCGAGCTGGGCATGGACCCGGCCACCCTGATGGCCGGCCTGTTGCACGACACCGTCGAGGACACCGAGTACGGCCTGGAGCAGCTGCGCCGCGACTTCGGCGACGCCGTCGCCCTCCTCGTCGACGGCGTCACCAAGCTCGACCGGGTCAAGTTCGGCGAGGCGGCCCAGGCCGAGACCGTCCGCAAGATGGTCGTCGCCATGGCCAAGGACCCGCGCGTCCTGGTCATCAAGCTCGCCGACCGCCTGCACAACATGCGCACCATGCGCTACCTCAAGCG
This sequence comes from Streptomyces sp. NPDC033966, assembly GCF_055575955.1. NCBI lineage: Bacteria > Bacillati > Actinomycetota > Actinomycetes > Kitasatosporales > Streptomycetaceae > Streptomyces > Streptomyces sp. NPDC033966. Next base: position 235,315 of record NZ_JBVIRQ010000008.1, on the reverse strand, counting down.
GGAGAAGCAGGAGAAGAAGGCCCGCGAGACCCTGGAGATCTACGCGCCGCTGGCCCACCGCCTCGGCATGAACACGATCAAGTGGGAGCTCGAGGACCTCGCCTTCGCCATCCTCTACCCCAAGATGTACGACGAGATCGTGCGGCTCGTCGCCGAGCGGGCGCCCAAGCGCGACGAGTACCTCGCCGTCGTCACGGACGAGGTGATGGTCGACCTGCGCGCGGCCCGGATCAAGGCCACCGTCACCGGCAGACCCAAGCACTACTACAGCGTCTACCAGAAGATGATCGTCCGCGGCCGTGACTTCGCAGAGATCTACGACCTGGTGGGCATCCGCGTCCTCGTGGACACCGTCCGGGACTGCTACGCCGCCCTCGGCACGGTGCACGCGCGCTGGAACCCGGTCCCCGGCCGGTTCAAGGACTACATCGCGATGCCCAAGTTCAACATGTACCAGTCGCTGCACACGACGGTCATCGGGCCCAGCGGCAAGCCGGTCGAACTCCAGATCCGCACCTTCGACATGCACCGCCGCGCCGAGTACGGCATCGCCGCGCACTGGAAGTACAAGCAGCAGACCGTCGCCGGCGCCTCCAAGGTCCGTACCGACGTCCCGCAGGCCGCCAAGGGCAGCGCCGGCCAGGACACCGTCAACGACATGGCCTGGCTGCGCCAGCTGCTCGACTGGCAGAAGGAGACGGAGGACCCGGGCGAGTTCCTCGACTCGCTGCGCTTCGACCTCTCCCGCAACGAGGTCTTCGTCTTCACCCCCAAGGGCGACGTCATCGCGCTGCCCGCCGGCGCGACCTCCGTGGACTTCGCGTACGCGGTCCACACCGAGGTCGGACACCGCACCATAGGGGCGCGGGTCAACGGGCGGCTCGTCCCGCTCGAATCGACCCTGGACAACGGCGACCTGGTCGAGGTCTTCACCTCCAAGGCCGAGGGCGCGGGCCCGTCCCGCGACTGGCTCGGCTTCGTGAAGTCCCCCCGGGCCCGCAACAAGATCCGCGCCTGGTTCTCCAAGGAGCGCCGCGACGAGGCCATCGAGCACGGCAAGGACGCCATCGCCCGGGCCATGCGCAAGCAGAACCTGCCGATCCAGCGCATCCTGACGGGCGACTCCCTCGTCACCCTGGCGCACGAGATGCGCTACCCGGACATCTCCTCCCTGTACGCGGCGATCGGCGAGGGCCACGTGGCCGCGCAGGGCGTCGTGCAGAAGCTGGTGCAGGCCCTCGGCGGCGAGGACGCCGCCAACGAGGACATCGAGGAGAGCGTCCCGCCGTCGCGCGCCCGCACCAAGCGGCGTGGCAACGCCGACCCGGGTGTGGTCGTCAAGGGCGTCGAGGACGTGTGGGTGAAGCTGGCCCGCTGTTGCACCCCGGTGCCCGGCGACCCGATCATCGGCTTCGTCACGCGCGGCAGTGGCGTATCGGTTCACCGTGCCGACTGCGTCAACGTCGACTCCCTCTCCCAGCAGCCCGAGCGGATGCTGGAGGTGGAGTGGGCGCCGACCCAGTCCTCCGTCTTCCTGGTCGCCATCCAGGTCGAGGCGCTGGACCGGTCCCGGCTGCTGTCGGACGTCACCCGGGTCCTGTCGGACCAGCACGTGAACATCCTCTCGGCGGCCGTGCAGACCTCCCGCGACCGGGTGGCAACCTCCCGGTTCACCTTCGAGATGGGCGACCCCAAGCACCTGGGGCACGTCCTGAAGGCCGTACGGGGCGTCGAGGGCGTCTACGACGTGTACCGCGTCACCTCGGCCCGCAGGCCGTAGCGCCCCGCGCCGAACATGACGGTGGGCGCCGTCCCCGAGGGGGTGGCGCCCACCGTCACGTACGGGGAGGACCCGCTCAGGGGTTGGCCCACCAGACGAAGTTGAGGTTGCCCCCGAAGAGCGCGGACACCACCGTGGCGGATCCGACGACCCACAGCACCGTGTTCCGCCGGGCCCTGGCCAGGGCCAGGGCGAAGGGGAACAGCAGCGGGAACGCCGGCATGATGAAGCGCATCTTGGAGTAGTAGAAGCCCGCGCCGCCCAGCGCCACCAGCAGGGTCATCGCCGTGAAGATCCACAGGACCGCCGGGGGCCGGCGCCTGCGTGTGATCAGGACGAACAGCACCACGGCCGCGACCACCGTCAGCGACACCACCACGTGGTTGAGGGTGAGGTGGGTATCGGTGAAGGTCTTCTTCAGCGACCGGAGCGTGTCGAAACCGCCGTCGTACTTCGAACCCCAGCGCTGCTGGAGCTCGAAGTAGCCGTCCCAGCGGCCGAAATGCCAGCCGACGAAGCCCACGTACCCGAACCAGCCCAGCGGGGCGATCAGCGAGGCCACGACGATCCGCCCCACGGCCGGACGCTGCACACGCCGCCCGCGGAGCCACTGCACGAACTCCCAGACGCCCGCCAGCACCACGGCCGCGACGATCGCCGAACCCGACGGACGGGTGGCGCCGGCGAAGAAGGCCAGCACACCGGCCGTCAGCCAGGACTTCTTCAGCACCGCGTACATGGCCCACACCGACAGGGCGAGGAACACCGGCTCGGTGTACGCCATCGACTGGACCAGCGCCGCCGGCACGATCGCGAACAGGGCGCAGGTGAAGAGGGCGACCCGACGCCCGTAGATCTTGTCGGTGACGGCGAAGATCCCCCACGCGGCGATCACCGACGCGAGCAGGGCCACCCCGATCGCCGCCCAGTTCACGGGCAGCTGCGTGACGTTCACGGTCCACCGGACCAGCACCGGGTAGACGGGGAAGAACGCCATCTGGCAGCCCGGCCCCACCGCGCCGCAGGACGCGGGCATCTCCGTCGTCAGACCGTGCTCGGCCATGTGCAGGTAGAAGTCGGAGTCCCAGCGCCCGCCCAGGACCTCCAGCGGCCCCACGCCCTCGCGGCGGGCCCAGACCGCCATCACGGCGAGCCCGACGGCGCGCAGTCCGATGTGGATCAGCAGCGCCTTCCGGGCGCGCCTGAGGTTGGCCAGTACGCGCCGTCCGACCCCCCGGAGTCCCGATCCCCTCTTGTCGGCCACGGGCCGGGCAACGAGACGGGTCTCTGGGACTTCAGCGCGTATGTGGGTATGTGTCACTTTCGATCCTGGTCCTCGCCCGGCTGGAGGGCCGCCGATGCGGCACCGTACAACGGTACACATGCGCCGGCTGGGACAGACGCGCAGGCTGCGTCGACCACGTAACGAACGGGCCGCACGAAACAGGCCGCGTACGAGACCTCAGGCGCCGGAACGACGGACGGGCACCACCGGACCGAACCGGTGGTGCCCGTCAGCCGAACGATCGGGGACGCGGGAGTGCGCGGCGTCAGCCGCCGAACTCCTCCAGGCCCTTCAGAGCCTGGTCCAGCAGGGCCTGCCGGCCCTCCAGCTCCCGGGCCAGCTTGTCCGCCTTCGCGTTGTTGCCGGCCGCGCGCGCCGCGTCGATCTGCTCACGCAGCTTGTCGACGGCCGCCTGCAGCTGCCCGGTCAGACCGGCCGCACGGGCCCGCGCCTCCGGGTTCGTACGGCGCCACTCGCCCTCCTCGGCCTCCTGGATGGCCCGCTCCACGGCGTGCATCCGGCCCTCGACCTTGGGACGGGCGTCGCGCGGCACGTGGCCGATGCCCTCCCAGCGCTCGTTGATGGAGCGGAACGCGGCCCGGGCCGCCTTCAGGTCCGTCACCGGGACGAGCTTCTCCGCCTCGACGACCAGCTCCTCCTTCAGCTTCAGGTTCTCGACCTGCTCGGCGTCGCGCTCCGCGAAGACCTCGCCGCGCGCCGCGAAGAACACGTCCTGAGCACCGCGGAAACGGTTCCACAGGTCGTCCTCGGCCTCGCGCTGCGCCCGGCCCGCCGCCTTCCAGCTGTCCATCAGCTCGCGGTAGCGGGCGGCCGTCGGACCCCAGTCCGTCGACTTCGACAGCGACTCGGCCTCCGCGACCAGCTTCTCCTTGGCCTTGCGGGCGTCCTCGCGCTGCGCGTCCAGCGCGGCGAAGTGGGCCTTGCGGCGCTTGGAGAAGGCGGAGCGGGCGTGCGAGAAGCGGTGCCACAGCTCGTCGTCCGACTTGCGGTCGAGCCGGGGCAGCCCCTTCCAGATGTCCACCAGCGCGCGCAGCCGCTCACCGGCACTGCGCCACTGGTCGCTCTGCGCCAGCTGCTCCGCCTCGGTGACCAGGGCGTCCTTGGCCGTACGGGCCTCGTCCGCCTGCTTGGCCTTCTGGACCTTGCGCTCCTCGCGCCGCGAGTCCACCGTCGCCACCAGCTTGTCGAGCCGGACGCGCAGCGCCGCCAGGTCGCCCACGGCGTGGTGCTCGTCCACCTGGGTACGCAGGTGCTCGATGGCCGTCTGGGCGTCCTTGGCGGACAGATCGGTGGTCCGAACCCGCCGTTCGAGGAGGCCGATCTCGACCACCAAGCCCTCGTACTTGCGCTCGAAGTAGGCCAGGGCCTCCTCAGGGGTGCCCGCCTGCCACGAGCCGACGACCTGCTCGCCCTCGGAAGTACGCACGTACACGGTGCCGGTCTCGTCGACTCGGCCCCACGGGTCGCTGCTCACAGCGCCTCCTCCACCTGATGCCCGCCGGGGGTGGACCCCCGGGCATCGTCCACAGTTTCCTGGGGCGGGCAGCGCCCGCCCTGCACAACGCCAACATAGGCGACCGCCGGGCCGGCTGTCCGCATCCCGCACGACGGAATATCGACGTACGGGCGGCGGGCCCGCCGGGCCCGGGGCCGCGGTGCCCCGTCAGTTCTTGGTGACGGTGCCCTTCTCGATGGTCACCGGGGTCTTGGGGGCCCCGTCCTGGGCCCCGTCGGCGGTCCCGGCCTTGGCCACCTCCTCCAGCACCTTCACACCGGCCGCGTCGATCTTGCCGAAGGGGGTGTAGGACGGGGCGAGCGGGCTGTCCTTGTAGACGAGGAAGAACTGGCTGCCGCCGGTGCCGGGGCGGCCGGTATTGGCCATCGCGACCGTGCCGGCCGGGTAGACCACCTGCCCCTGCTCGTTCGGCTTGCCCAGGGAGTCCAGGTTCTCGTCCGGCACGTTGTAGCCGGGGCCGCCCGTGCCGGTGCCCTCCGGGTCGCCGCACTGGAGGACGAAGATCCCGCCGGTGACCAGGCGGTGGCACTTGGTCCTGTCGAAGAAGCCCTTGTCGGCGAGCGACTTGAACGAGTTGACCGTCTGCGGGGTCTTCGCCGCGTCCATCTCGAACTTCACGTCGCCCGCGCTGGTCTTCAGGTCGAAGGTGTACTTCGCCTTGTCGTCGATCGCCATGGCGGGGGAGGGGGACTTCTTCGGCGTCGGCGCCGACGGGGACGACGAGGGGTCGGCCGCCGAGTCCTTCGTGTCCTCGCTGTCGAACACACCGCCCACGACGAGGCCGACCAGGGTGGCGATCACCACGGCCGAGGCCGCGCCGATGACCGCCAGACGCTGCCGTGACTTGCGCCGGGCCTCCGCGCGGCGCTTCTGCTGGCGCTCGTACTTCTCCCTGGCGAGCTGTCGCCGACGCTGATCGCTCGTGACCACCGGGTCGTCTCCTTGTGCGTCTCTGGTACCGCTGTCCGGGCTGGGTTAGGCCGTACCGTATATGGGTTCGCTGTGTAATGAGGGGCGCCGGTAGGCTCTGAGCAGCAGATTCCGATCCGCTGCCTCCCGCCGGACGACGATTGAGGACGAACGTGCTGATTGCCGGATTCCCCGCCGGGGCCTGGGGCACCAACTGCTACCTGGTCGCCCCCGCCGCCGGTGAGGAGTGCGTCATCATCGACCCGGGCCACCAGGCCGCCCAGGGCGTCGAGGAGACGCTGAAGAAGCACCGCCTCAAGCCCGTCGCCGTCGTCCTCACCCATGGCCACATCGATCATGTGGCCTCGGTGGTCCCGGTGTGCGGAGCACACGACGTACCGGCCTGGATCCACCCCGAGGACCGCTACATGATGAGCGACCCGGAGAAGGCGCTCGGCCGCTCCATCGGCATGCCGCTCATGGGGGAGCTGACCGTGGGCGAGCCGGACGACGTCCGCGAGCTCACCGACGGCGCCGCCCTGAAGCTGGCGGGGATGGAGTTCTCGGTGGCGCACGCGCCCGGGCATACCAAGGGGTCGGTGACCTTCCGGATGCCCGAGCAGGCGGACGTCCCGCCCGTCTTCTTCTCGGGCGACCTGCTGTTCGCCGGCTCCATCGGACGCACCGACCTGCCCGGCGGCTCCCACGCCGAGATACTCCAGTCGCTGGCCCGCGTGTGCCTGCCGCTGGAGGACTCGACGGTGGTGCTGTCCGGCCACGGTCCCCAGACCACCATCGGCCGTGAGCGCGCGACCAACCCGTACCTGCGGGAAGTCGCCGCCGGCCTGGGGGACGGCACCGCCGCCCCACGACGAGGAATGTGACGAGAGTTTCGTGGCTACTTTTCAGGCCCCCAAGGGCACGTACGACCTGATCCCGCCGGTTTCCGTGAACTACCTGGCGGTGCGCGAGGCCATCTCCGCGCCCCTGCGCAACTCCGGCTACGGCTACATCGAGACCCCCGGCTTCGAGGACGTCGGCCTCTTCGCCCGCGGCGTCGGCGAATCCACCGACATCGTCTCCAAGGAGATGTACGCCTTCGAGACCAAGGGCGGCGACCAGCTCGCGCTGCGCCCCGAGGGCACCGCCTCCGTCCTGCGCGCCGCGCTGGAGGCCAGCCTGCACAAGAAGGGCAACCTGCCGGTCAAGCTCTGGTACTCGGGCTCGTACTACCGCTACGAGAAGCCGCAGAAGGGCCGCTACCGCCACTTCTCGCAGGTCGGCGCCGAGGCCATCGGCGCCGAGGACCCGGCGCTGGACGCCGAGCTGATCATCCTCGCGGACCAGGCGTACCGCTCGCTGGGCCTGCGCAACTTCCGCATCCTGCTGAACTCGCTCGGCGACAAGGAGTGCCGCCCGGTCTACCGGGAGGCGCTCCAGGGCTTCCTGCGCGGCCTCGACCTCGACGAGGAGACCGTGCGCCGGGCCGAGATCAACCCGCTGCGCGTCCTCGACGACAAGCGGCCCGAGGTGCAGAAGCAGCTGGTGGGCGCCCCCGTGCTGCGCGACTACCTGTGCGACGCGTGCAAGGCGTACCACGAGGAGGTCCGGGCCCTGGTCACGGCCGCCGGGGTCGCCTTCGAGGACGACGAGAAGCTGGTGCGCGGCCTCGACTACTACACCCGCACCACCTTCGAGTTCGTCCACGACGGCCTGGGCTCGCAGTCCGCGGTGGGCGGCGGCGGCCGCTACGACGGCCTGTCCGAGATGATCGGCGGACCGGCGCTGCCGTCGGTCGGCTGGGCGCTCGGCGTGGACCGCACCGTCCTCGCCCTGGAGGCGGAGGGCGTGGAGCTGGACATCCCGGCCTCCACGGCGGTGTTCGCGGTCGCGCTGGGCGAGGCCAAGCCCGCCGTCTTCGGTCTGGTGACCGAACTGCGCAGGGCCGGGGTCGCGGCCGACATGTCCTACGGTGGAAAGGGCCTCAAGGGCGCCATGAAGGACGCCAACCGCAGCGGTGCGCGCTTCGCCATCGTCGTGGGTGACCGCGACCTCGCCGAGGGCGTGGTCCAGCTCAAGGACATGGAGTCCGGCGAGCAGGCCGCCGTGGCCGTCGCCGACGTGGTCGCCGAGGTGCGGGCCCGTCTGGCCTGACGTCCGTACCGTCCGCCGGGGGCGGGGCGGGGGAGTCCTCCCCGCCCCGCCCCCGGCGCCCGATCCCACAAGCGCTCCGGGCCGTCCTTATCTCCGGCGAACGGATGGCGGACAGCCCCGTACGGCACAATGGCCCCTGCTTGATGACCTTGCGGAAGCGGAGCGGGCGGGATCGGGATGACGACAACAGGCGCAGGCGCGGACACCGCTCCGCGGACCTTCGGCGGGAGCCGGGCGCTGGCCCTGCTGCTGGTCATCACCGGAGCGGCGGGCCTGCTGGCCGCCTGGGTGATCACCATCGACAAGTTCAAGCTGCTGGAGGACCCGGACTTCGTCCCGGGCTGCTCCCTGAACCCGGTCGTCTCCTGCGGCAACATCATGAAGAGCGAGCAGGCGGCCGTCTTCGGCTTCCCCAACCCGATGCTCGGCCTGGTCGCCTACGGCATCGTGATCTGCGTCGGCATGAGCCTGCTGGCCGGGGCCCGGTTCGGCCGCTGGTACTGGCTGACCCTGAACGCCGGCACCCTCTTCGGCGTCGGATTCTGCGCCTGGCTGATGTACCAGTCCCTGTACAACATCAACTCGCTCTGCCTGTGGTGCTGCCTGGCCTGGGTCGCCACCATCCTGATGTTCTGGTACGTCACCTCGCACAACGTGCGCCAGGGCCTGCTGCCCGCCCCCGGCTGGCTGCGCGGCTTCCTGGACGAGTTCACCTGGGTGCTGCCCGTACTGCACATCGGGATCATCGGCATGCTGATCCTGACCCGCTGGTGGGACTTCTGGACCTCCTGAGGCCCGTCGGGCTGTCAGTGGCCTCGCATAGGCTTCCGGTGTGGAACCAGATCTCTTCACCGCCGCAGCCGAGGACCGCCAGGAGAAGGACCCCGCGAGCTCCCCGCTCGCCGTCCGCATGCGCCCGCGCAACCTGGACGAGGTCGTCGGCCAGCAACACCTGCTGAAGCCGGGCTCCCCGCTGCGCCGGCTGGTGGGGGAGGGCGCCGGGGGACCGGCCGGAGCCTCGTCGGTGATCCTCTGGGGCCCGCCCGGCATCGGCAAGACCACCCTCGCGTACGTGGTCAGCCAGGCCACCCGGAAGCGGTTCGTCGAGCTGTCCGCGATCACCGCCGGTGTCAAGGAGGTCCGGGCCGTCATCGAGGGCGCCAAGCGCGCCGCCGGCGGCTACGGCAAGGAGACCGTCCTCTTCCTGGACGAGATCCACCGCTTCAGCAAGGCGCAGCAGGACTCGCTGCTGCCCGCCGTGGAGAACCGCTGGGTCACCCTGATCGCGGCGACCACGGAGAACCCGTACTTCTCGATCATCTCCCCGCTGCTGTCGCGCTCGCTGCTCCTGACCCTGGAGCCGCTGACCGACGAGGACCTGAGCGCGCTGCTGCGGCGCGCGCTGACGGAGGAGCGCGGCCTGGGCGGGGCGGTGGCCCTGCCCGCCGACGCCGAGGCACACCTGCTGCGCATCGCCGGCGGCGACGCCCGCCGGGCGCTGACCGCCCTGGAGGCGGGGGCCGGCTCGGCCATCGCCAAGGGCGAGGAGGAGATCACCCTCCAGACCCTGGAGGAGGCCGTCGACCGGGCGGCCGTCCGCTACGACAAGGACGGCGACCAGCACTACGACGTGGCCAGCGCCCTGATCAAGTCGATCCGGGGCTCGGACGTGGACGCCGCGCTGCACTACCTGGCCCGGATGATCGAGGCCGGCGAGGACCCCCGGTTCATCGCGCGGCGCCTGATGATCTCCGCGAGCGAGGACATCGGCCTGGCGGACCCGACGGCCCTGCCGCTGGCGGTGGCGGCCGCCCAGGCGGTGGCGATGATCGGCTTCCCGGAGGCCGCGCTGACCCTCTCGCACGCGACCATCGCGCTGGCGCTGGCCCCGAAGTCGAACACCGCCACGACCGCGATCGGCGCGGCGCTGGCCGACGTACGGGCCGGGCTGGCCGGCGCCGTGCCGGCGCACCTGCGGGACGGGCACTACAAGGGCGCGGCGAAGCTGGGGCACGCGGTGGGGTACGTCTACCCGCACGACGTGCCGGGCGCCATCGCCGCGCAGCAGTACGCGCCGGACGAGATCCACGGGAAGCGGTACTACGAGCCGACGCGGTACGGGGCGGAGGCGCGCTACGCGGACGTGGTGGACAAGGTCCGCGAGCGGCTGCGGGGGTCCGGCTGACGGCTGTGACGAGTCACAGGACCGTCGTCGGCTCCTGCCGCCTGAGATGAACGGCCGACCTCAGCGCGCGGCGGCGGCGAACAGGGCGCGCATGGCACGGCGCAGGCCGCGGACGTCCGCCACCGGCTCCGGGAAGTCGAACCGTGCGTCGAAGGAGCGGGCGGCCCGGCCGGGGCCGGCGGTGAAGCGCACGCGCAGCCCGAGGCGGTCCAGGGCGAGGGGGACGGCGGTCATCCCGGCCGTCTCCCGGGCGCCGAGCAGCCCGCACAGGTCGGCGACCCGCTCGGCGTGGGCGGAGGCGAGGTGCTGGAGCAGCTCCGTCTCGTGGGCGGTCAGCGGGTCGGGCTCGGCGGCCGCCAGGCCGTCGGGGTCCACCGGCCCGGCGCCCCACAGGTCCTCCAGCGCGATCTCGCCGACCTCCAGGCGCAGCATCATCCAGGCGGGCCGGCCGGTGTACGGCGGGTCCTGCGATTCGGTCAGGCCCAGCAGCTCGCCCACCGGGTGCCGCTCCGCGAGCAGGGCCGCGCAGGGCGCGCGGTCGTCCCCGCGCACCGGGGTCAGCCACCCGGAGAGGCGGGCGCGGCCTCGGATACGATGGGGCACGGACACCGGCGCCACATCCGTGATCTCGATCACGGCGGGGAGGTCGTCGTCCTGGGCGTGAGCGGCAGCCCTGGCAGCCGCGGATCCCCCTGATACCAGGAGGATCACGTCCCCGTCCGGGGTGACGGTCCGCGCGGCCGGCACCCCTGTCCACCACTCGGCCTGGTCGAAAGCACCCGGCAGCGTGAGGGATACTGAGGCGTTGGACTCTACGAGGGTTCGTACGCGTTCGGCTCCGGTGAGCTGCCGAACGCCTTCCCTGGGACGCGGCTGACCTTGCTTATCGTCGTCGAAAGCGGATTTCGTTTCGTTGGAATCCGAACTGCGGCGCGCACTGGGCAGGGGGATCCCATGTGGTCGAGACATTACGTCCTCCTCGCTAAGGTAAGCCTCACCTAACTTACATGGAGGTAGGTTCCCCGTGAACCAGAAGCGACCCAAGGTCAAGAAGTCTCGTGCCCTCGGCATCGCCCTGACGCCGAAGGCCGTCAAGTACTTCGAGGCCCGCCCCTACCCGCCGGGCGAGCACGGCCGTGGCCGCAAGCAGAACTCGGACTACAAGGTCCGTCTGCTCGAGAAGCAGCGTCTGCGCGCCCAGTACGACATCTCCGAGCGCCAGATGGCCCGCGCGTACGACCGCGCGAAGAAGGCCGAGGGCAAGACGGGCGAGGCGCTGGTCGTCGAGCTCGAGCGTCGTCTGGACGCCCTGGTCCTGCGTGCCGGCGTCGCCCGCACCATCTACCAGGCCCGCCAGATGGTCGTCCACGGCCACATCGAGGTCAACGGTGGCAAGGTCGACAAGCCGTCGTTCCGCGTGCGTCCCGACGACGTCATCACGGTCCGCGAGCGCAGCCGCGAGAAGCACCCCTTCCAGGTTGCCCGCGAGGGTGGCTACGCCGGTGAGGGCGAGACCCCGCGCTACCTGCAGGTCAACCTGAAGGCCCTGGCCTTCCGCCTCGACCGCGACCCGAACCGCAAGGAAATCCCGGTCATCTGCGACGAGCAGCTCGTCGTCGAGTACTACGCCCGCTGATCCAGCGGCCGTAGCCCTCGCAGGCTGGTATCGGCCCGCCGTCCCCTCCGGGGGCGGCGGGCCTTTCCGTTGCCCGGCGCCGGCCGGGACTTCCCCGCCCCGCACACCCCGGTCACCGTGGCCAGCCGGGAGGAGTCCAGGGCCCGCGCCACCCCGGCGGGTTCGGCACCCCGCCCGACGAAGGAACTCGGCTCCGAGGGAAGATTGCCCGAGGGCGCACGCCGGGTGGGTCGCTGTCGCACGGGGCACGGAGAGTACTGTTCCGGACGCGCCGGGTACGAGGCGGGTCCGCGGGGGCGAGCGCCGGACCCGGAATTCCGGTACTGCGGCGGATCTCCGGCGCGATAGGGTCGGAGAGAGACTTTTCTCCGCAGTAGATCCGTAGTGAAACCGTAGGCAAGCAGATCAGGGAGCGGTGCAACGTGTCCGGTGGAGAGGTGGCCGGCATCCTCGTGGCCGTCTTCTGGGCCATTCTGGTGTCCTTCCTCGCCGTGGTGCTGGTACGGCTCGCGCAGGTGCTCCGCGCGACCACCAAGCTCGTGGCCGACGTCACCGAGCAGGCCGTCCCGCTGCTGGCGGACGCCTCGACGACCGTCCGCTCCGCGCGCACCCAGCTCGACCGGGTCGACGCCATCGCGAGCGACGTCCAGGAGGTCACCTCCAACGCCTCCGCGCTGTCCTCCACCGTGGCCACCACCTTCGGCGGACCCCTGGTCAAGGTCGCGGCCTTCGGCTACGGCGTGCGCAAGGCGCTGGGCCGCACCGAGGACGCCCCGCAGAAGACCACCCGGCGAACCGTGATCGTCGGCCGTACGGTGCCGCCGGCCCGGCGCCGGAAGCAGAAGGGCTGAGACCGCCGATGTTCCGCCGAGCCTTCTGGTTCACCGCAGGCGCCGCCGCCGGCGTGTGGGCCACCACCAAGGTCAACCGCCAGCTGAAGAAGCTGACCCCGGAGAGCCTCGCCGCCCAGGCGGCCGACAAGGCCGTGGAGGCCGGGCACCGACTCAAGGAATTCGCCCTCGACGTCAAGGCGGGAATGACGCAGCGCGAGGACGAGCTGAACGACGCACTCGGGTTGTGCCGGTCCGAAGAGGACACAGCCCGGCCCGACAACGTCACCGCCCTCCCCGGGCCGCGGCGGCTGCGGGCCATCGAGCACCGCCAGAACGACCAGAACACCCACCGTTCGAATTTTTCGTACAACCGGAATGAGGACCACTGATGGAGTCGGCTGAAATCCGCCGCCGCTGGCTGAGCTTCTTCGAGGAGCGCGGTCACACCGTTGTCCCTTCGGCGTCGCTCATCGCGGACGACCCGACTCTGCTGCTGGTCAACGCGGGCATGGTCCCGTTCAAGCCGTACTTCCTCGGCGAGACCAAGCCCCCGGCCCCCCGCGCCACCAGCGTGCAGAAGTGCGTCCGCACCCCGGACATCGAAGAGGTCGGCAAGACCACCCGCCACGGCACGTTCTTCCAGATGTGCGGCAACTTCTCCTTCGGGGACTACTTCAAGGAAGGCGCCATCAAGTACGCCTGGGAGCTGCTCACCAGCTCCGTGGCGGACGGCGGCTACGGCCTTGAGCCCGAGAAGCTCTGGATCACCGTCTACCTCGACGACGACGAGGCCGAGACGATCTGGCGCGACGTGATCGGCGTCCCCGCCGAGCGCATCCAGCGCCTGGGCAAGAAGGACAACTTCTGGTCCATGGGCGTCCCCGGCCCCTGCGGTCCCTGCTCCGAGATCAACTACGACCGCGGCCCCGAGTTCGGCGTCGAGGGCGGCCCGGCCGTCAACGACGAGCGCTACGTGGAGATCTGGAACCTGGTCTTCATGCAGTACGAGCGCGGCGCCGGCGACGGGAAGGAAGACTTCCCGATCCTCGGCGACCTGCCGTCGAAGAACATCGACACCGGCCTCGGCCTCGAACGCCTCGCGATGATCCTGCAGGGCGTGCAGAACATGTACGAGACCGACACCCTGCGCGTGGTCATGGACAAGGCCACCGAGCTGACCGGCGTGCAGTACGGCGCCGCCCAGGGCACCGACGTCTCGATGCGCGTGGTCGCCGACCACATGCGCACCTCCGTCATGCTCATCGGCGACGGCGTCACCCCCGGCAACGAGGGCCGCGGCTACGTGCTGCGCCGCATCATGCGCCGCGCCATCCGCAACATGCGCCTCATGGGCGCCACCGGCCCGGTCGTGCAGGACCTGATCGACGTCGTGATCGACACGATGGGGCAGCAGTACCCCGAGCTGGTCACCGACCGCAAGCGCATCGAGACCGTCGCCCTCGCCGAAGAGGCCGCCTTCCTGAAGGCCGTCAAGGGCGGCACCAACATCCTCGACACCGCCGTGACCGAGACCAAGGCCGCCGGCGGCACGGTCCTCTCCGGCGACAAGGCGTTCCTGCTCCACGACACCTGGGGCTTCCCGATCGACCTCACCCTGGAGATGGCCGCCGAGCAGGGCCTCTCCGTGGACGAGTCCGGCTTCCGCCGCCTGATGCAGGAGCAGCGCGACCGCGCCAAGGCCGACGCCAAGGCCAAGAAGACCGGCCACGCCGACATGTCGGCCTACCGGGAGATCGCCGACGGCTCCGGCGCCACCGAGTTCACCGGCTACTCCACCACCCAGGGCGAGTCCACCATCGTCGGCCTCCTGGTCAACGGCGTCTCCGCGCCCGCCGCCTCCGAGGGCGACGAGGTCGAGGTCGTCCTCGACCGCACCCCCTTCTACGCCGAGGGCGGCGGCCAGCTCGCCGACCAGGGCCGCATCAAGCTCGACACCGGTGCCGTCATCGAGGTCCGCGACGTCCAGCAGCCCGTCCCCGGTGTCTCCGTGCACAAGGGCTCCGTGCAGGTCGGCGAGGTCACGGTGGGCGCCTCCGCGTACGCCGCCATCGACATCAAGCGCCGCCGGGCCATCGCCCGCGCCCACTCGGCCACGCACCTGACGCACCAGGCGCTGCGCGACGCCCTCGGCCCGACGGCCGCCCAGGCCGGCTCCGAGAACAGCCCCGGCCGCTTCCGCTTCGACTTCGGCTCGCCGAACGCCGTCCCCGGCACGGTCCTCACCGACGTCGAGCAGAAGATCAACGACGTGCTGTCCCGCGAGCTCGACGTCACCGCCGAGATCATGAGCATCGACGAGGCGAAGAAGCAGGGCGCCATCGCCGAGTTCGGCGAGAAGTACGGCGAGCGGGTCCGCGTCGTCACCATCGGCGACTTCTCCAAGGAGCTGTGCGGCGGCACGCACGTCGGCAACACCTCCCAGCTGGGTCTGGTGAAGCTGCTCGGCGAGTCCTCCATCGGCTCCGGCGTGCGCCGCGTCGAGGCCCTGGTCGGCGTCGACGCGTACAACTTCCTCGCCAAGGAGCACACGGTCGTCGCCCAGCTCCAGGAGCTCGTCAAGGGCCGTCCGGAGGAGCTGCCGGAGAAGATCGCCACCATGCTCGGCAAGCTGAAGGACGCCGAGAAGGAGATCGAGAAGTTCCGCGCGGAGAAGGTCCTCCAGGCCGCCGCCGGTCTCGCCTCGAACGCCCAGGACATCCGCGGCGTGGCCCTCGTCGTCGGCCAGGTGCCGGACGGCACGGGCGCCGACGACCTGCGCAAGCTGGTCCTCGACGTCCGCGGCCGCATCCAGGGCGACCGCCCGGCCGTCGTCGCCCTCTTCACCGTGGCGAACGACCGCCCGCTGACCGTCATCGCCACCAACGAGGCGGCCCGCGAGCGCGGCCTCAAGGCCGGTGACCTGGTCCGCACCGCCGCCAAGACCCTCGGCGGCGGCGGTGGCGGCAAGCCGGACGTGGCCCAGGGTGGCGGCCAGAACCCGGGCGCCGTGCCCGAGGCCATCGCCGCCGTCGAGCGCCTCGTGGCAGAGACGGCCTGACGATGACCCTGCGCCGCGGCCGCCGACTGGCCATCGATGTCGGAGACGCCCGGATCGGGGTCGCGTCCTGCGACCCCGACGGGGTGCTCGCCACGCCGGTGGAGACCGTCCCGGGCCGGGACATCCCCTTCGCTCACCGGCGGCTGCGGCAGCTCGTCGAGGAGTACGAGCCCCTCGAAGTCGTGGTCGGCCTCCCCCGCTCGCTCAGCGGGCGGGAGGGGCCGGCCGCGGCCAAGGTGCGCGCATTCGCGAACGAACTGGCCAAGGGCATCAAGCCGGTGACGGTCCGTCTGGTGGACGAGCGGATGACCACGGTCACCGCCGCCCAGGGCCTGCGGGCCTCCGGGAGGAACGCGAAGAAGGGCCGGTCGGTTATCGACCAGGCAGCCGCTGTGGTTATCCTCCAGAACGCTCTTGAGACCGAACGGGTATCAGGTAATCCGCCCGGTGAGTGCGTCGAAGTGGTTGTCTGATCGCGATACGGTAACGTTCCGCGCGATGAGACGGCATTCGAACAGCCGTCGCTCACCACCAAAGAGGCGGAACCGGGTGTCGTGGCCGAAAGAAGCCGTGGCCTTCGTCTCGCGGCTCTAGGGGACCGATGACTGACTATGGCCGGGGCCACGGCTCCGAACCGTGGAACCCCCAGGACCCCCTCTACGGGGACCAGGGGTGGACCGCGCACCAGACGCAGCAGGCGCAGGTGCCCTACGGCGGGGACCCTCAGCAGCAGTACCCGCAGGAGCCGCAGTACCAGCAGCAGTACGCGGGCCAGTACCAGCAGCAGTACGACGAGCAGGCGTACGCGCAGCAGCTCCAGTACCAGCAGATGGCCCAGCAGCAGATGGCCCAGCAGATGGCGGCCCAGCAGATGGCCCCTCAGCCCATGGCCCCCCAGCCGGTGTACGACGGCGGCAACGGCCAGGGCTGGGACACCGGCCAGGGCCAGTACGCTGCCGCGGCCGTACAGGTCGACGCGTACGCGGGCGCCGACCCGTACGCGCAGCAGACCGTCGGGGCCTACCCCGGCGAGGCCCCCGACCTGTACACCACCCCCGAGGCCTACCCGCCGCCGCAGCCGCCCGGTCTGCGCCACCTGGAACCGGAACCGGTCGAGGAGCCGCTCGACGAGGAGGAGCCCGACGAGGGGCTCCTGCCCGCCGGCGGCCGGAGCGCCGACGACGGTGACGAGCCGCTCTCAGCCGGGCGCCGCACGGGCGGTCGCGCCAAGGGCGGCAAGGGCGGCAAACAGAAGAAGCGCAGCGGCACCGCATGCCTGATCGCCGCCGTGGTGATCATCGGTGTCGTCGGCGGTGGCGGCTACTACGGCTACAACTACCTCCACGACCGCTTCGCCCCGGCCGAGGACTTCGCCGGCGAGGGCAGCGGCGAGACCGTCGAGGTCGAGATCCCCAAGAACGCGGGCCTGGGCCAGATGGGCCGCATCCTCAAGGAAGCCGGCGTGGTCGCCAGCGCCCAGGCCTTCGTCGACGCGGCCAAGGCGAACCCCAAGGGCCAGTCGATCCAGCCCGGCGTCTACCCCCTGAAGAAGAAGATGTCCGCCGCGGCCGCCGTCGCGGTGATGATCGACCCCACCAAGCTGAACGTGCTCACCGTCACCGAGGGCATGCGCAACTCCAAGGTGTACGAGGCGATCGACAAGAAGCTCGGCAAGCCGGACGGCACCACCAAGGACGTCGCCCTGCGCGAGGCCAAGAACCTCGGCCTGCCCGCCTGGGCCGCCGCCAACCCGAAGGCCATCGACCCGCTCGAAGGCTTCCTGTTCCCGATGCGCTACGACCTCAGCAAGGACAGCACCCCCGAGTCCCTGCTCCGCCAGATGGTCAAGCAGGCGTCGGACAAGTACCTGGAGATGGGCGTCGAGGGCAAGGCCAAGGAGCTGGGCCTGGAGAACCCCCTCCAGGTGATCACCGTGGCCAGCCTCGTCAACGCCGAGGGCCGCAACCACGACGACTTCCGCAAGATGTCCGAGGTGGTCTACAACCGCCTCAAGAAGACCAACGACGTCACGAACCAGAAGATCGAGTTCGACTCGACGTACAACTACGTCAAGAACCAGAGCGAGATCAACTTCAACCTCAAGGAAGCCCAGAAGTTCGACAACCCCTACAACACGCACTTCGTCAAGGGACTGCCCCCCGGCCCGATCGGCAACCCCGGTGCGGACGCCGTGAACGCTACGCTCAACCCCGACCACGGCGGCTGGATGTTCTTCGTGTCGGTCGACGGCAACAAGACGACCTTCACCAAGACCTACGACGAGCACCTGAAGCTCGTCGCGGAGTTCCAGGAGCGCCAGAAGCAGAAGAACGGCGGGTAGCAGGACATGTCACGGATACGGGCCGCGGTGCTGGGTTCGCCCATCGAGCACTCCCTCTCACCGGTGCTGCACCGCGCCGCGTACCGGGAGCTCGGCCTCGACGACTGGTCCTACGACCGGTTCGAGATCGACGAGGCCGCCCTGCCCGCGTTCGTGGCGGACCTCGGCCCCGAGTGGGCCGGGCTGTCGCTGACCATGCCGCTCAAGCGGGCGATCATCCCGCTGCTCGACGGGATCAGCGACACCGCCGCCTCCGTGGAGGCCGTCAACACGGTGGTGCTCACCGAGGACGGCCGCCGCATCGGCGACAACACCGACATTCCGGGGCTCGTCGCCGCCCTGCACGAGCGCGGCGTCGAGAAGGTGCCCGCCGCCGCGATCCTCGGGGCGGGGGCCACCGCCTCCTCGGCGCTCGCCGCCCTCGCCCGGATCTGCACCGGCGAGGTCACCGCGTACGTCCGCTCGGCAGCCCGCGCGGACGAGATGCGCCAGTGGGGCGAGCGGCTCGGCGTGGACGTCCGCACGGCCGACTGGTCGGAGGCGGCGCGGGCGCTGGAGGCGCCGCTGGTCATCGCCACCACCCCGGCCGGCGCCACGGACGAGCTCGCCGCCGCCGTCCCGGACGCGCCCGGCACCCTCTTCGACGTCCTCTACGACCCCTGGCCCACCGCCCTGGCCGCCGCCTGGTCCGGGCACGGCGGCACCCTCCTCGGCGGCCTCGACCTGCTCGTCCACCAGGCCGTGCTCCAGGTCGAGCAGATGACCGGCCGCACCCCCGGCCCCCTGGCCGCCATGCGGGCCGCGGGCGAAGCGGCCCTGCGCGCCCGCCACTGACGCCCCGCGCGTAGGAAGCCGATAGCCCTGCCCGGCACCCTCGCGTACGTCCCGGCCGTCCGCGTCGTCCGTCAGCTGGACCGAGATCCGCAGGACGGCCCGGACGTGGGAGGATTCGGGTACGGCCGTCCGGTCCGCGCAGCCGGACGCGTCGTCGCAGTGCCAGGCGCGAGCATGAGGAGCATCGTTGAGCAGGTTGCGTTGGCTGACCGCAGGAGAGTCGCACGGACCGGCACTGGTCGCGACGCTGGAGGGTCTTCCCGCCGGCGTCCCGGTCACCACCGAGCTGGTGGCCGACCACCTGGCGAGGCGCCGGCTCGGCTATGGCCGCGGTGCCCGCATGAAGTTCGAGCAGGACGAGATCACCTTCCTCGGCGGCGTCCGCCACGGCCTGTCCCAGGGCTCCCCGGTCGCGGTCATGATCGGCAACACCGAGTGGCCCAAGTGGGAGACGGTCATGTCGGCCGACCCGGTCGACCCCTCGCTGCTCAAGGAGACCGGCCGCAACGCGCCGCTGACCCGCCCCCGCCCCGGCCACGCCGACCTCGCGGGCATGCAGAAGTACGGCTTCGACGAGGCCCGGCCGATCCTGGAGCGCGCCAGCGCCCGTGAGACCGCCGCCCGCGTCGCCCTCGGCGCCGTCGCCCGCTCCTTCATCAAGGAGGTCGCCGGCATCGAGATCGTCTCCCACGTGGTGGAGCTGGCCTCGGCCAAGGCCCCCTACGGCGTCTACCCGACCCCCGCCGACGTCGACAAGCTCGACGCCGACCCGGTGCGCTGCCTCGACGCCGACGCGTCGAAGGCGATGGTCGCGGAGATCGACCAGGCCCACAAGGACGGCGACACCCTCGGCGGCGTCGTCGAGGTCCTCGCGTACGGCGTGCCCGTCGGCCTCGGCTCCCACGTCCACTGGGACCGCCGCCTCGACGCCCGCCTCGCCGCCGCGCTCATGGGCATCCAGGCCATCAAGGGCGTCGAGGTCGGCGACGGCTTCGAGCTGGCCCGCGTGCCCGGCTCCAAGGCGCACGACGAGATCGTCTCCACCCCCGAGGGCCTCAAGCGCACCTCCGGCCGCTCCGGCGGCACCGAGGGCGGCCTGACCACCGGCGAACTGCTGCGCGTCCGCGCCGCGATGAAGCCCATCGCGACCGTGCCGCGCGCCCTGGCCACCGTCGACGTCGCCACCGGCGAGGCCACCGTGGCCCACCACCAGCGCTCCGACGTCTGCGCCGTGCCCGCCGCGGGCATCGTCGCCGAGGCCATGGTCGCGCTCGTGCTGGCCGACGCCGTGGTCGAGAAGTTCGGCGGGGACTCGGTCCCCGAAACCCGCCGCAACGTGCGGGCCTACCTCGACAACCTGCAGATCCGGTGACGGGCGGCCCCCTGGTCGTACTCGTCGGACCCATGGGTTCCGGCAAGTCCACGGTGGGCGGCGTGCTCGCCCGCCGGCTCGGCGTCCCCTACCGGGACACCGACGCGGACATCGTCGCGGCCCAGGGCCGGGAGATCTCCGACATCTTCGTCGACGAGGGCGAGCCGTACTTCCGTGAGCTGGAGCGCGCGGCCGTCGCGGCCGCCGTCGCCGAGCACACCGGAGTCCTCGCCCTCGGCGGCGGTGCCGTCCTCGACGAGGGCACCCGCGCCCTGCTGACCGGACTGCCCGTCGCCTACCTGTCGATGGACGTCGAGGAGGCCGTGCGCCGCGTCGGGCTCGGCGCCGCCCGCCCGCTGCTCGCCGTCAACCCGCGCCGCCAGTGGCGCGAGCTGATGGAGGCCAGGCGCCACCTGTACACCGAAGTCGCGCGCGTCGTCGTGGCCACCGACGACCGCACCCCCGAAGAGGTCGCCCAGGCGGTCCTCGACGCTCTGGAGTTGAAGGACGTATGACAGACCAGGTGACGCGGATCAACGTCGGCGCCAGCGCCGGACACGACGCGTACGACGTGCTGGTCGGCCGGCAGCTGCTCGGCGAGCTGGGCGGCCTGATCGGCACGAAGGCCCAGCGGGTCGCCGTGATCCACCCCGAGGCGCTGGCCGACACCGGCGAGGCGCTGCGCGCGGACCTGGCGGAGCAGGGCTACGAGGCGATCGCCATCCAGGTGCCGAACGCCGAGGAGGCCAAGACCGTCGAGGTGGCCGCGTACTGCTGGAAGGCGCTCGGCCAGTCGAACTTCACCCGCACCGACGTCATCGTCGGCGTGGGCGGCGGCGCCACCACCGACCTGGCGGGCTTCGTCGCGGCCAGCTGGCTGCGCGGGGTGCGCTGGATCGCCGTCCCCACCACCGTCCTCGCCATGGTGGACGCGGCCGTCGGCGGCAAGACCGGCATCAACACCGCCGAGGGCAAGAACCTCGTCGGCGCCTTCCACCCGCCGGCCGGGGTGCTCTGCGACCTGGCCGCGCTGGAGTCGCTGCCGGTCAACGACTACGTCAGCGGCCTCGCCGAGATCATCAAGGCCGGGTTCATCTCCGACCCGGTGATCCTCGACCTCATCGAGGAGGACCCGGCGGCGGCCCGCACGCCCGCGGGCCCGCACACGGCCGAGCTGATCTGCCGCTCCATCCAGGTCAAGGCCGACGTGGTCTCCAGCGACCTCAAGGAGTCGGGGCTGCGGGAGATCCTCAACTACGGCCACACCCTCGCGCACGCCATCGAGAAGAACGAGCGCTACAAGTGGCGCCACGGCGCGGCGGTCTCCGTCGGCATGGTCTTCGCGGCCGAGCTCGGCCGGCTGGCCGGACGGCTGGACGACGCCACCGCCGACCGCCACAAGGCGGTGCTGGCCTCGGTGGGCCTGCCGCTGACCTACCGCGGCGACCAGTGGACCAAGCTGCTCCAGACCATGCAGGTCGACAAGAAGTCCCGCGGCAACCTGCTGCGCTTCATCGTCCTGGACGGCCTGGCCAAGCCCACCGTGCTGGAGGGCCCGGACCCGGCGCACCTGGTCGCCGCGTACGGCGAGGTCTCCGCGTGAGCCGCCGGGTGCTGGTCCTGAACGGCCCGAACCTGGGCCGGCTCGGGTCCCGCGAGCCCGACGTGTACGGGGCCACCTCGTACGCGGGACTCGTGGAGAGCTGCCGCACCCTGGGCGCGGAACTCGGCTTCGACGTGGAGGTCCGCGAGACCAACGACGAGGGCGAGCTGGTGCGCTGGCTGCACGAGGCGGCGGACGGCAGGATCCCGGTCGTCATCAACCCGGGCGCCTTCACGCACTACTCGTACGCCATGCGGGACGCCGCCGCGCAGCGCACCGCGCCGCTGATCGAGGTGCACATCTCCAACCCGTACGCCCGGGAGGAGTTCCGGCACACCTCGGTCATCGCGGCCGTGGCGACCGGTACCGTCGCCGGCTTCGGGCTGGGCTCCTACCGGCTGGCGCTGCGTGCGCTGGCGGAAGAGGTCACGGCCTGAGATAACGTTCTCGCATCAGTCGCCTGAACGAGACGGAGTGGCGCGGATGCAGCACGAGGTGGGGGGCTGGGGTCCGCCGGGACAGCACCCGGCGGTTCCCCCGCAGCCGCCGATACCCCCTGCGCAGGGCTGGCCGGTGGCGCCGGTCCCCGACGCGACGGGGCACATCCCGCTGCCTCCCGCCGCGGCCCCCGTGCCGGTGCCGCCCGCGCCCGGCACCGGCGGGGCCGTCCTCGCCGTCCTGCTCATCGGACCGGCCGGCGCGGGCAAGACGACCGTGGCCCGGCACTGGGCGGCCAGCCGCCCGGTGCCGACCGCCCACGTCAGCCTGGACGACGTCCGCGAATGGGTCTGCTCGGGCTTCGCGGACCCGCAGGCCGGCTGGAACGAGCACTCCGAGGCCCAGTACCGCCTGGCCCGCCGCACCTGCGGCTTCGCCGCCCGCAACTTCCTGGCGAACGGGATCTCCTGCATCCTCGACGACGCCGTCTTCCCGGACCGGCCCGTGGTGGGCCTGGGCGGCTGGAAGCGCCATGTGGGGCCCGCGCTGCTGCCGGTCGTGCTGCTGCCCGGCCTGGACGTCGTCCTCGACCGCAACGCGGCCCGCTCCGGCAACCGCCGGCTCTCCGACGAGGAGGTCGCCCGCATCCACGGCCGGATGGCGGGCTGGTACGGCTCCGGGCTGCCGATCATCGACAACTCCCACCTCGACGTCGAGGGCACCGCGCGGGCCCTGGACGAGGCCCTCGCGCGGGCGCTGACGAGCCCGCCCCGCTGGTAGGGCACCACAGCGGTACGCCGGCCCCGTCCGGACGCGCTCGCCGGGCCGGATGCGCGGGGCGCTCGTAGGCTCGAAGACATGTCAGACGTGTACGAGGCCCGCAGGGGCCTGCTCCGCGAGCGCTGCGCCGCCGCGGGCAACTCCGCCGCCCTGGTCACGCGTCCGGCGAACGTCCGTTACCTCGCCGGGGCGTCCCCGCTGGGCGCCGTCCTGCTGGTCGGGCCCGCCGAGGACGTGCTGTTCTGCCCCGGGGCGCCCACCGGCGAGGCGGAGGAGGGGCGCCTCGACCAGGGGCTGCGGCTCTCCGTACTGCCCGCCCCCGGCGCCGATCCGGCCGTGGCCGCCGCCGACCTGGCCGCCTCCTGCCGGGCCGACTCCCTCGCCGTCGAGGAGCACCACCTCACCGTGGGCCGGCACCGGGCCGTGCAGTCGGTCGCGCCCCGGCTGCGGCTGGCCGACCTCGGCACGGCGGTGGAGCAGCAGCGGCTGGTCAAGGACGAGGAGGAGATCGCCTGCCTGCGGATCGCCGCCGAGATCGCCGACCAGGCCCTCGGCGAGCTGCTGGAGTCGATCCTCGTCGGCCGGACCGAACGCCACCTGGCACTGGAGCTGGAGCGCCGGCTCGTCGACCACGGCGCGGACGGTCCGGCGTTCCCGACCTGTGTGGGCACCGGCCCGCACTCGGGCCGCTCCCGGCACCGGCCCTCCGACCGGCGGGTGGAGGAGGGCGACTTCCTCTCCGTCTGCCTCGGCGCCAACTACCGGGGCTACCGCTGCGAGATCGGCCGTACCTTCGTGATCGGCACCACTCCGGCCGACTGGCAGATCGAGCTGTACGACCTGGTCTTCGCCGCCCAGCGGGCCGGCCGGCAGGCCCTGGTGCCCGGTGCCGCGTACCGCGACGTGGACCACGCGGCACGGTCCGTACTGGACTCCGCCGGGCACGGTGAGGCCCTGGCGGGATGGATGGGACACGGGGTCGGTCTCGAAATCGACGAGGACCCGCAGCTTGCACCTACGGCAATGGGTAAACTGGACGCTTGCGTGCCGGTCACCGTCGAACCGGGGGTTCACCTCCCCGGCCGGGGAGGTGTCCGGATCGATGACACGCTCGTCGTACGCCCCGAGGCGGACGGCGGTCCCGAGCTACTCACCATTACGACCAAGGAGCTGCTCGCGCTCTAGTCCGCGACGCCGGACCGTGCGCGCATCCGTGGTCTTCCAGTGCAGGAGATTCCGCAACCGTGGCTTCCACGAACGACCTCAAGAACGGCATGGTGCTCAAGCTCGACGGTGACCAGCTCTGGTCCGTCGTCGAGTTCCAGCACGTCAAGCCCGGCAAGGGCCCGGCCTTCGTGCGCACCAAGCTCAAGCACGTGCTCTCCGGCAAGGTCGTCGACAAGACCTTCAACGCCGGCACGAAGGTCGAGACCGCCACGATCGACCGGCGTGACATGCAGTTCTCGTACATGGACGGCGAGTACTTCGTCTTCATGGACATGAGCACCTACGACCAGCTGATGGTCGACAGGAAGGCCGTCGGCGACGCCGCCAACTTCCTGATCGAGGGCTTCACCGCCTCCGTCGCCCAGCACGAGGGCGAGGTGCTCTACGTCGAGCTCCCGGCCGCCGTCGAGCTGACGATCGAGCACACGGACCCGGGTGTCCAGGGCGACCGCTCCACCGGTGGCACCAAGCCCGCCAAGCTGGAGACCGGCCACGAGATCCAGGTCCCGCTCTTCGTCACCACCGGCGAGAAGATCAAGGTCGACACCCGCACCAGCGCCTACCTCGGCCGGGTGAACAGCTAACCGTGGCTGCCCGGAGCAACGCGCGCAAGCGCGCCTTCCAGATCCTCTTCGAGGCCGACCAGCGCGGCGTGCCCGTGCGCGAGGTCCTCGCGGACTGGATCCGCCACTCGCGGTCGGACGACCGGCAGCCGCCGGTCAGCGCCTTCACGATGGACCTCGTCGAGGGCTACGCCGACAAGGTGAACCGCATCGACGACCTGATCATCACCTACGCCGTGGACTGGGAGCTCGACCGCATGCCGGTCGCCGACCGGAACATCCTGCGGCTGGGTGCCTACGAGCTGATCTGGGTCGACGAGACCCCGGACATCGTGGCGATCGACGAGGCCGTGCAGCTGGCCAAGGAGTTCTCCACGGAAGACTCGCCCGCGTTCGTGAACGGCCTGCTGGCCCGCTTCAAGGACCTGAAGCCGAGTCTGCGCCGGGGCGAATAGCCCGGAGCAGGACGGCTGAGCGGAGGGCCCGCGGCGCGATCGCGCCACGGGCCCTCCGCCGTTTTCGGCCGCCGTGCGGTCCCACGGGGACTTCTGCCGGCCGACGAAAAACCGGCGGGTGCCGGCGCCCTGGGGCACCGGCACCCGCCGGTAACGTTTCTGCTGAGCCGGGACGGATCCCCTGGGACTAGATGTCCTCGTGGGCCACGGCGCGACGCGCGTCGGCGTCCAGGACGCCCCAGCTGATGAGCTGCTCGGTCAGGACCGAGGGGGACTGGTCGTAGATGACGGCCAGGGTGCGCAGGTCGTCCTGGCGGATCGACAGCACCTTGCCGTTGTAGTCGCCGCGCTGGCTCTGGATCGTGGCCGCGTAGCGCTGGAGCGGGCCGGCCTTCTCGGCGGGGACGCCCGCCAGGCGCTCCAGGTCGAGGCGCAGCTTCGGCGGCGGCTCGGCCGCACCGCCGGGGGTCGTGCCCGGCAGCAGTTCCTGGACCGGAACCCCGTAGAAGTCCGCCAGCTCGGCGAGGCGCTGGACGGTCACGGCGCGGTCCCCGCGCTCGTAGGAACCGACCACCACGGCCTTCCAACGGCCCTGGGACTTCTCCTCGACACCGTGGAGGGAGAGGCCCTGCTGGGTGCGGATGGCGCGGAGCTTGGCCCCGAGCTGTTTGGCGTATTCGCTGGACATAACGCTCCCGGACGCTGTGACGCTGTGACTACATGGAGACCATGCGGCTCCGCCGCGCGGCTGGTAACTCACTGTGAGGTTACGCAGCGTTACTTGGATGCGTCAAGCCGAATGCTCTTCCACGCCCTCTTACGAGGGGTGCCGCCGGGCCCCGGTGCGAGGGTCCCCGTCCGCTCCTGGTACCGTGGACGGCGTACATCAGACGTCCTTTAAGGTCCGTCCCGTGAGGCGGAGAAGGAGGTCCTTTTCATGGACAGCAAGACTTCCCAGGTCTCGGCCGACGAGGAAATGCGCCCCGTTCTGGAGGCGCAGGACATCGCCCGGGTCCTGACGCGTATCGCCCACGAGATCGTCGAACGCGCCAAGGGCGCCGACGACGTGGTGCTCCTCGGCATCCCCACCCGCGGTGTGTACCTGGCCCGCCGGCTGGCCGCCAAGCTGGAGGAGATCACCGGGACGAAGATCCCGGTCGGCTCCCTCGACATCACCATGTACCGCGACGACCTGCGCCTGAAGCCCGCCCGGGCGATCGGCCGCACCGAGATCCCCGGCGACGGCATCGACGGCCGCCTGGTGATCCTCCTCGACGACGTCCTCTTCTCCGGCCGCACCATCCGCGCCGCGCTCGACGCGCTCGGCGACATCGGCCGCCCCCGCGCCGTCCAGCTCGCGGTCCTCGTCGACCGCGGCCACCGCGAACTCCCGATCCGCGCCGACTACGTGGGCAAGAACCTGCCCACCTCGCTGCGCGAGACCGTCAAGGTCCAGCTCCAGGAGGAGGACGGCCGCGACGCCGTGCTGCTCGGCCAGCGGACCGTCCAGGCCGCAGGGCGGTAACCCCCGCGCGTACGGGACCCCTCGCGGGGGCCCGTGCCGAGGTCTGCCCTGCCCGCATACCCGTCAGCCCCGCCTGCCTGCCCTCCCGACTTACGGAGCACCCAGATGAAGCGCCACCTCATCTCGGCCGCCGACCTCACGCGCGACGACGCCGTCCTGATCCTCGACACCGCCGAGGAGATGGCCCGCGTCGCCGACCGGCCGATAAAGAAGCTGCCCACCCTGCGCGGCCTGACCATCTGCAACCTGTTCTTCGAGGACTCGACCCGTACCCGGATCTCCTTCGAAGCCGCCGAGAAGCGCCTCTCCGCCGACGTCATCAACTTCGCCGCGAAGGGCTCCAGCGTCTCCAAGGGCGAGTCCCTCAAGGACACCGCCCAGACCCTGGAGGCCATGGGCGTGGACGCCGTGGTCATCCGCCACCACGCCTCCGGAGCCCCCTACCGGCTCGCCAACTCCGGCTGGATCGACGCCCCGGTGATCAACGCCGGCGACGGCACCCACCAGCACCCCACCCAGGCCCTGCTCGACGCGTTCACCATGCGCCGCCGCCTGGTCGGCCGGGACGCCGGGCTCGGCAAGGGCCTCGACGGCCGCCGGATCACCCTCGTCGGCGACGTCCTGCACAGCCGCGTGGCCCGCTCCAACGTCGACCTGCTGCACACGCTCGGCGCCGAGGTCACCCTGGTGGCCCCGCCGACCCTGGTGCCGGTCGGCGTCGAGACGTGGCCCTGCGAGATCTCGTACAGCCTCGACGAGGTGCTGCCGAAGTCCGACGCGGTGATGATGCTGCGTGTGCAGCGAGAGCGGATGAACGCCGCCTTCTTCCCGACCGAGCGCGAGTACTCCCGCCGCTACGGCCTGGACGCCGCCCGCATGGCGAGGATGCCCGAGCACGCCATCGTCATGCACCCCGGCCCCATGGTCCGCGGTATGGAGATCACCGCCGAGGTCGCCGACTCCGACCGCTGCACGGTCGTCGAGCAGGTCGCCAACGGCGTCTCGATCCGCATGGCCGTCCTCTACCTGCTGCTCGGAGGCTCCGAGCCCGCCGTCACCACCAGCACCCACGCCCGCACCGAGGAGACCAAGTAACCATGAGCAAGATCCTTATCCGCGGCGCGAAGGTCCTCGGCGGCGACGTGCAGGACGTCCTGATCGACGGCGAGACCATCGCCGAGGTCGGCACCGGGCTGTCCGCCGAGGGCGCCCAGGTGATCGAGGCCGAGGGCCAGGTCCTCCTCCCCGGCCTCGTCGACCTCCACACCCACCTGCGCGAGCCCGGCCGCGAGGACTCCGAGACCGTCCTCACCGGCACCCGCGCCGCCGCCTCCGGCGGCTACACGGCCGTCTTCGCCATGGCCAACACCTTCCCGGTCGCCGACACCGCCGGCGTCGTCGAGCAGGTCTGGCGCCTGGGCAAGGAGTCCGGCTACTGCGACGTGCAGCCCATCGGCGCCGTCACCGTGGGCCTGGAGGGCAAGAAGCTCTCCGAGCTGGGCGCCATGCACGAGTCCGCCGCCCGCGTCACCGTCTTCTCCGACGACGGCAAGTGCGTGGACGACGCCGTGATCATGCGCCGCGCCCTGGAGTACGTGAAGGCCTTCGGCGGCGTCGTCGCCCAGCACGCCCAGGAGCCCCGCCTCACCGAGGGCGCCCAGATGAACGAGGGCATCGTCTCGGCCGAGCTGGGCCTGGGCGGCTGGCCGGCCGTCGCCGAGGAGTCGATCATCGCCCGCGACGTCCTCCTCGCCGAGCACGTCGGCTCCCGCGTGCACATCTGCCACCTCTCCACCGCGGGCTCCGTCGAGATCGTCCGCTGGGCCAAGTCCCGCGGCATCGACGTCACCGCCGAGGTCACCCCGCACCACCTGCTCCTCACCGACGAGCTGGTGCGCTCGTACAACCCGGTCTACAAGGTCAACCCGCCGCTGCGCACCGAGCGCGACGTGATGGCCCTGCGCGAGGCGCTCGCCGACGGCACGATCGACATCGTCGCCACCGACCACGCCCCCCACCCGCACGAGGACAAGGACTGCGAGTGGGCCGCCGCCGCCATGGGCATGGTGGGCCTGGAGACCGCGCTCTCCGTCGTCCAGCAGACGATGGTGGAGACCGGACTGCTCGACTGGGCGGGCGTCGCGGAGCGGATGTCGCACGCTCCCGCGCGCATCGGCAGCCTCGCGGGGCACGGCCGGCCCGTCTCGGCAGGTGAACCCGCGAACCTGACCTTGGTCGAGACCTCGTACCGTGGTGTCGTGGACCCCGCACACTTCGCCTCCCGCAGCCGCAACACGCCTTACGAGGGCCGTGAGCTGCCGGGGCGCGTCACTCACACCTTCCTGCGGGGCCGGGCAACGGTCGTGGACGGGAAACTCGCGTGACACCTGCAGTAATCCAACTGGCCGCCGAGGCCGCCGAACGACAGTCGGCGGAGGTGACGGACTGGGGCGCCCGCGTCGCGTGGGTGATCGGTCTGCTCGTCTTCATCGCGTTCGTGTACTGGCTGATGCGGCAGGGCTGGAAATGGCGCGGCGCTCTGCAGAGTGATCTGCCCGAGCTGCCCGCCGCCCCCGGCGGTCTCCCCGAGCACCGGCTGGCCCTGACCGGCCGGTACCACGGGTCCACCACCGCCGGGCAGTGGCTCGACCGGATCGTCGCCCACGGGCTCGGAGTCCGCAGCCGGGTCGAGCTCACGCTCACCGACGCGGGCCTCGACGTGGTCCGTCCGGGGGCAACCGACTTCTTCGTACCGGCCGCGCAGCTGCGCGGCGCCCGCCTCGACAAGGGAATCGCGGGCAAGGTACTCACCGAGGGCGGTCTGCTCGTCGTCACATGGGCGCACGGCGACAAGCTGATCGACTCCGGATTCCGCTCCGACCGGGCCGCCGAACACGCGGCCTGGGTGGAAGCGATCAACTCCATGAACCAATCCATCACGACGGAAGGCGCCGAACGATGACGACCTCCACCAGGGGAGCAGCCAAAGCTCCCGCCGTACTCGTCCTGGAGGACGGCCGGATCTTCCGCGGCCGCGCCTACGGCGCAGTGGGGGAGACCTTCGGCGAAGCCGTGTTCTCCACCGGCATGACCGGCTACCAGGAGACCCTCACCGACCCGTCGTACCACCGCCAGGTCGTCGTGATGACCGCCCCCCACGTGGGCAACACCGGCGTCAACGACGAGGACCCCGAGTCCTCCCGCATCTGGGTCTCCGGCTACGTCGTCCGCGACCCCGCCCGCGTCCCCTCCAACTGGCGCTCGCAGCGCTCGCTGGACGAGGAGCTCGTCAAGCAGGGCGTCGTCGGGATCAGCGGCATCGACACCCGCGCCCTGACCCGCCACCTGCGCGAGCGCGGCGCCATGCGCGTCGGCATCTTCTCGGGCGAGGCCATCGCCGACGACGCGGCCCTGCTGGCCCGCGTCCAGGAGGCCCCCCAGATGAAGGGCGCCAACCTCTCCGCCGAGGTCGCCACCAAGGAGGCGTACGTCGTCCCCGCTATCGGTGAGAAGAAGTTCACCGTCGCCGCCGTGGACCTCGGCATCAAGGGCATGACCCCGCACCGGATGGCCGAGCGCGGCATCGAGGTGCACGTGCTGCCCGCCACCGCCACCGTCGAGGACGTCTACGCGGTGAACCCGGACGGCGTCTTCTTCTCCAACGGCCCGGGCGACCCGGCCACCGCCGACCACGCGGTCTCCGTCATGCAGGGCGTCCTCGCCCGCAAGACGCCGCTCTTCGGCATCTGCTTCGGCAACCAGATCCTCGGCCGCGCCCTCGGCTTCGGCACCTACAAGCTGAAGTACGGCCACCGGGGCATCAACCAGCCCGTCCAGGACCGCACCACCGGCAAGGTCGAGATCACCGCGCACAACCACGGCTTCGCCGTGGACGCGCCCCTCGACAAGGTGTCCGAGACCCCCTACGGCCGCGCCGAGGTCTCCCACGTCTGCCTGAACGACAACGTCGTGGAAGGCCTCCAGCTGCTCGACCAGCCGGCCTTCTCCGTCCAGTACCACCCCGAGGCGGCCGCCGGCCCGCACGACGCCGCGTACCTCTTCGACCGCTTCACGTCTTTGATGGAAACTGTTCTGATGGAGGCCGAGCGTGCCTAAGCGCACCGATATCCAGTCCGTCCTGGTCATCGGCTCCGGCCCGATCGTCATCGGCCAGGCCGCGGAGTTCGACTACTCCGGCACCCAGGCCTGCCGGATCCTCAAGGCCGAGGGCCTGCGGGTCATCCTGGTGAACTCCAACCCCGCGACGATCATGACCGACCCGGAGATCGCCGACGCCACGTACGTCGAGCCGATCACCCCCGAGTTCGTCGAGAAGATCATCGCCAAGGAGCGCCCCGACGCGCTGCTCCCCACCCTCGGCGGTCAGACGGCGCTCAACACCGCCATCTCCATGCACGAGCAGGGTGTGCTGGAGAAGTACGGCGTCGAGCTCATCGGCGCCAACGTCGAGGCCATCAACAAGGGCGAGGACCGCGACCTCTTCAAGGGCGTCGTCGAGGCCGTCAAGGCCAAGATCGGCTACGGCGAGTCCGCCCGCTCGGTCATCTGCCACTCGATGGACGACGTCCTCAAGGGCGTCGACACCCTCGGCGGCTACCCCGTCGTCGTGCGCCCCTCCTTCACCATGGGCGGCGCCGGCTCCGGCTTCGCCCACGACGAGGAAGAGCTGCGCCGCATCGCCGGTCAGGGCCTCACGCTCTCCCCGACCACCGAGGTGCTCCTGGAGGAGTCCATCCTCGGCTGGAAGGAGTACGAGCTGGAGCTGATGCGCGACACCAAGGACAACGTGGTCGTCGTCTGCTCCATCGAGAACTTCGACCCGATGGGCGTGCACACCGGTGACTCGATCACCGTCGCCCCGGCGATGACCCTCACCGACCGCGAGTACCAGCGGCTGCGCGACATCGGCATCGCGATCATCCGCGAGGTCGGCGTCGACACCGGCGGCTGCAACATCCAGTTCGCGATCGACCCGGTCGACGGCCGCGTCATCGTCATCGAGATGAACCCGCGCGTCTCCCGCTCCTCCGCGCTCGCCTCGAAGGCCACCGGCTTCCCGATCGCCAAGATCGCCGCCAAGCTGGCCATCGGCTACACGCTGGACGAGGTCCCGAACGACATCACCGAGAAGACGCCGGCCTCCTTCGAGCCGACCCTCGACTACGTCGTCGTCAAGGCCCCGCGCTTCGCCTTCGAGAAGTTCCCGGCCGCCGACGCCACCCTCACCACCACCATGAAGTCGGTGGGCGAGGCCATGGCCATCGGGCGCAACTTCACCGAGGCCCTCCAGAAGGCCCTGCGCTCCCTGGAGAAGAAGGGCTCCCAGTTCACCTTCGTCGGCGAGCCCGGCGACAAGGAAGAGCTGCTGGCCACCGCGGTCCGCCCGACCGACGGCCGGATCAACACCGTCATGCAGGCCATCCGCGCCGGCGCCACGCAGGAGGAGGTCTTCGAGTCGACGAAGATCGACCCCTGGTTCGTCGACCAGCTCTTCCTGATCAAGGAGATCGCGGACGAGCTCGCCGCCGCCGAGAAGCTCCACCCCGAGCTGCTCGCCGAGGCCAAGCGCCACGGCTTCTCCGACGCCCAGATCGCCGAGATCCGCGGCCTGCGCGAGGACGTCGTCCGCGAGGTGCGCCACGCCCTCGGCGTCCGCCCGGTCTACAAGACGGTCGACACCTGCGCCGCCGAGTTCGCCGCGAAGACCCCGTACTTCTACTCGTCCTACGACGAGGAGTCCGAGGTCGCCCCGCGCACCAAGCCCGCGGTGATCATCCTGGGCTCCGGTCCGAACCGCATCGGCCAGGGCATCGAGTTCGACTACTCCTGCGTCCACGCCTCCTTCGCCCTCAGCGACGCCGGCTACGAGACCGTGATGGTCAACTGCAACCCCGAGACCGTCTCGACGGACTACGACACCTCCGACCGCCTGTACTTCGAGCCGCTGACGCTCGAGGACGTGCTGGAGATCGTCCACGCCGAGTCGCTCGCCGGCCCCATCGCCGGTGTCGTGGTCCAGCTCGGCGGCCAGACCCCCCTCGGTCTCGCCCAGGCGCTCAAGGACAACGGCGTGCCCGTGGTCGGCACCTCCCCGGAGGCCATCCACGCCGCCGAGGACCGCGGCGCCTTCGGCCAGGTCCTCGCCGACGCCGGCCTGCCCGCGCCCAAGCACGGCACCGCCACCACCTTCGCGGGTGCGAAGGCGATCGCCGACGAGATCGGCTACCCGGTCCTCGTCCGCCCGTCCTACGTGCTCGGCGGCCGCGGCATGGAGATCGTCTACGACGAGACCCGCCTGGAGTCGTACATCGCGGAGTCCACGGAGATCTCGCCGACCCGCCCCGTGCTGGTCGACCGCTTCCTCGACGACGCGATCGAGATCGACGTCGACGCCCTCTACGACGGCTCCGAGCTCTACCTCGGCGGCGTCATGGAGCACATCGAGGAGGCCGGCATCCACTCCGGCGACTCGGCCTGCGCCCTGCCCCCGATCACCCTCGGCGGCTTCGACATCAAGCGCCTGCGCGCCTCCACCGAGGCCATCGCCAAGGGCGTCGGCGTCCGCGGCCTGATCAACATCCAGTTCGCGATGGCGGGCGACATCCTCTACGTCCTGGAGGCCAACCCGCGCGCCTCCCGGACCGTCCCCTTCACCTCGAAGGCGACCGCCGTCCCGCTCGCGAAGGCCGCCGCCCGCATCTCGCTCGGCGCCACCATCGCCGAGCTGCGCGCCGAGGGCATGCTGCCCAAGGCCGGCGACGGCGGCACCCTGCCGCTGGACGCGCCGATCTCCGTCAAGGAGGCCGTCATGCCGTGGTCGCGCTTCCGCGACATCCACGGCCGCGGCGTGGACACCGTCCTCGGCCCGGAGATGCGCTCCACCGGCGAGGTCATGGGCATCGACTCGGTCTTCGGCACGGCGTACGCCAAGTCGCAGGCCGGCGCCTACGGCCCGCTGCCGACCAAGGGCCGCGCGTTCATCTCCGTCGCCAACCGCGACAAGCGCTCGATGATCTTCCCGGCCCGCGAGCTCGTCGCCCACGGCTTCGAGCTGCTCGCCACCTCCGGCACGGCCGAGGTGCTGCGCCGCAACGGCATCAACGCCACCGTCGTGCGCAAGCTCAGCGAGGGCGAGGGCCCGGACGGCGAGAGGACCGTCGTCCAGCTCATCCACGACGGCCAGGTCGACCTGATCGTCAACACCCCGTACGGCACCGGCGGCCGCCTCGACGGCTACGAGATCCGTACGGCCGCCGTGGCGCGCAGCGTCCCGTGCCTGACCACGGTCCAGGCGCTCGCCGCCGCCGTCCAGGGCATCGACGCGCTCAACCGCGGTGACGTCGGCGTGCGCTCCCTCCAGGAGCACGCGGAGCACCTGAACGCCGCCCGCGACTAGCAGCCCGTAAGCGAGAGGGGGACACCGGACGCGCGAACCGCGCCGGGTGTCCCCCTCTTCGTGAGCGCAGAAGGGACTTTTCGGACGATGTACAAACTGTTCTTCAACCTGGTCTTCAAGCGGATGGACCCCGAGCAGGCCCACTACACGGCCTTCCGGTGGATCCGCCTCGCCGCCCGCACGCCGGTGCTGCGCACCTTCGTCGCGGCCGCCCTGGCGCCGCGCCACGAGTCCCTGCGCACGGAGGCCCTCGGCCTGCGGATGCACGGCCCCTTCGGGCTCGCGGCCGGCTTCGACAAGAACGCCGTCGCCATCGACGGCATGTCGATGCTCGGCTTCGACCACGTCGAGATCGGCACGGTCACCGGCCAGGCGCAGCCCGGCAATCCCAAGAAGCGGCTCTTCCGCCTGGTCCCCGACCGGGCGCTGATCAACCGCATGGGCTTCAACAACGAGGGCTCGGCCGCCGTCGCCGCCCGCCTGGCCGCCCGCAACCTCGGCCAGAAGAAGACGCGGGGCAGGACCGTCGTGGGCGTCAACATCGGCAAGACCAAGGTCGTGCCGGAGGCCGAGGCCGCCGCCGACTACGTGGTCTCCACCGAGCGGCTGGCCCGCCACGCCGACTACCTGGTCGTCAACGTCTCCTCGCCGAACACCCCGGGCCTGCGCAACCTCCAGGCCACGGAGTCCCTGCGGCCGCTGCTGACCGCCGTGCGCGAGGCCGCGGACCGCTCGGTCACCGACCGCCGCGTCCCGCTGCTGGTCAAGATCGCCCCGGACCTGGCGGACGAGGACGTCGACGCGGTCGCCGACCTCGCCCTCGAACTGGGCCTGGACGGCATCATCGCCACCAACACCACCATCGCCCGCGAGGGCCTGGGCCTGAAGTCCGATCCGGCCCTGGTCGCGGAGACCGGCGGACTGTCCGGCGCCCCGGTCAAGGAGCGGTCCCTGGAGGTCCTGCGCCGCCTGTACGCGCGCGTCGGCGACCGCCTCGTCCTGGTGGGCGTCGGGGGCATCGAGAACGCCGAGGACGCCTGGCAGCGCATCCTGGCGGGCGCCACCCTGATCCAGGGCTACAGCGCCTTCATCTACGAGGGCCCGTTCTACGCCCGCGCCATCCACAAGGGCCTGGCCGCACGCCTGGCCGCCAGCCCGTACGCGACCCTGGCCGAGGCCGTGGGCGCCGAGACCCGAAAGGCCGCGCTGTGAGCCCTGTGACCCCCTTCGGAACGCGTCTGCGCGCCGCCATGGACGCCCGGGGGCCCCTGTGCGTGGGGATCGACCCGCACGCAGCCCTGCTGGCCTCCTGGGGCCTGGCGGACGACATCGCCGGCCTGGAGCGGTTCTCCCGCACGGTGGTCGAGGCCCTGGCCGACTCCGTCGCCGTCTTCAAGCCGCAGGCCGCCTTCTTCGAGCGGTTCGGCTCGAAGGGCATCGCGGTGCTGGAGCGGACCGTCGCCGACGCCCGCGCCGCCGGGACCCTGGTGGTCATGGACGCCAAGCGCGGCGACATCGGCTCCACGATGGCCGCGTACGCCTCGGCCTTCCTGGACCCGTCCTCCCCGCTGTTCTCGGACGCCCTGACGGTCTCCCCGTACCTCGGCTACGGCTCGCTCGCCCCGGCCGTGGAGCTGGCCCGGGAATCGGGCGCCGGCCTCTTCGTCCTGGCCCTGACCTCCAACCCGGAGGGCGCGGAGGTGCAGCGCGCGGTCCGCGAGGACGGCCGTTCGATCGGCGCGACCATGCTGGCCCACCTGGCGGCGGAGAACGCGGGCGCCGAGCCCATGGGCTCCTTCGGCGCGGTGGTGGGTGCCACGCTGGGCGACCTGTCCTCCTTCGACCTGGACATCAACGGCCCGCTGCTGGCCCCGGGCATCGGTGCGCAGGGCGCGACCGCGGCCGACCTCCCCGCGGTCTTCGGCGCCGCGGTCGCCAACGTGGTCCCGAACGTCTCCCGGGGGGTCCTGAAGCACGGTCCGGACGCCGCCGCCCTGCGTGCCTCCGCGCAGCGCTTCGCCGACGAGGTGCGCGAGGCCGTCGCGGGCTGATCCGCGGGGTGCCGGACCGGCGCGTGCACACGGGATCT
Source organism: Streptomyces sp. NPDC033966 (assembly GCF_055575955.1). Lineage (NCBI taxonomy): Bacteria > Bacillati > Actinomycetota > Actinomycetes > Kitasatosporales > Streptomycetaceae > Streptomyces > Streptomyces sp. NPDC033966. The sequence continues at coordinate 199,294 of NZ_JBVIRQ010000008.1, read as the reverse complement.
CGAAAATCGAACGTCTTTCCCCGGACAAAACCGGGGTGATATGTCTGTGATGTACGGTTCAGTGGAGGCTGACCAGGACTTTTCGTCCGTTCTCGCTGACTGGAGCGGCCTTGGCCGCTAGTCTCCGACCAGAGTGAACGAGCAGCGAGCGAATTGCATCGCTGTTCGGGACCTCGCCTGGCGTGGTGCCCACGGGCTCCCCGCCGGTCCGTATCCGACAGTTCGACATCCGAGGTGACGTAGGCGTGGCTCTTCCGCCCCTTACCCCTGAACAGCGCGCAGCAGCGCTCGAAAAGGCCGCCGCGGCTCGCCGGGAGCGGGCCGAGGTGAAGAATCGACTCAAGCACTCCGGCGCCTCCCTCCACGACGTCATCAAGACGGGTCAGGAGAACGACGTCATCGGAAAGATGAAGGTCTCCGCCCTTCTCGAGTCGCTGCCCGGCGTCGGCAAGGTCCGCGCCAAGCAGATCATGGAGCGCCTCGGCATCTCCGAGTCCCGGCGTGTCCGAGGTCTCGGCTCCAACCAGATCGCCTCTCTGGAGCGTGAGTTCGGCGGTAGCGGCGCCTGAGGCGTCGCCCGAAGTTCTCCCGGCGTTCTCAGGCAGTCCCGAGAACCTGGATAATCGCTCTATGGCAGCAGAGGTTCGTCCGCGGCTGACCGTGCTCTCCGGCCCCTCGGGGGTCGGCAAGAGCACGGTCGTCGCGCATATGCGCAAGGTCCATCCCGAGGTATGGCTCTCGGTGTCGGCCACCACCCGCAAGCCGCGGCCCGGTGAGCGACACGGAGTCCATTACTTCTTCGTCAACGACGACGAGTTCGACAAGCTGATCGCCAACGGCGAGCTGCTGGAGTGGGCCGAGTTCGCGGGCAACCGCTACGGCACACCGCGCGGCGCGGTACTGGAACGCCTGGACAACGGCGAACCGGTGCTGCTGGAGATCGACCTCCAGGGCGCCCGGCTCGTCCGCGAGTCCAAGCCCGACGCACAGCTGGTCTTCCTGGCCCCGCCGAGCTGGGACGAACTGGTCCGCCGCCTCACCGGCCGCGGCACCGAGTCGCCCGAGGTCATCGAGCGCCGGCTGGAAAGTGCCAAGATCGAACTGGCTGCCGAGTCCGAGTTCGACACCACCCTGGTGAACACCTCCGTCGAGGACGTGGCGCGTGAGCTGCTAGCCTTGATGAAAGTTGTTTGATCGTTTTCATTTCGATCTTCACCCATCTTCGGAAGGTAGAGCGTGTCCTCTTCCATCACCGCGCCCGAGGGCATCATCAACCCGCCGATCGACGAGCTGCTCGAGGCCACGGACTCGAAGTACAGCCTCGTGATCTACGCGGCCAAGCGCGCGCGTCAGATCAACGCGTACTACTCGCAGCTCGGTGAGGGCCTGCTCGAGTACGTCGGCCCTCTCGTGGACACCCACGTCCACGAGAAGCCGCTTTCGATCGCGCTGCGCGAGATCAACGCGGGTCTGCTGACCTCCGAGGCCATCGAGGCCCCGGCCCAGTAAGGCCGCTCGGAGCACAGCTTGAGAATGCTTCACCACAGGCCCGGCAGAACATCTGCCGGGCCTGTGGTGTGTCATTAGGTGTCGTACGCGAATCGTCGATGGGGAGTACGTGGTGGACAAGCCGAAGGTCGTGCTGGGCGTCAGTGGCGGCATCGCCGCCTACAAGGCCTGTGAGCTGCTGCGCCGGCTGACCGAGTCCGGGCACGACGTACGGGTGGTGCCCACGGCGGCCTCCCTGAACTTCGTCGGCGAGGCCACCTGGGCCGCGCTCTCCGGGAACCCGGCCTCCACCGAGGTGTGGGAGACCGTCCACGAGGTGCCCCACGTGCGCATCGGCCAGGGGGCCGACCTCGTCGTCGTCGCCCCGGCCACCGCCGACATGCTGGCCAAGGCCGCCCACGGGCTGGCCGACGACCTCCTCACGAACACCCTGCTCACGGCCCGCTGCCCGGTGGTCTTCGCGCCCGCGATGCACACCGAGATGTGGGAGCACCCCGCCACCCAGGAGAACGTGGCCACGCTGCGCCGCCGCGGCGCGGTCGTCATCGAGCCGGCCGTCGGCCGGCTGACCGGCAAGGACACCGGCAAGGGCCGGCTTCCCGACCCGGAGGAGATCTTCGAGGTCTGCCGCAGGGTCCTGGCCCGGGGTGCCGCGGAGCCCGACCTCGCCGGCCGCCACGTGGTGGTCAGCGCCGGCGGCACCCGCGAACCGCTGGACCCGGTCCGCTTCCTCGGCAACCGCTCCTCCGGCAAGCAGGGCTACGCCCTCGCCCGCACCGCGGCCGCGCGCGGGGCCAGGGTCACCCTGGTCGCCGCCAACACCGCGCTGCCGGACCCGGCCGGGGTGGACGTCGTACGGGTGGGCACGGCCCTCCAGCTGCGCGAGGCGGTGCTCAAGGCGGCCGCGGACGCCGACGCCGTGGTGATGGCCGCCGCGGTGGCCGACTTCCGCCCCGCCAAGTACGCCGACGGCAAGATCAAGAAGAAGGACGGCCAGGACCCCGAGCCCGTGGCCCTGGTGCGGAACCCCGACGTCCTCGCGGAGGTCTCCGCCGAGCGGGCCCGGCAGGGTCAGATCGTCGTCGGCTTCGCCGCCGAGACGGACGACGTGCTCGCCAACGGCCGGGCGAAGCTCCTGCGCAAGGGGTGCGACCTTCTCGTGGTCAACGAGGTCGGCGAGTCCAAGACCTTCGGTTCCGAGGAGAACGAGGCAGTGATCCTCGCTTCGGACGGAGCGGAGACTCCCGTACCCTATGGTCCGAAGGAAGCCCTGGCGGAAGTCATCTGGGACCAGGTCGCCCCGCGACTGGCGCCCCGACGTGATCTTCACCGCGCCTGAGCGTTTCCCTTCTCGCGGGTAGCTCCGTGGGTAAGAATGGAGTGCCGCAGGTCACACGGCTCCCACAGGGCGAGACGGGTGGTCCGGCGGACGGTGGCGACCGATAAACTGCACTTGGAACGTGATCGGGCGCAGCCCCCGGTGTGGTTCCGCCAAATGATCAGCCAGCAGCCGCTGCAACCCCAGGGAGCGTTGTGTCCCGTCGCCTGTTCACCTCGGAGTCCGTGACCGAGGGTCACCCCGACAAGATCGCTGACCAGATCAGCGACACGATCCTCGACGCGCTCCTCACCGAGGACCCGACCTCGCGTGTGGCCGTGGAGACTCTCATCACGACCGGTCTCGTGCACATCGCGGGCGAGGTGACGACCAAGGCCTACGCGCCGATCGCCCAGCTCGTCCGCGACAAGATCCTCGAGATCGGCTACGACTCGTCCAAGAAGGGCTTCGACGGCGCCTCCTGCGGCGTGTCGGTGTCCATCGGTGCCCAGTCCCCCGACATCGCTCAGGGCGTGGACACGGCCTACGAGTCCCGGGTCGAGGGCGACGAGGACGAGCTCGACAAGCAGGGTGCGGGCGACCAGGGCCTGATGTTCGGCTACGCCACGGACGAGACGCCCGAGCTGATGCCGCTGCCGATCCACATCGCGCACCGCCTCTCGCGCCGCCTGTCCGAGGTCCGCAAGAACGGCACCATCCCGTACCTGCGCCCCGACGGCAAGACCCAGGTCACCATCGAGTACGACGGCGACAAGCCGGTCCGCCTCGACACGGTCGTCGTGTCCTCGCAGCACGCCGCCGACATCGACCTCGACTCGCTCCTCGCGCCCGACATCCGCGAGTTCGTCGTCGAGCACGTGCTCGCGCAGCTCGTCGAGGACGGCATCAAGCTGGACACCGAGGGCTACCGCCTGCTGGTGAACCCGACCGGCCGTTTCGAGATCGGCGGCCCGATGGGCGACGCCGGCCTGACCGGCCGCAAGATCATCATCGACACGTACGGCGGCATGGCCCGCCACGGCGGCGGTGCCTTCTCCGGCAAGGACCCGTCGAAGGTGGACCGCTCGGCCGCGTACGCGATGCGCTGGGTCGCCAAGAACGTGGTCGCCGCCGGCCTGGCCGCGCGCTGCGAGGTCCAGGTCGCCTACGCCATCGGCAAGGCCGAGCCCGTCGGCCTCTTCGTCGAGACCTTCGGCACCGCCAAGGTCGACGTCCAGAAGATCGAGGACGCCATCGCCGAGGTCTTCGACCTCCGCCCGGCCGCGATCATCCGCGACCTCGACCTGCTGCGCCCGATCTACGCCCAGACCGCCGCCTACGGCCACTTCGGCCGCGAGCTGCCGGACTTCACCTGGGAGCGCACCGACCGCGTCGACGCGCTGCGTGCCGCCGCCGGCCTGTAAGCCGTAGGGAAGTGACGCGAACGGCCCCGGACCACCACGGTCCGGGGCCGTTCGCTGTCAGTGGGGTTTGCCAGAATGCCTGTGTGAGCAGCGCCAACGAGTCCCAGCCGGAACAGCTCGCCCTGATCCGGGAGATGGTCGCCGAGGCGAAGGCCAAGGCGCCCAAGGCCAAGCCGCGCACCTGGCGCGGGGCCGCCGTGGCCGAGGAGCTGCCCGTCGCCCGGGTCCTCGTGAACAAGGGCGTGCTCCACCTCGACCGGCTCTTCGACTACGCCGTACCCGCCGAGCTGTCCGAGGCCGCCCAGCCCGGCGTGCGCGTCCGGGTCCGCTTCGGCGCGGGCGGGCACCGGGTGCACGGCGGCCGCCGCGAGGGCGGCGGGCTGATCGACGGCTTCATCGTGGAACGGCGCGCCGAGTCCGACTACAACGGCGCCCTGGCCGCCCTCGCCCAGGTCGTCTCGCCCGAGGTGGTCCTCGGGCCCCGCATGCTGGCCCTCGCCCGGGCCGTCGCCGACCGGTACGCGGGCAGCCTCGCCGACGTGCTCCAGCTGGCCCTGCCCCCGCGCAGCGCCCGCGCCGAGGCCAAGCCCTCGCCCGAACCGCTGCCCCCGCCCGCCGCGCCCGAGCCCGGCGGCTGGACGCGCTACGGGGCCGGGCCCGCCTTCCTGCGCGCCCTGGCCACCGGCGGCACCCCCCGCGCGGTGTGGACGGCGCTGCCCGGTCCCGGCTGGGCGGACGAGCTCGCGCGGGCCGTGGCCGCCACCCTCTCCTCCGGCCGCGGGGCCCTCGCCGTGGTGCCCGACGGGCGCACCGCCGCCCGGGTCGACGCGGCCCTCACCGCGCTGCTGGGCGAGGGCCGCCACGCGCTGCTGACCGCCGACTCCGGCCCCGAGAAGCGCTACCGGCAGTGGCTCGCGGTGAGCCGGGGCTCGGTCCGCGCCGTGGTCGGCACCCGGGCGGCCATGTTCGCCCCCGTACGCGACCTCGGGCTCGTGGCGGTGTGGGACGACGGCGACTCCAGCCACGGCGACGACCACGCCCCGTTCCCGCACGTGCGGGAGGTGCTGGAGCTGCGTGCCGTCAGCGACGGCTGCGGCTTCCTGGCCGGGAGCACCAGCTGCACCGTGGAGGCCGCCCAGCTGGTGGAGTCCGGCTGGGCCCGGCCGCTCGTCGCGGACCGGGAGACCGTACGGGCCACCGCGCCCCGCATCCGCACCGTCGGGGACGAGCTGCTGGCCCGCGACGGGGCGGCCCGCGCGGCGCGGCTGCCGAGCCTGGCCTGGGAGACCGTCCGGGAGGGCCTGAAGAGCGGGCCCGTCCTGGTCCAGGTGCCCCGGCGCGGGTACGTGCCCCGGCTGGCGTGCGAGCGCTGCCGGACGCCGGCCCGCTGCACGGTGTGCGCCGGGCCGCTGGAGGCCCCCGACGAGCGGGAGCTGCACTGCGGGTGGTGCGGGCGGGCCGAGAGCGCCTGGCACTGCGAGGAGTGCGGCTCGTTCCGGCTGCGGGCCCAGGTGGTGGGCGCGCGGCGGACCGCCGAGGAGCTGGGCCGGGCCTTCCCGGCCGTACCGGTGCGCACCTCCGGGCGGGACCACGTGCTGGACGAAGTGTCCGACCGGCCGGCGCTGGTGGTGTGCACCCCGGGTGCCGAGCCGGTCGCGGCGGGCGCCGGGTACGCGGCCGCGCTGCTGCTGGACGGCTGGGCGATGCTCGGCAGGCCCGACCTGCGGGCCGGGGAGGACGCCCTGCGCCGCTGGATCGCCGCCGCCTCGCTCGTCCGCGCCGACGGGCAGGTGGTGGTGATCGCCGAGCCGACGCTGCGGCCCGTGCAGGCCCTGGTGCGCTGGGACCCGGTCGGGCACGCGGTGCGGGAGCTGGCCGAGCGGGCCCAGCTGGGCTTCCCGCCGGTGTCCCGGATGGCGGCGGTGGCCGGGCGCGGGGACGCCCTGGAGGCCTTCCTCGAAGCGGTCGAGCTGCCGGCGGACGCCGAGGTGCTGGGGCCCGTACCGCTGCCCGGGCGGCGGGGGGAGCCGTCGGCGGGGGAGCGGGCGCTGGTGCGGGTCCCTCCGGGGAGCGGGGCCGCGCTGGCCGCGGCGCTCAAGGCCGCGCAGGCCGCGCGCATGGCGCGGGGCGCGCAGGCGGGGGATCCGATCCGGATCCGGATCGACCCGCCGGACATCGGCTGAGCGGGTACCCGGTGGCGCTGCCCGGACCCGCGGGAACGGTGGAAGGGCGGGCAGGGGACAGCCCCGCGGGGCCGCCGCCACCCCCGGGGGGAGACAGCGGCGGGCCCACGGGGCATGCCGTCGGGAGTCGGCGGCCCGGCGGCGGGGGTGGGGGATGGGGTCAGCCGTTGCGGGGGCCGGGGAAGGCCGACTGGCGGGCCGCCGGGGCACCGGCCTGGGCCTCTTCGCGGACGGGCTGCGGCGGTACCGAGCGCGCCGCCGGGATCGTGGGCAGCGGGCCCAGCGTCCGGGTCGTGGTGCCCTCGGCCAGCGGCTCCGCGGCCTCGGCGGCCTGCGCGCGGCGTGCGCCGTAGCGGCGGTGCACGGCCTGCTTGGTGACGCCGAGCGCCGAACCGACGGCGTCCCAGGAGAAGCCGAGGGAGCGGTCGAAGTCCACCGCCGCGGTGACCAGCGTCTCGACGCTGTCCCTCAGTTCCTGGGCGAGCCGGACGGTGGGGGCGGGGGCCCTGCCGTAGACGACGAAGCCCGTGGAGGGCCCGGAGCGGCGAGGGCGGTACACGTTGCCGAGCTGGGCCGTGAGCGTACGCAGTGCGTCCACCTGTCGGCGAACCCGCTCGATGTCCCGCACCAGGAGGTGCAGGCTGGCCCGTGCTTGGGCGTCATGGGTGGCGTGGTCGGCCATGGAGAAGCCTCTCGAACCGGTGCTGGAGAGCGGATCGGGCCGCAGACACCGTCTTGATCGCGGCCCGTTTCGGTCAATCTCTTTTGACCAACGCGCCACGTGGCGCGTTGGTCACGCATTGGGGGCGTGTCGGCATATGCGAGAGGCGCGTGTGTGTGCGTACGCCCCCCGACACCGCAGGTGGGCCGGGGTGGCCGTCCCATAGACTGGTGTGCTGCTGACAGCCGAGATAGCGAGGTAGGACCCAGTGAAGCTGGTCTTCGCAGGCACCCCCGAGGTCGCCGTACCCGCCCTGGACGCCCTGATCGCCTCCGGGCGCCACGAGGTCGCCGCCGTCATCACCCGGCCCGACGCCCCCGCGGGGCGCGGCCGCCGGCTGGTCGCCAGCCCCGTCGCCGAGCGCGCGGAGGAGGCCGGGATCGAGGTCCTCAAGCCCGTTCGGCCCCGCGACGAGGAGTTCCAGGCCCGGCTGCGGGAGATCGCCCCGGACTGCTGCCCCGTCGTCGCGTACGGGGCGCTGATCCCCAGGAGCGCGCTCGACATCCCCCGCCACGGATGGGTCAACCTGCACTTCTCGCTGCTGCCGTCCTGGCGCGGCGCGGCTCCCGTGCAGCACTCGATCATGGCGGGCGACCAGGTCACCGGCGCCTCCACCTTCCGCATCGAGGAGGGCCTCGACACCGGCCCGGTCTTCGGGGTCCTCACCGAGGAGATCCGCCCGACCGACACCAGCGGCGACCTGCTGACCCGCCTCGCCTTCGCCGGGTCCGGACTGCTGTCCGCGACCATGGACGGGATCGAGGAGGGCAGCCTGCGCGCCATGGAGCAGCCCGCCGACGGGGTCTCCCTCGCGCCGAAGATCACCGTCGAGGACGCCCGCGTCGACTGGAACGCCCCCGCGCTGCGCGCCGACCGCGTGGTGCGCGGCTGCACCCCGGCCCCGGGCGCCTGGACCGTCTTCCGCGGCGAGCGCCTGAAGCTGATCTCCGTCGGGCTGGTCCCCGACCGTACGGACCTCGCCCCTGGGGTGCTGGCCCCGGCCAAGAACAACGTGTACGTGGGCACCGGCTCGCACGCCGTCGAGCTGCTCTGGGTGCAGCCGCAGGGCAAGAAGCCGATGAAGGGCGCCGACTGGGCCCGCGGGGTGCGCATCGCTCCCGGCGAGCGCCTGGGCGCCGCCGACGTAGGCTGATCCCGAGCAGCCCCCACGCAGCCGCACCGCACCTCACCGCACCTCACCGCACCTCGTAACTCCGGAGCACCTTTCACGTGAGCGAACAGCCCCGTCGTCGTCCCGCCCCCAAGACGGGCAACGGCAAGCAGGCCAAGCCCTACCGCCGGCCGCAGAAGGACCCCGTCCGGATGCTGGCCTTCGAGGTGCTGCGGGCGGTGGACGAACGCGACGCGTACGCGAACCTGGTCCTGCCCCCGCTGCTGAAGAAGGCCCGGCAGGACGAGCGGTTCCAGGCGCGGGACGCGGCCCTGGCGACCGAGCTGGTCTACGGGACGCTGCGCCGGCAGGGCACCTACGACGCGGTCATCGCCGCCTGCGTGGACCGGCCGCTGCGCGAGGTGGACCCGCCGGTGCTGGACGTGCTCTCGCTCGGTGCGCACCAGCTCCTGGGGACCCGCATCCCCACCCACGCGGCGGTCTCCGCCAGCGTGGAGCTGGCCCGCGTGGTGCTCGGCGACGGGCGGGCGAAGTTCGTCAACGCCGTGCTGCGCAAGATCGCCGCGCACGATCTGGACGGCTGGCTGGAGCGGGTCGCGCCGCCGTACGAGGAGGACGCCGAGGAGCACCTGGCGGTCTACCACTCGCACCCCCGCTGGGTGGTCAGCGCCCTGTGGGACGCGCTGGGCGGCGGCCGCGCCGGCATCGAGGACCTGCTGGAGGCCGACAACGAGCGGCCCGAGGTGACGCTGGTCGCCCGTCCCGGCCGGTCCACGCCCGAGGAACTGGTCGAGGCGCTCGGCGAGGAGTCGGCGCTGCCGGGGCGCTGGTCCCCGTACGCCGTCCGGATGGCCGAAGGCGGCGAGCCGGGCGCACTGGAGGCGGTCCGCGACGGGCGGGCCGGTGTGCAGGACGAGGGCAGCCAGCTGGTGGCCATGGCCCTGGCGGCGGTCCCGGTCGAGGGCCGCGACGAGCGGTGGCTGGACGGCTGCGCGGGCCCGGGCGGCAAGGCGGCGCTGCTGGGCGCGCTGGCGGCGCGGCGCGGGGCCTTCCTGCTGGCCTCGGAGAAGCAGCCGCACCGGGCGCGCCTGGTCGAGAAGTCGCTGTCCGGGAACCCGGGCCCGTACCAGGTCATCGCGGCCGACGGCACCCGCCCGGCCTGGCTGCCGGGCTCCTTCGACCGGGTCCTGATGGACGTCCCCTGCTCGGGCCTCGGGGCGCTGCGGCGCCGTCCGGAGGCCCGGTGGCGGCGTCGCCCGGAGGACCTGGAGGGCTTCGCGCCGCTCCAGCGGGCGCTGCTGCGCGAGGCCCTGTCCGCGGTGCGCGTGGGCGGTGTCGTGGGGTACGCGACCTGCTCCCCGCACCTGGCGGAGACCCGGGTGGTCGTGGAGGACGTGCTCAAGGGCCGGGGTGCGGGCAACTCCCCGGTGGCGGCCGAACTGGTCGACGCCCGCCCGTACATGGAGGGCGTACCGGCGCTGGGCGACGGCCCGGACGTCCAGCTGTGGCCGCACCTGCACGGTACGGACGCCATGTACCTGGCCCTGCTGCGGCGCACCGCGTAGGGGGTCGGCCGGCGGCGTGTCCAGTCCTCCGGGGAGCCGTGGGGACCGTCGTCGTCACGCGGTGATCCGGGTGCGGACCGGCGACAGCATGGTCGGTACGAAGGAGAGCGCCACGACCGCCGCGCCGGTCCAGAGGGCGGCGCGCACGCTGATGACCTCGGCGAGCAGGCCCGACGCGGCGGAGCCCAGGGCGATGGCCCCGGTCAGCATGAACCGGAAGGTGGCGTTCATGCGGCCGAGCAGCGGGTCCGGGGTCAGCTGCTGGCGCAGGCTGACGCCGAGGACGTTGCCGGAGCCGACGGTCACCGTGGACACCATCCAGCCCGCCGCGGCCACCCACAGCCAGGGCCCGTGGTCCGCCGCCGGGACCAGCAGGGCCGCCGGGGCCAGGCTCAGGGCCAGGGCGCGGCCGTAGCCCACCCGGGCCGCGAAGGGCCGGGCCAGCCGGGCCCCGCACAGCAGTCCCACCCCGCCGGCGGCCCAGAACAGGCCGAGTGCCGTGGCGGACAGGCCCAGCTCGCTGACGAAGAGCACGGGCAGCATGGCGTTGATCACGGCGCCGCCCAGGTTGATCATGCTCGCCCTCAGCACGAGGGCGCGCAGCTCCGGGTGGCCCAGTACGTGCCTCAGCCCCTCCGCGACCTGGGTGCGCAGCCGGGTCCGCTCCGCGGCGGCGGGCGGCTTGGGGACCGGCCGGACGCCCAGCATCCGCAGGGCCGAGCCGAGGTGGCCGAGGGCGGCGCAGGCGAGGGCCGCGGGGGCCGTCAGGAGGGCGATCAGGGCGCCGCCCGCGCCCCGCCCGGCGATGTTCGCGACGGCCGTCAGCGTCACCATGGCGGCGTTGGCCCGGACCAGGCCGTCCCGGCCGACGAGCCGCGGCAGCACGCTCTGGGAGCCGACCTCCCCGAACACGGCGGCGCAGCCGGACAAGAGGACGACGGCGTACAGCTGGGGCAGGGTGAGCAGGTCCAGCCACCAGGCGAGCGGCAGGGAGCCGATGAGGACGGCGCGGGAGAGGTCGGCGGCGATCAGGACCCGGCGGGTGCGCATGCGGTCCACCCAGGCGCCGGCCGGGAGGCCGATGAGCAGGAAGGCGGCGGTGGACAGGGCCGCGAGGGCGCCGACCTGGGCGGGGCTCGCGTCGAGGGAGGTCAGGGCGAGCAGCGGGACGGCGATGTAGCCGGTGTTGGCCGCGAACTGGCTCAGGGTCGTGGCGCCGAACAGCGCGCGGAAGTCGGGGTTGCGCCAGGGGCCGGCTTCGGCCGGGGGAGCGGCGGGTGAACCGGTCGGGGTGGCAGTTGTCATGTACGTAACGGTGGTCGCAGTTCACCGCGAAGGACAAGCGAGTATCCGTGCCATGATCAATTAAGCTCCGCTACGAGAACCCCGAGTTCCGGGGCCGTGGCCGGAAGTGCCCGCTGGCATGGCAGGCTTGGGGCATGGCCGTTCAGATCAATCCCAGCATCCTGTCCGCAGACTTCGCCCGTCTCGCCGAGGAGGCGAAGGCCGTCGAGGGCGCCGACTGGCTGCACGTCGACGTCATGGACAACCACTTCGTCCCGAACCTCACCCTCGGCGTGCCGATCGTGGAATCCCTCAGCCGGGCCACGGACATCCCGCTGGACCTGCATCTGATGATCGAGGACCCGGACCGCTGGGCGCCGCAGTACGTGGAGGCCGGGGCCGGATCGGTCACCTTCCACGCCGAGGCCGCCGCCGCACCGGTGCGCCTCGCGCGGGAGATCCGGGCCAAGGGCGCCCGGGCGGCCATGGCCCTCAAGCCCGGCACCCCGATCGAGCAGTACGAGGACATCCTCCCCGAGCTCGACATGGTGCTGATCATGACGGTCGAGCCCGGCTTCGGGGGCCAGTCCTTCCTGGACATCGTGCTGCCCAAGGTCCGCCGTACCCGGGAGCTGATCGCCAAGCACGGGCTGGACCTCTGGCTCCAGGTCGACGGCGGGGTCTCGGCCACCACGATCGAGCGGGTGGCGGAGGCCGGCGCCGACGTCTTCGTGGCCGGCAGCGCCATCTACGGGGCGGTCGATCCGGCCGCCGCGGTCCGCACCCTGCGCGACCAGGCGGGCGCGGCGATCGCCGCCGCTCCGTGGGCCTGCGACCACTGAAGCGGGCGCCAGGGGACGGCTCGGTGAACGGAAGCCGTCCAGGCTGATCAATGGCCGTTGGATCTGACAGGATGAACGGCGAGTCGAGAGTGTGAACACGACAGTGTGAACAGCAGTGAGGAGAGCGCGGTGTCTGCAATGTCGGCGGGACGGTCAGCCCTGCGGATGGGACCCGCGGAGCTGGTTCAGGCGGCGGCCATGGCGCGCCGCTTCTACCTGGAGGGCAAGTCCAAGATCCAGATCGCCGAGGAGTTCGGCGTGAGCCGCTTCAAGGTGGCCCGGGTCCTGGAGACCGCCCTCGAACGGGACCTCGTCCGCATCGAGATCCGGGTACCGGCGGAACTGGACGCGGAGCGCTCCGACGCGCTCCGCGCCCGGTACGGGCTGCGGCACGCCGTCGTGGTGGAGTCGCCGGCCGACGCGAGCGAGGACGCCCCGGACCCGGAGAACCTCGGAGCGGTCGCGGCCGACCTGCTCGGCGAACTGGTCAACGAGGGCGACGTGCTCGGGCTGGCCTGGGGACGGTCGACCATCCACATGGCCGCCTCCCTGCACCGGCTGCCGCCGTGCACCGTCGTCCAGCTGACCGGCGTGTACGACGCGGGCACCGCCGAGCGCGGCTCCGTGGAGGCCGTACGCCGGGCCGCGCAGGTCTCCGGCGGGGACGCGCACCCCATCTACGCCCCGATGCTGCTCCCGGACCCGGCGACCGCGGCCGCGCTGCGCAGCCAGACCGGCATCGCGCGGGCCTTCGAGTACTTCGACAAGGTCACCGTCGCCGCCGTGTCCATCGGCTCCTGGGAGCCGGGGATCTCGACCGTCCACGACATGCTGACCGACGAGGAGCGGGCGCACTACGCCTCCCTCGGCGTCGCGGCGGAGATGTCCGCCCACCTCTTCGACAAGGAGGGCCGCCGGGTCGGCCGCGACCTGGGCGAGCGCTGCATCACCGTCGAGGCCGACCGGCTGCGCCGGATCCCGGAGGTCGTCGCGATCGCGGGCGGGCTGCGCAAGGCCTCGGCGATCGGCGCGGTGCTCCGCTCCGGGCTGGTGACCAGCCTCGTGACGGACACGGCGGTCGCCGACTACCTGCTGACCGAGTCCGAGCCCGGGCTGCGGCCGGCGCTGGACCGCGCCGACCCGGACGACTGACCGGCCCCGCCCGGCGCCCCGGGCCCTCCCCGCGGAGGTGCTCCGGAGGCGTCCGGGGTGAATGGTGCCGCAATCGAGACCGTCGGAATGGACCGCGGGGCGGCCTCGCGGGCGCATACTGATTCCAATGACCAAGTCAGCAGTACCCCGCCGCCATTTGCCGTCCAGTCCGTTCAGGGCGCCCGTAGAACCGCCTGTGAGGCGGTTCGACGTCGGCGACCGGGTCAGCCACGACCAGCACGGCCTCGGCCGTGTCGTCGGGGTCGAGGAAGAAGCCGTCCTCGTCGACTTCGGTTCCGTACAGAAGCGCATCCTGAGCCCCTACAGCAAGATGTCCGTCCTCTGACACTGCCGGGCGATTCGCGACCGAATCGGATATTTGACACGATCGGGGCATGATCCTCAGGAACATGCCCCGGTCGTTGTCACGCGTGCTCGGGGCCCTGTTCCTGTGCGCCGCGCTGACCGCTGCCCTGGCGGGCTGCGGTGGCGGGGCCGCCCCGGCGCGCCCGTCGTCCGCCGCGAGCACCGCCGCGCCCGCTCCCGGGTGGGCGAAGGGGATGGCCACCGTACGGGCGGACGCGCTGCCCCCGCAGGCGCGGGAGGTGCTCGCCCTGATCGACAAGGGCGGGCCGTACCCGTACCGGCAGGACGGGACCGTCTTCGGGAACTTCGAGAAGGTCCTGCCCAAGCAGAAGCGCGGCTACTACCACGAGTTCACCGTGCGGACGCCGGGAGAGCGCGACCGCGGGGCCCGGCGGATCGTGACGGGCGGGGGCGGGGAGTTCTACTACACGGACGACCACTACGCGACCTTCAAGGCGGTTCTCCGATGACCCTCGACCCGCAGCCGCTCGCCGCCGCCCTGGCCGCCGCCGAGGAGGCCGGCTGGAGCGTCGTACGGCTGGACCTGGACGGCGTGCGCAGCAAGGCGGCGCTGATGCGGCGGTGCGCGCGGGCCCTGCGGGCGCCGGAGTGGTTCGGCGGGAACTGGGACGCGCTGGCCGACGTGCTGGCCGACCTGTCCTGGCTGCCCGAGGCCCCCGGGAGGCTGCTGGCGGTCACCTCGTGGCGCGGCTACGCGGCCGAGCGGCCGGACGACTGGGACACCCTGACGGAGGTCCTGGAGGGGGCCGCGGACTTCTGGCGGGAGCAGCGGGAGCGCGACGCCGCGCCCCCGCTGACGGTACTGCTGTCCGCCTAGTCCTGGCCCTGGCCCTGGTCCTGGCTCTGGTCCTAGCCCTTGCCCGGCCTGAACAGCTGGTCCTCGACCGCGCCGAGGTCGAGGTTCCAGTACGTCACCTTGGCGCCGCGTCCGACGTTCAGGTCGCCGGTCCGGGCGGCCAGGCCCTGTTCGAGCCACGCCGAGTCCTTGTTGCTGCCGGGCGCGCGGTCCTGGTAGCCCATGGACAGCGCCGTGACGGCGACCGTCTGCTCGCCCCCGCGGAAGAGGTACACGCCCGCGTACGCCTTCTCCTTCGGCCCGAGAGTGGCGAGCGCCCGCGGCGCGGAGCCCATCGGGGCGAGCGGGCCCTCGATCACCGTGCCGAAACCGAGGTACGGGTAGTGGTAGAGGGTGCAGGGCTTGTCGGTGATGTTGGCGGCCGTGATGAGGAGGTTCTGGCCGGAGTCCTGCCGCCAGAGCGACGGGGTGATCGAGAGGTCGTCGTGGCTGCAGGCCCTGGTGGCCGCCTTGCCGCCGGCGGTGGGGGCGGTGGTGGCGCTCGGCGAGGGGCTCGGCTCGCCGCCCGAGGGCGTGCTCGCGGAGGCGGACGGGCTCGTGCCCGGGGCGGCGCTCGCGCCGGGGGAGGCAGGGGCGGAGGCGGCGGGGGAGGCGGCGCTCTTGCCGTCGTCCTTGCCGGAGTCACAGGCGGTGGAGGTGAGGAGCGCGGCGACGGTCGCCGCTCCCAGGGCGTAGGTCTGCCATCTGTTGCGGGCGGTGCTCATGACGGGCCCCCGTGTGCTTCGCATGGTTCGAGAGGTGTTGCCGACCTCCCGGTCATGCCCCCCGCGGAATCCCCGGAGTCCCTCCGGCGGCGCACTGTTGCCGACTCATGACGGGACGTCACCGTTCCGTCCAAATGGCATGGGCGCGTCCGGTCGGGGGCCGGCCCGGACCGGCCCCCGACCGGGTGTCACTCCGCCTTCGCCGCCTGCGGCTGCCAGGGCGGGGTCTGGCCCCAGGACCAGACCGGGATCTTCGCCGCGTCCACCGGCGGCGGGTTCGGGCCCGAGTAGATCAGGGCCATCCGGGTGCCCCACTCGATGTAGTAGACGAACACCGCCCGGAACTCCGGGTCCGTCGGCAGGCCGACCTCGTCGGCCGTGTCCAGCAGCAGGTCCACCCAGCGGCGGCGCTGCCGCTCGGTGATGCCGCGCCCCAGGTGCTTGGTGGCCATGTGCTGGTGGCCGCCGTGGTGCGCCGAGTAGTCGGCGGGGCCACCGAAGACCTCCGCCAGCCAGACCGCGACGTGCTGGGGGTGTTCCGAGTCCATTCCCGCGAAGACGGGGGCCAGGATCTCGTCGCGCAGCGCATGGGCGTAGAAGGCGTCGGTGAGCTTCTTCAGGGCCTGTGCCCCGCCCATCCACTCGTAGATCGTGGGAGTCGTGCTCATGACTGTCCGGCGGCCTTTCCCGGACCCACCACACCGGTGACGGAGTAGTGCTGCATCTCTTCGATGTTCGTCACGTACGGGCGGATCGCGCTGAAGAACGCCGGGAAGTGCTCACCCTTGCGGAAGCCGTTGAGGTGGGCGTCCACCGAGGTCCAGCGGATGCGGAGGATGTACCGCTCGGTGTCGTCCGTGTTGTGGGCCAGCTCGTAGTCGATGCACTCGGGCGACGCGGCCAGGGCCTCGGCGGCCCTCGCGTACGCGTCCTCGAACGCCTGCTGGTCCTGCGAGGCGATCCGGTAGCGGATGTACTCGACGGTGGTGGTCATGGATTGCGTGCCTCTCCCTGGGGTCAGGTCGTCCCGGCTACCTTTCCGGGATCATGCGTACCCGGACAGGTTTTCCGTCACTCGGACCCAGACTTCTGGAGGTCCGGGCCCTGGGCGCGCACCTGCCGCACCTTGTCGAGGGAGTCCCGCAGCTCGGCGAGCCAGGAGTCGGCGTTGTCCCCGACGAGGCGTACGCACCAGGCCAGGGCGTCCGCCCGGCTGCGCGCCACGCCGCCGGCGACCAGGGTGTCGAGCACCTGGCGCTCGGACTGGCGCAGCCGGGTCATGACGGGGACGGCGAGGTGGGTGAAGAGGACCGTCTCCTCGCCCGACCGTACGCCCCAGGCGACCTTGCGGCGGTAGAGCTCCTCCGCCTCGCGGGCCACCTCCATCCGCTGCTCGCGGGTGCGCTCGCGGAACTCCTTGACCGACTCGGACGCCGGGACCTTGCCGACGACGGTGATCTCCTCCCGGTCGACGGTGACCGAGACGAGTGACTCGTAGACGTCCACCGGCAGGCGCTCGGCGAACCACGCACGGAGCTTCTCGCTCTGTTCGGCTGTAATCATGTAATCAACGTTGCATCCGCTCTCCTCTTGATCGCAAGGGTTCTCCCGTTCGCTCTCAGCCCATCGACCGGTAGCGGTGGATCAGGGAGACCGCCATCGCGCCCTCGCCCACGCCCGAGGCGACCCGCTTGACCGAGTGGGCGCGCACGTCGCCCGCCGCGAAGACGCCGGGGACGCTGGTCTCCAGCGGGTACGGGGCGCGCTCCAGGCTCCATTCCGCAGGGAGCTCACCGCCGTTGGCGATCAGGTCGGAGCCCGTGAGGACGAAGCCGTACTCGTCGCGCTCCACCACCCCGGCCAGCCAGTCCGTGTGCGGGCGGGCGCCGATGAAGGTGAACATGAACCGCGCCGGGACCTCGCGGTCCCCGCCCGTGTCGGCGTCGTGCAGGGTGATCCGCTCCAGGTGCTCCCCGCCGTGCAGGGCGGTGACGGTGGTGCGGACCTTCACCTCGATGTTGGGCGTGCGGTCGATCTCGTCGATCAGGTAGCGGGACATGCTGGCGTCCAGGGAGGCCGCGCGCACCAGGATCGTCACCCGGGCCGCGTACTTGGCGAAGTGGACCGCCGCCTGCCCGGCCGAGTTGGCGCCGCCCACGATGAACACGTGCTGGGAGATGCAGGCCGAGCTCTCCGTGGTCGCCGCGCCGTAGTACAGCCCGGCGCCCTCGAAGCGGTCCGCGCCCGGCGCGTCGAGCCGGTTGTACGAGACCCCGGTCGCCAGCAGCACCGTCTCCGCGCTGATCTCCGTCCCGTCGGCCAGGGTCAGGATCTTCGCCGGGTCGTCGCGGGTCAGGGAGACCACCTCGACCGGGTGCAGGATCTCGGCACCGAACCGGGAGGCCTGGATGGTGGCCCGGCGGGTCAGGTCCCCGCCGGAGAGGCCCGAGGGGAAGCCCAGGTAGTTCTCGATCAGGCTGGAGGTGCCGGCCTGGCCGCCGGGCGCGCGGGAGTCCAGCATCAGCGTGGACAGGCCCTCGGAGGCCGAGTACACCCCGGCGGCGAGTCCCGCCGGGCCGGCGCCGACGATGACGCACTCGTAGTGCGGGCGGGAGGCGGTGGTGGCCAGGCCCAGCCGCTGGGCGAGTTCCGTGTCCGTCGGGGCGGCCAGCACCGAGCCGTCCGGGAAGCGGACCAGCGGGAGCGCCGCGTCGGCGGCCGCGGCGGCGATCACCGTCAGGGCCTCGGGGTCCCGCTCGACGTTCAGGAACCGGAACGGCTGCCCGTTGCGGGTGAAGAAGTCCCGCACGGCGTGGGTGCCGGGGGAGACCAGGTGGCCCGCGACGATGATCCCGTCGTAGGCCGGCCGGTAGGTGGCCAGCCAGTCGGAGAGCAGGTCGTCCAGCACCGGGAAGAGCCGCTCGTGCGGCGGGTCCCAGGGCTTGAGCAGGTAGTAGTCCAGCCGCACCCGGTTGATGGCGGTGATGGCCGCGTCCGTCTCCGCGTACGCCGTCAGCAGGACCCGGCGGGCGTCCGGGAAGCGGCTGACGGCCTCCAGCAGGAACTCCACCCCGGTGACGTCGGGCATCCGCTGGTCGACGAGGAACAGCGCGGGGTCGTGGCCGCGCTCGTCGAGGGAGTCCAGGATCTTCAGCGCGTCGGCGGCCGAGGAGGCGCCGAGCACCCGGTAGCGGTCGCCGTAGGCGCTGCGCAGGTCACGGCGGACGGCCCGCAGCACCTGCGGGTCGTCGTCCACGGCCAGGATGACGGGCTTGCGGCTCTCGGCGCGCTCGGCAGTGCCGGCGGCGGTGGCCGCGGCGGTCGTCTGCGCCGTGACGGCCGGGGTCGTGGCGGGGGCGGCCGCGCCCTCCGGGGCCGCGCTCACGCCGGGTCCAGCATCAGCTGGTCGGCGTAGCACCAGGCCCAGTCCTCGCCGGGCTCGTGCGAGGCCGCGATCGGGTGGGCGGTCGCCCGGTAGTGCCGGGTGGCGTGGCGGTTCTTCGACGAGTCGCAGCATCCGACGTGTCCGCAGCTCAGGCACATCCGCAGGTGCACCCAGCCGTCACCCAGCCGGAGGCACTCCTCACAGCCCTCCGCGGATGGCTTCACCGGACGTATCCGGTCGATGTGTGTGCACAACAACTCCATCGTCATCGTCCCCGTCCCTCTCCTCGCGCATTCGTACGCCCCGTCGCGCCCGTCCATCACGGCGCGTCCAGACCATAAATCGGGGACCCCGGAACGGTTCACCGATCCGGCCGAGGTCAGGAAGTCCGGCGGGTACTTCCTGACCTCGGCGGGCGACTAGGTGAGGTGGTGCCACTACCTTGCCCGCTACCTCACGAAGTCGCATTCACGCTCTTTGACGAGGGCCCCGGGCGCACGCAGTGTGGGGGACGCAAACGACAACAGGCGGCGCCTGGAGGAATCTGTGAGCAGAAAGATTCTGGTCATTGTCTCCGAACACGGCTACTGGTCCGAGGAACTGATCGGTCCCGTTTCCAAGTTCGACGAGCGGGGCTACGAGATCGTATTCGCCACGCCGACCGGAAAGCGAGCGCACGCACTTCCGCCGAGCCTCGACGCGAACTACGTGGACCCCCCGCTGGGCCGCTCGGTGACCACCGAGGAGAACGCCCGGCTGGGCCGCGAGTTCGAGCAGTCGAACCGGCTCGACTCACCGCTCGACATCGAGGCGTGGGTCCCCGAACGCCCGTACACGAGCGACGGGGGATACCTGCGCAAGCTGGAGCAGTACCACCGGGATCTGGACAAGATCGACGCCGACATCGCGGAGTACGACGCGATCCTCATCGTCGGCGGCAGCGGCCCGATCGCCGACCTCGCCAACAACGAGCGGGTGCACGCCCTGATCCTGGCCTTCAAGAAGGCCGGCAAGGTCGTCGCCGCCGAGTGCTACGGCGTCGCCTGCCTGGCCTTCGCCCGGGACTGGGACGACCGCAAGAGCATCATCTGGGGCAAGCACGTCACCGGCCACTGCAAGGAGTACGACTACAAGGACGGCACCGGATTCCTCGGCACCGACTTCAACATGGGCCCGCCCCCGTATCCGCTGGAGTACATCCTGCGCGATGCGACCGGCCCGCGCGGCGCCTATCACGGGAATTTCGGCCACCCCCTTTCGGTGATAGTCGACTATCCCTTCGTGACCGGCCGCTCCACCCCCGATTCGTACCTCACGGGGCAGAAGATCGTGGAAGTCCTGGAGGACGGTCTCACCCGCTACGGGTGGTAGGGGAAAAAGGGGGAGTCCGATGAATACCGAAGCCACTCCCGGACGGGAAAGGCTCATCGAACAGTTCAAGGCCGACGGCCTGAACGTCATGTTCGGAAATCCGGGAACGGTGGAACAGGGATTCCTCGACGCGGTGGACGCGGCGGCGGACTTCCAGTACGTCCTCGCACTCCAGGAGACCGTGGCCGCGGGCATCGCCGACGGCTATGCCCGCGCCACCGGCGGCGCGGCCCTGCTCCAGCTGCACTCCGGTGTGGGCCTGGGCAACGGCATCGGCATGCTCTACCAGTCGCTGCGCGGCCACACCCCGCTCGTGGTGGTCGCCGGCGACGCCGGGGTCCGCTACGACGCCATGGACGCCCAGATGGCCTGCGACCTGGTGGCCATGGCCAAGCCCGTCACCAAGTACGCGACCCGGGTCACCGACCCCCGGTCCGTGCTCCGCACCGTCCGGCGGGCCGTCAAGATCGCCCTGACCCCGCCGCGCGGCCCGGTGTTCGTGGCCCTGCCGATGGACGTGCTGGACGAGCTCAACTCCGAGCCCGTGCTGCCCGCCACGGTGCCGCTCACCGACGTGGCGCCCTCCCCGGCCTCCGTCGGACGGGCGGCCGAGCTGCTCGCCGGCGCCGAGCACCCGGTGGTCCTCGTCGGGGACGGGGTCGCGCTCTCCGGAGCGCAGGCCGAACTCGCCGCCGTCGCCGAGCTGCTGGGCGCCGACGTGTACGAGGTCGACTCGTCCGAGGTGAACATCGCCGCCTCGCACCCGCTGCGCCGCGGCCAGACGGGCCACATGTTCGGCCCGCACAGCAAGGAGCTGGTCGGCCGGGCGGACGGGGTGCTGATCGTCGGCACCTACGTCTTCCCCGAGGTGTTCCCCGAACTGGAGAACCCCTTCCGGCCCGGCGCCAAGGTCGTGCACATCGACCTCAACGCCTACGAGATCGCCAAGAACCACCCCGTGGACCTGGGCCTGGCCGCCGACCCGCGGCACGCGCTGCGCGCGCTGGCCGGCGTACTGGAACAGCGGCTGACCCCGGCCCGGCGGGCGGCTGCGGCCGCGCGGCTGGACGTACGGACCCGCGAGCGGGCCCGGGCCGCCCTGGAGCGGACGGACGACGACACGCCGATGGCCGTCTTCCTGCGGACGCTCGCCGAACGCACCGGCGGGGACCTGATCGTCTTCGACGAGGCGCTCACCACCTCCCCGCTGGTCACCCGCCACCTGCCGCCCGAGCGGCCGGGCGACTACCACCTCACCCGCGGCGGCTCGCTCGGCGTCGGCTTCCCGGGGGCGGTCGGCGCCAAGCTCGCCCACCCGGACCGGCTCGTCGTCGGCTTCGCGGGCGACGGCGGGGCGATGTACACCTACCAGGCGCTGTGGACGGCGGTCCGGCACGGCATCGCCGCGAAGTTCGTGGTCTGCAACAACCGCAAGTACCGGCTGCTCGACGACAACATCGCCCAGTACTGGCGGGAGCGGGACATCGCGGAGCACCCCTTCCCGGGCTCCTTCGACCTCTCCCGCCCCGAGATCGACTTCGCCGGCCTGGCCCGGGCGCTGGGCGCCGGGGGAACCCGGGTGGAGAAGCCCGACGAGGCCGCGGCCGCCGTCACCCGGATGCTGGCCCACCCCGGCCCGTACCTGGTCGACGTCCAGGTCTGAACAGTGCCCGCCCCCGGCCCGGCCGGGGCACACCACGCGACACACCGACGGACAGGAGGAGACCGCATGCCCGCCGAGCGGCTGACCGAGGACGCGATCCGCGCCTTCGCCGAGAACTGGTACGTGGCCCTGGACCGGCACCTCCCGCTGGAGCAGGTCCTCGCCCTCATCACCGAGGACCTGGAGTTCAAGGTCCCCGAGGACACCTTCCTCGGGCACCAGGGCTTCGGCCGCTGGTACGACGCCGTCACCCACCGGTTCTTCGACGAGGTGCACACGGTCACCAAGGTGGAGCCGGTCATCGAGGGAGACCGCGCCATCGTCCGGGTCCTCGTCAACTGGCAGGCCAAGATCTGGGACCCGCCGGCCGCCCGCAGCCAGTGGCTGGGCTTCGACGCCGACCAGACCTGGACGCTCGTGGCCGGCGACGACGGACCGCTGATCAAGCAGTACACCGTCAACGAACTGGCGCCGATGCCCGGTTCGGGCTCGCTCTGAGGGGGCGGCGGCGATGACCGGAGTGACACGCGAGCGGGTCGAGGCCGCCTACCGGGCGCTGGGCTCCGGCGACCGCGCCCGGATCCTGGAGTACTACTCGGAGGACCTGCGCTGGCTGGTGCCGGGCAACCACCCGCTCGCCGGCTGGTACGAGGGCCTGGACGCCTTCCTGGAACTGATGGGCCAGACCCACAAGCTCACCGGCGGCACCTTCCGGATGGACCTGGAGGCGGTCCTCGTCGGGGAGGACTGCAGTGCCGACGTGTGCCGCAACACCGCGCTGCGCGACGGCGCGGACCCGGCGAGCGGCTCCCCGTACGAGCGGATGGACTACCAGGTCTTCCACTTCATGCGGTGGCGGGACGGCCGGGTCACCGAGGGGCGCGACGGGCTCTTCGGGGACACGGCGGCCGCCTTCAGCCAGTTCTGGGCACCGTTCGCGCCGGACGGCACCCGCAGGGACCGATAGGGGGATGAGAGACGCGATGGACGCCCGAGAGAGCATGACCGAAGTCCTTCGGAAGTATTACGAGTACGCCAACGCCGGGGACTGGGACCGCTGGTGCGACCTGTTCGCCGAGGACCAGGTCATGGACGAGCAGCTCGCCGGACACATCGAGGGCCTGGAGACCCTGCGCTCGATGATGAAGGGCATGGGGACCATGTACCGGGTCTTCCGCAACGAGCCCGTGCACTTCCTGGTCGACGGGACCAAGGCCGCGGCCGTATCCCACCTCAGCGCCGTCAGCGCCTCCGGCGAGGCCATCGAGGCCGAGGTGATGAACTTCTTCGAGATCGTGGACGGACGGATCGCCTACATGGCGAACTACCACGACACCGTTCCCTTCCAGGTGCTGGGCCAGGACTGAGGGGACCGGACTCGTGGCCACGGAACAGTACGACTACGTGATCGTCGGCTCCGGCACCGCCGGCAGCGTCCTCGCGAACCGCCTCTCCGCGGACCCGGACGTCTCCGTCCTGGTCCTGGAGGCCGGCGGCCCCCGCATCCCGCCCGAGGTGGACGACCCGTCCTCCTGGTACAAGCTGCTCGGCGGGCCCGTCGACTGGGGCTACACCAGCGTCCCGCAGCCGGGCCTCGGCGGCCGCCGTACGTACGAACCGCGCGGCAAGGCCCCCGGCGGCAGCAGCAACCTGTACATCATGATGCACATCCGGGGCCACGCCTCGGACTTCGACAACTGGGCCTACCAGGGCGCGGCCGGCTGGGCGTACGAGGACGTCCTGCCGTACTTCGCCCTGCTGGAGGGCCAGGAGGACGCCACCGCCGCCACCACCGGCACGACCGGACCGCAGCGGATCACCAACGCCGGACGGCACGGCCCCAACCCCGTCTCCCGCGCCTTCATCGACGCCGCCGTCGAGCTGGGCCACCAGGAGATCGCCGACTTCAACACCGACGGCCCCCGGCGCGGCCTCTTCGGCACCGGCTGGCACCACATCGACGTCGCCGACGGCCGCCGCCAGGGCACCCTGGCCGCCTACCTGGAGCCCGCGCTCGTCCGCCCGAACCTGACCCTGCGCACCAGCGCCCAGTCCACCCGGCTGCTCTTCGAGGGCGACACCTGCACGGGCGTCGAGTACGCCCAGCTCCAGCCCCCCGCCGACGTCCCGGGCCGCACGGTACGCGACGGCCACAGCTCCACCGCGGCTCCCGGAACGCACACCGTACGGGCCCGGCGCGAGGTGATCGTCGCGGCCGGGGCCATCGAGTCCCCGAAGCTGCTGCTGCTCTCCGGCATCGGGCACCCCGAGCGGCTGCGCGAACACGGCATCGCGGTCACCGCGGCCCTGCCCGGGGTCGGGGAGAACTTCCACAACCACGTCCTGACCGGGCTGATGGCCGAGGTCACCCAGGAACTCCCGCCGCCGGCGCAGAACCTGTCGGAGAGCGCACTGTTCCTGTCCTCCCGGCCCGGACTGCCCGCCCCGGACCTCCAGATCGCCTTCGTCCACGTCCCGTTCGACGTGATCATCGGCAGGGACCACCCGAACACCGTCTCCATCCTGCCCGGCGTCGTACGCCCGGTCTCGCGCGGCTGGATCAGGCTCGCGAGCGCCGATCCGCTGGCCCACCCGCTGATCAACCCGAACTACCTGGGCGACCGGTGGGACCTGGAACGGATGGTGCAGGGCGTCAAACTCGCCCGGGAGCTCTTCGCGACCTCCGCCTTCTCGCCCTGGTACAAGCAGGAGCTCCAGCCCGGCCCCGGCTTCGCCTCCGACGAGGAGCTGCGGACCTTCGTACGGCAGAAGTCGGAGAGCTACCACCACCAGGCCGGCTCCTGCCGCATGGGCGTCGACGACCTCGCGGTCGTCGACCCCGAACTGCGGGTGCACGGCGTACGGAACCTGCGCGTCGTCGACGCCAGCGTGATGCCCGCCGTCCCGTCGGGCAACTGCCACACCGCCATCGCGATGATCGCCGAGCGCGCGGCGGACTTCCTGAGGGGGATCTCCCGTGCCTGACGTGGTCCTGCGCGAGGGGGCGCTGACCGGGACCAGGATCGCCGTCCTGGTCGAGAGCGACTTCTACGAACCGGAGATCTTCTACTACCAGCGCCGGTTCGCCGAGGAGGGCGCCGAGGTCGACTTCCTGACCCGGCTGTGGGGCAACGACTCCATCACCTTCACCGGGCACGAGTACCGGGCGCCCTTCACCGCGGCCAAGTCCCTGGAGGGGCTGGACGACGAGGAGCTGCGCCGCTACGCGGCGGTCATCGTGCCCTCCGGGATGGTGGCCGACCGGCTGCGCTACACCGAGGACGTGGACGTCCTCGCCCCGGCGACCGAACTGCTGCGCCGGGCCTTCGAGGAGCCGGCCGTGCTCAAGGGGATCATCTGCCACGGCATGTGGCTGGCCTCCTCCATCCCGGACAAGGTGCGCGGACGCAAGGTGGTCTGCCACAACAACCTCATCGGGGACGTCCGCAACATGGGCGCCCAGTACGTCGACGAGGACGTGGTGGTGGACGGGGACCTGGTCACCGGCCGCACCGGCGCCCACCACCACCTCTTCGCCCGCCGGATCATCGAACTGGTCGCGGCGGGCCGGGGCCGGGGGAGCGCCTGATGGGCGCGATGGCCTGGTCGCACGTGGGCCTCAACTGCGCCGACCAGAAGACCACCGAGGAGTTCTACACCCGGTACTTCGGCTTCGCCCGGGCCCGGGTCGTCGACCTCGGCGGCACGCAGATCGTCTTCCTGCGCAAGGGGGACGCGTACCTGGAGCTCTTCGCGGCGGCGGCCGAGCCGGCCCGCACCGCGCACGAAGACGGCCCGCCGGCCCCCGGCCGGATACGCCACCTGGCCTTCCAGACCGACAGCGTCGACGCGTTCCTCGCGGAACTCGGCGACGCGGCCGAGGTGACCCTGGGCCCGCTCGACTTCGACGACTTCATCTGCGGCTGGCGGACCGTCTGGGTGCGCGATCCCGACGGGGTGATCGTCGAGGTCAGCCAGGGGTACGAGGACGACCGCTCACACGACAAGGACGGTGCATGACATGGCGGGCTCGCTGAACTTCTCCTTCTCCGACACGATCGCGGGCTACGTCGTCCGCTTCGACTCCTCGTCCCGGCTGCTGCGGCTGAAGACCACCGACGACCGCGAGTTCGAGGTCTCCCTCGCCTCCGGCCCCAGCGCCGAGCTGGTGCGCAACCTCGACGAGCCGTACGTCGACGCCTCCGGGCACGTCGACGAGATGCTCTCCCCGGGCCGGTTCCTCTTCGCCTACGGCGTCCACTACCCCGAGCAGGGCGGTCGCTTCGACGCCAAGCGGCTGGTGTTCCTGGGCCGCGGCGCCGAGGACTACCGCTTCGAGGAGGCCGGCTGGTGGATCCGGCAGATCGAGTCGCTGGCCGACTTCTACAAGCGCGCCCAGTTCGGCGACGGCCCGGTGGACTTCACCGAGTACCGCACCGAGATCCGCCTCGGCGGCGACAAGACCGCCAGCCACGTCCAGGAGACCGACACCATCTCCCGCCTGGTCTACGGCATGGCCTCGGCCTACCTGCTCACCGGCAAGGACGAGTACCTGGAGATCGCCGAGCGCGGCACCGAGTACCTGCGCAAGCACATGCGGGTCGTGGACAGCGAGGAGGACGTGGTCTTCTGGTACCACGGCATCAGCGTCGACGGCGACAGCGAGCGCAAGCTCTTCACCTCGGAGTTCTCCGACGACTACGACGCGATCCCGATGTACGAGCAGATCTACGCGCTGGCCGGCCCGGTCCAGACCTACCGGATCACCGGCGACGTCCGGATCAGGAACGACGCCGACGCCACCATCCGGCTCTTCGACAAGTTCTTCAAGGACGAGGAGCAGGGCGGCTACTACTCGCACATCGACCCGATCCTCTTCAGCGCCGACCACGAGTCCCTCGGCGAGAACGCCGAGCGCAAGAACTGGAACTCGGTCGGCGACCACGCGCCCGCCTACCTCATCAACCTGTACCTGGCGACCGGCGAGCAGAAGTACGCCGACTTCCTGGAGTACACCTTCGACACCATCGCGGACAGGTTCCCGGACTACAAGAACAGCCCGTTCGTCCAGGAGCGCTTCTTCCGCGACTGGTCGCACGACACCGCGCACAGCTGGCAGCAGAACCGCGCGGTCGTCGGGCACAACCTGAAGATCGCCTGGAACCTGATGCGGATGAACTCGCTGAAGGCCAAGCCCGCCTACGAGCAGCTCGCCAGGAAGATCGGCGAGATCATGCCGGCCGTCGGCAGCGACCGGCAGCGCGGCGGGTGGTACGACGTCGTGGAACGCGTGAAGGAGGGCGACCAGGAGACGTACCGGTTCGCCTGGCACGACCGCAAGGCCTGGTGGCAGCAGGAGCAGGCGATCCTCGCCTACCTCATCCTGAACGGCACGGTCGGCGGCGACGCGAACCTGCGCGAGGCGCGCCAGGCCCAGGCCTTCTACAACACCTTCTTCCTCGACCACGACGAGGGAGCGGTCTACTTCAACGTGCTCGCCAGCGGTACGCCGTACCTGCTCGGCACGGAGCGGCTCAAGGGCAGCCACTCGATGTCCATGTACCACTCGGCGGAGCTCTGCTACCTGGCCGCCGTCTACAACAACCTTCTCGTCAACGGCCGGGAGATGGACTTCCACTTCCAGCCCGACCCGACCGACCTGCCCGACCGGATCCTGCGCGTCTCGCCCGACCTGCTGCCCGCGGGCTCGGTGCGGATCGCGTCCGTGGAGATCGACGAGAAGCCCTACGAGGAGTTCGACGCCGAGGCGCTGACCGTCCACCTCCCCGACGTCCAGGGCCGGGTCAAGGTCAAGGTCCGGCTCCGGCCGGTGAACAAGCAGTAGTGCCCAACGGGGGGCGCCCCAACAAGAGGGGAATGCAGGAAATGAGTCTGACCGTGAAGGAACGCCGGAACAAGACGGCCACCGTGCTCGTCGCCACCGGCGAGATCAACAGCGAGACCTCCGGCACCCTGCTGGAGTCCCTGCTGCCGCTGGTCCGCGAGGGCCGGCCGCTGCGCATCGACCTGACCGCCGTGACCTACGTCTCCAGCGCCGGGCTGCGCACGCTGCTCGTCGTCTACCGCGAGGCGCAGCACGCCGGGGTCGCGGTCACCCTGTACGGGGTGAGCGAGGAAGTCCGGTTCGTCATGTCGGCCACCGGCTTCCTCGACTTCTTCGAGACCGGCGAGGCGGCCGCCGCCAGGGCCAAGGCCGCGCGATGAGCGAGGCCCGCTCCGAGCAGGTGCTGCGCGTGGACGCGTACCCGACCCACGAGGTGGGCGGGTACCGCGTCCGCGCGGGCAAACCGTTCCCCTTCGGGGCCAACGTGGTCCCCGGCGGGGTCAGTTTCTCCGTCTTCTCCGACCAGGCGACCTCCATGACGCTGGTCATCTACAAGCGCGGAGAGCCCGAGCCGATGGCCGAGCTGGAATTCCCCGAGGAGTTCCGCACCGGCAGCGTCTTCGCCATGACGGTCTTCGGCCTCGACCACGAGAACATCGAGTACGGGTACCGTGCCGACGGCCCCTACGACCCGGCCACCGGCCACCGCTTCGACGCCCGGCAGGTCCTCTCCGACCCCTACGCCCGGCTGATCGCCGGCCGCGACGTGTGGGGCGTGGAACCGGACCGCAGCCGCGGCTACCAGTACCGCTCGCGGGTCTGCCTCCAGGACTTCGACTGGGGCGACGACACCCCGCTGCGGATCCCCGCCGAGGACCTCGTCGTCTACGAGGCCCACGTGCGCGGGTTCACCCGGCACCCCTCCTCGCAGGTCACGGCCCCGGGCACGTTCGCGGGGCTGCGGGAGAAGATCCCGTACCTGAAGGAGCTCGGGATCAACTGCATCGAGCTGCTGCCCGTCTTCGAGTTCGACGAGAGCGACAACCCGCGCACCAACCCCGAGACCGGCGAGAAGCTCTACGACTACTGGGGCTACAACACCGTCTCCTTCTTCGCGCCGAAGGCCGGCTACGCGGCCACCGGACGCTACGGGATGCAGGGCGACGAGTTCCGCACCCTGATCAAGGACCTGCACGCGGCCGGAATCGAGGTCATCCTCGACGTCGTCTTCAACCACACCGCCGAGGGCAACGAGCAGGGCCCCACCATCTCCTTCAAGGGCCTGGACAACGCCACGTACTACATGCTCACGCCCGAGGGGTACTACTTCAACTTCAGCGGCACCGGCAACACGGTCAACTGCAACCACCCCGTGGTCCGCAACTACGTCCTGGACTGCCTGCGCCACTGGGTCGCCGACTACCACATCGACGGCTTCCGCTTCGACCTCGCGGCCATCCTCGGCCGGGACCTGGACGGCACCCCGCTGCCCAACCCGCCGCTGCTGGAGATGCTCGCCTTCGACCCGGTGCTGCGGCACACCAAGCTCATCGCCGAGGCGTGGGACGCGGGCGGCCTCTACGAGGTCGGCAACTTCCCGGCGTACGGGCGCTGGGCCGAGTGGAACGGCAAGTACCGCGACACCGTCCGCCGCTTCCTCAAGGGCGACCCCGGGGTCACCGGTGAACTGGCCGCCCGCGTGGCGGGCTCGCCCGACCTCTACTCCGGCCGCGGGACCTCGGCCTCCGTCAACTTCCTGACGGCCCACGACGGCTTCACCCTGGCCGACCTGGTCTCGTACAACGACAAGCACAACGAGGCCAACGGGGAGGGCAACGGCGACGGCGCCAACGACAACAACAGCTGGAACTGCGGCGCCGAGGGACCCACCGACGACCCCGAGGTCAACGCCCTGCGGGTGCGCCAGATGAAGAACGCCCTCGCGATCCTCCTCACCAGCCAGGGCATCCCGATGCTGCTGTCCGGGGACGAGGTCGCCCGGACCCAGCAGGGCAACAACAACACGTACTGCCAGGACAACGAGCTCTCCTGGTTCGACTGGGGCCAGGTCGACGAGAACGGCGAACTGCTCCGGTTCACCCGCCAGATGATCGCCTTCCGGGGGCACCACCGCGAGCTGCGCTCCACCTCGCACCCCACCGGACGGCTCCGGGAGGGCCTCGGCCTGCCCGACATCAGCTGGCACGGGGAGCGGGCCTGGCAGCCCGACTGGTCGGCGGACAGCCGGCTGCTGGCGGTGGCCCGCTGCGGCACCGGCGACCAGGACGTGGTGTACGTGGCCATGAACTCCCACTGGGAGGCGCACGACCTCGAACTGCCCGCACTGCCCGGCGGCCGCAGCTGGCACCTGTTCGCCGACACCGGCGCCGAGGCGCCGCACGACATCCGCACCCCGGGGGCGGAACAGGAGCTCGACAACGCGGGCAAGTACCTGATCGGCCCGCGCTCGGTCGTGATCCTGGTCGGCCGCGCGAACGGCCCCGAGCCCCGGGGCGACTGACCCGACCAGACCGAAGGAGACCCTGACATGCCGCTTTCCGTGTCCCTGAGCATCGAGGGCGACACCACCGTGATCGAGCTGACGGGCGAGCTGGACGCCAAGACCGCCCCGGATTTCCACCAGACGATCGAGAAGGCCGCCGGGCACGGCACCGGCACCGTCGAGATCCGCATGGCAGGGGTCGGCTACATGGCCAGCGCCGGCCTGCGCTCCCTGGTCTTCGCCCAGCAGAAGGTGGGGGGCGAGGTCACCATCAAGGTGACCGGCGCCATCGAGCCCGTCGCCCGGACCATCCGTACGGCCGGGCTCGACCGCAGCATCGTCCTCTCCGATGACTGAGCACGACGCCCGGAACGGTGACTGAGATGGTGGAACTGGCGAGGAAGCCCGCCGTACTGGACGTGCCCGCGACGGTGGGGGCACTGGGCGAGATCGCCGCGTTCGTCCTGCGGCTGGCCGCCCGGGCGGGCCTCGGCAAAGGGGCCACGTACCGGATCCGGCTGGCCGTGGACGAGCTGGCCACCAACATCGTGATGCACGGGTACCGGGGCGGCGGCGGACGGATCACCGTCCGCGGCCGTCCCGGTCCCGACGGGGTGCGGATCGTCATCGAGGACACCGCCCCCGCGTTCGATCCCGTCGCCGGCCGCCTGCCCCCCGCCCCCGGGATCCCCCCGGAACGGCGCCGGGTCGGCGGCCTCGGCATCCACCTGGCCCTGACCAGCGTGGACTCGTACGCCTATGCCCGCAGGGACGGCCGGAACATCAGCACGCTGACCGTGAAGGCCGATGAGGGGACGGACGCATGCCCTCCACGACCGTGATCATCCTGGACGTGTACCCGCCGCCGCCCGTCGAACTGCTGGACGCGCTGCGGCGGATGGACGCCGAACTCGTCCCCCGCACCCTGGGGGAACTGCTGCGCGGCCGCCTCGAACTGCTGCCCGTCGCCGACGTGCTGCTCGCCCCCGCCGAAGCCGACGGGGAGACCGTGCGCAGCGCCGTGCGCCGGCTGCGGCGCTGGGCCGGAGCGCCCATCGTCGTCGTCTGGACCGTCCGGGAGTTCGCCGCCCTGGAGCGGCACGTCCGCCTCGGCCACGACTACCTCGTCCCGCCCTTCCTGCCCGCCCTCGTCGGAGCCCGGCTGCACAGCTGCACCGAACGGGCCGGACTCGGCCGCACCCTGCGCGAGGCCGACGCCCGCGCCGAACTCATGGGGTACGAGAAGGAACTGGAGATCGGCCGCGAGATCCAGGCCGGCTTCCTGCCCGAGGCGCTGCCCGTCCCCGACGGCTGGGAGATCGACGTGCGCTTCCGGCCCGCCCGGCAGGTCGCCGGGGACTTCTACGACGTCTTCGAGATCTCCCGGGGCCGGCGCCTCGCGGTGGTCGTCGCCGACGTCTGCGACAAGGGGGTCGGCGCGGCCCTCTTCATGGCCCTCATCCGCTCCCTGCTGCGCCACACCGCCGAGAACAGCGGACTCCAGCACCTGATGGCCGCCGGCCGCACGGGCGGCAGCCGCCGCACCCCGGTCGTCGGCGCCACCCCGCTGCTCAACGCGGTCACCGCCACCAACGGCTACCTCACCCGCAACCACCTGCGGCAGGGCTACTTCGCCACCCTGTTCTTCGGCGTCCTGGACCCGCTGACCGGCAGCCTCGTCTACATCAACGGCGGCCACAACCCGCCCCTGCTGCTCTCCGGCGACGGCTCCGTACCCCGGGCCCTGGAGGTCACGGGGCCGGCGGTCGGGGTACTGCCCGACTGCGTCTTCACCCTCGGCTACGCCCAGCTGAACCCCGGCGACACCCTCTTCGTGTTCACCGACGGAGTGCCCGAGGCCCGCTGCCCCGAAGGCAGCTTCCTCGGTGACGAGAGGATGCTGGAACTGCTCGCCGGCCCCCCGGCGAGCGGCAGGGACGTGGTCGACCTGATGGACCGGGCGGTGCGCGAGCACACGGGCACCGCCGAACAGCACGACGACGTCACCATGCTGGCCGTGCACCGGCCGCGTGCGGCGCGGGGGCCGCACGCGGACGACACCGGCTACCGGGTGGTGGCGTGATGACCCGGACCATCGTGGTGCACTCGCACCGCGGCGGCACCGGGAAGTCCTCGGTGCTGGCGAACCTCGCGCTGCTGCTGGCGGCCGCGGGACGCCGGGTGGGGGTGGTCGACACCGACCTCCAGTCGCCCACCCTGGACCTGCTGTTCCGGCTCGGTCCCGGCACCGGCTCGCTGGCCGACTACCTGCTCGGCCGCTGCGAGATCGAGACCGCGGCCCGGAGCACCGCCGTGCCCGGGCTGTACGTCGTACCGGCCCGGACCGGGACGGCGGCCCTGCGGGAGCTGATGACCACCGGGTACGACGTGGGGATGCTCCCGGAGGGCTTCGACCGGCTGGCGGAGAGCCACGCGCTCGACTTCCTGCTGCTCGACACGCACGCCGGGCTCAACAACGAGTCGGTGACCGCCATGGGCAGCGCCGACATCGTACTGATCATGGCGAGGGCCGACCGGGTCGACCTCTCCGGAGCGGAGGAGACCATCGCCCTGGCCGGGCGGCTGGCCTGCCGGCGGGCCCTGGTGCTGAGCATGGCACCCGAGGGCGTGGACCGGCAGGAGGTGGCCCGCAGGGCCGAGGAGGTATACGGCGCCCCCCTGGCCGGAATTCTCCCGTACGTTCCGGGAATGGCGGCCCTCCACGGAGAGCGCATATTCGCGGAAGCCCTTCCCGACCACCCCCTGGTCGGTGAATTCCGCACGATCCTCACGGCGTTGGACGCACGTGACGAAGTATCGCGGGCCTGACGCCGTCCCCTTACGCCCCTCACGAAGGGGCGTGTTGAATCGGCAGCGATCCAGAACAAGGAGAGAATCATGAGGATTCTCGTCGTCTTGACGGCAAAGGCCACCCTCCATCTGCTGGACGGGGAACAGCACCCCTCGGGATTCTGGGCCGAGGAATTCGCCGTTCCCTATACCCTCTTCCGAGCAGCCGGCCACACCGTCGACGTGGCGACGATCGGGGGCGAGGTCCCCACGGTCGACCCGACCAGCATCGACCCCGGCTTCCTGCGGTGGGTCCGCCCCGAGGGCTCCCCGGACCAGGACGCGGCCAACGCCGCCGAGTACGTCCGGGTCATCGAGCAGACCCCCCAGCTCGAAGCGCCCCTCGCGGTGGAGTCCCTCGGCGAGAAGGACATCGCCGAGTACGACGGCATCTACATCAGCGGCGGCCACGGAGCCATCGGCGACCTGCCCAAGTCCGACGAGCTGGCGCAGCTGCTGCGCTGGGCCATCGGACAGGACAAGCCGATCGCCACCGTCTGCCACGGCCACACCGCACTGCTGTCCCTGCGGGACGGCGAGGGCCACTGGCCCTTCGAGGGATACCGGATGACCGCCTTCTCGCACAGCGAGGAACTGGTCACCAACATGGCAGGCCGGCTCCCGCTGATCCTGGAGGCCGAGCTGACCAGACTCGGCGCCCGGTACGAGAAGGCCGACGTGATCTGGGACTCGCACGTCGTCGTGGACCGCAGGCTCACGACCGGTCAGAACCCCTACTCCTCCAAGGCCCTCGCCGAGACCTTCCTGCGGCAGCTCGGCGAGGCCTAGGGGGTGCCCGCCCCCGCGACACCGGAAGGTGCAGCCATGACCAAGCGCGTGCTCAGCGACCACCCCCTGGCCAACCCCGGGAAGCTGTTCATCGGCGGCCAATGGGTCCCCGCCCGGGACGGCCGCACGGAGCCGGACATCAGCCCGATCGACGGCCAGGAGATCGTGCCGGTGGCCCAGGCCGCCGCGACCGACGCGGACGCCGCCGTCGCGGCCGCCCGCGCTGCGTACGAGGAAGGCCCGTGGAGCCGGCTGTCCGCCCAGGAGCGCGCGCTGCGGCTGAACCGCGTCGGTGAACTGATCGAACGGGACCTGGAGGAGATAGCCCTGCTGGAAACGGTGGACATGGGCAAGCCGTTCGCCTTCTCCAGCACCGTCGACGCACCCATGGCCGCCCAGCTGATGCACTACTACGCCGGCGCGGTCACCCGGGTCGACGGCTCCTCCCGGGCCCCCGCCGGCGGACAGCTCGCCTACACCCTGCGCGAACCCCTGGGGGTGGTCTGCGCCATCACCCCCTTCAACTTCCCGCTCCTGCTGTCGATGACCAAGATCGCCCCGGCCCTCGCGGCCGGGAACACGGTCGTCCACAAACCCTCCCCGGCCACCCCGCTCACCGCCCTGAAGATCGCCGAACTCTTCCAGGAGGCGGAGATCCCCGACGGTGTCCTCAACGTCGTCACCGGCCCCGGAGTCGAGCTGGGGGAGACCCTCACCGGCCACCCCGACATCGACAAGATCGCCTTCACCGGCTCCACCGCGGTCGGCCAGTCGATCATCCGCAAGTCCGCGGGCACCCTGAAGAAGGTGACGATGGAACTCGGCGGCAAGTCCGCCAACATCGTCTTCGCCGACGCCGACCTCGACGCCGCCGAGGAACTCGCCTTCTTCGGCATCTACTACAACAAGGGCGAGATCTGCACCGCCGGCTCCCGGCTCCTGCTGCACCGACCCGTCCACGACGAGATGGTCGAACGCCTGGTCCGCCGGGCCGCCGCCCTCAAGCCCGGGGACCCGCGCGACCCGGAGACCCTCTTCGGACCGCTCGCCCACCGCGCCCAGTTCGACAAGGTCAGCTCCTACATCGAGGTCGGCGAGAAGGAAGGCGCCCTGCTGCGCACCGGAGGCGCCGGCTGGACCCCCGAAGGAGCCTCCACCCAGGGCCTGTACTTCCTGCCCACCGTCTTCACCGGCGTCGACAACGGCATGCGGATCGCCCAGGAGGAGATCTTCGGCCCGGTCCTGTCGGTCATCCCCTTCGACACCGAGGAGGACGCCGTACGCATCGCCAACGACAGCGCGTACGGCCTCGCAGCCGGGGTCCACACCAAGGACCTGCGGCGGGCCCACCGGGTCGCCTCCCAGATCAAGGCCGGGACGGTCTGGGTCAATTGCTACAACCAGTACGACCCCTCCGTGCCCTACGGCGGCTACAAGGCCTCCGGCTACGGGCGCGAGTGCGGACCGGAATCCCTTGAGAGCTACACCCAGACCAAGTCGGTCTGGATCGGCATGGACTGACACCACACCATCGAGGAGCCACTCATGCGGACAGGCATCATCGGCACCGGCCGGATCGGCTCGACCCTCGCGAGGATCCTGGTGGCGGCCGGCCATCCGGTCGTCCTCGCCAACGCCACCGGGCCGGGCTCACTCGCCCCGCTCCTGGCCGAACTCGGCCCCGGCGCCACGGCGGCGGCGCACCCCGTCGAGGCGGCGGGCGAGGCCGACCTGCTGGTGCTGATGGTGCCCTTCGCCGGCGTGCGCGGGCTGCTGCCCCCGCACGTCGTGCAGGACAAGGTGCTGGTGGACGCCACCAACGCGTTCAGCGGCCCCGGCACCCCCGCCGACCTCGGCGGGCGCGGCTCCAGCGAACTCGTCGCCGAGTGGTACCCCGGCGCCCGGGTCGTGAAATCCCTGAACACCATGCATTTCGAAACCCTCGCCGCCGCCGGTACCGCCTCCGGCCGCACGGCATCGGAGCGCCTCGCCCATTACACGGCGGGCGATGACACGAAGGCGAAGGAAATGGTCGCCGGAATCATCACCGACCTGGGATACGCCCCCGTCGACACCGGCCCGCTGCACTCCGGAGGAATTCTCCAGCAGCCCGGCGGTCCCCTCTTCAACCGGTCGCTCACGGAAGCGCAGGCGCTCGCATGGATCTGACGCGCATCGAACTCACCCTGCACGTGAACGGAAGACCCGAGGAGTTCGCGGCCCCGCCGAGCGAACTCCTCGTGGAACGGCTCCGCGACGGACTCGGGCTCACCGGCACCAAGGTGGGCTGCGACACCGGCCAGTGCGGGACCTGCGTGGTCCGCCTGGACGGCAGGTCCGTCAAGAGCTGCCTGATCCTCACCGCCTCCGCCGCGGGCTCCGAGGTCACCACCATCGAGGGCGTCACCGCCCCCGGCGGGGAGCTGACCGGCCTCCAGGAGGCACTGCGCCAGGAGCACGGCACCCAGTGCGGCTTCTGCACGCCCGGCATGGTGATGGCCCTCGGCGAGCTCGTCGACTGCGCTTCCGGCGGCCCGCCCCCCTCCGAGCCCGAGATCCGCGAATGGCTCACCGGCAACCTGTGCCGCTGCACCGGCTACCACAGCGTGGTCCGGGGCGTGCAGCGCGCCTGCGCCCCCGCCGAACCCGAAGGGCGGTGACCGCGATGACCACCGTCCAGCCGGAACAGGAAGAACAGGCACGGGGCGGCGTCCTCGGCCGCCCCCTGGACAGCCGCGAGGACCCGGGGCTGCTGCGCGGCGAAGCCGTGTACGTCGCCGACATCGACCTGCCGGGAACCGCCCACATGGCCATCCTGGGCAGCCCCGTGGCCCACGCCAGGATCCTGTCCATCGGGACCAAGGCCGCCGAGCAGCTCCCGGGCGTACTGAAGGTGGCCACCGCCGCCGACTTCCCCGACGTGATGCCGCTGCCCTGCATCTGGATACCCGGCGGGGTCGAGAGCCACTTCCCGCCCCACCCCTACGGCCTCCCCGGCGCCCGCCCGGTGCTCACCGGCGACACCGTCCGCCACGTCGGCGACCCGATCGCCGTCGTGGTCGCCGAGACCCCGCGCCAGGCCGCCGCCGCGCTCGCCGCGATCACCGTCGAGTACGAGCCGCTGCCCGTCGTCACCCGCGCCGACCACGCCCTCGCCGAAGGCGCGCCCCAGCTCCACGAGGCCGTCCCCGGCAACCTGAACGCGTACTGGACCTGCGGCGACGAGGAGCGCACCGACGCGGCCATCGCCGCCGCCGAGGTCACCGTCGAGCTGGACCTCGTCAACCAGCGCACCATCAACAGCCCCATCGAGCCGCGCGGAGCCGTCGGCGTGTACGACCCGGCCACCGGCGAGTACACCCTCCACGCCTCCACCCAGGGCCCGCACAACCACCGCTTCCTGCTCGCCGCGCTGGTCCTCGGCATCCCCTTCAACAAGCTCCGGGTGATCGCCCCGACCGTCGGCGGCAGCTTCGGCACCAAGGGCTACCTCTACCCGGACATGGCGCTGGTCCTGCTGCTGTCC
The DNA here is from genome assembly GCF_055575955.1 of Streptomyces sp. NPDC033966. Classification (NCBI taxonomy): domain Bacteria; kingdom Bacillati; phylum Actinomycetota; class Actinomycetes; order Kitasatosporales; family Streptomycetaceae; genus Streptomyces; species Streptomyces sp. NPDC033966. Next base: position 162,285 of record NZ_JBVIRQ010000008.1, on the reverse strand, counting down.
AAAGACCTCGGCGGCCGCCCCGTCAAATGGGTCGACACCCGCACCGGCCTGATGAACTCCACCGTCCAGGGCCGCGACCACCGCCAGCACGTCACCCTTGCCGGCACCCGCGACGGCCGCATCACCGCCGTGCGCTGCACCAGCTACGCCAACCTCGGCGCCTACCCCTCCACCATCGGCCCCGGAGTCGCCACCGCCCTGATGGGACGCTCCATCAGCGGCATGTACGACATCCCCGCCGCCTTCTGCGAGGTCTACGCCGCCTTCACCAACACCGTCCCGCTCGGCGCCCAGCGCGGCAGCGGGCGCGCCGAGGCCGCCTTCCTGATGGAACGGCTCGTCGACCGCTACGCCGCCGAGATCGGCATGGACCCGGCGGAGGTGCGCCGCCGGAACCTGGTGCCCAAGGAGAAGTTCCCGTACGACAACGGCCTCGGCTGGACCTACGACTCCGGGGACTACCGGCTGAACTTCGACCGGGCCGTCGAACTCTCCGGCTACGACCGGATGCCCGCCCGCAAGGCCGCCGCCCGCGCCCGCGGCAAGCGCCTGGGCGTCGGCATCGCCACCTACGTGGCCGTCTGCGGCGTCGGCCCCTCCACCCGGATGTCCAAGGAGGGCATGCTCGGCGGCACCTGGGAGAGCGCCAACATCCGCGTCCACCCCACCGGCGAGGTCACCGTCACCGTCGGCTCCGCCTCCACCGGCCAGAGCCACGGCACCGTCTTCGCGCAGGTCGCCGCCGACGAACTGGGCATCGACCCCGGCCAGGTCCAGGTGTACGAGGGCGACACCCTCAAGGCCCCCTACGGGCAGGGCACCTACGGCTCCCGCTCGTACAGCATGGCCGCCCCCGCCATCGCGCTCACCGCCCGCAAGATCAAGGCGAAACTGATCCGGGCCGGAGCCGTCTTCCTCGGCGTCCCCGAGGAGCGGGTGGTCTACGAGAACGGCGGCGTCCACGAGGCCGGCAACCCGGAGAACGCGAAGACCTTCGCCGAACTGGCCATGGCCATGTGGTACGGCTGGGGGCTGCCCCCGGAGATCGAGCCGGCCCTCGACGAGACCACCCACTTCGACCCGCCGGACTTCAACTACCCCTTCGGTACGCACATCGCGGTCGTCGAGGTCGACGAACTCACCGGAGAGACCGAGGTCGTCGACTACACCGCCGTCGACGACGCCGGGCACATCGGCAACCCGAAGGTGGTCCTCGGCCAGATCGAGGGCAGCATCGTCCACGGCCTCGGCCAGGCCCTGATGGAAGCCGCCGAGTACGACGAGAACGGCGTCCTGATCACCTCCGACCTGCAGAACTACGCCCTGCCCCGCGCCGCCGACGCGCCCTTCTTCACCCTCGGCAGGACCGTCACGCCCTCCCCGCACAATCCGCTCGGTGCCAAGGGAGCCGGGGAGATCGCCACCGTGCCGCCCGCCGCCGCCGTCGTCAACGCCGTCGTCGACGCCCTGTCCGACCTGGGCGTACGGCACATCGACATGCCGCTCACCCCCGAGAAGGTCTGGCGCCGCCTGAGAGGGGAAGCCCCGTGATCCTCACCGACTTCGACTACGCCCGGCCCGCCGCCCTGGACGAGGCCCTCACCCTGCTCGCCACCCCCGGCGCCCGGGTGCTGGCCGGCGGACAGAGCCTGCTGCCCGGCCTGCGCACCGGCGCGGAGCGGGCCCGCCTGCTCGTCGACGTACGCCACCTGGCGGAGCTGCGGGGCGTCGCCCGCACCGGCGGGACCCTGCGCGTCGGGGCCCTGACCACCCTCGCCGAACTCGCCGCGCACCCGCTGGTGCTCGACGGGGCACCCGAGCTGGCCGCCGCCGCCCGCGCCAACGGCGACCCCCAGGTCCGCAACCTCGGCACCGCCGGCGGGAACCTGGCCGCCGCCGGACGCGCCACCGACCTGCCCGTGGCGGCCCTGGCCGCCGGCGCCCGGGTGGAACTCGCCGGCCCCGGCGGGCGCACCACCGTCGGCGCCGAACGGCTCGCCGCCTCGGGAGTGCCCGCCGGATCGGTGGTCACCGCCGTGCTGGTGCCCGCCGCCGGCCCGGCCGCCGCCTTCGAGAAGGCCGCCGACCGGGCCACCCGCTACCCGCTGTGCGCCGCCGCCGTACGCATCACCCCCGACGGGCCGCGGATCGCGGTCACCGGAGCCACCCCGCGTGCCCTGCGCCTGCGCGGGGTCGAGGACCGGCTGCGCGGGGGGCCGTACACGACGGAGGCGGTGCTCGCGGCATTCCGAGCCGAGCCCCGGGAGCTGTTCGTCCCCGGGCGCGGCACCTCGGCCGAATACCTGGGCCACCTCGCGGGCGTACTCACCGCCCGCGCGCTGGCCCGGGCGGCCCTGATCACCGCCTGACGGCCCGAGGGCAGCCGGGGGGAGTGGAGTTGACCAGAGTGGCCGAACCGACCGAGACGAGGGACACGGGAGACACCGCGAGCGGGGGCGCCGCCCGCACGGCGAGGGCCTCCGGCTTCCGGGTGGTGGGCGCGGTCCTCGTCCTGCTGATGCTCTCCTCCTCCGTGCCCTCCGCCCTGTACGTGCTCTACCAGCAGGAATGGGGGCTGTCCTCCGGCGTGGTCACGGTGGTCTTCGCCGTGTACGCCGTCACCGTGCTCACCGGCCTGCTGCTGTTCGGGTCCCTCTCGGACACCCTGGGCCGGCGGCCCGTCCTGGCCGCCGCACTGGTCCTGGCGATCGTCTCCATGGGCCTGTTCGCCGGGGCCCGGGGGCTCGGCCTGCTGCTCGCCGCCCGCGCCGTACAGGGGCTGGCGGTGGGACTGGCCACCGGGGCCATGGGCGGGGCCCTGCTGGAGCTGAGCCCGCGCTCGCGGCCCGCGCTCGGCGCCCAGGTCAACAGCGCCGGGCCCACCGTGGGCATCGGCCTGGGCGGGCTCGGGGCGGGACTGCTCGTCCAGTACGCGCCCGCGCCGACCGTGCTGAGCTACGTCCTGCTGGCCGGCGCCTTCGCGCTCGCGCTGGTCGGGGTGGCCCGGATGGCCGAGAGCGCCCCCGGCGCCGACGGGCGGCTGCGGGTGGTGCCCCACCGGATCCGGGTACCGGCCGCCGTGCGGCGGCGGTTCGCCGTGCTCGTACTGACCGTGGTGGCCGTCTGGACCGTCGGCGGCTTCTACCTCTCGCTCGGGCCGCACCTGGCCCTCGCCCTGTTCCGCAGCACCAACTACCTGCTGGGCGGGGCCACGGTGGCGCTGCTCGCCGGCGCCGCCACCGCCGCCCAGCTGCTGCTGGGCCGCACCGAGGCGCTGCGCACCGCCGTACTCGGCCTGCTCGGGCTGCTCGCCGGGCTCGCCCTGGTGCTGCTCTCCCTGGGCACCGGATCGGCGGCCGTGTTCCTCGCCGCCACCGCGGTACTCGGCGCCGGCTGGGGCGCCGCCTTCCTCGGCTCCTTCCGCGCCCTCAGCTCGCTCGCCGACCCGGCGCACCGCGGCGAACTCACCGCCGCCGTCTACGTCTTCGCGTACCTCGCCATGAGCGTCCCGGCGGTCCTCGCCGGACTCCTGACCAACATCCACGGCCTGCAGCGCACCTCGGTCGGCTTCATGGCGGCCGTCGCCGGGGTGTGCGCGCTGGCCCTGCTGACGACCCTGCGGCTCGCCGCGCGCACCAGGGCCGAGGGGAGCGCCGCGTGAACACCGCAGAACTGCGTACGGCCCTGCGCGGACTGGAGATCTTCGCGCAGATCACCGAGGACCAGCTGGACTGGCTGGCCTCCGTCTCCGATCCGCGGGTCCTCGCCGACGGGGAGGTCCTCTTCCGCGACGGGGAGCAGGCCACCGGCTTCCACGTCCTGCTCTCCGGCGGACTCGTCGTCACCAAGGTCGTCGACGGCCGCGAGGAGGTGCTCACCCGGCACTCCACCGAGGAGGAGAGCGCGGCCGCCGAGGACCACGACGGCAAACCCTCCGCCGCACACCGCTTCACCGGGGAACTGCCCCTGCTCACCGACGGCTCCTACGTGGCCACCGCGTCCGCGAGCGGGCCGGCGACCACCGTCGTCGCCTACCCGAAGCCGGTGTTCTTCGAGATGCTGACCCGCTGCCACGGGGTGGCCGCCGTACTGATCCCGGTACTGGCCTGGCGGATCAAGTCCTCCGAGGTCCAGGCCCGCAAACGGGCCACCGTCGAGGCCCTCGGCACCCTGGCCGCAGGCCTCGCGCACGAGCTGAACAACCCGGCCGCGGCGGTCGCCCGCGCCGCGCAGGAGCTGGCGCCCGCCCTGGACCGGCTCACCGCCACCGCCTGCGCGTGGGGCGCGGCCGCCTCCGGCGCGGAGCGCTCCGTACTGGACCGGCTCGCCGAGGAGCTGGACAAGCTCCCGCCGCCGGACACCACCGACCCGCTCGCCCAGGCGGACGCCGAGGAGGAGATCGCCGACTGGGCCGAGGAGGCCGGCGCCGAACGCCCCGGGCTGCTCGGCTCCGGCGCCGCCGACCTCGGGCTGCAGCTCGGCTGGCTGCTGGAGCGGCTGGAGGGGGTCGGCGAGGCCGCCCTCCCCACCGCCCTCGACCACCTGGCGGCGCTGCTGGAGGCCCGCTCGCTGGCCGCCGAGCTGCGCGCCGCCGGGCCCCGGATCTCCCAGCTGGTCTCGGCCACCCGGGACTACGCCAACCTCGACCGGGCCCCCGAGCAGCGGTTCTCCGTACCCGACGGCCTGGAGAACACCCTGATCGTGCTGCGCTCCAAGCTTCCGGGCATCACCATCGTGCGCGAGTACCAGGCCGGCCTGCCCGAACTGGACGGCTATCCGAGCGAGTTGAACCAGGTGTGGACCAACCTGGTCGACAACGCGGCCGAGGCCATGGAGGGCTCCGGCACCCTGACCCTGCGGGTGCGCGCCGAGGGGGCCTGCCTGGTCGTGGAGATCACGGACACCGGCCGCGGGATCCCCGCGGACTCCCTGCCGCGGATCTTCGAGCCCTTCTACACCACCAAGGACGTCGGCAAGGGGACGGGCCTCGGCCTGCACCTGAGCTACCGCATCGTCACCCAGCGCCACCGCGGGTCGATCACGGCCCGCTCCAGGCCGGGGGAGACCCGGATGGTCGTGCGGCTGCCGCTGAGCGCGGCCGCCGCCTGCGCCGAACCGCCCGCCGGAGCCGGAACAACCTCCACACCCTGAAAGGGAGTCGAACATGGCCAAGTACGACATCGCCAAGCTGCACCCGGTCTTCGTCCGCCAGATGGAGGCGCTGGCCGCCCTGGACATCGAGGCGGTGATGAAGAACTACACCGACGACGCCGTGCTGCTGCGCTTCGAGGGCGCGTCGGTGGGCATCGAGGCCGTTCGCGAGACGTTCACCGGCTATCTCACCGTGAAGCCCACGCTGGTCGAACTGCAGGAGTACATCGAGACCGAGGACACCATCTTCTACCGGGCGATCATGAACCTGAACGGCGAGCCGGAGCACGCGTTCGGGACGCTAGTCGTCCGCGATGGCCGGATCTGGCGCCAGACGGCCGGCTTCGGCGGCTGACGGCCCTTTCGTGGGTAGCGTGAGCGGGGAGGGCGGGGACCGCGCCCTCCCCGTATGCGTGAATGACTTTCGCGAAGGGGAGGCCATGGAGCAGGAAACCAACCGGGTGGAGGCGTTCAGCGACGGCGTATTCGCCATCGTGATCACCATTCTGGTGCTGGAGTTAAAGGTTCCGGAAGAGCAGGGTTCGGAGCTGTGGCACGGACTCTGGGAGCAATGGCCGCACTACGCGGCCTATATCGTGAGTTTCCTCATCATCGGCGTCATGTGGGTGAACCACCACACGATCTTCAGTCACCTGAAGCGGGTCGACCGGCCACTGTTGTTCCTGAATCTCCTGGTGCTGATGGTGGTGTCAGTGATTCCGTACACCACCAACGTGCTCGCCGAACACCTCACGGACGGGGAATCGGCCAATGTGGCCGCAATCCTCTACAGCGCGTGGACCGTCGTGTACGCTCTCGCCTTCCTGGCCTTCTGGTGGTACGTGACCAAGGTCGGGCACCTCTTCCACGAAACGGTGGACAAGGAAGGGGCCCGGGCCACCCGCGTCCGATTCGGGCTCGGCGCGGTCGCCTACCCCTTGACCGTGGTTCTGTCCTTCTTCTCGGCACCGCTCACTCTCGTCGCACACTTCCTGATCGCGCTCTACTACGCAGCGAACCAAATCCCGATCCCGCTCGTGGTAGAGGAAGAGCGGCTCGAATCTGCCAGCGACCTCAGGAAGTAGCCGCCGGGCCCTACGGCCGTTCTCCGCGGTCCAGTAGGGTCAAGGATCTAGTCTGGTCGCGGGGGAGGCCCAGATGGTTCGCGCAGTGCTGCCGGAGGATTCCACCAGGGAAATCTCCGAATTGATCGACGTATTGATCTCGCTTTTCTTCGAGTCCTTACCTCGGCGGGACCAGCGAAACTGGGCCCGCGTTTATCTCAACGGGCTCGTCCGCACCACCGGGAAGAAAACAATCCGAAACATCGCCGGAACAGGGGCGAGTTCCGTCGAGCAGAGCCTCCAGCAGTTCATCAGCAAATCGCCCTGGGACTGGACCCCCGTACGCCGGTCCCTCGCCCAGCACCTCGAACGCACCGCCCAGCGCCCGCTGGCCTGGGTGGTGCAGCCCATGGTCATCGAGAAGGCCGGCGACCGCTCCGTGGGCGTCGGCAGGCAGTTCGTACCCCAGCTCGGCCGCACCGCCAACTGTCAGCAGGCCTCCGGAATCTGGCTCGCCTCCAGCGAGGCCAGCTTCCCCGTCGAATGGACCCTCACCCTCCCCGCCCCGTGGACCGGCGAACTGCTGCGCCGCCGCCGCGCCGGAATCCCCGACACCGCGCGGTCCCTCACCCCCGCACAGGACGCCGTGCACGCCGTACAGCGCATCGCCGCGACCTGGCAGCTCCAGCGCCGCCCGGTCGTCATGGAGGTCTCCAACACGGACCTCCCGCAGACCATCGAGGCCTTCGCCCTCCAGGACATCCCCTTCGTCCTCAAGGTCGACGGCTCCCTGCCCGTCTCCTTCGGCGGCACCGGCCGCCACAAGCCCGGGCCGTACACCGCGCCCGCCCGCGAACTGATCGACTCGCTGCGCTCGCAGCGGCGGGTCGTCGAATGGACCCGGCACGGCCGCACCGAGGGAGCGGTGACCCTGCTCACCTCGGCCGCCATACTCGCCACCCCCGGCGAGGAACGCCCCGCGCCCGCGCCGCCCACCCCGCTGCTCCTGATGGGCGCCTGGACCGAGACCTCCCTGCTGCCCTCCGAGTTCTGGATCACCAACATCGGCGACCGGCCGCTCGCCCAGCTCTTCCTGCTGGCCAAACTCACCGACCGGGTCGCGCTGGACTTCACCGAGACCTGCGAACCCGTCGGCATCCGTGACTTCGAGGGCCGCTCCTTCCGCGGCTGGCACCACCACGCCACCCTCGCCAGCGTGGCCCACGCGGCCAGGCTCCTCGGCACCGGCGGGCGGACCCCCGACCCGGTGCCCCGTAGCGCCCCCGCCCGCTACCAGGGCCCCGGCGCCGCCCGGCCGCCGTCCGTACTGCCGCCCCGGCCCCTGATCCCCGGGCAGTCGGCGCGCCGCGCCTACATCCCCTGACGCCCGCCGGCATCCCCTGACGCCCTGCGGCGCCACCGGGGCGGGCCCGGTGCCCGAGCGGCCCGGGCCGCCCCGGCCACCCCGCCGCCGACGGGGCGGACGCTACCCCGCCCCGCCCTTCACGTGGTCGATGACCTCGCGGAACTCGGCGGTCGGGGAGAACTCCACGAACTCGGTGTCCTCCAGCGCCACCGGAACGTGCCCGGGCCCCCAGTAGTAGGCGTCCCCCGCCGCGTACTCCTCGTCCCCCTGCGCGGTGCGCATCCTGAGGCGGCCCTTCAGGATGTACCCCCAGTGCGGGCACTGGCACATGTCCTCGGGCATCCCCTTGAGGGGCTCGCTCATGTCCGTGCCCTCGGGAAGGCGGAAGAACCCCACGGTGAGGTCCCCGCCGATCTCCTTGAGCCGTACCTCCAGGCCGTCGCCCCCCAGCTCGAGGGGCGTGTCTTCCCGCGTCGTCTTCGCCATGGCTCCTCCCGGTGGGATCGTCCTCCTCCCACTCTCCGCCCGGCGGTCCGCGCCCGCCCGGCGGACGGAGGTCCCGTAGGAAACGACCAGGCGGCCCGGAATGTCCTGGACGATCGGCCCGGGCTGCGTGCGCGCCAGGTCGTGGGAGAATGAAGTACGTGCGTTTCCTCGGCTGGCTGCCCCGTCGAGGCCGTAGAAAGATCCTTCGATCGACTGGGATGTTCAGCACGTGCGTTTCCTCAATGACCTGAAGCCGCCGTACGACCTCTCATAAAGCACCGAATGACATAGACTCCCTTGTACCGACTGACAAGGGGGCCTGTCCTCATGGACCGGTACGCGCTGTACGAGCGGCTATCTCGACTCACGGACGCAAGTACGTCCATCCAACGGCAAGACGAAGCCTGTCGCGCGGAAGTCGTGCGCCGCGGGGGCCGCGTAGTGGGGGAACCCTACGTGGACGAAGGGGTGTCGGGAGCGAAACCTCCGATGGAGCGCCCCGCCATGAAGCAACTGCTGAGCGAACTGGCCGGCGTCGACATCGTCATGGTGTGGAAGATCGACCGTATCGCCAGATCCTTCGTTGGCTTCGCGGACATCGTGCGGGAGCTGGACAAGGAAGGCGTGGCGCTCGTCTCCGCCACCGAACCCATCGACATGACCGGGGCCACCGGCCGCGCGATGGCCCAAATGATCGCCATCTTCGCCGAACTTGAACGCGAGATGATCAAAGCGCGCGTCAAGGACTCAATGCGCAAGGCCAAGGAAGACAAGCGCTTTCACGGGGGCCGCGTGCCCTACGGGCTCACCCCGGCACCGCACCCCGACGGCAAGGGCCGCGTGCTCGTGCGGGACCCTCACGCCGTCGGAGTGCTGCGTGAGGTAATGCTGTGGGTGCTGGAGGGTGAATCCCTTGCTGACTGTGCCCGCCGGCTGAACGAGCGGGGTGAGCCGACGAGTCGGCAACGAGGGGCAACGGCTAAGGGGGAACGCGCCCAGTCCGCAGCGTGGCGTACGCGGGCTCTCCGCTTCATCCTCTCGTCGCCCACGATGCTGGGGCACCGCCCCGACCCGGCAGGGGGTGTAGAGATGGACGAGGACGGCATGCCGGTGCTGGCATGGCCCCCCGTCTTCAGCCGGGACGAATTTGATGCGCTCCACAGCGTCCTGGACACCCAACTCGTAGCGCCGCGCAAAGCGCCTGCCGCGACACATTGGCTCTCGGGGGTTGCTCGTTGTTCCGAGTGCCACCGGAACCTGAAGCAGAGAACATCCCCGGACGGGGTAAAGGCGTTCACGTGCAACGGGGTATCCGAGACCGGACTTCACAAGCCGGGCGTGTACGTCAACATGCAGAAGCTCGTAACGTGGGTCAACGAGGAATTCCCGCGTGCGTATGGCCGCATGGATGAAGTGAAGCGCGTTTGGCACCCGGGGAGCGATGCAACGCGTGACCTGGCTCAGGTGAACCGGTCGATTCGAAGCCTTCGGGATGACCGGGACGCGGGTCTGTACGAGAGCGAAGAGGATGAAGCGGACTACCGTAGCCGACTCACCAAGCTCATTGCCCGCCGCAACGCGCTTCAGGAGATCCCGCACGAAGAACCCCATTGGGAGATGAAGAAGACTGGGCGTCAGCTGGGTGAGGTATGGGAAGAGGCTAGCCACGTTGAACGCGGCCGTCTGCTCATGGAGTACGGAATCCACGTCTGGGTAGCGCCCGCCACCACGCGGGCCGCGACCGTAGGTGACCGGGCGCACTTCGGACCGGCTGATCCGGACCCTGAGTCCGTCGAGCTGGAGGGCATCCTCCGCTCCGAGATGGCCAACTAGATGACGGGTTGGTAACATCGCTGGGCGCGCTGGCGATCGTCGGCGCGCTCGCTGGGCACCAAATTTCGCATCGTTCGCGGGCTGCGGCGTCGCCCTCCACCTCGTCGGCCGAGCGCCTCCGATGCAAAGAGTGATCCCTGCGGCTTCCTTGATTACCGTCTGTGCATGAATGTGCCTGATCGATGTGTGAAATGGCGAACCAACTGTCATTTTCACTTTTACAGTAACGCGTTAGAGAGAAAGTGAAAGCAGGGTCTAGTCCGGCATTCTCTCTCCGCAGTCCAACTTGGGTCCGCTGCCAAAGTGATGACGTCCCCCCATAACGAAGGTAGAGGGAAGAACGGCGACCGTCGCGATTGGCGGACGGTCCGCTCCCTCCGACGGCCGGCGCCGCTCCTGCGCTCCCGAACTCTCCTCCGGTAGAGCGCGGTCGAGCGGCGCCGGTGGTCCCAAGACTGGCCGGCCGTCATGTACGTCACCTGCGGGTGTGCGCCGAGCGGAGGGATGCTAGTAGCATCCGCCCACTGCATCTTGATGTTGTGGGGGCTAGGTTGACGCTGGCAGACGGCTATCTGTGGTCCAAGGACTTTTGGAACACCTTCCTGACCGTGCTTGCTGCGGTTCTGGTGGGGTCAGGGACGATTTGGGCGGCTCTCTATGTGGCCAACCCGAAGAAGCGACTGATCTGGCGAAACGACGTCAACGAGGCCATCATTCCTGACGGTGTTAGCACGCTGTCAGTACTGCACGCGGCAACGCCAGTGAGTGAACCCCGTCTAGTGGATCTTCAGGTCAAGAACAACGGGCGGCGCGACATTGAGCCCGGGTGGTTCAGTCATGACACGGACGCCTTGGTCTTCGACCTGGGAGCTCCAATTGTCCATCTGGTCGATGTTTCGACTTTCCCGAGCTCCGCGATTGCTCCCGGCGTCACCTATGCCGGAAGCAGGGTTCATCTGCATAAGAGCATGATTGCCAAGGACCAGCGGATCAAAATCGTAGCGCTTGTAGACGGTCCGGAAGGGAAGGTTCAGTGTCACGCGGCAGGGCTGCTTAACGTCCAGGTCCCATCGAAGCCGAGCGGTGAGATGAGCTTTCGGACGACTTCCGCGCGGGCGTGGAGCCTGGCTTTCCGAGTCGCTCCCCTTGCCGTGGCCGCCCTTATCGCGGTGGTCAGTGGACAGCTTGACCGGAGCCAGAAGGCGGAGGAGCGTCGCGAACGAGACGCTCGCATCGCTTCCTGCCTGTACCTGAGCGCACATGACCCGGTGAAGGCTCAGAAGGACTGCCCGGCGCCAAAAAAGCCGTAGTGATTCACGCTGGCTTTATCCGGTCGTTCGCTCGGGGCTTGCCGGCCTTACGGCTGAGGCCGCGTGAACACGAGGTTCGCGGCCCGCTGGAGACCTTCACCCTCGAAGGTCACCGACGCGCTGTGCCATCCGATGGCCGTGACGGCCTGGATCGCCCGGGCAACGTCCGCGTCGAGCTTCCCCGGGGCCGCGAAGTGCTTCCGGATGAAGACGGTGTCTCCGCGCGCCCACGCTTCGTCGGCCGCGACGTCGATCGGCGGGACGGCAAGCTTCCCCAGGATCTTTTTCAGCATGCGCTGAGCGTAGGCGACGACCACGGCGGGAGGTAGCGGAATGGCGTGGGACGGGAGTACTCGCCGGCAGCGCCTCCCGAAGGACTGGCCGCGGATCCGGCGCCGCATCATCCGCCGTGATGGCGGGGTCTGCACGGCCCGCTACAGCGACGGCCGACGGTGCGAGATGCCCGGGACGGACGTTGACCACATCATCCCCGGTGACGACCACCGGGACGAGAATCTTCAGCTTCTCTGCCCGTGGCATCACGCGCGGAAGAGCGCCAACGAGGGCGGCGCAGCTGCCGCTCGAACCCGCATTTTCACCCGCCGGCCGACGGCGACACACCCCGCGCTGGAGGACTGATGGCGGACACGATGAAGGCGGGGATCCCGCTCTACGCGCACCCCGGTACGAACGCCCGCTCATGGGCCGCGCTAGCCGCTGATGATCAGCCGGTTTCGTGGGTCGTCGTGAACCAGGACTCCGGTCCCGGCTCACCGGAGGACACGGTCCTGACGGCCGCCGCCAAGGCGGTGGGTTCGGGCGCAGTTGTCTGCGGCTACATCGACCACAACTACGGCGCCGTCCTGGACTTCACCATGAAGGGTCAAGCGGAAGAATGGGTGGCCCGCGGGATCACAGGCGCCTTCATTGACCGCGTGGCTTCAGGGTCCTCGAATGTGCAGGACGTAGCCCGGACCGTGCTGCACCTGCGGGAGTCGGGCATCACGTACGTGGTGCTGAACTGCGGTACCGTGCCTGACCCCAAGATCCTGGACCTGGGCGACGTGGTGGTGACGTTCGAAGGCAGCATGACTGACTACCGCACGTTGGCACTGCCTGCATGGCTCACTGCACTACAGCCTGAGCGCACATCCCACCTGATCTACGAAGCCACTGCGGACGAGGCAGTAGAGGCTGTGGCCCTGGCACGTAGGCGTGGGTGCCACCACGTGTACGCCACGTCAGCCACCCTTGCCAGCGGCAACCCATGGTCGACCCTGCCTGACTACTGGCCCCGCATGGTGGCCGCCCTGACCCGCTACCCATCGCGCCCTACGCATGCGTGGCCCCGATGAGCGGCGCACATGTGGTGCTAGAGGAGGAAGACGACACAGGCGAAGACGGCGTTCGTGTAACGCGCGTGATCGTCAACGGTGTCGACATCGGCACGGTGCTGGGAACGCCCAGGATCAAGGTTGGCACGGGCGGCAACGGTCAGGTGACGACGTTGACGGTCACGCTGGCGCCCAGTCGGCTGGAGGTACGAGGAGCCCTGACTGATGGAGATCGTCGGGCGCCCCGCGCCGGCTTCACTGCATTGGTGGGCGCCACCCCAGGGGGGTGACCCCCGGCGGCAAAACAGCCCGACCGTCAAGGTGCTGGTTCTCGCTGTCTGTACGGGTCTGGGAGATGCCGTCAAGGCGTCCTCAGGCGCTCGCTGGAGCGTCGGCCAGGGGTCGACTGGACTGCTTTGATCCCCGAAACGGGAGGCGGGCATACAGCGATCCGGTCTCACTTGCTTTCAAATATCCGCAGGTCAGACCATGGACTACCGTTACACGGCCCACTAGACTGGACCCCATGAACACACCCAACTGCGAGCGATGCGGCAAGCATCTGGGCGCGCGGCACTCGCACCGCGCGCGCTTCTGCTCGACTCGCTGTCGGGTAGCTGCGCACCGCGCGGCGAAGAAGGATGCGACTCCGTTGGAGCTGACGACCCGCGCCAGGTGGGTCCGGCGATCCGCAACGAAAGTCCCACTGACGACCGGTGGCATGCCGGCCTCGTCGACGGACCCGCGGACGTGGAGCACGCACCAGGACGCCGCCGCTTCGACGGTTGGCGTCGGTCTTGGTTTCGTCCTCTCTGACGACGACGACATTGTGTGCGTCGACCTGGACCACTGCTTGAACCCGCTCACGGGCCGTCTGGCGCCGTGGGCCGCAGCCATCGTGCGCGACGCGGGCGCCACCTACGTAGAGGTGTCCCCGTCCGGCGACGGCTTGCACATCTGGGGCCGCGCGGACGTTCGACAGGGACGCCGCATCCGACGCCCCGACGGTACGGCCGTGGAGATCTACGGGACCGGCCGCTACATCGCAATGACGGGGCGCCGACATGGCTTTTGCCCGTCCATCCTCGCGGACCTCTCCGCGGTGATTGCCAAGATGACGCAGTAGTCCCCGGCATGGGCGGCTCTGCCGTCCTACCCTGGGAGGGCTGATGGAGGACTGCCGAGACGGCCCCCACCCGTCGCACGTCTTTGACGGTGAAGAGGTGCACGTGTGGACTGACGGAGACTGGGAGCGGCTGTTTGGCGCTGAGTTTCTTGCGCGCATCAACGTGCCTATGTGGATCTCGAACGCGGGTGATGCCTGATGGGTGGCCGCGGACCAGCCCCCAAGGACCCCACTCGACGTCGCCGGCGCAACGCCGCGGAACCCGAGACAGTCATCACCCCCGACGACGAGATGCGCGGGCCGGAGCTTCCGGAAGGCGTGCTCGGAGTCGACGAGGAGACCGGGGAGTTCTTCCCTTGGCACCCCATGACTCAGCTCTGGTGGGACTCCTGGCGGACGTCGGCGCAGGCGCAGACGTTCGTGGCGACGGACTGGCTCTTCCTGATTGACACGGCCTTGATGCACCACACGATGTGGGCGAAGGGGCGTTGGGAGTTCGCCTCTGAAGTACGCCTCAGAGCAGCCAAGTTCGGCGCCACGCCGGAGGACAGGGCCCGACTGAAGCTGAAGGTCGACGACCCCGCGAACGCCCGGCAGGCGCCCGTACAGCGCCCCGACAACGTGAGCGACATCAACAGCCGTCGCGCTCGTCTGACCAGCTAGGAGACCGCGTGCCGCGCGCTATCGTGCGCGCCCCCGGTCACGACCGCTCCCGCTCAATCGGGTGGATGGCGGTCGCATGGATGGAGTACTTCGTCGTACATGGCCCTGGCGACGTCCAGGGGGAGCCCGTACGGCACGGAGACGAATACACCGGCTTCGTCGTGGACTGTTACGCCGTCGATGACGACGAGGGTCGACTTCTCTACGACTCAGCGTTCTTCTCACGCCCAAAGGGCTGTGACAAGTCCGGGCTTGGCGCCCGAATAGGCCTCTTCGAAGCCTTCGGTCCCGCCCGTTTCGACGGCTGGGCGGAGGGCGGAGAGGTCTACCGTGACCCGTGGGGGTTGGGCTTTGAGTACGTCTACGAAGCCGGCGAACCGATGGGCCGCCCGGTTAAGGTTCCCTACCTCCGCATCATGGCGACGGAGGAAGGCCAGACCGGCAACGTATTCGACACCATCCATTTCAATCTGACCGACGAGGCGTCGCCCCTGTCGCAGGTCCCCAACGTTGACGTTGGGCTGACCCGAATCATCCTTCCGGACGGCGGAGAGATCATGCCGTCTACCGCCTCGTCCTCGTCGAAGGACGGCGGCAAGGAAACGTGGGTCTGCTTCGACGAGACTCACCTCTACAACACGCCTGAGCTGCGCCGCATGTACGCGACCGTGACACGCAACCTGCGCAAGAGGAAGCGCGGAGCGCAGACGTGGTACCTCGAAACGACCACGATGTTCGCCCCCGGTCAGGACTCCGTTGCGGAGCGGACGTACGAGGAAGCCGAAGCTATCCGCGACGGCCGGAAGAAGCGCGGCCGTGCCCGCCTCATGTACGACCACCGTTGGGGCGAGTGCAAGAACCTGAAAGACGAGGAGCAGCTCCGCGCAGCGCTCCTGGACGCCTACGGCGACGCCATGGAGTGGATGGATCTGGAGTCGCTCGTAGATGATTTCTACGACCTCCGGAACGACTCCGCGGACGGCCGCAGGTACTTCCTGAATAGTCGGACCGTTGCTTCCGACGCGTGGATGGACCCCGACGCGTGGGCCCTCTGCCGACGCGCGGAGGAGATAGCCGCCGGCGAACTCGTCGCCCTGGGCTTCGACGGCTCCATCCGCGACGACGCGACAGCGCTGACGGCGTGCCGTGTCTCAGACGGGCACCTGATGCTGCTGGGCGTCTGGGAGAAACCGGAAGGCCCCGAAGGCGATGGCTGGCAGGTCGACCGCGAGAGCGTCGACAACGCTGTGAACCGGGCCTTCGAACGCTACGAGGTCTGCGGCATGTACGCCGACCCGCCGCACTGGCAAGACTACGTGGACCGCTGGACGGCCGACTTCGGCGCCGATCTTCAGGTCCGCGCGACACAGGCCCGCCCGCTGGAGTGGTGGACCAACAGACCAACGGCCATGGAGTCGGCGCTCGATCGCTTCATGGAAGCGGTGGAGGACAAGGGCTTGTCCCACGCGGAATCCCTCGACCCCGACGAAGAGAGCCGGTATCTGAAGCTGGGCGCCACTCTCTCCCGCCACGTCAAGAACGCCAGGCGCCGGCCGATGGGCCGGAATCACTTGGGCATCGGCAAGGAACACGCGAAGAGCCCCAAGAAGATCGACGCCGCAATGTCGGCGGTCTTGGCCTACGAGTGCCGCGCTGACGCCGTCGCCGCAGGAATCACGAAGCGCAAGAAGCGCTCGTCCCGTCTCGTTGCCTTCTGAGGGAGGTCCGTACGTGCCTATCGACGCATCGGTAGTCGAGTCTCCCGGCTGGTGGCTTCAGCGTCTTGGGAAGAAGATCCTCGACGAACGGGACGACGTCACTGAAGCTGACGGTGAGGTAACGCCTGGTCTGGACACCCTTCGCAGATACGCGGAGGGAAAGCCGCCGCTCCCTCACGTCCCCGGTGTTGATCCGCGGGAAGTCAAGGAGTGGATGCGTGACGCGCGCACGAACTGGACGAGCCTCGTCATTGACTCGCCGGCGGAGCGTCTCGGGGTCGACGGATTCCGCTTCGGCAAGGGGCGGGGTGGTAAGTCCGCCAAGACCGCCGACGACGAAGCGAACCGCATCTGGCAGGAAAACAGCATGGACGCGGATTCGGACCTCGTCCACTACGGTGCCCTGTCCCAGCGCCGGGCCTTCGTCCTCGTCGAGAAGGGCGACGACGGCCGACCCGTGCTGACACATGAGACGCCGCGACAGGTGGCCGTGGAGCACGCGCAGGGAAACCGCCGGACGCTGGCCGCAGGGCTGAAGCTTTGGCGCGATGACTGGACGGGGCAGACCAGGGCAACACTTTGGACGCCAGACGAGGTCTTCGAGTTCACCACGAAGTCGGACGCGCCGTCCTTCGCAGGCCGGGCCGCTGCACTCCGCGGGTGGGACGCGCTTGCGACCCCGGGTGAGGCTGACGGCCGCCGAGTGAATGAGCTGGGCCTCGTACCGCTCGTGAGCTTCGTGAACCGTCGCAACCGACGGCCCGAGGGGTTCGCGGAGCACGAAGACGTGCTCACGATCCAGAACCGCATCAACCTGTCGCTGATCAACCTCATTGCCGCCATGAAGTACGGCGCCTTCAGGCAGCGATACGCGGCCGGTCTGGAGGTCGACGAGGACCCCATCACTGGGCAGAAGATTCAGCCGTTTCAGCTCGACATACGGAAGCTGTGGACGACCGAAGACCCTGACGTGCGTTTCGGTGAGTTCTCTTCGACAGACCTCATGCCGTACGTACGTGCCGTGGAGGCTGCCGCGCAGGATCTCGCAGCGATCAGCCGCACCCCGCCCCACTACATGATCGGCGCCGTTGTCAACGTCTCCGGGGACGCGCTGAAAGCCGCGGAGACGGGCCTCGTCAGCAAGGTCAGGGACCGCCAACGGAACTATGGAGAGTCCTGGGAGGCAGTCATGAGGCTGGCCTTCAAGGTACTCGGCGACGAGCAGCGCGCGACGGCGTACGACGCCGAAACCGTCTGGCGTGACCCCGAGTCGCGCAGCATCGCCGAACTTGCCGACGCAGCAGTGAAGAAGGAAGCTGCCGGCGTCCCGTGGCGTCAGCGCATGGAGGACATGGGCTACACCCCGGCGGAGATTGCACGCATGGAGGTCGACCGCGCGGCGGACGCGTTGAACGCGACGCCGGCGCAGGAGCCGCAGCCCGTCTCACTTCAGGCTGCGCGTGACGCGAAGCAGCGACAGCAGCAGCCCCAGCAGGACCCGCGGACGGTGATCGGCCGTGGCGCTGACGCAGCTTGATCGTCAGTACGGCACAGCCGTTCGCGGTGTGTGGACGTCGACATTGGGGCGAGTCAGCCGCTCGTGGACCGATCTAGGATCGTGGCGCGGAGAAGACGTTGAACGCTTCCAGCGGACGGCCCTTCCCGCCATGCTTGCCGGTCAGCGCCAGATTGCAACGCTGACGACGAGCTACCTGGAACGCCTTTACCGAGAGATCACCGACGAGTCGCAGCGTGCAGAGCTGGACCTCGACCGGGTAATCGGCCGCGCACTTCGCGGCGTGGATCCGGCAGAGGTCTACCGCAGGCCCTTCGTCGACGTCTGGACGGCGCTGTCTCACGACGAACCCTTTGACGTCGCGCTGGAGCGCGGGGCGCACAGGCTTGAAACGATTGCGTCGACTGATCTCCAACTAGCCCGCACGCACACCGTGCGGGAGGTGACCGCAGATCAGGACGGCGTGGAATACACGGTCCGTGAGCTACAGGGCGAGTACGACTGCGCTCTCTGCCTGATCGCCTCGACGCAGCGTTACCACAAACGGAACCTGGCCCCGATTCATCCGGGCTGTGACTGCCTCGTCAAGACGGTCCGGGCTGATTACGATCCGGGCCAGGTCGTCGATGAGGAGCGGCTAGAGGCCATTCACTCCGCCGTCGAAGCGGCCCTCGGCGACTTCGACCGCGGAGGCCGGGCTCTGGACTACCGCAAGATCATCATTTCCCGCGAGCACGGGGAGATCGGTCCCGTACTCGGCTTCGCCGGCCAGCGCTTCACCGGGCCGGACGACATCAACCTTCCGACCTGACGCCCGCCACGGGCCGACGACTCCCGACAGGGGACCCCGCATGCCTCGACGCACCCTCGCGCGCCAGAACCTCATGACCTTCGCGGCGCAGCCGTGGACCCTCTACGAGACCGACCCGGCCGGCGGTGGGGGAGGTGGAGGCGGCGCTTCGACGGTGAACGAACACGGCTACCCCGACGCGACGCCCATTGCGGAGATGACCGCAGAGCATCAGGCCGCGTACTGGAAGCACCAGTCCCGAAAGCACGAGGCCCGTGCGTCTGCTGCGCCGGACTTTGCGGAACTGGAGCGGCTGCGTGCGGCTGACGAGGAGCTGAAGACCCGCAAGGCAGCCGACCTGTCCGAGACGGAACGGCTCCAGAAAGAGCGTGACGACGCCCTTGCGGCTGCGGAGACGGCTCGGGCTGAGGCGGCGACGGCGACGGCTGCGTCCCTGCGAATGCAGGTGGCCGCGGACAAGGGGCTCACCGCCAAGCAAGCGGCACGACTCCAGGGCGCTACCCGGGAGGAGCTGGAAGCGGACGCTGACGACCTCGTGTCGACGTTCGGCACTCCCACACCGCAGGGCGGCAACCGCTCCGGAGGTGACCGCGGAGGCGACGTCAACCCGCCGAAGTCCGTCGAATCCGGCGCGGAGCGATACCGCGCGAAGAACGGCAAGTAACCCATCAACCTGGAGGAATCCATATGGACCTCAGCATTCGGAGCGCCAGCTTCGGACAGGACCGTCGGGATTGGCTGGGGTCCGCCCACGGCACCGACGCCCCCGTGAGCGTCACCCTCGATGTCTCGAAGTTCACCGCGAACACCCACTACCCGGCTGGATTCATCAAGAGCGGGATTCCGCTCGGCCGGGTGACGGCGTCCGGCAAGTACGGCCCGTACGACAACGCGGCCTCCGACGGGCGAGAGACCTGCGTGGGCTTTCTGTTCACCGACCAGAACGTGATCAGTCCGCGTGGCGTCGCCTCGACGACCGTCGTCGGCTCGATGCTCCTGCACTGCTTCATTCGGGAGTCCAAGCTCCCCGTCGCCATCGACTCCGCCGGCAAGACCGATCTCGGCGCCCGCGTCGTCTTCGTCTGAGAGAGGTAGCACTACATGCAGCTCATTGCAGAGTACGCGACGCCGGCGGAGCTGACCGGCTACGCGCGGGCGGCCCTGCGGGACCGTGAGGAGAACCAGTTCTCCCTGAATCGCTGGCTTCCGAA
This sequence comes from Streptomyces sp. NPDC033966, assembly GCF_055575955.1. NCBI lineage: Bacteria > Bacillati > Actinomycetota > Actinomycetes > Kitasatosporales > Streptomycetaceae > Streptomyces > Streptomyces sp. NPDC033966. The sequence goes on along the minus strand of NZ_JBVIRQ010000008.1, from coordinate 142,696 downwards.
CACGACAATCAACGATCTCAGCTACCGCTTCACCCGGGGTGGTGGTGGCCTCGTTGAGGCGGCCGTCTTCCGAGCATACGATGCTGAGTCGGACATCGGCTTCCGGCCCGGTGGCGCGCGGGTGACCGGCGAACTTCCGCCCATCTCGCGGAAGATGCCGGTCTCGGAGTACGACCAGATTCAGATGAGGAACGTCGACACCCAGGGCGAGGAGATCCGCGACGCCATGGAGTCGGACGCGGTTCGGCTCGTGTCCGCCATCGCTGCCCGCCTGGAGCTTGCCCGGGGGGACGCGCTCTTCAACGGCAGCGTCACCATCGCGGAGAACCGGATTCAGGCGTCGGTCGACTTCCAGCGCTCCGCGTCCCACTCCGTGACGGCCGCGACGGTGTGGAGTGACACGGAGAACGCCAACGCGTACGACGACCTTCAGGCGTGGCTCGACGTCTACAACACCACGAACGGCGTGCTCCCGGCGTACACACTGATGAGCCGGAAGATCTACAACTACCTGCGCCGGAACAAGCAGCTCCGGGAACTCGCTTACCGAGGTGCGTCGTCGGCACCGACTGTGCTCACGAAGGACGATCTGACCACCATCCTTGGCGACTTCGACATCCCACCGCCGGTGATCTACGACGCGAAGGTGTCGGTCGACGGCACCGCCACGCGAGTCACTCCGGAGGATAAGATCCTCTTCCTTCCCGAACAGGGTGACGCGGCCGGTAAGACCCTGTGGGGCGTCCCGGTGGAGGCGAACGACCCACGGTACGGCCTCCAGGGCGACGGCGCCGGCGTGGCTGTCGGCGCGTACAAGTCGGAGGATCCGCAGACGCTTTGGACCCGAGCAACGGCTATTGCCCTCCCGGTTGTGGCGGCTCCGGACCTGACCTTCGTCGCCGACGTCCTTACCTGATCAGAATTGCGAGGCACTCACGCATGGCGCGTCTAGCCAGCATCGTCCACGTGGTGGATGAGTCGGGCCGGAGCTTCGTCTTTGGGCCCGCCGACGAGGTCCCTGCGTGGGCTGAGTCGCGTATTACCAACCCGCGGGCATGGGACGAGCCGCCTTCCGTAAGGCGCCTTACGGAGCCGACACCGAAGAAGCCCACCCCGGTCAAGCGCGCTAGCGCCCGCCGAAAGGGGGCGGCCGATGCTCCTGTTCACGACGACTGAGCTGACGGCGCTGCTTGGCCGCCCGCTGACGCAGGCGCAGGGGGATCTAGTTCATGAGCTGACGCTAGACGCCTTCCATGGCGAAGTGGGGAGCCGGCTGTCGGATCCCCCGCAGCCCGGCGTGAAGAGCGTGGCCCTGGCGGTCGCGGCTCGGACCCTGACGAACCCCGGTGGAGTCCGCAGTGAACAGGCGGGTGGCATGCTCGTCTCGTACGCCGACGCACAGACCGGTGTGGTCCTCTCGGAGGACGAGCGGCGCCGGCTGCGTAGGTCGGTCGGGATGGCGGCCGGGGCCGCAATGCTGGACATCACGCCGCAGGATGCCCCGTGGGGCTGATCGCGTCGCTGATGTCAGAGACGTGGACCATTGAGCGCCCTGGTGCCCCCGTTCGCGACTCGACTGGGAGCTACGTTCCCGGCCCCCCAGTACACATCGATGTCCCGCTAAGCGCGGTGATCAGCCCGTACGGCGTGACGGTGGGGTCTTCCTCGGAGACGCACGACGCGTCGACAACGGTGGAGACGAGGCGGGTTTTCGTGGCGCCCCTCGGAACCGACGTCCGGGCCGGCGACCGGATCACGGGTAGCGACCGGACGTACGAGGTTGTTGGGGCGCCGCTGATCTTCCCCTTGACGTCCCTGGCTCGCGTCGAAGCGGCGGTAGAGGAGGTGACCGGCTGATGGCCTACCGGTCGACGTACACCGGTCGCTACTCCGGCATCGGCGCGATGCTGTCGCGGCCGTGGCTGCACGCTCCATGCAAGGCTGCGGCACTGAAGCTCCAGGCGGCTGCACAGGCGGTCGCGCCCGTCGGAGACCCGACGGAGGACAGGCACCCCGGGCTGTACAAGGCGTCCTTCGTCGTTGAGCCGCTCCTCAAGAACGTGCCCTTCCGCGGGAAGCCCCGCCTTCGCGCCGGCGCCCGTGTCATGAACGTTGCCCCGCACGCCTGGCGCGTAGAGCACGGGGACGGGCGGGTTCCGCGGTACGCCCCGCTTCAGCGTGCCATCGACACCGTGAAGGCGACCCATGGCCTCTGACGTCGAAGCGGTGGTTGCCCCCTGGATAGAGACAACGCTCACCGTGACGGCTGGAGCCGAGACGCCGCCCGACCTTGAGGACCGGCTCCCCTTCGTCCGCGTGGAGCGGATCGGCGGGCCGGACGACCGATTCACGGATCACCCCCGCATCGCCGTCGACGTCTTCGCGACCACGGCGGACGAGGCGCGGCTCCTGGCCGCTCGCGTGAGTGACGCGCTCCTATTCCTGCGTGGCCCAGTCGGCGGCGCCGTCGTCCGTGACGTTCGATGCGACGCCGGCCCGTCCCGTCAGCCATGGGCCAGCCCGGCCATTCATCGGCGCGGAGCCACGTACACCGTGAGCCTGTACGCCGCATAACCCCCTAAATTTCGACCCGGATTGCCGTCGGCATTCGGGTCTTTCGCATGCCCTGGAGGGCTCATGGCGGATACCCGCAATGCCGATCTCACGTTCGGCGCAACCGACTACCTCGTCTACATGGCGGCCAAGGATACGGCGGCCCCGACCCCATTCACCGACCCCGCGACAGGGTGGACGAATCTCGGGTGGGTAACCACTGAGGGCGGACTCTTCAAGCTCGAAGAGGAAACTAAGGACATCGAAGCGGCCGGCTCCCTGGAGCCGATTCGTACGCTGATGACCAAGTCGACAAAGAGCGTCCAGGTCACGTTCCTGGAAGGACTGAACCCGCTTGTCCGCGCGCTCTACGACAACGTGCCGGTTGCGTCGCTGGAGCCGACGACGGACATCGCGACGTACAACATGCCCGACCAGCCGTCGGACCTTCGCTACGCGTTCATCTTCGACACGATGGACAACGGAAAGCGGATGCGGCTCTACATGCCGAACGGGAAGGTTGTGGAGCGCGGCGACGAACAGCCACAGACGGCTGACGTTATGCCCGTCCAGATGACGTTCAAGTTCTACAAGGGCGCTTCGAACGCGGCTGCGGTGAAGCGGTCGATCAAGTACGGCGGCATCGACGTTTCCGGCTTCTTCCCGGCGTAGCCCTAAACCAGCGGGGCCCGTATCTGCGCGGGTCCGGGCCCCGCTCATTCCCAACACAGTTCCACAAGACCCGCGCACAGCCACAACCATAACGACTTAGGAGACCCGCGCATGTCTGCTACCACCCCCGCTCAGGCTCAGGAGAACGAGGCGACGGAGGAGTACGGTACTGCCCCGCTCTGTGGCGTTGACCTGCGGATCAAGCCTGTCACCGCCTGGCGCCCGTCCTACCTCCGGGCCCTTCGGGAAGCCGACTACGACACGTGGGCGGCTGGCGTGCTGCACGCCGACGACGTTCAGGAGTTCATCGATCTGGACGCCACTTTCGAGGAGATCAACGAATTCACATCGGCCGCGATGGAATCCGTCGGTGAGGCCCCGGGAAAGTCTGGTCGACCCTCCGCGTCCTCGAAGCGCACGCGGAGGAGCTAGAGGCAGATATCCCACGGTACTACCCCGGCACAAGACTGCTGGAGGTGTACCGAGGAACTCTCTCCCTGCGGACGCTGAGGATCTGGATTGAGCATCTTCCGCCGGAGTCGGCGACGAAGACGGCCATCCGGAACAGCGTAGACCCCGATGAGCTTCGAGAATCAGGCGACTACCGGCCTGACTTGGGTCAGTGGAGTGCCGTGGAAATGCTCCTGGCGCAGCTTCGGGACGAAGTTGTCCTTAGTCGGCACGTCGCAATAGCGGCTGCCGGCGGGAAGCCGGGTGAGTTCAGTCCGATGCCCCGTCCTGGGGTGCCCCCGAAGTCCGCCCAGCAGAGGGGGATGACGGATGAGCAGCGCCGCGCCCTTGACCCGCGGCTGAGAGACCAGCCGACGGAGGCGTAATGGCGGACCTGGATATTGTCGGCGGTGTTGCTGTCGACGTCGTGCCAATCGTCCCCAATTTCCACAACAAGCTCAAGGCGCTCGTCCTGCCCATTGCTGACAAGGTCGGCAAGGAGGCAGGGGAGCGAATGGGAAAGGCGATCAGCGACAACATCGTGATCGCCATCCCGTCGGCAATCCAAAAGGGCGGCGCTGCCGCCGTACGAGCCGCCGGGAAGCAGGGAGACGACGCGGGCGGGGCCTTCGCGCGCAGCATCCGGCGGAAGCTCGAAGTCGCGTTCAAGGCGATGCCGAAGCTCGACGTGTCACTGTCGGACACCGGCGTTGATGCTCAGCTTGCCCGCATCAGGGCGAAGCTTGAACAGCTCAGCAACAAGCGCGTCGGCGTCGACATCAGCGCGGAGGACGCGTCTGCCCGGGTCGAGGCCTTGGAGGAGCAGCTCCGCCGGCTCGGGGCCGCCCACCCGAACGTGGTCGTCCGGGCGGATACCGCTGTAGCGCGTGCGGCACTGGTGGAGATCCGTGAGTCAATCGCGGAAATCAGCGCGGTGCCCGGCAGGGTCAGGCTGGAGACTGACGGCACCTTCGGTGCCCGGCTCCGGGCCGTCGTCGAACAGGCGCGGACGTCACTGCCTGAGATCAACATCGACGCAGACACGAGCCCGGCACGGGCCGAAATCCAGACCCTGCGGGCGCAGCTCGACGCCCTGGCGGATCAGCGCGTTGGGATCGACATCGATGCCGGCGCAGCGCTGGCGCAGATCAATGAGGTACAGGAGCGCCTGAGGACCCTCTCCCTGACGGCCGCAGACATTGACGTCCGCGCGGACACGGCGGCAGCTGCCGCGCAGTTGGCTGCGCTCCAGGCGATGGCCGACGACACGAAGGTTTTCCGGATCCAGGCGCTGGCGGACACGTCGGGCGCGACGTCGGCGCTGATGCATCTCGTAGCCCAGTTCGGCATCCTCCTTGCTCTTCCCGCAGCACCGCCAATCCTCGCGGGTCTCGGCGGTATCGCTGCCATGGCGACGGCCGGTGCCGCTGGCGTTGGAGCCTTGGCGCTTGTGGCGGTCCCCGCCATCAAGGGCGTGACGTCGGCGCTCCAGGCGAAGAAGGCCGCTGACGAGGACGCCGCGAAGGCTGCTGACAACGGAGCCGCAACGGCCGCTCAGGCGGCGCAGCGCGCGCTTCAGATGGCTGGCGCACAAGATGCCCTCTCTGCCGCGCACCGAAACGCTGCCCGCTCCATCGCTCAGGCGAACCGCGGAGTCCAGGACGCTGAACGTGCAGTCGCACAGGCGGCGCAGCGCTCAGCCGACGACCGGATCCGGGCCGCGGAAGCTGTCGAGCGCGCGGAGGAAGGGCTCGTGCGCGCGAAGCGAGATGCGCAGCGCGCGGAGGAAGACCTCACGCAGGCCCGCGCCGACGCTGCGCAGCAGCTCAGGGAGTTGAGCGACCGTCTTACTGACGGTGCCCTTGACCAGCGTGCTGCCGCCCTCCGGGTCCGCAAGGCAGAGGAAGACCTCAACGAGGTTCGTGCCAAGGGCGCCGCAGCTTCCGCCCTGGAGCAAGACGAGGCGCAGCTCCGCTACGACCAAGCCGTACAGGCCGCGAAGGAACAGCGCAGGGAGTTCGCGGAACTCCAGCAGGACGCAGCAAAGCAGCGAAAGGCCGGCGTCGACGGATCCGACGCTGTCCGCGCTGCCACGGAGCGGGTTGGTGACGCACAGCGCGCGGTCAGGGATCAGACGAAGGCTGTTGCCGACGCGCAGAAGGCGGCGGCTCGGACTCAGGTCGAGTCCGCTCAGGCCGTGGCTGACGCTCAGCGTCGAGTAGCGGACGCCGCGGAGGCTGCTTCCGCAGCCCAGATCAGCGCTGCGGAGTCCATCGAGGCGGCGGAGCGGGGCGTTGAGTCCGCTCGCCTGTCGGGTCTGAGTGCACTCTCGCAGTCGTCGGCGAAGACGGATGAGTACCAGCGGGCACTGGCCAAGCTTTCGCCGGAACAGCGGCAGCTCTTTGACGCCATCGCGGGGCCGACCGGGCTGACGTCCGCTTTCAAGGCATGGCATAAGGAGCTTCAGCCGGCCGTACTTCCGCTCTTTACGCGCGGCGTCGACGGAATGAAGGGATCACTCCCGGGCCTGACACCGCTGGTCCTGTCGGCCGCAAGCGCAGTTGGCACGCTGATGGACAAGGCGTCAGCGGAGTTGAAGACACCATTCTGGCAGGGATTCAAGAAGGATATCCAGGAGTCGGCGGAGCCTGCAATCGTTGGGCTCGGCACTGCATTTGGGAACATCCTCGTGGGTATGGCGGGCACGATCGACGCCTTCCTCCCGCACATGGACGGCATTGTCGCTGCCTCGGACCGGATTACCGGACGCTTCGCCAGCTGGGGAACCAGCCTGAAGGGGTCTCCTGAGTTCGAGAAATTCCTTGCCTACGTAAAGGAGACGTCTCCAGGGCTGGCCACATTCCTGAAGGACATCCTTAACGCCGCTCTCGATGTAGGGAAGGCCTTGGCGCCCCTCTCGACGACAATGTTCGAGTGGCTGGGGCCTGTATTCACTGCCATCTCTTGGATTTCGATCAACGCGCCCGGTTTTGTTCAGATCCTGTGGGGGATCTACTTCGCTCAGAAGGCGCTAACGCTCGGAATGGCGGCTTTCGGTGCGGCAATGGCCATCTACGAAATCGCTGTGGCCGGCGCCACCCTCGTGACGTCGGGCTGGGCGGCAGCGCTGAGTGCGACGGGGATCGTTCCTCTTATTCGAGCAGTCGTGATCATCGTTGGATTGCTCGCTCTCGCCGTCGTATGGGCCTATAACAATGTCGGGTGGTTCCGTACGGCAGTAGACACGGCCTGGGCGGGAATCAAGTTCGCGACCGAATGGCTGTGGACGACGATCCTGAAGCCCATTTTCGAGTTCATCTGGTGGGCCATTAAGGGCGTCGGAGAAATCGCGATGTGGCTTTGGGAGAAGGCGATTGGGCCCGCGTTCAGCTTCATCTGGGGTGCGGCAAAGATCCTTTTCCAGATCCTAGCGGTGATTGTCCTCGCGCCTCTCTACGTCCTCTTCAAGATAGTCGGAGCCATTGTGATGTGGCTCTGGGAGCACGCTGTTCAGCCTGCCTTCCAGTGGATCGCAGAAAAGGGGATGTGGCTTTGGGAGAAGGTGCTCAAGCCTACATTCGGCTACATCAAGGCAATTCTTGTGGAGGTCGGAGAGACCGTTAAGCGCCTATGGGATGCTTACGTCCGCCCTCACCTCGACTCCATCGCGGAAAAGGCGCGGTGGCTGTACGAGTACGGAGTCAAGCCCAATCTTGACAAGTTGAAAGACGCCCTAAAGTTCCTCGCGCTGGGCTTTGAGGTCTGCAAGGAGGACATCAAGCGGTCGTGGGATCAGCTGAAGGACATTACGCGGGGACCAGTCAAATTCATCATTGACACCGTGTATAACGGGGGCATCGTCCCTGTCTGGAACGCCGTCTCTAAGATCACGGGCGTCAGCAAGATAGAGCCGATCAAGGGCTTCCACACTGGCGGCATCATGTCCGGCTATTCGCCGGGACGTGACGATCGGTTGATTGCCGTCGGTGGCGGTGAGGCCATCATGCGGCCGGAGTGGACGCGGGCCGTCGGGGCGGACCGGATCAATGCGTGGAACGCGGCGGCGCGTTCTGGCGGCATCGGCGGTGTTCAGCGGGCTATCTCCGCCGGAACGCCGGCGTTCGCAGACGGCGGAGTCGTCGGTTGGATCAAGGATAAGGCAGGGCGTGTAGGCGACGTCCTGAAGGGCGGATGGGAGGCCCTGACGGATCCCGGCGCGCTCTTTGACGACCTGATCGGCAGCGCGAAAAGCAAGATGTCGAGCATTGCAGACGACAATGCGTGGGCGTCAATGGTCACCAAGGTGCCCCTTCGGCTGCTGGGGGACTTGAAAGACAAGGCCCTTGAATGGTTCGGATTCGGCGGGGATGGCGGCGTCTGGGCGAAGCCAGTAAACGCTGGATTCGGAACACGATTCGGTGTATCCGGAGGTATGTGGGCGAGCGGCCGACACACGGGCCTCGACTTCCCCGCAGGCTTCGGCGAGATCGTCCGTGCTGTCGCGGGCGGTAAAGTCAGCATCGCGACGGGCGGAGGCCCGTACGGAAATCACGTGATGATCAATCACGGTGGCGGGCTGTCGTCGCTCTATGCCCACCTTTCTGAAATCGCCACCTCCGTAGGGCAGGTCGTCTCGCAGGGCCAAGTGATCGGACGTGTGGGAGACAGCGGAAACGTTACCGGTCCTCACCTCCACCTGGAGGCCCGAATCAATGGCCGCGCTGTCGACCCCATGACCTATCTCTCCGGAGGCGGGTCCGGCAACGGCGGTTCCGACGTTCAACGGTGGCGCGGGGTCGTAAACCAGGCTCTGGCGATGACGGGTAACCCACTTGGGTACGCCGATACCACCCTTCGCCGAATGGCGCAGGAATCCGGCGGCAACCCGCGCGCGGTGAACCTCTGGGACATCAACGCGCGGGCCGGATACCCGTCAACCGGCCTCATGCAGGTGATCCGGCCGACATTCCAGAGCTACGCCGGTCCATTCCGAGGGACCGGGCCGTTCATGTACGGCGTGTCGATTGATCCGCTTGCCAACATCTACGCCTCGATGCGGTACGCAATGGACGCATACGGGTCACTGCCGCGTGCTTACAACCAGCCGGGCGGATATGCGAACGGTGGATTCCCCGGAATTGGGGAACTAGCGTGGGTCGGCGAACATGGCCCCGAATTGGTGCGCTTCCTCTCGCCGACACAGGTCTACAGCGCGTCGGACTCCCGCGCTATGGCGCGTCAAGCGTCGAGCCTGCGCGGGCTGACCCCGTCGATGGGGCCGACGCAGCTCCACGCCGACGTTCACGTCTACGTCGGGGACCGCGAAATCACGGACATCGTCGACGTCCGCATCAACCAGCGCGACGCCCTGGCGGCGGACGCACTCACTACGGGAAGGCGGTACTGAATTGCCCGACGACGAGCCTGAAGGGCCGCCCCTTGTAGATCCGGTCCCGGTCCCGGAGCCGGAGCCGGAGCCGGACCTCCCCGTCTACACCGCACCACTCGTCGAGCCTCCGCCGAACGTCGGCGCGGCCCCAATGCGTGGTGAGATGGGAGGTGACGGCGGATGACGGTACCTCTGGCGTCGAACCTGATACCGATCACTACATCGAGCGTGGAAATTTCCACCAGCGGATGGACAGCGGGCGCCAACACCACACTGTCGCACTCGACGCGCTTCTATCAGGGGGCGAAATCCCTGGGGCTGACTGCGACGGCTGCCGGTACCGTCTCAGCGACCACCACAACCCGATACGCGGTGGTCGCCGGGACGGAGTATCAGGCCTACGCCTTCTTCGCCAACGTGGCTGCGGCTTCCGGGAGAACATCATCCGTCACGATCACGTGGTGGGCGGGCTCGTCGGGCGGCTCCGCCCTCTCGACGTCGGTCGGGACGGCTACATCCCTAGCCAACTCGACGTCCTGGAACACCCCGCCCCCGCAGGTGACGGCAACAGCGCCCGCCGGAGCGGCCTATGCATCCCTGACGATCACGGTGACGGGCCTGTCCGCCGGCGCCGTGGTGGCGGCCGACTTGATGACGCTCGGGGTTCCGAACGTCGTCGCCTCGTCGATGCTCGCCTACAACGTGGCCAGCGTCGAAGGCGACACCTCCGGCTGGTCTGCGATCACGAATTGCTCCGCGGACCGGGTCTCTACCGACTCTTGGGAAGGCTGGTACGCCCTCCGCTCGACGGCCACAGCCGCCGGCGCGACAAGGATGAACACGAGCCTTCTCTACACCGTCACGCCGGGCACGGAGTACGTGGCCCACGCCGTGGTGAAGCCGGGCACGGCGTCCATGGATGTGGAGATCCAGATTCGGTGGTACGACTCCGGCGGCGTCTTCGTCTCGGGGAGCGACGGCCCTTGGCTGTCGATGCCCGGGACGGCGTGGACGCGAGTGACGGTCATCGGCACGCCCCCGGCCGGTGCCGTGACTGCGCGGGTCTCCCTCAAGTCCACGGCAACGGCCGCAGGGCAAACATGCCTCTGGGACATGGTGGCGCTGCTGCCAGCACCGCGGATTGCGGGAACGCTCCTCGACTACGGGACGCAGTCCTTCGAGGTCAGCACATCAGGGTGGAGCGTAGTCTCCGGCTGCACGATCGCCAGAACAGCGGCCACCCAGATTCAGGGCGCCTCCTCGATGGCGATCACGACGGCCGGGGCCGCCTACGCCACGGTACGAACGGTGGCGGCCGTGCCGGTGACTCCTCGTCGGGCGTATCAGGCGACGGCGTACCTGTACCACGGGGCCACGGCCGCGAACGTCAGCGTTGACGTCCTCTTCACGTGGTACGACGCGCTGGGTGTCGAGGTCACAACAGGCACCTACCGGTGGGAAACCAGTACGCTCGCCGGCTGGTACACCCCGATGGGTGCTGACGTTGCGCCGGACAGTGCGGTGTCCCTCAGGGTCGGCTTCCGCATCCTGGCTCCAGGGACAGCAACGTACTACCTCGACGAGGCGGCCGTCACCCTGGGCGGTCTCGGCGTCATCGCAGACGTGATCCCGGGGGCATATGGAGCCGCTATCAGCCTTCAGGGGCTGACCACGGGCGGCCACACCCACTACGGCGTGTGGCGGGTCCGGGAAGACGGCGCCCTGACCGCAGTCCGCGGTGAAGGCGGGGACATGACGGCGGTCCCGATCACTGGGGACATCGCCGTCGCCTCCGACTACGAGGCCCCACTAGGGGTCCCAGTGACGTACAGCGTGCGCGCCTACACCGGGTCCGCGTACCTCCGCGCGACCTCCAGGCCCGTGACGATTCCTGAGCCGCCAGTAACGGACATCGTGGTCAAAGACCCGGTGGAGCCGGTCCGGTCCTCGACGCTCACCGTCGACACGGTCCCGGACTGGACCCGCGCGGCCCGTCAGGGAGTGCATCAGATCACCGGGCGATCGACGCCCATCGTGATCACGGACGTGCGAACCAGCCGTACCGGGACGCTGACCGTCGTAACTGCGACGCGCGACGACATCACCCGGTTGTGGTGGCTGCTGTCGTCGGGCAACACCCTCTTGATCCAGTGGCCTTCGACGTGGGGCGAGCAAGACGTCTACGTCCAGGTTGGCGACGTCACGGAGACGCACATCCTCCGGTGGGCGAAGTACCAGGACAGGACGTGGCAACTACCGCTCGTCGAGGTAGACCGCCCGATCGGCGGTCTCGTCGGATCGGCCACCCGCACGTGGGCGGACGTCGCGACGGAGACGGACTGGCTTGACGTCCTGACTACCCACGGCACGTGGCTGGGCGTCTACTCGGGGGAGGCCGGCTGATGCAGACGATCACGCCGGCCTTCCGCCAGGCGCTCACGACATCACACCGGATCGCCGTCCGAGTGGACGCGTACTACAACGGGGCGCTCGTGCTCCCGGACGTCCCGGTTGCTGATGGCGCTGTCACCCTCGACCGCGGATCCAAGGTTCGCCGGTCGCTTTCCCTGACGGTGCCGGACCTGAAGCTCCTCCCCTGGAATGCAACCGACCCTCTGGCCGTCTACGGTCAGGAACTCGTGGTGTCCCGGGGAATCCCGTTCGCCTCAGGCACGGAATGGGTTCCGCTCGGAACCTTCCGGATTGACGAGCCGTCGGCGAATGTCAGGATGGGACCAATCACCCTAACGGGTAAGTCGGCTGAAGTCGTGATGCAGGACGACCGATTCCTAGCCCCGACGTCGACGCGTGGATATCCAACGTGTATGGACGTCCTGACGTACCTGATCCACCAAACCGACCCATCGGCGACGATCGTCAACGCAACAGCAGACCACAGAAACCCTGCTTGTCCGGTCGCAACGTGGAACGCGCAGTCGGACCGTTGGGACGCCGTTACGCAAGTCGCTCGCGCGATGAACTCGGAAATCTACTGCGACGCAACGAACCGCTATATCGTCGCGGACTCTCCCAACGTTCTATTGGCTAACGTCGTCTGGGACATTGCAGAAGGAGAGGGTGGAACGCTAATGGCCGCCTCCCGAACGATGTCCCGAACGGCCGTTTACAACGCCGTTCAAGTATCGGGAGAGAACACCGCATCGAACAGCACGCCGGTTAGTGCGGTGGTGTATGACGACGAGCCGACGAGCCCCACGAGGTGGGGTGGTCCATTTGGCAGGGTTCCGAAGTTCTATTCATCGGCTCTTATGACGTCGAGCGCGGGGTGTCTGGCGGTGGCGGAGTCGATGCTCTTCGATGCCACCGCACCGAATATCCAGACCTCAATTTCCGCTTCCCCGAACCCCGCGCTGGAGCCGGGAGATTGCGTGCGGCTGCGATATGCGGGGCGCCGGAATCTGTTTCTCGTCCAATCGCTGACAATCCCCCTGACGGCTACTGGCTCGTCAACCCTGACTCTGCGAGGCGGCAAGGAGGACAGTACGTGAGCCAGTCTCACCGGCTCGTCGACGCAGTTCAGCGGACTGCCGCGGACGCAGTCACACAGCGCGGAGCCTCATGGGTCATGGCAGTGGTGACCATTGTGAATGGTGACGGAACCCTCGACATCACGACGGCGACGGGCCCCGTCTACTCCGTCCGCCGGCTTCGGCACGTATCCGTGTCAGCCGGGGACAAAGTCATGGTGGCTACCAATGCTGACGGGAATTGGCTCGTCGTTGGAGCGACGGCCCCGTAATCATCTAGGCGTCCTCGTCGACGCCATTTCAAAAATACCGATACCCATTAGGGGAGACCTGCGCATGCCCGGAGTCGACGACCTCGACCAGAATGTTCCGTACCCGCTGCTGAGTGACCCGCCGAACATTGAGTCTGCCGTCGGGAACCTCGTTTCCGCTGCGGTTCCGAAGCTCAACATGCGTTTTGACGACGCCAACGCTCGTGCCGCTGCCATTCCGTCGCCCGTTGCGGGAATGGAGTGCTTCCTCATCGCGGAGCAACGGAAGGAAATCTTCGACGGGACGACGTGGGTAACGATTACCCCAACCGGTTGGGTGCCGATCACCTTCGCGTCGGGATACGAAGCCCGCGGAGGAAGTCCGGCTTTCCGCATTGTGAACCAGTGCGTCGAGCTTCGGGGCTCCGCACGCAAAGTCAGCCAGACGGCGTTCAGCCGTGGAGTCGCGTTTACCATCGCCACTTTGCCATCCATCGCGCGCCCGCCGGCGTACCGGACGTACATCGCTGCGACGGAATGGGCGGCAGACCTTTACGCCCGTGTGGAGGTCGAGCCGGACGGGGACATCATCGTAATCGTGGCCCCGACGTCGACCACTACGGCCGCTTCGTGGGTCTGCTTCGACGGAATCCGTTACTCGCTCGTCTGAGTCACCGCACATCAATTTCGGCCCCGCATCGTCGGGGCCTTTTCCATGCCCAGATTTAGGAGACCCACATGGGTGAGATATGGATTCCCGAGGCTGAGCGACTTGGCGGAGGCAAGATCGGCGGCGCGATGGACACGCCCGACGCTCCCCCGCGCGTCGTCTGGCACACCACGGAGAGCGGGGCGGGCGACGCGGCCTTCAACAGTGTCGGGGCGTACCTGATCGCCGTCAGCTCCGAGCCGCACATCCTCTACGACCCGACGACGGACCGCCTCGCCCAGTACGGCCCGCTGAACCAGAGCGCACGGGCACTGAGGAACGCGGGGGACCTGAGGACGAACCGCACGGGCGCCGCGTGCATCCAGATTGAAGTACTTGCGCGGGCCGCGAAGCCCTTCACCGAGTACTGGAAGCCGGGCAAGAACTTCCGTGCGCTCATGCGCGCTATCCGCTCGTGGGGCGTGCCGGACGTCTGGCCGGCGGGGGAACTGGCGAAGTCGTACAGCGACGCGTCGAACCGGTCGACCTCCACGTGGCGAACGCAGGGTGGCCACTATGGTCACTGCAACGCGCCGGGTAATGATCACTGGGACCCCGGCAACATCGACCGCGTGGCACTGCTGGCGGCCGGTGGCGGCTCCACGCCTTCCACACCTCAGCCGTCCAAGCCGCGTGTGTCCCTCGCGCGGCTCATCGCTGCGGCCCTGCGGGACCCCGGCCTCCCGCAGGGCGGGACGACGAACCCGGGCGACGTACGCCCCGTCGAGGCTGCACTCCAGGCGGAGGGGCTCCTTTCCGCCGCGTACGCCAAGGACGGGTCCTTCGGCACCCTGACCCGCAAGGCGTACACGCAGTGGCAGCTCAAGCTGTACCCCGGCGCAAGCACGGCACCAGGCGGCGCGGCTGACGGCATCCCCGGCATGGACAGTCTGAAGCGGCTGGGCACGAAGCACGGCTTCGAGGTCATCGACTGATGGGGTCGGAAGTCCTGATTGCTCTCATCTCAGCGGCGGCCGTAGTGGTCGCCGCTGGGCTGGGGACGGCCCCCGCCCTGCTACGGCGTACCCGCGTCGCCGTGGCGGAAGACGGAGCAGCTACTCGTGACGCCTTGGAGGCCATGGGCGCCGTCCTTCACGCCCGCATCGGCGACGTGCGTGACGACATCGACGACGTCCGCGAAGACGTCGCCCGCGTACGTGAGTGGCAGGCCGGTCATGACGCGGAGCACCTCCTCCTTGGCCGCCCTCCTGGAGGTGACTCATGAGCATGCCCCCGGGCATCGCGACGGTGACCCTGAACGGGCGCTACGTCTACCCGGACGGAACCCCCCTCGTCGGCACGGTGACATTCGCAACGCCGGCGCTCCTGACGCTCTCCGGCGCGGACACGATCAGCGCAGGCGCAGTGACTGTGACGCTCGACCCTAGCGGGCAGTTCTCCGTCATCCTGATCGCCACGGACAACGCGAACAGCCAACCCACCGGGTGGCTGTACCAGGTCACGGAGCGATTCAAGGACGTCAGCGCCCGGGCCTACTCCATCCCCCTGCCACAGGGCACGCCGACGGTGAACCTCGCCGACATCGCGCCGGCCAACCCAGCACAGGGCAACTACTACCCGGTCGTCGGACCCGCGGGCGCGGACGGTCAGGACGGCACCGACGGGCGGACAGTCCTCTCCGGGACGAGCGCGCCCTCCAGCGGGACCGGCGTCGATGGTGACTTCTTCATCAACATCGCCACGTGGACGATCTACGGCCCGAAAGCCTCTGGCAGCTGGCCGGCCGGATACCCGATCGACGGTAACCCGCTGATCTCGTCTGTGAACGGCGCCGTCGGCGCCGTCGTGCTCGACGCGGCTGACGTGGGCGCCGACCCCGCAGGAGCGGCAGCATCCGCGCAGACGGCCGCCATCGCTGAAGCCCACAGCTACGCGGACCAGGCTGTGGCCTCGGAAGTGACGCGGGCGAACGCCGCATATGCGACGGGGTCTGCTCTCGCGTCGGCCACTGACCGAATCACCCTCACCGAGATTGCTACGGCAGCCCGGAAGCGTCAGACGATCCGGCGCGGAGGCATCCCGGATCTAGCGCTCGCGGACCCGCTGTACTCCGGCGCGGCACCGACGATCACTACGGCGCAAACAACGACGAGCAGCATCTCCGGCGCCGTCAAGTACGCGCCTCCGCTCGTGACGTTGGCCGGCTCCGACGTCCGCGGGGACTTCCTCTTCCTGGGCGCGAGTGACTTCCAGATTGGCGCCTCGTCGCCGGACACGAACTACGCACTGCCGACGTCGCGTTACCCGCACACCTATGCGTCGGGCCAGGGGTCGTGGGCGCTGGAGTTCGTCACTGACGCCAGTGTCCTCGAACTCCGCTTCAAGTACATCTCGTCGGCCTCCACGTACAAGCTGAGCATCGACGGCAAGCCGCTCACTGCCACCCCCGTCAGCGTGGGCGGGACAACGACCGGGTCCGGGCACATGCTGAAGGTCGACTTCGGCTCGTCGGCGGTGAGGCGAGTCCGCTTTGACCTCTACAGCGTGCCCTTTGGCGGCATCTACCTCGGGCCCTCAGCAGCGCTCTGGCGCCCGGTGACGACGCGCGGGCGGCTGATGGTGCTGGGTGACAGCATCACGGACGGGTCGTCGCAGAATGCCGGCGGGGGAGTGGGGACGTGGCTCTACAAGGCCGCGCGCATGCTCGGCGTTACCGACGTCTGGGCTCAGGCCCGGGGAGGTACGGGATACATCACCGCTGGCAGCTACGCCACTTTTGGTGACCGGCTTACGGCCGACGTGGTGGCCTATGCTCCCGACGCCTTGATCATCAAGGGCGGCTACAACGACAGCTCCGGCTCTCAGGGCGCCATCGGGACGGCCGCAGCCTCCCTGTACTCCGCCGCAAGGAGCGCGCTCCCCTCGACGCAGATCATCGTGGTGGGACCGATCGCTCCGACGGCGTCGCCAGCCACGAGCATCGTAAACACGGACACGACCCTCCGAGGGGAAGCAACGGCCGAGGGCCTGCCGTTCATCTCCCTCGTCACAGGCGAATCCCGTGACGGCGCAGGAACGGTCGTCAGCACCCAGAACCCGTTTGTGACGTCGGCGAACGCAGCAACGGTCATCGGCGTCGACGGCGTCCACCCGACGGACGCAGGTCACGCTGACCTTGCCCGCTGGATGGTGCGCGCCCTGGCGCCGGTGCTGCCGCTCTAAGAGCACTGATGACTTCCGGCTCGATCCCCCCATAACTCCTCCGTCAGCCAGAGGGCAGGGGAGAGGAACGTCATGAACATCGGACTCATTGGCCGTGCGCGGGCCGGTAAGGACACCGTCGGCCGGATCCTGCTGGAACACGGCGGCTGCGAACGCGTGGCCTTCGCGGACCCGCTGAAGGAAGCGGCGCTGCGACTGGACCCGGTCGTCTACTCGTTCACCGTTGACGGCTACGAGACCGAGAACACAAGACTGTCCGAAGTTGTTGAGTGGGGCGGCTGGGAGAGGGCGAAGGAGGAGCACGAAGTCCGCCGCATCCTCCAGGAGCTGGGCGCGTCCATCCGAGCCATCGATCCGGACTTCTGGCTCCGTGCCGGCCTGTCCCGCGTCGACGAGGTGAACCGCACCACCGGCCGCCCTTCTGTGATCACAGACGTCCGGTACCCCAACGAAGCGGAGAGCCTGCGACGGGCTGGCTTCCACCTGATTTACATCGACCGCCCCGGCATTCCGCACCTGGACCACGAGTCGGAGGGCGCGCTCACCGCGGACGACGCCGGGTTCGTCATTCGGAATGACGGCTCCCTCGACGACCTGAAGGTGCGCGTCAAGGAGGTGTGGGACGTCATCCACACCGCCGAATCGCGCCGTCACTTCGCACGATCCCTCTCCTGAAAGGACCCCATGAAGAAGCTGATCACGCGCGCCAAGAGCGCCGTCACGGACGTCACCCTTCGCGCCTACGCCGCGCTCCAGATCTTCGCCGCGCAGGAGCCCGTACGGGTCCGAGCGGGACTTGCGTCAGTTATTCTCGCGGGCGGCGCGTGGCTCGGCCTCGACGTCTCCGGCTACCTGGAGCAGACGGCCGTAATCGGTGCCGTCGTGCTCCCGCTCATCGTCGGCGAGTCGACACGGAAGCGCGTCACTCCAACGCTTGATCGGTAAGGCCTGAGCCCCCGTTCTCCCTGATGGGAGGGCGGGGGCTTTTTGCGTTTCCGGGCAGGAGCGTGGAGGTCTGACGCACATGTCGCGAGACGGCTCGTCTCGATGTGATCTATGGCACACGATGGTTTTATCGCCCCCGGTGGAGGGCAGGGCCGGGCAGTATGCACGGGTCACCATCGGCCGACCTCCGTAAGGCGCCTTACGGAGGGGCGGAATCCACACAGGGCGGGCGTACCCTCTTGATCATGCCGACCTCACCCGGCGCCCTGGTAGACACGCTGACAGCCACATGGAAGCGCATTCGCGATGCCGTGCCAGATCTACCAGACGCGCGCATTACCGTAAGTACAGCTGCCCCGCCCGCTGACCACGGACCGGAGCGATGGAGCCTGGTAGATGGAGCGCTACAGGGGCTCGCAGTGCCCGCTGAAGTGCTGAAAGCGGGGCCGGAGAACGTGATCACATTTCTCCTGCACGAGGCCGCTCACGTCCTCAACTGGGTACGCAACACCAAAGACACCGCTACCCGCGGCTACTACCACAACGACGCTTACCTTCGCGCCGCTCTCGAAGTGGGGCTGGAGTGGTCGGCGGAGAGGGAGCGCGACCGGACGCGCGGCTACCCGCACCCGGAGATGCCGGCTCATACCCTTCAGCGCTACGCCGACTCCATCCAATCTCTACGTGAGTCCATCCCAACGGTGCTCCCGCACCTCACCCCACGTGGAGGAGCGAAGCGCGCGGCGCGTCCGTCCGTCCAGTGTCAATGCGACCCGCCCCGACGAATCTGGGCGGCACAGTCGACGCTGGATCTGGGGCAGGTCATTTGCGGTGTGTGCAGGAAGGATTTCACGTGACGCTCACAACGCGCCGTAGACAGCACCCCCGTACTTCGCGCTACTGTGAGCCTACGATCACCGTGAGGAGCTAGCGCATGTCCAATTCGACCCTCCCCCTCCCCCGCGGGAAGAGGACGGCCGCAGCGACGTCGCAGACCGCACACCCGTCGCTGTCCGTCGACGACGTCCGCCACCAGTCCGAAGAGGAGCTTCTCGCCCGAGGGGCCGCGTACGCGCGTGAGTACGAGGCGATCAAGGACAAGCAGACAACGCTGCTGAAGAACATCGCCGTAGTCCTAGTCGAGCTGCGTCGCCGTTGCAATGACTTGCCAGGGCGTAGTCACGAGTACAAACAGCTGGCGGCGTCGCTCTACTCCCGCTCCGGCATTCCGTCAGACAGTCAGGATGCCATCCAATCGGCTGTGCGCTGGCACATCGGCAACCACCTGCGGTCGGTGGTGTCCCCTGAGGAGCTGGCGGCGTACAACTTGAAGCTGGCGGGGCCGGCAGATCGGGAGAAGGAAGCCCGCCAGTCCCGGAATGCGATCGTGCACACCGCGCGGGCTGAGCTGACAGCGTCGTCGATGAAGAAGACGGAAGCCAAGCCGACTGCCGACCAAGCTGGCACGCCCGCACCCGCGCCTACCCCTCCGTCGTCCGCCGTCGGTGACCATCTGAGGCTAGGTCGGGGAGCGCACACGATCTTGGCGCAGCTGTCGCCGTCAGTTGTTGACTCCATGACTGATGGTCAGCGCGCCAAACTGGATGATGAACTAGCGGCCATCCAAAAGGTGGTTGCAAAGCTGCGTCGGCACGCCAAGAAGCGCAGCTCAGCGGCCTAAGACGCCTCGTCGTCGCCCTCGTCCGCACCCTCCGCACAGGTCAGAATGCCGAACCGGACCACACTTTTCACTTCTCTTAACACGCGTCAAGGGAAAGTAGAAATAGTGGTTCGGTTCGGCATTCTGTCGTCAGTCTGTCGGCAAGGAGGACGCGCTGAAGAATCTTGAAGCGAGCTGATGACTTGCGCCTCCGTCCCCCCATAACTCCCCTGTCACCAAGAGACAGGCGGAGGACGAATGGCCGGAGTGAGCACGATCAAGCGGGGCGGGTCCCGCTTCTACATCGACCCGAGCGACGGGCGCGTAAAGGTCCCGGGCGTGACGAGCATCGTCGGCATGCTCCCGAAGGACTTCCTGACGTTCTGGGCAGCGAAGGAGGCTGCTGAGGCGGCCGTCCACAACTGGGACATCGTCTCGGAGCTGTGCAAGCGCGACCCACAGGGAGCCATCGACTACCTGAAGAACGCGCACCGACGGAAATCCCATGCCGCTGCTGACCTGGGCAGCGAAGCGCACGACCTCTTCGAGCGCATGGCGCGCGGTGAGCGCATCAACATGAACCACGTGCACGGTGATCTGAAGCCCTTCGTCCGCTGGTTCCAGGAGTTCCTGAACGAGGTACAGCCCCGTTTCCTCTACCTGGAGGAAACGGTCTGGAGCGACACTTACGGCTACGCCGGTTCTTTCGACGCCATCGCGGAGATTGACGGGGAAGTGGTCGGTCTCGACTGGAAGACGTCGAAGGCCGTCTACGAGTCCGTAGCACTCCAGCTCAGCGCCTACCGATATGCGGACCGCGTCATCCTGGCTGAGACCGGTGAATCGGTGCCCATGCCGAAGTGGTCCGGCGGCGCTGTCCTCCACGTGCGTGCCGAGGGCTGGCAGCTCGTCAAGGTGGCGTGCGGCCCTGACGTCTTCGAGCACTTCAAGTCCCTCCGGCACACCTTCGACTGGGAGGCCGACGCGAAGAAGGGAGTCGTCGGCAAGCCGGCCGTCGCATCCGGCGGCGCCCTGATCACGGGCACCCAGAGGAGGGCAGCATGAGCAGCCTCACGGACATCGGCCGTGCCCTTCGGCGTGAGCGTGAGGGCGTGCACTACGGCGACGGGACGGGGGATCCCCGCAGAGACAAGCTGGCGATCATTGACCGGCTGGAGGAAGTGGCTGTGCGGGCTATCCACGCCGAGAACGCTCGTGGCGGAGAAGCCCGGCAGGTCGTTGCCGATGTGGCTCAGGCCCTCAGCGTCGATATCGACGACGGTCCCGGGCACCGATGGGACGCGGACCACATGCGGCGGGTGGTGGGGGCGGCTGAGTCCCTGGCGCAGGAGCGGGACGAGGTTCGGGCGGAGTTCCACAAGATGAGCGAGCTACTCCACCAGGCGCGGGACCAGCGTGAGGTCTGGAAGGAGTCGTTCGAGACGCTGGAGGAGCGGCTCGTGCGGCCTCTCCGTCGACAGCTGCACGAGGAGCGCGAGAAGAACGCGGCGCTCGTGGCGGAGGCACGGGCCGCGCGAGCAGCCCTACGCCGGGAGCCGGCGCGCATGGTGATCCATACTACGGCGGCCGAACAGCACGATTGGGAGTCCAGCGACCTCGCTACGGCTGATGTGCTGGCCAAGATCGCAGCCACAGCCCCCGTCGGCTCCCTCGTCGACGAGCTGAAGTCCGTCATCGTCAGCCAGGCGCGGGAGATCGCGCGACTGAAGGGGGAGAGCGAATGAGCATTCTGGTGGAGACCGCTGACGAAGCCCGCAAGCGCCGTGAGAGCGAGACGGTGGCTTCGGTCGCCGGGAACACTGTGCTGGCGCCGCTGGAGGCGTGGTTCCTCATGCTGCTGATGGGCGGGCTGCACTCGACCTTCGAAGCCGTTCCGGCCATCGGCTACGGCCCCGCCTTCCTCCTGGTCCTGGCGGTTCTCCTGGCGGCGCACATGACCGAAAAGTTCCGTTGGGTCCAGTAACACGAGGCACTCATGGAAAAGCGGGGGGTCCAACATGGGCGCCCCGCTCCTACGCATGCGCAGAGGAGAGAGCATGTACGACGACGGCACCATGCCGGCCAACGTCGAGACGCTGAGAGACGCGGTCGTCGGTCACCGCATCGTCAGCGCCGAAGCTGGAGAGGCAACGACGGACAAGTGGGGGTTTGACGCTCACGCCGCCCTCGTCATCACGCTGGACACCGGCAAGCGTGTTGAACTTCAGAACACTTCCGACTGTTGCGCGTACACGGAGCTGCGGAGCTTCCTCCTGCACCCAGACCGCGTCGACCACGTCATCATCGGCGTCGAGGCATCCGACGGATACGAGACGTGGCGGATCTTCGCCGACATGGGGGACGTCCTAGAGCTGTCGGTGGGGTGGAGCTGCGGGAACCCCTTCTACTACGGCTACGGCTTTGACATGAACGTTCGGGAACTGAGCAACACGGCAGCCCGCGGGGAGGCCGCATGAGTGACTCCTCCGCGATGACGGAGCTGAAGGGCTGGATCCGTCGAGCGGGAGCCAACGGGGATACGGCCGATGGATACGCCGCACGGCTCTACGAGAGGCTCTCAACGGAGGCTGTGAATGATGCGGTCGTGGTGGCCCGCGAGCAGGGCGAGAGCGCTCGTTTCCTCTTGCAGGCGCGCGGCGAAGTCGAGGCGTATGAGGCGCTCGTTCGTGTGATTCAGGGCTTCGTTGCCACCCGCTCCGACGACACCTCCCGGCGGGTGTACGCCACGATCTCCCGTTTCAATCTGGGAGAGATGTTCCGTCCCGGGGGTGGAGCTGATCGGTACCTGATTCCGTCCGAACTGGCCGACGAGGAGTGCGCAGCTTGAGCGATGACCAGCGCAGCCCCGACTACTGCTGGACGCACGGCTGCATGCGCGGCTCGTGCCCGACACCGCACTGAGGAGAGCGCATGACCCTCGAAGAGCACGCCCGCGCCATTGAGGCAGCGATTCAGGCTGCGGTGGATGAGGGATACGAGCTGGACGACGGATCCTGTGAGTTGCCTCGACTGGAGTTGAACGACTGGCCCCGAGAGCAGTGGGCCCGCATCGACGTTGCGGAGGTTTCAGCCTCGTAGCGCGAGTCACACACGCTCCTCACAGCCCCCGGTTGCTTCGGCGCCGGGGGCTTTCGGCGTGTACCCACACAGCAGAGGAGAGACGATGCTCCACTCATCCACGATCCACACCGCAGACGGCTCGACCGTCACCATTCGGCCGCACGGCAACCACGCCTATGACCTGGAGACCCGCAACGCGCGAGGCGAGACGATCGCGACGGTTGTCATGTCGACCTGGGACCTTCAAGCGCTCGTCGCCGAGGCGAAGGAGGCGCTCCCGTGGTGACCGCGGAGGAGCTTCTCGTCCGCCGGCTGGCGCATCTGCTGACGAAGCAGCGCGGTGGGACGTACCAGTACAACGAGAAGGACGCGAAGTCCATGATCACGGCCCTGAAGGTCGATTGGGTCGTGCGCGATGTAGCCCGTCTACGGGCCCACGTCCTGTCGGAGGTCTGGGAGGCCCTTCGCGACGTGGAGAACATCGACGGCATGCACACCGTGGCAGAGCTGATGGAGGAGAGGTGATGACGCTGTACCGCGACAAGGAAGGCGACGTCTGGGAGGACCAGGGCGCGGAGATGGTGATCGTCCGGGCCGCCTACGAGACGCATCTAGGCACGCGTCTGGAGCGGTGGAGAGTGGAGGCCGATTACGGCCCCCTGTCGGAGGTCAACCCCCACGCGGGCGCCGCCACGTCCCGTGCGATCCGGGTGGAACTGGCCCTCGTCCTCGCCGAGATGGCCAAGGAAGTGTGGTCGCCGTACAACTACTCAGGCATCGACGACGACATCCGCAGCACGGTCAGCAGCATCTTCGAGGAGAAGGCGCGAGGGCTTCGGGAGGTCGCGGAATGAGCGGGCGCGTGACGGGCTATCCCCTGCACTTCATCCTCGACGGCGACGTGGCCACCTGCCCTTGCCCAGCGCACCGCACCGGACCGGCACGGAAGGAGCTGGAGCGGCAGGCGGAGCGTGTTGGTAGCCCCGAGTACGACGTGTGGTTCAGGCTGCTGCTGGATGCGTACGTTACGGAGGTCCTGCACGAGACTGCGCGCCGGATGGAGGGCGCCGGCTACGGCGACGACGCCGTGGCGTTCCTCGACAACTTGGCCCGGGGAGGGTGGACGTCATGACGCATCTCGACCCTGGAGAGCCCTCCACAGCCGCGCAAATGACTGAGGGAGCCCTGAGGCGCCTGGACTTGTTCAACGCGGCGTACAGGGCCGTCCAAGGTCGCGACTGGGGGAACATGCCGGACGTCGTTGACGTCGTCCGGGTGGCGGAGTTTCTGGCGGATGGAGAGAGGGACTGATGAGCCTTCCAGTGCCGCGCACGGGGCGTCGGCGATGGCACAGCCGGAAGAACCGAGCCGGCCGACCGAACGGCGCTTTGAGCGCAAGCAGGATTCTTCCCCACCGCTACGCGGACGAGGGCGACAAGGGGCCGTGGTTTCGCCGCATCCTTCGACGACGTGAAGAACGCGCGTGGCTCCGAGACTTCAAAGAGGAGAGCTGGACGCATGAGCACACCGACACCTGATGAACTGCGTCAGAGCGTGGCGCTCGCCATGCTCGACATGGCCGGAGTCCTTACCCCGGTGTACGACACGGCCGACGGCATGCGCCGCGAACTGGAGTCGCGCGGGTGGTCTCCGACGATGGCAGAGACGGCCGCAGGCACATGGTTGTGCGGCGTGCTGGCGTCGGTTGGAGGAGGGCCGCGCCAGTGATCTCCCCTCTCCCCGGTGACTTCGCCCTGACCCGCATACGTGGATTGGCCGGCGCCTTCGTCAGTGCCGGTCAGTTCCTTGTAGGAGATGGCGCTCCTGTGCACCACGCCTTTGTATACGTCGGGGGCGGCTACATCGTCCAGGCCATGCCGAGCGGCGCGGAGATGATCCGGCTGGAGGACGCCTCTCCCGTCGTCGCGTGGTCGACAGGGCGGATACCGCTGACGGCCGCGCAGCGCGTGGTCATCGCGGAGGACGCGACGAACCTCGTCGGCACGCCGTACAGCTTCCTGGACTACGCCTCGATAGCGCTCGCTCACTACCGCATCCGTCCGCGAGTGCTTCGCGATTTCGTTGCCTCGACAGGGCACATGATCTGTTCCCAGCTCGTAGACGAGGTCTACAGACGAGCCGGCGTGCACCTCTTCGATGACGGACGACTGCCCGGTGACGTGACGCCGGGGGACCTTTGGAGGCTGGTGAAGTGAGCAGCGCCAATCCTCGCCGGTACACCCTGGCGGACGCCATCCGCGACGACTTCGAGCGTCGCCATCCGAACGGGAAGAGCACCCTTCTCTGCACCCGGTGCCGGCGCCGACTGGACCGGGAGGACTTCCGCGAGACGCCGTGGCACGGGCGTGCGGTGGACTGCAATCGGTGTGAGGGAGGCGGCTATCACCTGATCCTTACGGAGCGGACGTACTGGGAGCTGGCGCAGGCCCGGGAGAAGCTGCGCGCCTACCAGCGCTACGCCCGCGCGCTTCAGTTCCGGCTGCTGCTGAAGACGGGGCCGACGTCGGGGGAAGCCTTGGCAGTGCACGAGCAGCCCTTCTATGACGCCCTGGAGCGTGCGGTGACGCGTCAGGTACACGCGTGGTCGATGGCCGTCGGAGAGGCCTTGAGAGAGGCGTGCAGCGATGTCTGAGCGCACCCGCGAGGAGCGGTACGACAACTATTGCGAATGGTCTACGGGACCGCTGGCGGATCGGCTGGTCGACGCGGAGGACGAAGCGGCGCGACTTCGGTTGGCCTGGACGTCGGCGCGACGCCGCGCCGCGGACAGCTTCGTCTACGGGGCGGAGGCCCTGGCGCTGCGCGACGAGGAGATCGCACGGCTTCGGGCGGAGGTGGCCGCCCTCCGTAAGGCACCTTACGGAGCCCCTGGTCTCGTCTGCATGGGCATGGACGACGACGGCTCAACCGTTTGGGTTGCGGCCCCTCAGCCCGGCGTCGAAACGCGGTGAAATTCGGGTGATGACTTCGCGCTCCGTCCCCCCATAACTCCCCTGTGAGCAGGAAGCGACTCACAACCTACACACATATTCACGGAGGTTCACGCCTTGGCGAACAATCTGACTCGCATCTGGGACACCGACCCCGACGCAGCTCCGAAGGAGCGGACGAGCTTCTCTGACGACACTGTGGGCCGTTTCCGCTCCGGCCGGCTGATCCTGGTGAACGGCAAGGAAACCCCGGAGAGCCTGAACGAATGGCGCGTGACGACGGGGGACCCCGTGGTGGCCGACCGCATCGCGGAGATGCTGGGCGGAGAGCCAGAGAGCTGGGAGACGGACAAGGAGGACAACCTCCAGATCCTGACCGATGCCTCCACGGTGCAGATCGTCATCGAGCCCGACGGGGTGGATGCCTCGTTCAAGATGTTCATGCCCGGCGCCGGCCTTACCCACCACTGCGATGGCTTCGAGTTCCTCTCCCCGGAAGAGGACAAGGGCAAGCCGTGCAAGTGCCCCTCGCTGATGGCGGAGCGGAAGTTCGAGGCGCAGAAGATGCGCGGACCGAAGCCCTCCATCGACATCACGTTCCGCCTGTCGGAGGCGATGGATCTGGGCGTCTGGCGCTTCAACTCCGGCTCCTGGTCGCTCGTCAACGAACTGCCCAAGCTCTTCAAGGAGCTGGACAAGTACGCCGGGCAGCAGATCCGTGCGTCACTCACGATCAAGAACGTGACCTACGTTCCGTCGAAGGGTCCGCGGGCGGGTCAGACGGTTTCGTACAACGTGCCGGATATCCGGATCTTCGGCGCTTACGAGGCCGCTCAGCCGCTGGCCGACGCCGCCTGACGGCAACGAACTGCGCCCGCTCCTTCCGAATTGCGGTCGGGAGGAGCGGGCGCATCCACGATTCTACGCACACGAAGAGGAGAGACAATGCCGATCCTCGAACTTTGCGCCGGCTACGGCGGCTTGGGTCTGGCTGTAGAAGCTCTGACGGGCGACAAGGTCACCGTAGTCGCGGAGGTACATGGAGCCGCCTGCCGCGTCATGGCACACCGATTCCCCGACGCACCCAATATCGGTGACGTCCGATACCAGTCGTGGGGCGCACTGCTGGAAGAGGGCATCGACACAATTACAGCGGGATTTCCCTGCCAGGACATCAGCAATGCGGGTAAGCGGGAGGGAATCAAGGGTGAGCGCTCCGGAATCTGGTTCAACATCGCTGAAGGCATACGGGTACTTCGACCGCGACACGTCTTCCTGGAGAACGTGGGAGCACTCCGAAATCGGGGACAAGAGTCGGTGCTCACATCGCTTCACGACATCGGGTATGACGCGCGGTGGACGACTCTACGAGCTTCCGACATCGGGGCTCCGCATCATCGGGACCGCTGGTTCTGCGTTGCCACACCTGCCGACGCCGACGGTCGCTGACGCCTACCGCGGACCGGACTATGCGAAGCGGGACCGGCCGGGATCCGGCGGGGATGACCTCGTGACAGCAGTCTGCCGCCTGTTCCCCAGGGAGAAGGCGGAAAAGCTCTTCAAGACCCCCACGGCAAATCTGGCGCACAACGGGTCCGCACAGCATCCGGACAAGCGCAAGGCGGGCGGGCACGGGCCGACGCTGGAGGACGAGGTCTGTTTCCTCCTCAACGTCGATCCGGACGACGAGCTTCCTGACGACGGGCCGCACTCGCCGGCTGAGTGGTGGGGTGACTTCGCCCGCGCCATCTACCGGTGGGAGTGCATCCGCGGAACAGCGGCCCCGGTGCCCATCGTCCGCGGTCCGCGCGGTGGGCTGAAGCTCGCGCCGAAGTTCGCGGAGTGGCTGATGGGCCTGGAGCCAGGATGGGTCACCGACGTGCCGGGCCTGACGCACAAGGAACAGCTAGGCCGCATCGGGAATGGCGTGGTGCCCCAACAGGCGTACCACGCCTTCAAGTGGCTGATGAAGCACGAGGCATACACGGAGGAGAGCATCAATGGCTAAGGCCAGACTCACCGACTTCACCGGGGCCGAGATCCGCCCTGGCGTCCTGATTGCCTACCCGACGCGTCAGGGCAACCGCGTGCGGAACAGTGAGGCGGTCGTCCTGGAGACGAAGAGTGACCGCCGGGCTGGCCGCATCGTCCCGATGCTGAAGGTGAAGCCCACCGGCCGGGACTCCGGCTTCATCGCCCGCGCGACGCTGGCGGAGCAGACAGTCAGCGCGGAACACGTCGTCGTCATCGGCATCGCGGAGGAGAGCAAGTGACGTTCAAGGTTGGCGACACGGTTCAGCACGAGTCCCAGGGACGGGGGCTAGTGACGTACGGCCCCTACGAGAACACGTTCGGACAGACCTGCTACGTGATTCGGCTGGACAGCGGACGTGAGACGTCCGCGTCGGTGAATGCGCTCTCAGCAACGCCGAAGTTCGCCGTCGGCGACGAGGTGCGCAACGCCCTGATAGGCATCCGCGGGCCCATCGTCGCCGGCCCGTTCATCGCGACGGGCGACGGAGAGCGCTACTGGATCGTCGAGCAGCCGAACGGACGCCACTCGACGCCGCGCGAAGACGGGCTGTCGAAGGTGGGGGCACGGGAAATCAAGGTGGGGGATCGGGTGCGCGTGGTGGTGGACGACCCCTTCCTCCAGACCGGTGACTTCGTCGGTCTTACCGGCACCGTGGAAGGCATGGAGGGTAGTTGCACACGGTTCAAGGTTCGGTTTGGTCCTGGCCGCCACGGGGAGCGTGACGGCTACTGGTACTGCCAGAAGGTCGAACTCGTCGACGAGGAGTTGTCGAGCACCTATGTGCACGACGGCGTGGCGTACGACCTCAGCGCCGAGTACCGCGACAAGGATCGGGACGCCTGGCGCTTCAAGCGCATGCCCGACGGCAAGGTGCGCGGCATCTGTTGGGGCGGGGAGATCCACGACGACAGCGACTCGCTTGAGTACGTCCTCAGCGCGTACGGCCCCCTGACCAAGGTCTAGCTTCCCCTTCCTTCAGCCCCCGGCGCCCACGTGGTCCGGGGGTTGCGGCGTTGGGAGACCACGGAGGAGAGACCATGGAACAGGTGTTGTGCGCGCACGGCTACGGTCTTATGCGGGACTCGTGCCCGGGGTGCGACGCTGAAGGTGAAGACCCCCACGAAGCCGACCCGGTGAAGGTCGTACCGTCGTGGACGACTCGGACGCATACGCGGTGCCGGCGGTGCTCGCTGCGGCCGTCGCACGGCATCCACATTAGGCGGACCGCACAGTGAGCGGCGCCCTGTACCTGATCGACGACGCCGATGCGCCCGCCCTGGGCGACGTCCGCAGCGCCGGGCCCGATGACTGCATCTACATCCGCGCAGCCGCCACGTCGCGGAAGGACTGGCCCCGCTACTGGGAGGCGGCCGGCGTGGCGCTGAAGCGCGGGGCGTTCGTGCACGTGATGAACCGAGAGGGGATGGTCTGATGGCTAACCCCTCCAAAGCCAAGGGCACCACGTGGGAGTCCGCCCTCGTCGCCTATCTACGCGACCACCACAACCCTGCCGCACGCCGCAACGTACAGATGGGGCGGCTCGACATCGGCGACATAGACGGCTACTACCTTCATGCCGTCGAGGCGAAGGCGGAGAAGACGATCACACTCGCCGACTACATCGCGCAGGCCAACCGGGAGGCGGCCCATGCTGGACAGCCGTTCGGCTGCGCGGTCGTCAAGCGGCGGATGAAGGGGGCCGCGGACGCGTACGTCGTGCGGGACCTTGCGACCGACGTGCGGCTGATGAACAGGCTGCGGGCCATGGAGACGGCCTTTCAGGGTGTCGCTCCGGCGGCGTATGCGCTCATGGACGCTGAACACCGGGAGGCCGCGTGAATTCTTGGCACCACGCGCAGTCAGCCGCCCGTAAGTGGGGAGGCACGCCGGAGGACTACCTCCCGATAGAGGAGTTCATCGACAGCTCCAAGCAGATAATCGGCGACGTCCGGCACAGGTCGCTGTACCACCACACGGCAGGTGTCTACCTTTGTCAGCGCATTTTCGGAGACACCCTGACGGTTGGGCGAAGGAAGATTCCCGTCCGCCTGATCGCCGAACGGCACATCCTGGAGGACCTCGGCTGGCTCCCCTCGCCGACGGATTACATCGCTGGTATGACCATCTCTCCGTGGATGTCCGGAACCCGCCGCAAGGCCGTACCGCTCTCGCACCTGCTGCTTAGTACGCCTGAAGGAGGCGCAGCGTGACCAGTGCACGAAACTTCCTAGGCATTCCCGTCGAAGGAGATTACTCCGAAGCGAGCACTCGCGTGACTCAGAGGCCGATTGAGGAGCTTCAGCCCGTCATACAGGCTGTCCTCGACGATCCCACGATTATTGAGTTCGGGTGGAAGCAGTACACGCCATACTTCAACGACGGCGACCCGTGCGAATTCTCCGCGTACGGACTGTGGGTACGCACTGACGCGGACGCGGAGGTCGAAGACCTCTACGAGCTGGAGGCCGAGAACAGCTCGCATCCCTCCCTCGGATACCGACCCTATCAGTGGGAGACCAGGGAGTATCTGCCGTACGAAGGGCCGGACAAGGCACGATACGACCGGGTCCAGGCACTTCGAGGTGTGGTCGAGTCCGGAGAATTCGAGAACGTACTGATGGACGCGTTCGGAGATCATGCACAGGTGATCGTCCGCCGGGACGGTATCGCGGTCGACTATTACTCGCACGACTAGCACCACAACCAAACACCGCATGAAGGGGCGTCCTCCGGGGCGCCCCTTCGACATGCACAACTCACGAGGGGAGAGGCCTTGCGACTGACCGACATCCTTGCGCGGCTGAAGGGCGTGGAGGAGGACCATGACGGCTACCTTGCCCTTTGCCCGGCGCACAATGACCGTGCGCACCCGTCGCTGAAGCTGACGCTGAAGGATGACGGGCGGCTTCTCATGGTGTGCCGCACTGGGTGCCCGACGATCGACATCCTGAGGAAGACCGGCATCGGTCCTGGCGACCTCTTCGACGTCCAGGGCGACGGCGCGCGGACTGTTTCGTCGGCTCCGGTGGAATCCGTTGGCGTGGCGGAGATTGCCGGGCTGCGGATGTTCGTCGACGAGTGCGCCGCGCAGCTGATGAGCGAAACTCCTGGCGCAACGGCGGCGCGGACGTACATGAGTGACCGGTTCGGACTCTCCCCGGAGACGGCGGAGGATCTCGGCGTGGGGTATGCCCACCCTGCCGACCGTTCACAGCCGTGGCTGTCCCGGGGGTTCAACCGGCACCCGCGGCTGACGGTGCCGCTCGCTGGGTTCGATGGCGTCGTGCGGGGACTCCAGGGGCGGGACATTGCGGGAGGATGCCGGGCCCGGTGGATGAGCCTGACCAATGTCGGCACGAAGGTGTGGGCCAAGTACGGCGTTCTCTCCGCCGGTACGGGATACGACACCATCTTGATCACGGAGGGGCCGGGAGACGGCCTGACGTCGGTCGGCGTCGGGTACGACGCGTTGATCATCCGGGGGGCAGGACTGGCGAATAACGCGGCGCTCGTTGCTGAACTCGTCGTTGGCCTCCGTGGGCGAGATGTCATTCTGGCGTTTGACCCGGACACGGCGGGGGAGCGCGGCAACAACGCTTTTGCTGCGGCTCTGATGGCGGACGGGCAGACGGTACGGCGCCTCTCCTTCCCCAACGCCAAGGAGGATCTCACCGCCTGGCGTGAGCGCACGCCGGACACCTTCCCCGCAGAGCTTCACCGTGCGGTCCGGTCGGCTCCTGTCGTCGAGTTGGAGGCCAAGCTCCCCGTACCGCCGGCCGCCCCTGACGTCCCCGCCACGGACGCCGCTCTCTCTACGATGAGCGAGAGCGCGCGCCAGATGTTCGACAACACGGACGTCGGCTTGGCGGTCCGCCTTCGCGACTTCATGGCCCGCTCCGGCGGGGGAGTGAGGCACGCAAACGGCCTTGGCTTCCTCGTCTGGGACGGCACCATCTGGGCGTCGGGAGACGCGGAGGTACGGCGTCAGCTTCACCTGATGGGCGCGGAGCTGATCGCGACCGGCGAGGAAGCGAACCGTCGGCTGGCGTTGAAGGCGCTGACCAACAAGAGCATCGAGGCAGTGATCAAAGAGCTTCCCTCCGTTCCCGGAGTGCCCGCGCGGGCGGCCGACTTCGACGCGCGGGAGGAGCTGCTGAGTGTCGCGAACGGAACCATCGACCTGCGCACGGGGCGGCTTCACCCGCACCGGCCGGAGGACATGATCACGAAGCGCCTCGACGTCGCTTACCACCCGGAGGCACAGGCGACTAGGTGGGAATCCTTCCTCACGGAGGTCTTCCCGCATCACCCGGAGATGCCCGCGTTCATGCGGCGTCTCGTCGGCTACGGCGTGACGGGCTCGACGGCTGAGCAGTGTTTCGCCTTCATGCATGGGCAGGGGGCGAACGGGAAGAGCGTGTTTCTGGATGCGCTCCTCAACGTCTTCAAGGGTGTCACGAAGTCGACGGAATTCAGCACGTTCGAGCAGCGCACAGCCGTCGGGCAGGCTTCGCCGGAGCTTGCCGAACTCCGCGGTGCGCGGCTCGTGACGGCGAGCGAGACGGAGAAGTACAGCCGCCTGGCCGAAGCCCTCGTCAAGCAACTGACCGGCGGGGACCCGGTGACGGCGCGGAGGCTGTACGGGCAGCCGTTCACCTACGTTCCGAACTTCCTGCTGATGGTGGCGGGCAACTACAAGCCGGCGATTCTGTCACAGGATCTTGGCGTCTGGCGACGCGTGAAATTGGTGCCGTTCGAAGCGACGTTCCGCGGCGCGAAGGCGGACAAGACCCTTCCCGCCCAGCTTCGCGCGGAGGCGGAAGGGATCCTCGCATGGGCCGTGCGGGGCGCTCAGGAGTGGTACGAGCACGGGCTCCAGGAGCCTGGATCCGTGTCGACCGCGACGCAGGACTACCGCGAGAGCGAAGACCGCCTTGCCGAGTTCATCGCCGCGCGTCTGGTTCAGGAGCCAGATGCGCGAGTTGCTCCCATGGCTGTCCGACGGGCTTACGCGGAGTGGACGGAGGACGCGGGGCTCAGCCGTAAGGAAGTGCTGTCCGGGTGGGCCCTGGGCGTGGAGTTGGAGAGCCGCGGGTTCACGAAGCGACGTGCTGGAGCCGGCGGGAAGTGGGGATTCGACGGGATCCGTCTTGCGTCTGACGCAGAGGTGCAGGCGGCACAGCGGGATGCGGAAGCAGTACCGGCGGCAGGGACTGAAGGGACCGGCCCCGCGGACATCTTCGGGCAGCCACGAGAGGAGGCAGCAGCATGAAGTTCTTCCCGTACACAGTCGCGGGCGAAGAGACCCTGACGCACGTGCCTGAGACGTCCGCAGACCTGGATGCATTCGCCCGTTGGGTGGAGCGCAAGGCACGGTCGGGTGAGACCGTCGGCGCGGACACGGAGACGACGGGCCTGGACACCTTCAGCCCGTCCTACGGCCTGCGGACCGTCCAGTTCGGCGACCCGCGGGACGCGTGGGTGCTCCAGGTCGAAGGCCGACCGGCGGTTCAGGACGCCGCACGGCGGGCACTTCTGACGCTGCCGCACCTCGTTTTCCACAACGCGACCTTCGATCTTCTGGTCTTGGACAGGCACCTGCGGACCCCACTGGAAGTGCTGGGGCCGAAGACGACGGACTCGAAGATTATCGCTCACCTGTTCGATCCGCGACCTCGACACGAAGGCGGATACGGGCTGAAGCTGAAGGAGCTGTGCGCCCGGGATGTTGACCCGTCGGCCCCGGACACGCAGGAAGATTTGACGGCTGTCTTCCGCAGCATCGGGGAGACGAAGGCCACGGGGTGGCGTGCGATCGACATCAACCACCCGACCTACCTCCAGTACGCAGGGCTGGACGCAATTCTCGTGTCTCGACTCCTGCCAGTGCTCGAAGCACGCTTGAGGCAGGCTGGAATCCCTCAGCGCCTCGTCGACTTCGAGCACCGAATCATGTCTATATGCGCCCGCATGGAGCGGCGGGGGATGCTCGTCGACCGGCCGTACGTCGAAGGCCTCGTGGGCCGGCTGGAGGAGGAAGCGGGCCATCACGCCGCCCGGGCACGGAAGTACGGCGTGACGTCGGTGAACTCTCCGGCGCAGGTGTCGGCTGCTCTCGTAGGCATGGGCGAGACGCTAACGGAGACCACTGACAGTGGAGCCCTGAAGGTGGACAAGTCGATCTTGCTCGACCTTGCTGACCTCGACCAGCACTGGCAGCCGCGCGGGACGCGGAGTCCGAACTTCCTTGCGGATGCGGTGCTCCGGTCGAAGCGTGCGGGGAAGTGGAGTACGAGCTACGGCATAGCCATGCGGGATGGGCTCGACGTCGACGGTCGGTGCCACCCGAGGGTGAACAGTCTCCAGGCCAGAACGGCCCGCATGTCCATTTCCGGCCCGCCGCTTCAGCAACTTCCCTCGGGGGACTGGACGATCCGGCGAGCGCTGTTGCCGGAGCCCGGCCACAGGATCTTCAGCGTTGACTACGCGGCCGTCGAAATGCGCGTGTTGGCGGCGCTGGCGGACGAGTCGGTGATGAAGCGCGCCATCGCGGAGGGCAGGGACCTGCACGGATTCACGGCTGAGTTGATCTACGGGCCCGACTACACGACCTTCCACCGGAAGCTCTGCAAGGGCGTCGGCTTCGGCAAGGTCTACGGGGGCGGTGCGACAACGCTCAGTCGGCAGACCGGGGCGCCGCTGCCCGACGTCCAGAAGGCCATCTCGGCGTACGACCGGACGTACCGGGCCATCAAGCGGTACTCCTCCAAGCTCCAGCGCACCGCGAGGGCGGACGGCTACGTCGTCTGGACTCCCGTCGGCCGGCGTCTGCCGCTTGACCGGGACCGGGTGTACGCGGCCACGAACTACGTGGTCCAGTCGACCGCGCGTGACGTGCTCTGTCAGGCCCTTATCGACATGGACGACAAGGGCTTCGTTGACGAGTTCCTGTACCTCCCGATTCACGACGAGGTGCTTGGGTCGGCCCCCGACGACATCGCGGAGGACGTGGCGCGGGAGGTGGGCGCGGCCATGCGGATGGACTTCTTCGGCGTCCCGCTCGACACGGATCCGGAGGTCGGCGGGCGGAGTTGGGGCTCCCTGTACATGAAGAAGGTGGCAACCATGATCGAAAACGACCCGTGGTACGCGGCGCACCCGGAGGCGGCAGCAGCCGCTGAACTGGCGCGCGCATGACGGCCCGAGGACCACATGATCCTGTACGCAGTGTGACGACAGCAGTCCGGCCATCGGCTGGAAACAGACCACCAAACTCGCTGCGAGGCACCCGGGTTGTCCGCATTACTCCTGTCTTGCGGCCTGTCGAACCGCCACGTGGTCCTTCGCGGCACGAGGTTTTCGCACTTTGGGAAGAGGAGGATGAGTGGTCGTGCGCCTACTGTGGCGCCGACTTTGGGGGCGACGTTGTGCCGGAGGTGGACCACGTCACTCCGCTCGCGAAGGGCGGCCTTCACGAGTGGGGCAACTTGGCGCCGGCGTGCCGCGACTGCAACCGGGCCAAGTCGGATACGGACATTACGGCTTGGGTGGCCCTCCTAGCTGGCGATACGTCAGCGGAGCGCGACACTCCGAATACGGAGAGCTGCGCCCGTGGCTGATCCGGACGTTCACGACTCCTCCATAAGGTCACGGTTTGGTCTCGCTGAAAAATTGAACGTTGGCTTGTGGCGTACGTCATATCCGCAGGTGGGATGGGGAGTACGCCATAAGCCCCGCCGTGCGACGCGGTTTTTCCATATCAGGACAGAGGGGGAGTTTTCTTGATGAACCGGCTGGCATATTCAAGCCGCACGGCGATTGCGCCGCAGCAGAGCGTGACTTACGTTGTCGACCACGCCAGCGAACATCAGCTGTCACATCTGGTCGAACGTCTTCAGGGGGCGCTCGATGAGCTGCGTCAGATGTCCGCTGCCTACGACGACGCTACGACCGCCCGCAGCCGTAATCCGCGGTCGGCCCCGGATGAGACCGGCCGCGCTGCACCGCGCGGGCCCTCTCGTCCCACTGAGGACATTGCACTGGACGACGCGCGTCAGGCGCTGCACGACGAACTCAAGATCGGCGCCTCGTACTTGGCCGCTGCCACCGCATACGTGCTAGGCGTCACCGCATCAATGGATCGCGCACTCGCCCGTTGGGAAGGGGAGGACGCAATCTTCGTACCTCGGGGGCGTGAATGATCGTGATGACGGGGCCGCAGAGAACGGCCGACGAGCGCGGGGAGCTTGCGGAAGTCGCCGGCGTCCATGGCGCGCTACTGGTCAGCGAGCACCACATCGTCTGGGCTGAAGTCCGGGCCCTCTACCGCCTCACCGGCTGGAACGCCTGCCCTCTGGCCCGCGCCGACGTCACGATGGCTGACGCACTGGCCATCCCCATGTACGACCTGACGACATAGCTCCGTAAGGCACCTTACGGACCTGCCCCCGTTCCACGAGGGACGGGGGCTTCGTCGTATCTGCACCCAGCCCCACATGAGTGACCCACGTCACAAATGTTAGTGATGACTCTTCCCTGCATCCCCCCATAACTCCCCTGTCACCAAAAGCACTCATGAGGAGAACGACATGACGGCCGCCCTGGTTACTGACGAACTCATCCGCGCCGCTCAGGGTGGGGATCGTGACGCCATGTGGGAAATCGTGGAGGCTCACGACACCATCCTCCGGGGCATCGTGCGGTCGGTGGCGCCGACGGCGCCTGCCGAAGTAGCCGAGGACCTGCTTCAGGACGCGCGGGTGTCGCTCATGGAGCACGTCCGCGACTACAACACGGAGGCGTCTGCGGCCAAGCTGCACACCTTCGCCTACCGCGGATGCCGGCGCGCCGTGGCGGAACAGTGGATCCGGTCCACGGTGGGGCTCACCGTGGATCCCACCGCCGTACTGCGGGTTAAGCAAGCGCTGCATCAGGCGGAGGGTGACATCGAGGGAGCATGGATGCTTGTGTCCACGGCGGACCGGCACCGGAAAGTAGCGCGTGAGACGTTCATAGCTCTCATCGAGATCCTTTCCGCGCCGCTGTCTCTGGATTGCCCTGTGTCCCTCTCCACGGACTACGACCCGCACAGTGCTCACACCCTGGCTGAGACCATTCCGGACCCTGAAAGCGACTTTGCCTCAATCACCGATAAGCGGGACTTGGCGCGCTGGCTGCTGACACAGGTCAAGCCCGCGCACGCCTACGCTCTGCGCGCGTTTTACGGCATCGGCATGGAGCGAATCCCTGACGAAGAGCTTTGCAACGAGCTGGGAGTGCACAAGCGCCATGTCAGCACCATGCGCCACCGGGGGGTAGAGCGGGCGCGCTCCGTGGCCACTGCCTTCCGCGTAGTCGCGTAAGGCACGCACCCTACCAGGAGAACGATCATGACCCGACTTCCCTCACTCGACGCCTACGACGTCCAGGGCGTCCGCCCTGACGAGGCGGCGCTCTGGAGTGACGACGTCCGCTACGCCGTGGACGAGCTGAGAGACCTGATGGCCGTCGACCCCGACGACATGTGACCTCCGTAAGGCACCTTACGGACCTACCGAACTCACGCGAGGAGAGATCGTGACCGACCACACCCTGTCGTGCTGCGTGTACGACGGAGACCGCATCGCAGTCCGCCGAACCACGGACCACGACGGGAGCCACCACCCGCTCATCTTCGAAGCCATCGGCGACGGCGAAGTAACCAAGGATGTGTTCGCGAGCGCCGACAGCGCCCGCATGTTTGCCCGCAGCATCCTCGCTCTGGCGGACGAGGTGGACGGGGGAGGCGCAACGCCGGCCGCTCCTGAGTGCGTTGAGGTGGGTGATCGTGTGCGCGTGACGAAGGCCGAAGATCCCAGGTGGGGATCTTTCGTGGGCCGAGTCGGAGTGCTGAAGCTGCGGGACAACGACGAATCGCCGTTCCTAGTCAAGTTCGGTGACGGCATTCACGGCGACGAGGACGGCTTGTGGTGGTGTCAGGAAGTAGTACGGGCCGACGACCCGGCGCCGACACCCGCCGTCGACCCGTCGTGGCTGCGTCCGCCCACCCGCCTGGAACTCCTCGAAACCGCCATGCGGCTCTTCCCCCACGCGGAAGCGCCCGACGTGCTGAAGGTCGCCCTGTATCTGGAGGAATCCTGACCCCTTAGGTGGGGTTGTGGAGTACTCCACAACTATGCCACACTGGAGTCACGCAAGGGACTTACGGAAACTCCAGGAGGTGCACCATGCTGATCAAGCCGAAGTGCGGCGTCTGCAACATCGGGGAGTTCGCGCGGCTCCGCTCGACGGTGCTGGGCTGCACAAACGCTTCGTGCGATCACGTCATCGCCCCTACGGACCTCGTGGACGTCGGGGACTGGTTCCTCCGGGATGGGGTCGTCGCCTTCTTCGACGAGACGCTGTAACTGCACCACCCGCCCCGGCCAAGCCGCGACGGTGCCGGATCAAATCCGGCCCGGGGCACTCGAAGCACACACTCGGAGGGCAGGGGGAGTTATGCGAAACGTTGACCCGTATGTATCCGCGAAGGACGTCCGACGCTCGGGCCAGATTACGAGCATGTGCCGGGGGTGTACCGCGCTCTTCATCGAGCGTCCCACTGATCACTGTGACGGTTACTGCCCAACGTGCGACGAAGGGGCGTCGGACGGCTACGTACCGGCGTGGGATCACTCGGACGCGTATTTCAACTAACCGAAACGCCCTTCGGGGCGTCGGGTGGGAATGGCCTCCCACTCCTGATGAGGCAGGCCACTGGAGGAGAGATGTCGATGACCAGCAACCAGCTGTGCGCCGCAGGACTGATCACTACCTGGCTGACGATCGTACTGGGGCTCGTTGGGGCTCACGGCGTGGGAAGCCCGGCACTGCCGGTCGTGGCGGTGCTCCTTCTTCTCACATCCTGGATCTGCTTCGCGGCCAGTTGGCGAAAGTTGGAAGTCGAGAAGCACAGCAATTAGCCGAAACGCCCTCAGGGGCGTCCGCGGAGGGTGGCCTCCCCGCGCTGATGAGGCAGGCCGAAGGAGGAGAGATGGAAACATCGTTCACCGGCGCCGTACGCACGAACTGCCGAAGCCTGGAGACGGTCTATCTGGGCGACGAGGTTACCCACACCCGCCGTCCCGGAGCAGTGGGGCATGTCGTACTGATCGAGTGGGACGTTACGGTCAAGTGGTCCAGCGGTCCGTACCATGGCCAGCGCACGGAATCCCCCGCGCGTCTCCGTAAGGTCGCGGGCAGGTGACTCGATTCTTCGTCGTCAGCGCTTCGGTGCTGCCCGGAATGCCGTGGGCCGTGGCGGATGACACCGTTGGCCTGGTGGCGCAGTTGAACGGCGCTGACAGTCCGCGCGCCTATTTCGCCACCCGAGCAGGTGCCGGCAAGTGGGCG
This sequence comes from Streptomyces sp. NPDC033966, assembly GCF_055575955.1. NCBI lineage: Bacteria > Bacillati > Actinomycetota > Actinomycetes > Kitasatosporales > Streptomycetaceae > Streptomyces > Streptomyces sp. NPDC033966. Next base: position 103,938 of record NZ_JBVIRQ010000008.1, on the reverse strand, counting down.
TCGGAGATGAACCTGAAGCACAGGCAGGGGAGCGCGCCCGCCTTCTGTGAGTGACCACCGTTCCGCAAAGGCTTCGCCCTCCGCCCCCCTCGGAGGGTGCGCGGTTCGAATCCGCGGCGGGGCACTCGAAGCACCCTCCGACCGCATAGGAGAACGTTCGTGAACTGCCCAGAGAAGTACCGGCTTTACTACCGCGCCCCGTCGGGGTCGTGGCGCGTACTGGCCGAATTCGACCGCGAGTCGGATGCGGTAGCTGCCATGGAAGCTGACGCGGTGGCCGTGCCCGGCACCTGGCATGTGGTCCGTGTTTCGGAAGTCACTGTGGCGTCCAAGTCGCGTTGACACGGCCCCGGGACGGTCAAGCCGTACGAGCGTCGTAGCTCACCCGGGGCACTCGAAGTACCCAACACCCAGTGGAGGACCCATGGAGTTCACCGTTGGCCAGCGCATCCGGACCACCGTCGACACCCCGGTGACGGGGGAGGACGAGACGATCGTCCCCGCCGGAAGCTTCGGCACCATCAAGCAGACGCGAGGATGCTTCGCCTGTTACTCCGTGCTCCTGGACGACGACCCGCACCAGATGCCGGCCGCGTACCACCCGTACGAGCTGGAGGCGGCGTGAGCATCCACCCCTACCCCTTCGACCTCCCGCCGCTCGACGAGCTGACGCCGTTCCAGCTGGACGGGTGGGACTGCGTCTACTGCCCGGGGGACAGCACCGGGCACATGCGCGTGGTCGGCCGGATCAAGGGCGACGCCCTGTTCGCCCACCTCGAATGCGCCAGCGCGCACCGCTGGCCCAAAAGCCAGGAGACGACATGACCAGACGGCCCCTTCGCCCCGGTGACAGGGTGGCGATCACCTCCACCCCCACCGGGCTCTACGTCGGCACCCGCGGGAGGCTGACGGCCGTGGACTACTACGCCGATCTGCTGGAGCCGTACCACGTGCGCGACGCGCGCGGCCGAGTCATCTGGGCGTCGTCGGTCCGGCGCTGCCGACTCCAGTGGTCCGACGACCCCGGTCTTCACGCCCTCGTCGCGCTGGCCCTGGCGGCCCTGGTGATGGCCGTCCTCGTCATCATGGTCTGACCGGCGAAAGGTGGTTGTGGCGTACTCCATAACCGTGTCATGATGGAGTCACGCCAGGGACGCACGCTCCCGCTACTGAAGGAGACGCCATGACTGCCACCATCACCGCCGGTGCTCGCATCCGCTTCACCCGCGTCACCCCCTCGGGGAAGGTCCACTTCACCACCGTGGGGGACGTGGAAGGCGTGTCCCCGTCAGGGCGTCTCTTCGACTTCCGTGACGAGGAGGGTCGCATGTGGTACCTGGACGTGGACCCGGCCGACGTCGCTAAGACCATGAAGGGGTGGTCGCAGTCCTACGAGGTGCTGTAGCACGTCACCCCGGAGCCCCTGCGAATTGCGGACGCAGGGGCTCCACCTATTCGCGAGTCACTCACTGAGGAGGCACCGTGCAGTTCGAGGAGCGCTACATCCTGCGACGCGTTGACGCGACGGACGACGACGTGACGGCGGAGTTCGACAGCGAGGCGGAGGCCGTCGAGGCATTCGACAGTGCGGTGCGGTGCATGCCCGCGAAGTCTCGTGTCGAGCTGACCCGCGTCATGACGGTCGCGCTCGCCACGGCGTCGAGGGCGTGATCACGATGAGCGTCCTGAAGGACGTCCCCACCGTCGCCCACCGGATCCTGCGCCACGACGTTTTCACCCGCCACGGACGTGAGTGGGTGGCGGCACGGGAGCCGCGAATCCTGGGGGACGGTGGCGCCGTCGAGGTGAGCACCGTGGGCGGGGGAGTGGTAATCCTCCCGCGCTGCGAGGAGATCACCGTCCGCCGCATGGTCGCGGAGCGCCCGTGTACCGCGTGACGTTCGAGAGCGGTACGTGGGCGCTCGTCGATGTGGAGGTGTACTGGCGTCTGTTACGGCAGGCCGTAGCGCGTGGCTGGAGCCTTACGCAGGTCCGCGCCGGCCACGTCGTCACCCTCCCGTCGGGTGCGCTGGTGGCGATGCTGCGGGAAGGACCGTAAGGCACCTTACGGAGGTCGGCTGTAGGGGTTGTGGAGTACTCCACAAGCGTGTCACTATGGAGTCACGCAAGGGCCACACGAACTTGGGGGACGAAATGAGCGTCATCAACGCGGTTGACCTGGACGACGTGGCAGTGACGTGGAGCCTGCCGGCCCTGATCGGGTGGAATCGGGGTGGACTGTCGTTCCGGTCGAACACTCTCCATGTCTGCGCGGTGTGCTTCACGCAGACTGAGGCCACCTACACGGCCGACACCGACACCCACCACGTTCTGAACCGCAGCAACAACCCGTGCAGCGCCGGACTGTGCGTCAAGTGCTGGAGCCGCCTCGTCAAGGGCGACGACTCCTGCGACACACCTGAGTGCTGCGGTAAGTAGTAGCGAACCACCGGAGCCCCTGCGAATTGCGGACGCAGGGGCTCCACCCATGTACACACCACGCACACTGAGGGAGCCATGAGAGAAAGACTGTCCCGCCTGCGTGACGTCGACCCCATCCTGATTCAGGCCGTCATCGCGGCTGCCATCAGCTTCAGCCACATCCATGACGTCGCGGCAGCCGCCGGCCAGACCGGTTGGAAGGCATGGGCCTACCCGGTCAGTGTGGATCTCCTCCTCGTCATGGCGTGGCGCAGGATCCGGCAGGCTCGACGAGCGGGGGAGGGAGCGCCCGGTCCGTGGCTGTGGTTCGTCCTGTCCCTGGCGGCGTCCCTCGGGGCGAACGTTGCGACGGCCGGAGTGCTCGACATGGCGAACCTGCCCGTCTGGCTTCGCGTGGCCGTCGCGGGCTGGCCCGTTCTCGCCTTCTTCGGTGGTTCGCTGCTGATCCACTCGCGGAATGCGCCAACGCCTGGAGTGGCGGAGCCGGAACGAGCCCCGCAGGAACCGCAGTTGCCTGCTGAGGGGTCGGAAACGAAGGCGGACGAGGAACCGGCCCCGGTGCCCCCGGTAGAGCCTCAGAAGCCCATCCTGAGGACGTACGCTGAGGTTGCCGAGACTCTAGGGGTGGCGGAGCCGACCGTTCGAGGATGGGCGAACCAGGGGCACGTACGGAAGTTCTCCCCGGAGGGCTCCCGCGGCGTCCTCGTCGACTTGGGCGAGTGCACCGCTCGACACCGCAGCAACCGACGCCCGGCCGGCGTTTAAGGAGGAACGGTGAAGGAAGAGTTCGCGGACCTCGTCGGGGACATCGTCGACGTCACGGTAGGCCCCGAGACGGGCCACGATGTCTTCGTGGCCCTGGTGGCCCAAGACGACGGCCGCCCTCTCACGACGTTGCGCAGGGTGGCTGCCCTGTCGCCTGAGACCGCCCGCGCCCTGGCGCACGCCCTTCTGCGCGGTGCTGACGAGGCGAAGGCGGAGCCCGGCGAGACGCTGCCGGTCGACGCATCGCGGGTGTTCCTTGCCTACACGAGCGACGAGGGCGAAGGCATCACCTACTCGGCTGCCGTGGCGGACAAGGGCGTCGCGGAACTTCTCCAGATCATGGACGAACACACGGTGTCAGGCATGTAGCCCAAGAAGGTCAAGACTGAGCCCCTGCCGGGGACCCGGCAGGGGCTTTTTGCGTTCCGAGGGTGAGTCCGTGCGCCCTGTCGTGCGCTGGCGGAAAGCGGTATCGGTAGGGCCCATGACAACGCCATCCGCTGGGCTTTGCCGGGCACGGCTCGTGATGTGGCAGCCTGGCCAGCCCGACGCCATCGAATGCGTCCTGCCTGTACACGGCGGCATCGAACACAGCGCTCCGCACGTCCGCTGGACCGAAGCCCAGGTGCCCACTGCCCGACCTGGGCAAGATCCTGACGTCGGTCCGCCATTCGGGATGACGCTCGAATGGTGGGTTCACTTGGGTGCGGAGGCGCGCCCCGAGTGCCCGGCATGCGGTGCGACCGCGCGAGAGGTCACCACGCACTTGGGGAAGCCGACCGGGGAAGCGATCAGCGCCGGCGCGAAGTTCGAGCCCTGCGGCCACCGGTTCGCGGTCCTGCTTCCGCACCGGTGACCCCCCACCGTCACCCAGACGGCTCACACTGGGTGCGGCTGAGCGTCAACGCCGCACCCTAAACTTATGAGCCTTCGCGTAGTCGTCCACCCGCCCGACAACGAGGGCGGCCGTAGGGTCCACGTCGATGGCGTCATTCTGGGGCGTGCGACGAGCATGCGGGACCTAGTGGAGTTCCTTCGTCGCGCCGGGCTGGAGCTGGACCCGGAGGCGGCGGCCCTCTCGTCCCTCGTCGAGTGGCGCGGGGGAGGGGCTGGCGTCTGGCCGGCGGACCCGTCTGGGTGACTGCGACCGCTACAACAGCCGGGCAAGCAGGATGGCCACCTCCGCGGCGAAGGCTGGGTCCTCCGGCGCTTCCTCGACGGCGTGGAGGAGTGCCGCCGTTGCTTCCTCGCCATGGACGTCGTTGCTGAGGCATGACGCCCATGCACTGATGAGGGCTTTTGCGTCGGCATGCCCGCAGAACTGCGCCGCCCGCAGGTGGCTGATCACCTTGTTCGCGCCGCTACCCTGGCGCAGGAGCACGAGCGCCATGCGGAAGTAGCCGCCAGGGTGCTGCTGCTCCACCGCATGACTGAGCCAGAACTCCGGGTCAGTGTCGTGCCGTCCCAGTGCGCGACCGCCCATGCGGTAGAAGGCGTTCGCGTTCTCGCCCCACGGCCCGTCGTACTGGTCCCAGGCATCCAGCCGAGACCTGTCGGCGATGAAGTTGCAGGCTTGCTCGTCCCACGCTGCATCTTCCGACTCACTCATGTGCCCTCCCTGGACACGACGAAGCGCCCGCCCCCAGCAGTGGAGACGGGCGCCGGGTGCTGATGGAGCTAGAGCTGACCGCCCTTGACGGCCTCGACGAAGACGCCCCATCCGATGTCACCGACGACGAGAGCGGGGCCGGCAGGGACCTTGGAGTCCCGGACCGGGACGACGCCGGGGAGCTGACCGGTGGCCACCTCGATGCAGTTTCCGCCGTCGCTGCTGTAGCTCGACTTCGTCCACGACAGGCCGTGCGAGGCCGCGTTCGGGATCACGTTCATGGTCTGATGTCCTTCTTCAGTTGCGCGATGAGGTCGGCTGACGAGGCGAGCGGGAGCGCGTGCGCGCGAAGATGCTCGAACGCCGCTCCGTAGACCGCCACGTCCGCGGATTCCTCAACGTACAGCGCCGACGCCAACCCCTCCACGTGGACTACATCCAGGTCAGCACTCTCGGGGAAACCCAAGACAGTAAAGGGACCGCTGATACCAGGATGAAACGGAGCGGTCAGCGGGATCACCTGTATTGAGATGGTCGGGTACTCGATGAGGTCCAGGAGCCGTTGAAGCTGGTCGGTCATGATGCGGGGATCGTCGAGCCGGGGGCGGAGCGCCGCCTCGTGGATGATCGCCCAGACCTCCAAGGGCTTGGGGCGGGTAAGCGCCGCTTGGCGCTGAATACGTACTTCAACGCGCGTGTTCACCTCATCGGCGGAAGACCCGACGTTGATTGCCGAGATGGACGCGCGGGCATACGCGGCCGTCTGGAGGAGGCCGGGAAGCAGTAGCGTTTGGTAGGTCCGCAGGCTCTTCGCGTCATCCTCCAGAGCGATCAGCTCCGCGTACGTCGGCGAGATGATGTCCTTGTAGGTCTGCCACCACCCACGCCGGGCGCCGTCGCGTGCCAAGGAGAGCAACACCTCCCGCTTCCCCTCGTCGTCGACGCCGTAGAGCTTCAGCATCTCCTTCAGGGCGTCCTGCGTAACGCCAAGACGGGCGTTCTCAAGCTTGGAGAGACGCGTCTTGTCGTAGCTCATGCCGATGAGTCGAGCGGCCTCTTCCTGGGAAAGTTCTGCCGCTTCGCGGAGGACGCGCAGCTCAGAACCCAGTCTCCGACGCCGCACTGAAGGTGCGTTCACAGATCCTCCCCAAGACGAGCCATCGACGAACCTTCCGCCGCTATGTTCCCACAGGAGTCCGGGAGTTGAAGCCCAGTCTTGCAACGTTGCAAACCTCGTTCGGGTAGTTGCATTGTCGTGCTGCAACTGCCAACCTGGATTCAGGAACACGGCGAGTGACGAAGCAATCGCGGTGAGGGGCGACGTGTGTCGTACGAGATGAACGCGCCAGTTGTGGCGGACCTGAATCGACTCTTCCCGGTCACGCCCAAGCCGGCTCCCGGGTGTGACGTCTGTGTGGCTCTCTTCTCTCAGTGGCACAGGCAGAAGAATCCGGCCAGCCCGGAGTACGACCTTTCCGCAGCGACGGACACAGCCGTCGAGATTCGGCGTCACTGCCGACCCGGGCGGATGGCGTGAGCGGCGCCGGATACCGCTACAGCGCTGACTTCCTGACGGAGCTGAGACAGGTGGTCGCAGACGCCGTCCAGGAGCGCGAAGAGGCCTGGTTCACGCACGAATGCACCACCGCTCTTGTTGCGGTCCTGGAGGGCCCGACAGAACACCCCACAGACCCGCCGTCGGCTGCCTAGTCAGCTGAACGGCGGAGGGGCGGCAGGGTCAAGGCGGTGAGGTCGGGGCCCTGCCCGCTCCATTACCAACTACGAGAAGGGGGAGGCGTGAGTCATTCGCAGATGCGGCGCCTCGACGACGCGCTGAAGTCCGTGACGCGGGAGTTAGCTGGCCGAAGGCCGCCGTCGACGCTGCCTGAGGGCTCCGGCGCGGCATCGAGCCGGCCGCGGATGACGGTCCGCGTCACGAAGTACCGGGTGCACCGCCGACTGAACGGCCCCGCCCTGGTCGTCCAGGTCTGGAGGCGCCCGCCGGAGCGGGTGCAGTCCGGCAAGCCGGGCACGCGGATCTACCGCAGGGCCGTCGACGTCGCGCGGTTCCGCCGTGACGGGTACTGGGACGGCTTCGGCGTCGAGTTCCCGCCGTGCAGGTGCCCGCAGTGCCGCGTGACGGAGGATTCGCCATGACGCTCGGACGCTACGTGTGCAACGCACCCGCTACTGCCCTCCGCTCCCAGATGTGGGCCGCCCTCGACGCCCTGGGGCCGGAGTTCGGCTCGCTCAAGGCTGATCTCAGCACGGCCCGGACGGTGCGCTGCATGATTGAGGAGCACGAGGACGGCCCCCACTTCGATCTCCTCCTCGACGACACTCAGGGGAAGACCTTGTGGGCGCAGTGGGAGACCGGGGCGTGGTCCGTATCGGTCTTGGTGCTTCCGGACTGCCCGACCCAGGATGAAGTCAGCAACTGCGGGTGCTGCGGCTTCGAGGGGCACCCGGGCGGGCACACCTGGGAGATCACAGATCCTGAGTACGACCTCGTGAGCGCCATCGCCGTTCCGCTCGATCAGCTTCTCGACAACACCCGCGAGACCGGGCGTGACGCCGGAGAGCGCCCGTGAGAAACAACCCCCGGCCGGTCCGTCGGGAAGGCATGGCGGCCCACGCGATCGGCACCCTGGCTGCTGCCGACGCCAAGGACGCCGCGGAACGACGTCGGCAGCGCGACGAGCGGGCGGCCCTGACGGCGAAGATGCGGGACCGCATTCAGCGCCCGCAGGAGCCCCGCACCTAAGCTTCCGCCCCTTCCGGGACGGGCGCCGCTCCGGGCAGTACTCCGAGTGCTAACGACGCCCGGAGCGGCACATCAGACTCCGTCCTCGTCAAGATGATCCGCCCCAAGCCGCCATGGCGGGGCATGGACCTTGACGAGGGCGGGCAAGGCTCCGTCCGGCTGTCCTCTTGGACGGTCGGCAGCCGGACGGACTGTAAGCGCACGACGGCGTGGAGACCGCCTCTGTGTCAGCCGGGAGATCAGCGCCACCGGATCACCAGTCATGCACCACCCAACGAAAGAAGGGAAGGCACATGTACGAGGTAGAGGACCGCTGGGCCATCGTTCGGGGTAACGAGGAGAACAGCCAGGGCGAGACCGGGGCCGGCAGCGACGGGCAGGAAGGTAACCCGCCCACCGGGTGCGGTGACGACTTCACCAGCTGACCAGCAAAACGCGTGAAGGACGGCCCCGCTCTGGCAGGATCCAGGGCGGGGCTGACCCATGGGTGAGGAGAGGCGCGAATGGCGAGAGAGCTTACGGGGACGGGGCGTGTGACCCTGTCCCCGCTGTTGCACATGTGGCCCGATACATACGGCGTTATGGCGTATACGTCCAGCGGACATTTCGGCACCACGGCTGTCGTGGGGTACATCCCAATCCCTGAGGTGCCGGACGTGAGCTTCTTCGACGTCGCGGCCCGTCACGTCTCAGGAGCCATGTCGAAGGCGAACTGGATCCTCTGCACGGGATGGTCCTCGTTGACTGTCCCGAAGCCCGGCTCCATGACCCTCGACGACGTCCAGTGGTACTTGGAGGTGGACGCTCGCGGGGACGCCGACGGCGATAAGGGCACGGCGTTCATGTACGGGCACTCGGAGCTGTACACGGGCCGGCTGACGCTGATCGACGGAATGGAAGAGGTCGAAGAAGAGGTCAACGGCAAGGTGCGGACGACCCGCCGCCTGATCGTCAACGAGGTGCTGATGAAGCAAGCGCGGGAGTTGCTGCCTCAGTAGAGGGTCCTCCTAGCCCCGGTCACTCTTCGGCGACCGGGGCTTTGTCGTTTCCACCAGGTGCGTAGCACCGTGCATGGCCTTTCCTACGGCCGCCGGAGGCGCCCCGTACCCTGGGTGGTATGCGCTTCCTCAACCCTCGCACTGGTGAACGTGAGCTACGTCCTTCGGTGCCGTACGACCTGACGTACGACGATGTGTTCATGGTGCCGAGCCGCTCCGCGGTCGGCTCCCGCCAGGGCGTGGACCTTTCTTCGCCCGACGGCACCGGCACCACCATTCCGCTCGTGGTGGCGAACATGACCGCCATCGCGGGCCGCCGGATGGCCGAGACCGTCGCCCGCCGCGGTGGAATCGTCGTCATCCCCCAGGACATCCCGATCGAGGTCGTCACCGACGTCATCTCCTGGGTCAAGACCCGCCACCACGTGCTCGACACCCCGATCACGCTGGCGCCCACCCAGACCGTCGCCGACGCGCTGTCGCTGCTGCCCAAGCGCGCCCACGGCGCGGGTGTGGTCGTCGACGCGGACAACCGGCCCGTCGGCGTCGTCACCGACCACGACCTCACCGGCGTGGACCGCTTCACCCAGCTCTCCGAGGTCATGTCGAAGGAGCTCCTGCTCATCGACGCCGACATCGACCCCCGCGACGCCTTCAACCAGCTCGACGCGGGCCACCGCAAGCTGGCCCCGGCCGTCGACAAGGACGGCAGGCTCGTCGGCATCCTGACCCGCAAGGGCGCCCTGCGCGCGACCCTCTACACCCCCGCCACCGACGCCGACGGCAAGCTCCGCATCGCGGCCGCCGTCGGCATCAACGGCGACTTCGTCGGCAAGGCCAAGCAGCTCCTCGACGCCGGCGTGGACACGATCGTCATCGACACGGCCCACGGCCACCAGGAGTCGATGATCAACGCGATCAAGGCCGTCCGCGCCCTGGACCCGAAGGTCCCGATCGTCGCCGGCAACATCGTCGCCGCCGAGGGCGTCAAGGACCTCATCGACGCCGGCGCCGACATCATCAAGGTCGGCGTGGGCCCCGGCGCCATGTGCACCACCCGCATGATGACCGGCGTGGGCCGCCCGCAGTTCTCCGCGGTGCTGGAGTGCGCGGCCGAGGCCAAGAAGTACGGCAAGCACGTCTGGGCCGACGGCGGTGTCCGCCACCCGCGCGACGTGGCGATGGCGCTGGCCGCCGGCGCCTCCAACGTCATGATCGGCTCCTGGTTCGCCGGTACGTACGAGTCCCCGGGCGACCTCCAGCAGGCGGCCGACGGCCGCCTGTACAAGGAGTCCTTCGGCATGGCCTCGGCGCGCGCCGTGCGCAACCGCACCTCGGAGGAGTCCGCCTACGACCGCGCCCGCAAGGCGCTGTTCGAGGAGGGCATCTCCACCTCGCGGATGTTCCTCGACCCGGCCCGCCCGGGCGTCGAGGACCTGATCGACTCGATCATCGCGGGCGTCCGTTCCTCCTGCACCTACGCCGGTGCCGGCTCGCTCGCCGAGTTCGAGGAGAAGGCCGTCGTCGGCATCCAGTCCGCCGCCGGCTACGCCGAGGGCAAGCCGCTGCACGCCAGCTGGAGCTAGGGGTGTCCCCGTGGCCCCGTCCCCGCCCCTTCCGGCGGGGGCGGGGCCACGGGCGTTCCCGCCGTACGCGGGCGGCGGGCCCGGCCTACGCGGGCGGCGGGCCCGGCCTACGCGGGCGGCGGGCCCGGCCGGCCGGGCCCCGGGGCCGAGGTGTGCACTCCCGCCCGGTACTTGGGGATCCGGACCGTGACCTTCGTCCCCGCTCCCAGACCCGTCTCCACGACGAGCCCGTAGGCGTCCCCGTACACCTGCCGCATCCGCTCGTCGACGTTCGGCAGCCCGATCCCCGACGCGGACCCCGCCCGCTCCCCGGCCAGGATCCGCCGCAGCCGCTCCGGATCCATCCCCACGCCGTTGTCCTCGATGGTCAGCACCGCCTCCGACCCGGCGTCCCGCGCCGCGATCGTGATCCGGCACTCCTCCGTGGAGTCCTCCACCCCGTGCTTGACCGCGTTCTCCACCAGCGGCTGCAGACACAGGAACGGCAGGGCCACCGGCAGCACCTCCGGCGCCACCTGCAACGTCACCTTCAGCCGGTCCCCGAACCGGGCCCCGGCCAGCGCCAGGTACCGCTCGATCGACCGCAGCTCCTCGGCCAGCGTGGTGAACTCCCCGTGCCGGCGGAAGGAGTAGCGCGTGAAGTCCGCGAACTCCAGCAGCAGCTCCCGCGCCCGCTCCGGATCCGTCCGCACGAACGAGGCGATCGCCGCGAGGGAGTTGAAGATGAAGTGCGGGGAGATCTGCGCCCGCAGCGCCTTGATCTCCGCCTCCATCAGCCGCGTCCGCGCCCGGTCCAGCTCCGACAGCTCCAGCTGCACGGAGACCCACCGCGCCACCTCCGTCGCGGCCCGCACCAGCACCGCCGACTCCCGCGACCCGTACGCGACCAGCGCCCCCAGCACCCCGTCCTCACCGGTCAGCGGCGCGAACACCGCCCACTTGAGCGGGCACCCCGGCCGCTGGCACTCCGTACGCAGGCTCTGGCTGCGCCCCGACTCCAGCATCACCGCCACCCGGGCCATCGCCCGCCGCTCGTGGTGGTCGGCGCCCGGGCCGTCCCAGGCCAGCACCGCCTCCCGGTCCGTCAGGCACAGCGCCTCCGTGCCGAGCAGCGACCGCAGCCGCCGCGCCGCCTTGCGGGCGGCGTCCTCGGTCAGCCCCGCCCGCAGCGGGGGAGCGGCCAGCGAAGCGGTGTGCAGCGTGTGGAAGGTGGCCCGCTCGACCGGCGTGCCCAGGTCCAGCCCCGCCGCCCGCTCCCCGCGCCGCGCCTGCCACCGGCCCCCGGCCCAGCCCAGCGCCGGCAGCAGCACCGCCCCGGCCGCCGCCAGCACCCCGAGCGCCGCCCCGGTCACCAGGCGCCCCCCGCCGCCCGCTCCCCGGCCACGCCCTCGGGCAGGTGCAGCCGCGCCAGCGCCGCCGCCGTCCCCGCCGGAACCCGGGACCGGGTGGCCAGCGACACCAGCACCATCGTCAGGAACCCCAGCGGCACCGACCACACCGCCGGCCAGGCCAGCAGGGCGTGCGCCCACCCCCGCGGCGCCACCCCGCCCCGCGTCGCCAGCACCGCGCCCAGCGCCGCACCGCCGCCCGTGAGCAGCCCGGCCACCGCACCCGGCGGGGTCAGACCCCGCCACCAGATCCCGAGCACCAGCAGCGGGCAGAACGAGGACGCCGACACCGCGAAGGCCAGCCCGACCGCGTCCGCGACCGGCACCCGCGTGCTCACCGCCCCGCCCGCCAGCGGCACGGCCATCGCCACCACCACCGCCAGGCGGAAGCTCCCCACCCCGCGCCGCGGCAGCACGTCCTGGTGCAGCACCCCCGCCACCGCCATCGTCAGCCCCGAGGCCGTCGACAGGAACGCCGCGAACGCGCCCCCGGCCAGCAGCGCCCCCAGCAGCTCCCCGAGCGGGCCGCCCAGCATCCGCTCCGGCAGCACCAGCACCGCCGCGTCCGCGTCCCCGGTCAGCGCCAGCTCGGGCGCGTAGATCCGGCCCAGCGCCCCGTACACCTGCGGCAGCAGGTAGAACACCCCGAGCAGCCCCAGCACCACCAGGGTGGTCCGCCGGGCGGCCCGGCCGTCGGGGCTGGTGTAGAAGCGCACCGCCACGTGCGGCAGGCCCATCGTGCCGAGGAAGGTGGCCAGGATCAGCCCGTACGTGGCGTACAGCCGGTGCTCGCGGTCGCCCGCCGACAGCGGCTTCGCCCAGCCGGGCGAGTCGCTCGCCGTGCCCGCCCGGGAGGCGGTTTCCGGGACGGCGGTCCCGGCGGCGAACTCCAGCCGGGTGTGCGCCCGTACCGTGTGCCGGCCGGGCGCCAGGGTCAGCCGGGCGTCCGCGTGGTCGAGCCCGTCCACCCGCCCCGTCACCGTCACGGTGAGCGGCTCGTCCAGCGACAGCCGGACGTCCTGCCCGAGGGTGACGGCGGTGTGCTCGCGGAAGACCGCCGCGGCGTCGAAGGAGGCGCGCGGCGCGCCGTCCCCGGCCCACGCGGCCAGCAGGAAGAAGGCGGGCACCAGCAGGGCGCAGAGCTTGAGCCAGTACTGGAAGGCCTGCACGAAGGTGATGCTGCGCATCCCGCCCGCCGCCACGGCCGCCGTGACCACGAAGGCGACGACCACCCCGCCCGCCCAGTGCGGGGCCCCCGTCAGCACGGTCAGGGTCAGCCCCGCCCCCTGGAGCTGGGGCAGCAGGTACAGCCAGCCCACCCCGAGCACGAACACCACCGCGATCCGCCGCACGGCCTGCGACTGGAGCCGGGCCTCCGCGAAGTCCGGCAGGGTGTACGCGCCCGAGCGCCGCAGCGGTGCCGCGACCAGCACCAGCAGCACCAGGTATCCGGCCGTGTAGCCGACGGGGTACCAGAGCATCTCCGGCCCCTGGAGCAGCACCAGCCCGGCGACGCCGAGGAAGGAGGCGGCGGAGAGGTACTCCCCGCTGATGGCCGCCGCGTTCAGCCGGGGGCCGACGGTCCGCGAGGCCACGTAGAAGTCGGAGGTGGTCCGGGATATCCGCAGCCCCAGCGCACCGACCAGCACCGTCACCAGGACGACGACGGTGACCGCGGTCAGCGCGTACGTCTGGTTCACCGGAGGTCCTTCGACGGGGGAGGGGGTGCTGGGAGTCTACGCAGCGCCTCCAGCGGGACAACAGGCCCGTTCCGGCCCCTGGATCACACCGCCGGATCGCGGTGTTCCGCGCAGTCGCGCAGGGCGATCTCCAGCTCCACGTACGACTCCTCCGCGCGCCGGAAGGCGAGCGTCAGGGCCGCCTCCGCGCGCGGCGGCAGTACGCGGCGGGCGCCCTCCTGGGCCTCGTACAGCACATCGGCCCAGCGGGCGGCCGCGCTGCGCAGCCGGGCCAGCAGCTCTTCGGCCTCGGCGGGCCCCGAGGGCCCGGTACGGGGCAGTCCGCTCAGCGCGTCCAACAGCGCCTGGATCTCGGACATATCGCTCCTCCCGGGCCGGATGGTCCACGATAGGCGCGCGCGGTCCCCGCGACGCGCCGCCGGGGGCCGCCCTGCGGCCGACGGGCCCGGCGGATCGCCGTACGCCCGTCCCCGCGCGACGAACGGCGCGTCGGTACGCCGGGCGGTCGTACGCCGGTCCGCCCCGGGCGGGCCTCAGCCGGTGGCCTGGCGCATCAGCAGGTCCCGGAGCTGGCGCGCGTGGCGGCGGCTCACCTGGAGCTCGGCCGGGCCCACGCGGACGCTGGTGGTGCCCGCGTCCAGGCGGAGCTCGTCGATCCGGCCCAGCGCCACCAGGTGCCGGCGGTGGATCCGGACGAAGCCGCGGGCCGCCCAGCGCTCCTCCAGCGTGGACAGCGGGATCCGCACGAGGTGGCTGCCCCCGTCGGTGTGCAGCCGCGCGTAGTCCCCCTGGGCCTCCACGTACGCGATGTCCGAGATCGCCACGAACCGGGTGACCCCGCCCAGTTCGACGGCGATCTGCTCCGGAGCCCGCTCGGCCGCGGACCCCTCGCCGGCCGGCCGGCGGGGCGCCGGGACGGCCGCCCGCTCCGGCTCGGGCTGCTGCTCCCGGGCGGGCCGGGCCAGCAGCTCGCGGACCCGCCGGACCGCCTCGGCCAGCCGCTCCGGCCGCACGGGCTTGAGCACGTAGTCCACCGCCTTGAGGTCGAAGGCCTGTACGGCGAAGCCCTCGTGCGCGGTGACGAACACGATCAGCGGCGGCCGGGCGAACCCGGCCAGCAGCCGGGCGATGTCCAGCCCGGTCAGCCCGGCCATCTGGATGTCCAGGAAGACCACGTCGATCGCGTCGGGCCCGTCCGGCCCGCTCTCCACCGCCCGGGTGATCCGGCGCAGCGCCTCCGTGGCGTCCGAGGCGCCCTCGGCGCTGCGCACCCGGGGGTCGGAGCGCAACAGGTAGAGGAGTTCCTCCAGGAGCGGCTTCTCGTCGTCGACGGCCAGTACGCGCAGCATGGGGCCGAGTCTAGGGAAGGCCTCCGGCACGGCAAACGGTGCGCGGCCCCCGCCCGGGGGGAGGGAGGCGGGGGCCGCGCGGTTCCGGGTGGGGGCCGGGGGCTACTGGGCGGTGATCAGCGAGCCGTCGGGGGCGACGGCGTACCAGGTGCCGCCGACGCCCTGGCCGTTGGTGTCGCCGGCCTTCTTGTCGCCGGTGAAGGTGTAGACGGGCCAGCAGTTCACCGTCTGCTGCTTCTTGCCGTCGGGGCGGTCCAGGACCAGGTAGTTCTTCTCGGTGATCCCCTTGGCGTTCGCCCGGTCCACCGGCGGTACCACCGGCCACTTGGCCAGGCAGTCGCCGGTGCACTTGGAGACCATGGGCCAGGCGGTGTCCGGCTTGAAGCGGTAGACGGTCATGCCGTTGCCGTCGACGATGTGGTCGCCCAGCTTCGGGTCCTTGGCCACCGTCAGCGCGCCCGCTGCCTGGCCGGCCCCGGCGGGGGCGGGCGAGGCCGCCGCCTTCGCGGCCTTCTTGCCGTCGGGGGCGAAGGCGAACCAGGTGCCGCCGACGCCCTGCCCGTTCAGGTCGCCCGCCTTGGTGTCCTTGGCGAAGCGGTACACGGGCCAGCCGGCCACCGTCAGCTGCTTGCCGCCGTCCTTGCGGACCACCTCGCCCAGCAGCGCGGGGTCCATGCCGGCGGCCGCCGTGACCTCGCCCGCCGCGACCACCGGCCAGGCCTTGGCGCAGTCTCCCTCGCAGTTGGAGGCGGGCGGCTTCGCGGTGTCCTTGTCGAAGCGGTACAGGGTGAAGCCGGCGCTGTCCGTGAGGACCTGTCCGAGCTGGTCGGTGCCCGCGATCGCCAGCTGGCCGGCGGGCTTGGCGTCGCCGGCCTGCTGTGCGGGCTGCTGCCCGTCGGCGTAGGGGTCGGCGGCGGGGGCCTGGGCGGACGCGGCCCCGGCAGGACCGGTCGCGTCGCCCTTGACGTTCGCCCCGCAGGCGGTCGCCGCCAGGGTGACGACGACCGCGACGGCGGCCAGGGTGGTTCCGCGCTTGATGCCCATGGTGTTCTCTCCCACGTGTGTGTCCGCCGGGTCCGGGGCCGGTCCGCCGCGTCGTGCGCGGCCCCGGGACCCCGGCTGCTTGTGGGGGACACGGCGCCGCGGGGGCGCCCTGTTCAGCGGGAGCGGTATGGCGTGTCTCACTCACCCGCCGTCGAACCCGGCCCGCCTCAGGGCCGTGACCACAGCGAGGCCGAGGACCTGGTGTCCGGCGTCGTTGGGGTGCAGCCCGTCCGCGAGGTGCTCGGGCCCGAGCACGTCCCGGCCCGGCAGCAGGGCCAGCCGGCCGTCCCCGGCGGCGATCCGGTCCCGGACGGCCCGCTCCATCGCGTCCCGCAGCGCCCCCAGGGTGGCGCCCAGACGGTTGGGCGTGCGCTCGGCGTCGGGGCGCAGCACGGGGGACAGGAGCAGCAGGGGGGTGTGCGGGTGGCCCTGGCGGACCAGGTCGAGGAACACGCGCGTGGTCTCGTACAGCAGCGGGGCGGTGAAGGGCACGCGGGACCAGCAGTTGGTGCCGAAGGCGAGGGTGAGGACGTCGGCGGGGAGCGCGGCGAGCTGCTCGGCGGTGGCGAGCTCGCCGCGCGCGGCCCCCGCGTAGCCGAGGTTGACGGTGTCGAAGCCCAGCGCCCGGCCGGCGACGGCGGGCCAGCCGTGGGCGGGGCGGGTGGACCACCACCCCTCGGTGATGGAGTCCCCGTGCACCACCCAGCGGGGGGCCTCGGGGGCGGGGGCGAGATCGCCGCCGATGCCGCGCAGCCCCAGGATCAGCGGGGACTGCCCCTCGGGCGGGTGCAGGATGAACGGGCCGTGCTGCCGGGGCAGTTCGAGGCGTACGACGGACTCGGCGGCGGGCTCGGTGAAGACCTCGGCGAGCAGCCCGTGCCGGTTCCACAGGGCGAAGCCGTGCGCGAGGTCGCGCAGCGCGTCGGTGGGGCCGGGAACGGTGGCCCGGTAGCGGATCTCCACCGCGTGCGCCGTGCGCGTCGTGAACTCCAGGCGCACGCCTATGGGGAGGGTGGCCCGCTCGCCGGTGTCCCAGGGCAGCCGCATGGTGTCGTCCGGGTCGGCGCGCACCGGGCGGCCCTTGTCCAGCCAGGCGACCCCGCGCAGGAAGGGGCCGGGGTCCTGCCACCGCCCGTCGGGGCCCAGTGGTGGTCTCACTCCGCGTCTCCGATCGTCGGGTACGGGGATTTCACGCCGGCCCGGCCCGGGGGTGCCCCGGTGGCGTCGCGCTCCCGTCCCCCCGGTCCGAGCGCTGCGGCGACCTGCGGGGTCCACGCTTTCCCCGGGGCCGCTGCGTTCACCCGTACCCCGCGCGGGCCCGGTTCGACCGCGGCGGAGCACACCGGGGCCGCGGGATCTCCCGGCGCGCCGGGTACCGCCGCCGGACGCGGCGGATCAGCGACGATCACGACCCCCCTCTCGAACATCTGAACGAGCGTGTGGTGCGGGAAGCGGAGTCCGGCGCCGGCCGTGTGGGGCGCGGCCGGATCCCTGGTGGCACGCTGCGGCACATCTGACGAGGTGTCAATAAAACCGCCCGACGATGCCCCGTGCAGCGATCGATCATCCGTGCGCAACAAACGGCCATGGCGGGCGGATCCGCGCAACGATCGTCCGCCAATGTGCAAGGATGGTGCATTACGGGCGGTATCACTCTGCTCGTAGGCTCACCCCCTGTACGTGGAGTGGCGCGGACCGCCTGCTCGGCGGTCCCCTCATGCCCAGACGGGCTCACCCCTGTCTGCAAACTGCTCCGGACCGCTGCGGTCGACGCCCGACCCGTCCCCATCCGCAGTGTCAAAGGAGTCCCCTCGTGCTCGATCAGGGCCAGGCACCCACGCTCTCCCCGGAGACGCGCAAGCCCGTGAACCCGCTGATGCGGCGCAAGCCGGTCGAGCGGCTCGTCTCCGAGGGCGGGCAGGGCGAGGGCGGCACGCTGCGCCGCTCGCTCACCATGTGGCAGCTGACCATGATCAGCATCGGCGCCACCCTGGGCACCGGAATCTTCGTCGTCCTCGGCACCGCCGCCCCCAAGGCCGGCCCCGCCGTGACGATCTCCTTCGTGATCGCGGGCCTGACCGCACTGTTCTCGGCCCTCTCCTACGCCGAGCTGGCCGGCTCCGTCCCGGTCTCCGGCTCCTCGTACTCGTACGCGTACGCCACGATGGGCGAGCTCATAGCCTGGATCTGCGGCTGGTGCCTGGTCCTGGAGTACGCCGTCTCCGTCGCGGCCGTCGCCGTCGGCTGGGGCCAGTACCTCAACGAGTTCCTCGACGGGACCATCGGCGTCACCATCCCCGAGTCGGTCTCCGCACCGCTGGGCGAGGGCGGGTTCATCAACCTGCCGGCCCTGGTCGTCGTGCTGCTCTCGATGGTCTTCCTGATGCGCGGCGCCAAGGAGAGCGCCACGGTCAACTCGATCATGGTCGCGGTGAAGATCGTCACCCTCCTGCTCTTCATCGGCATCGGCGTCCTGGGCATCAAGGCCGGCAACTACACCCCGCTCGCCCCGCTGGGCATGAGCGGTATCGCCGCCGGCGCCTCCACCCTCTTCTTCTCCTACATCGGCTTCGACGCCGCCTCCACCGCCGGCGAGGAGGCCAAGGACCCGAAGAAGGACCTGCCGCGGGCGATCATGCTCTCGCTGGCCATCGTCACCGTCCTCTACGTCCTCGTCGCCTTCGTCGCCGTCGGCGCCATGCCGTGGCAGGACTTCGAGGGCACCGAGGCCGCGCTCGCCCAGATCATGACCGACGTCACCGGCACCAGCGTCTGGGGCGTCGTCCTCGCCGCCGGCGCCGTCGTCGCGATCTTCTCCGTCGTCTTCGCCGTCCTCTACGGCCAGACCCGCATCCTCTTCGCGATGTCCCGCGACGGCCTCGTCCCCAAGGTCTTCGCCAAGGTCGACGAGAAGACCGGCGCCCCCCGCGCCAACGTGGTGATCGTCTCCCTGTTCTGCGGCGTCCTCGCGGCCTTCATCCCGCTGGGCAAGCTCGCCGACGCCACCAGCATCGGCACCCTCTTCGCCTTCGGCCTGGTCAACGTCGCCGTCATCATCCTGCGCGTGAAGCGCCCCGACATGCCGCGCACCTTCAAGGTGGCGCTCTTCCCCGTCACGCCGATCCTCGGCTTCCTCGCCTGCGGCTTCATGATGTTCAGCCTCGATATGGCCACGTGGATGGTCTTCGGTGGCTGGATGGTCGTGGGCCTCGTGTTCTACTTCCTGTACGGCATCCGCCGCTCCCGACTGGCCACGGAAGAAGTGGCCACAGCAGAGAAGTGATCCGCCCGCAGTGCGACTGAACGATCTCGACGAACGCATCGTGCACGCCCTCGCCGAGGATGCCCGCCGCTCCTACGCGGACATCGGCTCCGAGGTCGGGCTCTCGGCCCCGGCCGTGAAGCGGCGCGTGGACCGGCTGCGGTCCGAAGGCGCCATCACCGGCTTCACCGTCCGCGTGGACCCGGCCGCGATGGGCTGGGAGACCGAGGGCTTCATCGAGATCTACTGCCGCCACAACACCTCGCCGGACGACATCCGGCGAGGGCTGGAGCGGTACCCCGAGGTGGTGTCCGCGTCGACCGTCACCGGCGACGCGGACGCCCTCGTCCAGGTCTTCGCCTCCGACATGAGGCACTTCGAGCGCGTCCTGGAGCGCATCGCGGGCGAGCCCTTCGTGGAACGGACCAAGTCCGTCCTCGTCCTCAGCCCGCTCCTGCGCCGCTTCACCTCGGGAGCACCCGCGTAGTCCGGCGGGGTCAGGGCCGGGCCCGGGTTCCGGCCCCGACCCGCCGGACACCCCCGAGCACACACACCGACGCCCCCGCCGGACCATCCGGCGGGGGCGTCGGCGTAGGTACGGCGGACCGGCTGTCGGCGGCGCGTGCCACCATCGGCCGCATGAAGATCCAGATCCAGCCGCCTGCCGACCCGCACCTCTCGACCGTCTACACCGACTGGGCCCGCGCACACGACCCCGGCTCCGAGCCGGCCGCCGTCGCGCTGCTCGACGAGGCCCTCGGCACGATCCACCGGGCCTACGAGAAGCCCGGCCGCTACGTGGACGGCCTGGAGCGGCGCGTACGGGAACTGGATCCCGCCCACCTGCCCTGGTTCTGGGACACCATCGGCCACAGGCTCATCGCCTGGCACCTGCGCTCCGCCGCCCGCGCCCACGCCCTGGCCCGCAAGGCCGAGCGCACCCACCGCCTCCCCGTCGACCCCGACTGGCACCGGGCCAACCTGCTGCTCTTCGCCCGGGCCGGAGCCCTGCCCGCCACCGGGCTCAGCGGCCACCAGGCCTGGCTGGCCGAGAACCTGGAGCCCGCCGCCGCGCACGAGGAGTACGTACGGGTCCTGCACGCCTGGGCCGGCTCGCCCGGCGAGCTCCCCGCCGACCTGGCCCGCCGCGTCCGGCTCTCGGCGCGCGCCGCGGGCCTCGACGCCGCCGAGGAGGCCCGCGTCCTCGGCCTCGTCCTCGGCGCCGCGCGGGGCAAGGAGGTCCCCGACCGGCTGCTGGACGCCGCCACCCCGCTGCTGACCGCCCACCCCCCGACGGAGGAGGCCGCGGCCCTGCTCCTCGGCCTCTTCCCCGAGAGCCGCGGCGACGCCTCCTCCTGGCTGCGCCTGCTCCTCGGCTGCGGCGCCGCCGAGGCCGCCGCGACCGGGCGGATCGTCCCCGAGGGCGGCCTCACCGAATGGTTCTCCCGGTACGCCGGCCGCTACGCCCACGGCCGCAGCGGCGGCGGCGTCATGCGCCAGCCCATGCCCGCCGAACTCTTCGAGCTCCTCGCCCTCTTCGCCCCCCGGCTGCGCGCCGGCGACGGCCCGCTGCGGCTGCACGAGGACCGCTACACCTACCGGGGGCTGGACGCCGACCTCCTCGACGCCTGCCTCGCCGAAGGCATCGCCGTCCAGGACCCCGGCGTCGCCGTGGAGCTGGTCTTCTGGGACGCCCGCTCCCGCCGCGACCTCAAGGCCCTGGCCGCCGACCCGGTCTTCGGCCCCCGACTGGAGGGCACCGTCCACGCCGGCCTGCGCGGATCCGGCACCGCCATCAGCCGCCTCCCCGAGAACGCCGGCATCGCCGCCGAGGTCCACGGCCGCGTCGAGACCCTCCTGGGAGCCCTGCGCGGGGGCGGCCTCGGAGCCGCCGACGAGGCCGTCGACGAGCTCGCCACCCTCCTCGACCGGCCCACCGCCCGCGCCCTGGACGGCATCGACGAAGCCCTCGCCGCCCCGGACCTCACCGGCCCGCTCGCCCGCGCCCTGCGCGCCGGACTGCCCGAGGAGTACGGCTGGCCCGCCCTGGAAGAGGCCGTCGCCGGCCTCGGCGGCCCCGACGCGGTCACCGGGGTCACCTGCACCTGGCCGCTGCTGACCGTCTACGGGCCCGACCGGGCCGTGGCCGTCGACCACGCCGGCCCCCGCGCCTCCTGCTCCTTCCGGCTCCCCGGGGAAGCGACCGCGCACACCGTGCACTACGTCGGCGGCGCCTTCCTGGTCGGCTTCGGCACCACCCCCAAGGCCTCCTTCGGGGACCGGGCCTTCTGGGCCGACCGCCCCGAGGACGTCTTCGAGCCCGAGCAGCAGCTCGGCCTGCGCCGCTACGGCGGCATGATCCAGGGCGGCCTCGGCTACCACTTCGAAACCCCGGACGGCGGTGGCCGCCACGAGGGCGGCCTCGTCCTGCGCCCCGGCGGCCGGGAGGGCATCGGCTCGTACGACGTCCAGATGACCGACGGCCGGCGCTACTGGAGCTCCGGCGGCGTCGGCCACCGGTACGGGCAGGTCCTGACCCGCGTCCACCCCGAGACGGGCGAGGTACTCACCGACACCGAGCCGCCGGAGTTCCACACCTTCGCCGAACTCCCGCCCGGCACGCAGCGCTTCTCCTCCTCCTGCCAGACCCTCGCCGCCCTCCCCGAAGGCGCCCCCGCCTCACCGCTCGGCCAGGACGGCCGGCTCGTCGGCTTCCGCGTCCTCCACCACACCCCCTACGCGGGCCCCTCGCCGACCTCGTTCGTCCTGGAAGGCGTCGACGGCCGCCGCGCCCCCTACCGCAGCCGCCGCTGGGGCCGCGAGCCCTGGGCCGTCGTGCGGATGCCCCAGGGCGGCGAGGACGGGGTGCTCGTCGGTCAGGAGGCCATCCGCTGCCACGCCGCCGAGGACAACTCCCTCCTGTGGCAGGTGCACGGCTTCCCCGGCTCCGAGCGGCGCCGCACCCCCGGCTTCGGCGAGGACGCCGGCCCGGTCCCGCCGCCCGCCTTCTGGCACTTCCTCACGCCGCGCTGCGAAACCTCCTCCAAGGCCCTGCGCACCGTCGGTGACACCGCCGTACGCGCCCTGCTCGACGCCGCCCTCGCCGGCGACCCGGCCCCCGCCCTGCCCGGCGGCCTCGAACCGCGCATCGCCGCCGGGGTCGACCGGGCCGCCCGGCTCGCCGCCGACGTCCTGCGCCGGCTCCGCGAGCTCGCCCGCCGGGTCGCCGTGATGCGGGCCGCGCCCGTCGTGACCCTGCGCACCGAGGTGCCCGACTCCGTCCTCGCCCCCGCCCTCCACCCGCTGCTGTCCCTCCGCCCCCGCTACTACGGCGAGCCCGAGCCCGCCCAGCAGCCCGCGATGCTCACCGCCGTCGCCGCCGACGGGCGCCACCTGCGCGGCGAGATCGACGACGAGGCCCGCGTACTGGCCCGGCCCGCCGCCCCCGAGCCCTGGGAGCCGCTGCTCGGCCGGATCGGCGCCGTCGCCTGGCGGGCCGCCGCCGCGACCACCCCCGACGGGGAGCGGACGGCACTGGCCGCGCTGCTGGAGACCTGGAGCGGGCAGCCCTTCGCCGAGGCGGGCGGCACCTGGCGCACCGGCCGGGCCGGGGAGGAGGCACTGGCCGCCCTCCGCGCCGCCGGGCACACCCTGGCCTCCGGGGCCGTCCGCGACGGGCGGGCCCCGTTCCTCCAGCGGGCCGCCGACCCCGCCCCCGAGGGCGCCGAGGACTGCGTGACCACCACCGTCGAGGACGAGGACTCCGTACGCCTGCCCCGGCTGCTGGAGCTGCTCGCCGAGCGGGGCCCGCTGCCCGTGGAGCCCGCCGCCCGCGAGGCCTTCACCCGGCTGACCGGGGTCCGGGGCACCGTGGCGGGCCTGGTCCTCGCCGGGTTCCCCGGCCGCGACCGCCACGACGAGCACCTCAAGCTGCTGGCCGCCGCGCCGTTCAAGGCGAACAAGTCCCTCGCCGCGGAGTACGGGGAGCTCTCCCGGCGGCTCGGTGACGCGGGCCGCTGCGCGGTCCTCGCCGCCGGCCTGCCGCAGGACCTCGCCGACCTGTGGGAACCGGGCGGGACCGTCCGCGCCGCCGAGCGGATGGCCGCCGTGTGGACCGGCCTGCTGGGCGCCGAGGAGCAGGTGGACGAGGAGCTGGCCGCCGCCCTGGAGGCCGAGCTGGGCCTGCCGCTGCCCTGGGCCCGGGCCCTGCCCGCAGGCCGCACCCCCGACGGGGCACCCTTCGGTGAGGACGGCCTCGTACTCGTCGGGGACCGCATGGGAGGCATCGGCCTCCGCCACACCGGGCCGGACGGCACCATCGGGGGCCTGGTCGGCTCCGAGGCCGCCCACCACGCCGCCGCCTCCGTGATCGCCTGGGCGCTGACGGAACGGCCCGTCGGCGACGCCGGCGCCCGGGGCGCCCTGTCCCTGTACGGGCGGCTGCGGGCCCAGCTGGACGGCCCGGGCGCGCTCATCCCCCTGGGCCCGTTCTTCAAGGAGCTGGCCGCCGTCGCGGAGGGCGATCCGGCGTTCACCCCGTACGAGGGGCCCGTACTGCCCTGCCCGGAGCCGCTGCGGGAGGGCGCCGCCGGCACCTCCAGGGCCCTCGACGACGGGGCGTTCGTGGTGGCCGTGCCCAGCGGGGACGCCTTCCTGCGGGCGGCCGCCCTCACCGACCCGGCCCGGACGGAGCGGACCGAGCGGATCGCCTCCACCGTCCGGAAGGGCTACCTGCTGACCGTCCTGCACCGCCACCGGGACCTCCTCGACGGCCTCGCCCGGCTGGCCGCCCGCGCCGCGGACACCCCGGTGCCCGAGGGCGGCTACGAGGCGAACCCGGCGCTGAGCACCCCCGAGCTGGTCGCGGAGGCCGCCGCGTCCCTGGGCGTCGGCGCGGACGCGGCCGCCCTGTACCTCCAGCTGCTGGCCCTGGTCCGCCCGACGGACCGCGCCGTCCGCCGCTGGAACGGATGGACGGCGGCCCGGCACAAGGCCGCCCAGGCGGAGCTGGCGGCCTCCGGCGCGGTGGAGAGCGGCAAGCGGGCCCGCGCGGGACGCACCCTGTTCGTCCCGGGCGAGTGGACGGAGCTCAAGGCCCCGCACCTCCCCGTGGAGCACGCCAAGCTGGCCCCGCACCTGGCGTCGGCCTCGGGTACGACGCTCCACGTATCGCTGCTGCGGCTGCTCGCCCCGGCGCCCCCGCACGAGCTGTTCGCCCGCGCCTGGGCGGAGAGGCGGCGGTAGCGGGGGTCAGACCGCCAGGGCGCGGCGGGCGGCGGGGCCGGTCAGCGCGCGGCGCTCCTCCTCCGTCAGCCCGCCCCAGACGCCGAAGGGCTCCCGGGTGCGCAGCGCGTGCTCCAGGCAGGCGGCGCGGACCGGGCATCGGGCGCAGACCTCCTTCGCCGCCCGGTCCCGGTCGTCACGTTCCTCCCCCCGCTCACCGGCGGGGTGGAAGAAACGGCTGGGCCCGAGCGCCCGGCAGGCGGCCCGGGACTGCCACTGCCAGTGGTGGAGGGCTGCGCCGGGCAGGCGCGAGAGGTCGGTCATGGCGGCTCCTTTCAGTGGCCTCGTCCCGCGTCTGACCACTCGCCGCCCACTGAAACCCGCAACCGCCGTGGGAACCGGGAGCGCGGCGGCGGTCCGGACGACCGCTGATCTGCTGCGTGTTCATCGCCACGGCCGTCTTCCCGCCGCCCGCGCTCCGTCCCGCCGACGCTACGGGCAACTCCGGCGGAACTCGATGAACCCCGTGTTAAACCGCGTTACGGATGCACTGTTCCGGGGTGCGCAGGCCGACGAAGACCGGCTCGCGGCGCAGCGTGAAGCCCATCGACTCGTACAGCCGGATCGCGCCCGTGTTGGCCGCCGCCGCGTGCAGGAAGGGCAGGTCGCCGCGGTCCCGGATCACGGCCGCCACCGACCGGACCAGCCGTTCCGCCAGGCCCCGGCCGCGGAAGTCCGGGTGGGTGCACACCGCGCTGATCTCGGTCCAGCCCGGCGGCCGCATCCGCTCCCCGGCCATCGCCACGAGCCGGCCCTCTTGCCGGATCCCGAGGTACGTGCCCAGCTCGACGGTGCGGGGGAGGAAGGGGCCCGGCTCGGTCAGCTTCACCAGGGCCGTCATCTCCGCCACGTCGGCGGGGCCGAGCCGGACCGCCTCCGGCGCGTGCTCGGCCCTTACCGCCCGGCCGTCCAGCTGGACCCCCGGAATGCACAGCACCGTCTCCCAGCCCGGCGGCGGGGTCGGCAGGCCGGTCAGCCACACCTCCTCGCCGGGCCCGGTCAGCGCGGCCAGGTCCGCCCAGGCGGCGGGGTCCTCCGGGTCGGCGACGGAGGCGAAGGGGTTCGCCTCCAGGAGGTAGCGGGCGGCCCCGCTCCCCGAGAACTCGGCGAAGGCGCGGTGCGCGCCGTTCAGGGAGGCCCACACCGGGTTGTCGAGCGGGGAGGCGGGATTCTCGGCGGCCATGGCGGTGCGGGATCCTTCCGTAGGGGACGGCCGCAGGGTAAGCCCCGACGGCCCGGCTGAGCAGCCGCTTTTTCCCGCGGTCGCGGGCTCCCGCCCGGGCCCCGGACCCACCCGAATGGGCCCGCGCAACGAATCACCGCCCACCGGGCAGAACGCGCAACGAATCGATGCGCCCAGCGCAACGGTCACGGCTTGTCCGGGTCGAACGCGCGAACGTACCGTTTTACGACCCCCACCCCACCTGTCACAGAGGTACGCCCATGCCCCCGCTGCGCACCGCACTCCTCCAGAGCTCCGGACGGCTCGGCGACACCGCCGAGAACCTGAAGCGGCTCGACGAGGCCGCGTCGCGCGCCGCACAGGGCGGGGCCGGGCTCCTCGTGACCTCGGAGATGTTCCTGACCGGCTACGCGCTGGACCTCCAGGAGGTGCCGGGGTACGCCGAACCGGCCGACGGCGAGTCCGCCCACGCCATCGCGGGCATCGCCCGCCGCCACGGGATCGCCGTCCTGTACGGCTACCCGGAGCGGGACGGCGACACCGTCTACAACTCGGCGCAGCTGATCGGCCCCGACGGCGCCCGGCTGGCGAACTACCGCAAGACCCACCTGTTCGGCTGCTTCGAGCAGGACGCCTTCACCCCCGGCGACGCCCCCGTCGTCCAGGCGGACCTGAACGGCCTCCGCGTCGGCATCATGATCTGCTACGACGTGGAATTCCCCGAGAACGTACGGGCCCACGCGCTCGCCGGGACCGACCTCCTCCTGGTCCCGACCGCGCAGATGCACCCCTTCCAGTTCGTCGCCGAACAGCTGGTCCCCGTACGGGCCTTCGAGAACCAGATGTACATCGCGTACGTCAACCGGACCGGCCCCGAGGGCGAGTTCGAGTTCGTCGGCCTCAGCTGCCTCGCCAGCCCCGACGGGGTCACCCGTACCCGGGCCGGCCGCGGCGAGGAAATGGTGTTCGGGCAGGTCGACCCGGAGCTCCTGGAAGCCTCCCGCGAGACCAACCCGTACCTGCGCGACCGCCGCCCGGGGCTCTACGCCTCCCTCGTCTGAGCCCTCGGCTCCGCCCCCGCCCTTCCCGCCCCGCCTGTTCTGCCGCAAGGAGACGTACCCCCATGACGTCCACGGTGCCCACCACCGCCGTTCCGCACAGCGACGGCCAGCCCCCGATCACCATGTTCGGGCCGGACTTCCCGTACGCCTACGACGACTTCCTCGCCCACCCGGCGGGCCTGGGCCAGATACCGGCGACCGAGCACGGCACCGAGGTCGCGGTCATCGGCGGCGGCCTGTCCGGCATCATCTCCGCCTACGAGCTGATGAAGATGGGCCTCAAGCCCGTCGTGTACGAGGCCGACCAGATCGGCGGCCGTCTGCGCACCGTCGGTTTCGAGGGCGCCGGCACCGAGGGCCTGACCGCGGAGATGGGCGCCATGCGCTTCCCGCCGTCCTCCACGGCGCTCCAGCACTACATCGACCTCGTGGGCCTGCAGACCCAGCCCTTCCCGAACCCGCTGGCCGAGGCCACCCCCTCCACGGTCGTGGACCTCAAGGGCGAGACCCACTACGCCGAGACCATCGCCGACCTCCCGCAGGTCTACCGCGACGTCGCCGCCGCGTGGAACGCCTGCCTCGACGAGGGCGCCGACTTCTCCGACATGAACACCGCCATGCGCGAGCGGGACGTCCCGCGCATCCGCGAGATCTGGGCGAAGCTCGTCGAGAAGCTCGACGACGAGACCTTCTACGGCTTCCTCTGCAAGTCCGAGGCGTTCAAGTCCTTCCGCAAGCGCGAGATCTTCGGCCAGGTCGGCTTCGGCACCGGCGGCTGGGACACCGACTTCCCGAACTCCATCCTGGAGATCCTGCGCGTCGTCTACACCGAGGCGGACGACCACCACCGCGGCATCGTCGGGGGCTCGCAGCAGCTGCCGGTGCGCCTGTGGGAGCGCGAGCCCGAGAAGATCCTGCACTGGGCCCAGGGCACGTCCCTGTCCTCGCTGCACGACGGCGCCCCGCGTCCGGCGGTCACCCGCCTGCACCGCACGGCCGGCAACCGCATCACCGTCACCGACGCGTCGGGCGACATCCGCACCTACCGTGCCGCGATCTTCACGGCCCAGTCGTGGATGCTGCTGTCGAAGATCGCGTGCGACGACACGCTCTTCCCGATCGACCACTGGACGGCGATCGAGCGCACCCACTACATGGAGTCCTCGAAGCTCTTCATCCCGGTGGACCGGCCGTTCTGGCTGGACAAGGACGAGGAGACCGGCCGCGACGTCATGTCGATGACGCTGACCGACCGGATGACCCGCGGCACCTACCTGCTGGACAACGGCCCGGACCAGCCGGCCGTGATCTGCCTGTCGTACACCTGGTGCGACGACAGCCTGAAGTGGCTGCCGCTGTCCGCGAACGAGCGGATGGAGGTCATGCTGAAGTCCCTCGGCGAGATCTACCCCAAGGTCGACATCCGCCGTCACATCATCGGCAACCCGGTGACCGTGTCCTGGGAGAACGAGCCCTACTTCATGGGCGCGTTCAAGGCCAACCTGCCGGGCCACTACCGCTACCAGCGGCGCCTGTACACGCACTTCATGCAGGACCGCCTCCCCGAGGACAAGCGCGGCATCTTCCTCGCGGGCGACGACATCTCCTGGACGGCCGGCTGGGCCGAGGGTGCGGTCCAGACCGCGCTGAACGCCGTCTGGGGCGTCATGCACCACCTCGGCGGGTCCACGGACGCCGCCAACCCGGGCCCGGGTGACGTCTTCGACGAGATCGCCCCGGTCGAACTCCCCGAGGACTAGTCCTTCTTGACGCGCCGCACTCCTTCTTGACGCGCCGCTCGCGCGGTGCGGCGCCTGGGCGCCTTACCGGCTTCGCGCCGCTGCGCCGGACTCCGTCCGGCGTGGGCGGGGCGGGGCCGGTTCGTGTTTCGGGGGCCGGTGGGTCGTGTGCGGGTGGTGTGCCGCTGCGCGGGCGGAGTTCCCCTACCCGCCCTTCCACCGTTCCCAGGGGCGCTGCCCCTGACCCCGTACGGGCGCTGCGCGCCCGCGCCTCAAACGCCGGCGAGGCTGGGTTTCCCAGCCTCGCCGGCGTTTGAGGCGCTGGGGGCACCTCCCAGCGGTAGCTGGGGGAGGGTCTGGGGGCGGAGCCCCCAGGGGGTCCGGGGCGGAGCCCCGGGGAACGGTGGAAGGGCGGGTAGGGGACGGCCCCGCGCAGCGGCCCGCCCGCAAAAACGCGGCGGCGTCACCGGCCGGTGCGCACCCCCGCCCGGCGGGACCGGCGGCAGCGGACCGGTGTCACCGGCCGGACGGGCACCCCCGCGCAGCGGACCGAAGGGCCGTCGGGGTCAGGAGACAGCGGCCCACCAGCCCCACACCGGCGTCGAGGGACTCCTCGAACTCCTCCGCCAGGTCGGGCGAGCGCCGCAGCGTCCACAGCAGCCGCGCCGACGCCCAGGCCCCGGCCCGGGCCCGCTCCAGGCTCCACGACCCCAGCAGATGGGTGAGCGGGTCGGCGACCTCCAGCAGGTCCGGGCCCGGCATCAGGTCCTCCCGGATGCGCTCCTCCAGGGAGACCAGGGTGTCGCCGACCTGGTGGAAGTCGGCTTCGAGGGCCGCCGGCGGGCAGTCCAGCACGCGACAGGTGGACACCACCGCGAGGGCCAGGTCGTGCCCGATGTGGGCGTTGATCCCGGCCAGCGCGTGCTGGAGGGGCCGTACGCCCGGGTGGCGCCGGTACTGGAGCAGCGGGCGCCAGCAGGCAGGCGCACGGTCCGCCTCCACCGCCGCCAGGTACCGCTCCGCGAACCGCACGGCCAGCGTCTCGGCCCGCCGCGGCGCCGGGAACCCGCCCTGGCCGATCCGCCGGTGCAGGGTCTGCGTCACGGTCATGTACACGCGGTTGAAGACGGCCACACCGTCCTGCGCGGGGAGCCGCTCGTCCAGGGCGCGCATCCGCGCGAGTACCGCTTCCATGCAGGGCAGCGTCCCAGCCCGGACGGCCCGCGCGGGGAACTTGGCCGTGCGCTTCGCCGGTTCGGGCGAAGGTCCGTCAACCCCGCTTGTCGCCCTCGGCTCCGGCGGCCGGGCCGGCGTCGTAGTCCGACGTGCCGGAGTCCAGCAGCGGCTCCTGCTCCTTCAGGTGCGCGGGGGCGAAGTAGCGCAGTGCGTGGTAGCCGCTGATGACCACGATCGTGCCGAGCGCGATGCCGCCCAGCTCGAAGCTGTCGGTGAAGTGCAGCTTGACCCCGCCGACGCCGATGATGATGCCCGCAGCGGCCGGCACCAGGTTCAGCGGATTGCGCAGGTCCACCCGCCCGTTCAGCCAGATCTGCGCGCCGAGCAGGCCGATCATGCCGTAGAGGATCACGGTGATGCCGCCCAGCACGCCGCCGGGGATCGCGGCCACGACCGCCCCGAACTTGGGGCAGAGGCCGAAGAGCAGGGCGAAGCCGGCCGCCGCCCAGTAGGCCGCCGTGGAGTAGACGCGGGTGGCGGCCATGACGCCGATGTTCTCGGAGTACGTGGTGTTGGGCGGGCCGCCGACCGCCGTGGACAGCATGGACGCCGCGCCGTCGGCGGCGATGGCGGTGCCGAGCTTGTCGTCGAGCGGGTCGCCGGTCATCTCGCCGACGGCCTTGATGTGCCCGGCGTTCTCGGCGATCAGGGCGATCACCACCGGCAGCGCGATCAGGATGGCCGACCACTCGAAGGACGGCGCGTGGAAGGACGGCAGACCGATCCAGTCGGCCTTGCCCACGCCGGAGAGGTCGAGCCGCCAGTGGTCCACGGCCTCGGGCCCGCCCACCGTGGAGTGGATCTTGCCGAAGAGCAGGTCGAAGACCCAGGAGACCGCGTACCCGAACACCAGGCCCAGGAAGATCGCGATGCGCGACCAGAATCCGCGCAGGCACACCACCGCGAGCCCGGTGAACAGCATGGTCAGCAGCGCCGTCCACTGGTCCTGCGGCCAGTACGTCGAGGCCGTCACCGGCGCCAGGTTGAAGCCGATCAGCATCACGACCGCGCCGGTCACCACCGGCGGCATCGCCGCGTGGATGATCCGCGCCCCGAACCGCTGGACGGCCAGACCCGCCAGGAACAGCGCCGCGCCGACGGTGAAGACCGCGCCGGTGACCACCGCGCTGTCCCCGCCACCGGCCCGGATCGCCGCCGCGACACCCACGAAGGAGAGCGAGCAGCCCAGGTAGGAGGGGACCCGGCCGCGCGTCGCGAGCAGGAAGATCACCGTCGCGATGCCCGACATCATGATCGCCAGGTTCGGATCCAGGCCCATGAGGACCGGCGCGACGAAGCTCGCTCCGAACATCGCCACGACGTGCTGGGCGCCGAGCCCGGCCGTGCGCGGCCACGACAGCCGCTCCTCGGGCCGCACCACCGCGCCGGGAGCGGGCGTCCGCCCGTCTCCGTGCAGGGTCCAGCGCACGCCGAAGCCCATGTCCCACCACTTCCGTTCCGTCGGCCGATCAAGGATCCTGGCCGCCTGCGGGTAGATCACCACAGGGATCACCGCAGAGATCACCGCAGTGGGCCAGCGGATATATTACGGCCGGATAGATGCTGGTTCGTCCCGATTGACGGGACCGGCCGCGCCCGGCGCCCTCCCCGTCCGCAGCACCCCCGCCCCCGCGGTCAGCACGCACGCCAGCAGGGTCACCAGCCCGAACGACACCACCAGCGAGCTGGCGTCCGCCACCGCGCCGATCGCCGACGGCGCGATCAGGCCCGAGGTGTACGTGATCGTCGCGACGCCGGCGATGGCCTGCGCCGGAGCCGGACCGCTGCGCGCCGCCGCCGCGAAGGCCAGCGGCACCACCACCGCGATGCCGAGCCCGATCAGCGCGAAGCCCGCCATGGCCGCCGCCGGCTGCCGGACGCCGACCACCACCAGCCCGCCCGCGACCGCCAGCACCCCGCCCGCCCGTACGGTCCGCACCGCCCCGAACCGGTCCACCACCCGGTCCCCGGCCAGCCGGGCCAGGGCCATGGTCAGCGCGAAAGCGGTGGTGGAGGCCGCGGCCGGACCGGCCGCCGAGCCCAGTACGTCCCGCAGGTACACCGCCGACCAGTCCAGGCTCGCCCCTTCCGCGAAGACCGCGCAGAAGCCCACCCCGCCGATCAGCAGGGCCGTCCTCGGGGGCCGGGCGAAGCGCGGCGGGGCCTCCTCCTCGTGCTCGGCGCGCAGGTCCAGCACCCCGCGTACGGCGACCAGCCCGGCGGCGGTCAGCGCCAGCGCCGCGACCAGGTGGTGGAGCCGGGCGTCGGCCCCCGCGTGCGCGGCGACCGTGCCCGCGGCCGAACCCAGCAGGGCGCCCACGCTCCACATGCCGTGCAGCGAGGACATGATCGAACGGCCGAGCCGGTTCTCGGTCTCCACGCCGAGGGCGTTCATCGCCACGTCCGACATGCCGGCGGTGGCCCCGTAGACGAAGAGGGCCCCGCACAGGGTCCACAGGTTCGGGGCCAGGCCCGGCAGGGCCAGCGACAGGGTCCACAGGGCCAGCAGCCCGCGCAGGGCGGCGCGGGCGCCGAAGCGGTGGCTGATCCGGCCGGCCAGCGGCATCGCCAGCGCCGCGCCGAGGGCCGGGAAGCCGAGGGCCAGGCCCAGCGTTCCCGCGCCGAGCTGGGCGTGGTCCTGGATCCAGGGGATGCGGGTGGCGAAGGAGCCGGTGACGGCGCCGTGGACGCAGAAGACGGCGGCCACCGCGTGGCGGGCGTGGCGCAGGCGCGCCGGGCTGAGGTCGGGTTCCCCGGTCATGGGGAGTAAACTATCAGGGAGCCTGCCTGATAGTTAGAGCCTCCGCCTCCATAAGATGGGCGCCGTGACCCCTGCCAAGGTGCTGACCCCCGCCGCGACGGCCGTGCCGTCCCCCGCCTCGCCGAGCACGGCCCGGGCCATCAACGACCGCCTCGCCCTCGAACTCCTCCAGGAGGAGGGGCCCCTGACGGCAGCCCAGCTCAAGCGGCTGACCGGGCTGTCCCGCCCCTCCGTCGCCGACCTCGTCGAACGGCTCGGCGCGGCCGGGCTGATCGAGGTCGTGGGGGAGTCCGGCGAACAGCGCCGCGGCCCCAACGCCCGCCTCTACGGGATCGTCGCCGGCCGCGCCCACCTGGCCGCCCTGGACGTACGGACCGACAGCGCGACCGCCGTGGTCACCGACCTGCTCGGACACCCCCTGGCCCGCGCCTCCCTGCCCGTCGACGCGGTCGGCGAGGCCGTCGCCCGGCTGGCGGAGCTGACCCGGGAGGCCGGCGCGCGGGAGCTGCACACCGTGGTCGTCGGCGCGCCCGGACTGGTCGCCCCGGCCGGCGGCGAACTGCGCGACACCGGCGGTCTGCCCGCCTGGCACCGGGACCTGGTGGCCGCCCTCCAGGAGACCCTGCCGGCCAGGGTGGTGGTGGAGAACGAGACCAACCTGGCGGCCCTCGCCGAGCAGCGCGTCGGCGCCGCCCGGGACCTGGACTCCTTCGTGCTGCTGTGGCTCGGCGCGGGCGTCGGCGCCGCCGTCGTCCTGGACGGACGGCTGCGCCGGGGCGCCTCCGGCGGGGCCGGCGAGATCGGCTTCCTGCCCGTCCCCGGGACCGCCGGGCTGCCCTCCGCCACCGACTGCGGCGGTGGCTTCCACTCCCTGGCAGGACGCGCGGCGGTGGCCGCCCTGGCGGCGGAGCACGGCTTCACCGGACCCGTGGAGGAGGCCGTGGCCGGCGCGGCGGGGGAGGACTTCCTCGACGCCCTCGCCGAGCGGCTCTCCCTCGGGGCGGCGGCCGTCGCCGCCGTCCTGGACCCGGGCTGCGTGGTCCTCGGCGGGGAGCTCGGCCGCGCGGGCGGGCCCGGCCTCGCCGCCCGGGTCGCGGACCGCCTGGCCGCCCTGACCCCCGTCCCGACGGAGGTCCGCGCCACCGCCCTCGGCGGCCCCGCCGTCCTGGAGGGAGCCCGCCTGGCCGCCCGGGCGGCCGCCCAGGACGACCTGTTCGGCTAGGGCCTGTCCGGTGGATCAGGGTCGGACAGGCCCTGGGCCGTGTCTTTCGGATCAGGCCCTGGAGGCTACTTCCGCCGCTCCAGGAACTCCCCGAAGCTGGTCCGGCCCACCGCCTGCCCGGGGGCCAGGTTCCCGCCGCGCCGGAAGCCCGCGTACGCCTTCCCCGCGAGCGGCAGCGCGACCACGCGCCGCCTGCTCCCCGTCGCCGCGAGGCAGGCGCGGCCCCACTCCTGGAGGGTGCGGATCTCGGGCCCGCCCATGTCCGGCACCCGCCCCGCCGGGGCCGGCACGGCCAGCTCCGCCAGCCGGTCCGCGACCTCCTCGACGGCGATGGGCTGGACCCGTACGCCCCCGGGCAGCGGGACCACCGGCAGCTTGGCCGCCGTCTCCACCACCCGGGCCACCAGGTCGTGGAACTGGGTGGTCCGCAGGATGGTGACCCCGAGCCCGGACTCCTCCAGCATCCGCTCCACCCGCAGCTTCGTCCGGTAGTAGTTCAACGGCACCACGTCCACCCCGACGATCGAGATGTAGACGATGTTGGTGACGGTCCCGGCGCGCCGGGCCGCCTCGATCAGGTGCCGGGCCGCGGTGTCGTCGCCCCCGCGCGGCGAGCTCGCGCAGTGCACCACCACCCGCGCGCCCGCCATCGCCGCGTCCAGCCCGCCGCCGTCCCGCAGATCGACGGGGAAGTCGGGGGAGCGCCTGCTCAGGACCCGGACCTCCTGGCCGCGGTCCCGCAGCCGGGCGACGGCCAGTGCTCCGAGGTTCCCGGTGCCGCCGGTGACGAGGATCGTGCTCATGATGGGTGTCCTTCCGCGTGGGTGTGCCTTCTCCCAGGAGACAGACGGGGGCCGCGGAATGTGACAGCCCGCGCCGAGCGGGCTCCGTACGCGGGAGGACCCGGTGGCCGCCGGGCCACCGGGTCCTCGCTCACGCTCGGCCGCAGGGGATCAGCAGGCGCCCTGGTCCTTCCAGACGCCCCACTGGCCGGTGCTGCCGGGCTCCTCGTTCTGCGTCCACCACTGGGCCTTCCAGGTGTGGCCCTTGTGCGAGACCACGCTCCCGGAGTTGTAGACCGTGCCCGCCACGTACGCCGGGGAGGTGCAGGCCCCGGGGGTGGTCGGCGGGGTCGTCGGGGGAGTGGTGGGCGGGGTGCTGCCGCCGCCCGGCTCGCCGGTGGTGGTGCCGCGCGCCAGGTCACCGGCGAGGGCGTAGGTGGTGCCGGAGATGTTCACCGTCCAGTTGGAGGGCGTGGACACCGGCAGGTAGTAGTTGAACGAGAGGTCGACCGAGGCGCCCGGGGCCAGCGTCTGCCAGGCCGGGAGCTTCAGGGAGACCCGCTGGAAGTCGCCCTTCAGGCCGCCGACGTTGTTGCCGGTGTGGCCGGTGGCGATCACCTTCGTACCGAAGCCGGACTGGTCCGAGGCGTTGGCCGGGGCCGACGTGCCGTAGTCGAACTGGAACTCGGTTCCGCCGGGCAGCGTGCTCTTCGTGTTGTTGGTGATCTTGAGCTTCGGGGTGATCGGGTAGTTGGAGTCGCCCAGCTTGAACTCGGTGAACTCCGTCTTGATGTCCACGGCCTGCGCCGGCGGCGCGGTGGTGCCCGCCTTCCTCGCGCCGTACGGGGTGGCCGCCTTGAACTTGTCGTACATCAGCGAGGTGAGCGTGTCGCCCATCTCGTACTGGCCCTTGGCCGCGTTGTACGCGTAGTCGCCGGCCAGTTCCCAGACCATCGTGCCGCCGATGCCCTTGTCGACCACGTAGTCGGCCTTGGCCGCCACCGACTGCTCGTCCTCGGTCGACAGGAAGACCTTCTTCTGCGCGTTCCACAGCCAGGGCGCCACGAGCGTGGAGTCGTACTTGCGGGCGTAGCTGCCGGTCAGGGTGGTGTTCGCGGGGAAGCCGTACGTGGTGACGTAGTCGCCGACGACGCCCTTCTCCAGGTTCTTGGCGTGCCACATCGGGTTGGAGCCGGCCGGGGACTCGACCCCGTTGGCGTCCTTGTCGTGCCACAGGTTGTCGATGCCGACCGCGCCGTCGCCGCACTTGGTCAGACCGGCGCCCGCCGGGCAGCTGGTGGCCGGGGCCTTGCCCCACAGGCCGTCCGTGCCGCCCTGCACGTTCTTGAAGCCGCGGGTGTAGTACGGCAGGCCGATGTTGATCCGGCCCGACGGCATCGAACCGCGGAAGTAGTGGTAGGCCCAGTCGGTGTTGAGGTAGCCGACGCCGCCGTACTGGGAGGTGGAGTAGACGCCCGCGGCCGCCAGCTCGGCGTCCTTGCCGTCGTCGAAGAGGGAGGCGTTGGGGCCGACGTACTCGTTCCAGGCACCGTGCAGGTCGTAGGACATGATGTTGACGTAGTCCAGGTACTTCTGCATCTGGAACGTCTCCATGCCCCGCAGCAGGTAGCCGGAGGAGGGGGCGGCGACGGAGAGCAGGTAGTGCTTGCCGTCGGCGGCGCCCGCGCGGTCGAGCTTCTCGCGCAGGGTCTTCATGAGGACGTCGTAGCCCTTGACCAGGCCGGCGCGGCGGGCGTTGGACAGCTGCCAGTCCAGCGGGTTGCCCGCGTCCTTCATGGTGGTCGGGTACTCGTAGTCGATGTCGACGCCGTTGAACCCGTACTTGCGGACGAACTCCACCGAGGAGTCCGCGAAGGTCTCGATGCCGGCCTGGTTGACCGAGCCGTCGGCGTTGGTGGCCATCGAGTAGAAGCCGCCGGAGGCGACCCGGTTGCCGTCGTCGCCGAAGTAGCCGCCGGTCTCGGCCCAGCCGCCGACCGAGATCAGCGTCTTCACGTTCGGGTACTGCTTCTTGAACTTGTTCAGCAGGTTGAAGTGGCCCTTGTACGGCAGGGCCGGGTCCATCTCGGCCCCCGCGACGCCCGGCCAGGTCATCCCGGTGGCGGCGTTGTTCGCGTTGTCCGCGCCGACCGAGAGCTTGTTGTCCGCGCCGACGTGGGCGAACGCGTAGTTCAGGTGGGTGACCTTGGACCACGGGATGTTGTTGGCGAGGTAGGCGGGGCTGCCGTCCTTGCCGGTGCGCCAGCCGGTGAAGTAGCCGATGACGCGCCGCTGGTGGTCGGCGCCCATCTTCTCGCGGCCTTCGGAGTCGTAGACCGAGCAGTACGGGACGTCGACGCCGGTCGTCTTGTAGAGCCCGTCCGGGCGACAGCTCTCGTTCTCGGGGGCGGCGTGCGAGACGCCCGCGGAGAGCCCGCCGACCAGCAGTCCGGCGATCGTCGCGCCGGATGCCAGGAGCATCGCTCTCATACGTGTGGGGGACGGCATGGTGCCTCCTGGGGAGGGGAGGATGGCGGGGCCAACGTGCGGCAACAGGCAGGAAGGTGGCGCTGGTTGGCCCGTGACGTGCGCACGTCAACAGGCCGGCTCCCGGGGAAGATGAAGGGAACGTTAAGAGGACTAGACCAACCCGTCAATAGGTCTGGACCAAAGCCGGGCAGGGGGAGAGCGCGACACCGGTGGCGCAAGAGGAGCGCTCGAGAACGGCGCCCCTGTGAGCCAGGCCACAGCGCCTCACCCGCATGGCCCCCGATCACCCGTGGCACACTGGCCCTAGTACCAGTAGCAGCGCACTCCGGGGTCGGTGTAATTCCGAACCGGCGGTATAGTCCGCGACCCGTCCGCATCCAGCGGCCGGTTGACCAGGTGAAATTCCTGGACCGACGGTTAAAGTCCGGATGGGAGGCAGTGCGCGGCGGGCCAGTCACCGGTACGCCGCCGTCGGCGGTCCATCGGCGTATTCCCTGCGGATACGTGTCGGACGGACCGTGTTCTCCGGCCTCGGCGTCCCCGCGTGCGCTACCCGCTTCATCTGTCGTATCCCGACAGGCCCCGGAGTCCGTGCCCGATGAGGCAGGAGGACCCGGTGGCGACACACGCCGCGCAGGCAGCACCCGACCCGAGCATCACCGCGATGCGCCGGGCCATCGAGCTGGCCTCCCGCGGACTCGGCTCCACCAGCCCCAACCCCGTCGTCGGCTGCGTCATCACCGACCCCGCGGG
Organism: Streptomyces sp. NPDC033966; assembly: GCF_055575955.1. Classification (NCBI taxonomy): domain Bacteria; kingdom Bacillati; phylum Actinomycetota; class Actinomycetes; order Kitasatosporales; family Streptomycetaceae; genus Streptomyces; species Streptomyces sp. NPDC033966. The sequence continues at coordinate 66,521 of NZ_JBVIRQ010000008.1, read as the reverse complement.
CGCCGTCGTCGGCGAAGGCTGGCACGAGCGGGCCGGCGGCCCGCACGCCGAGGTCCACGCCCTGCGCGCGGCGGGAGACGCCGCCCGCGGCGGCACCGCCTACGTCACCCTCGAACCCTGCAACCACACCGGCCGCACCGGCCCCTGCGCGCAGGCCCTGGTCGACGCCGGGATCGCCCGCGTGGTCTACGCCGTCTCCGACCCGAACCCGCAGGCCAGCGGCGGCGGCGCCACCCTGCGTGCCGCCGGGGTCGCCACCGAGGCCGGGCTCCTGGCCGACGAGGCCGAACAGGGCAACACCGCCTGGCTGACCTCCGTACGCCTCGGCCGCCCCCACGTCACCTGGAAGTACGCCGCCACCCTCGACGGCCGCAGCGCCGCCGAGGACGGCAGCAGCCGCTGGATCACCTCCCCGGAGTCCCGTGCCGACGTGCACCGGCTGCGCGCCGAGGCCGACGCGGTCCTCGTCGGCGGCGGCACCCTGCGCGCCGACGACCCCCACCTCGCCGTCCGGGGCGTCGACGGAGCCGTCCAGCCGCTGCGCGTCGCCCTCGACGCGCGCGCCGGCCTCCCGGCCACCGCCCGCATCCTCGACGGCGCCGCCCCCACCCTGATCGTCACCGGCGAGGACGCCGACACCGCGCACCTGCCCGGCACCGACGTGCTGCGGCTGCCGCTGCGCGACGGCCGCGTCCCCCTCGACCGCCTCCTCGCCGAGCTGTACGGGCGCGGCGTGCGCTCCGTCCTCCTCGAAGGCGGCCCCACCCTCGCCGGAGCCTTCCTGGAGGCCGGAGCCGTGGACCGCGTCGTCGGCTACATCGCCCCGGCCCTCCTCGGCGCCGGCCCCGCCGCCCTCGCGGACGCCGGCATCACGAACATCGCCCACGCCGTACGCCTCGACATCACCGAGGCCGTCCGCACCGGCCCCGATCTGCGCATCACCGCCGTCCCCACCAACGCCCCCAAGGAGCACTGAGTGTTCACCGGAATCGTCGAAGAACTGGGCGAGGTCACCGCCGTCGAGCAGCTCGCCGAGGCCTCCCGCTTCCGCCTGCGCGGCCCCGTCGTCACCGAAGGCGCCAAGCACGGCGACTCGATCGCCGTCAACGGCGTCTGCCTGACCGTGGTGGAGACCGAGGACGGCGAGTTCACCGCCGACGTCATGCAGGAGACCCTCAACCGCTCCAGCCTCGGCGCCCTCGCCGCCGGCTCCCGGGTCAACCTGGAGCGGCCCATGGCCCTCGGCGGACGGCTCGGCGGCCACCTCGTACAGGGACACGTGGACGGCACCGGCCGGATCATCTCCCGCACCCCCTCGGAGCACTGGGAGATCGTCAAGGTCTCGCTGCCGGAGAACCTCGCAAGGTACGTCGTAGAGAAGGGCTCTATCACTGTGGACGGCGTCAGCCTCACCGTGGTGGAAGCCGCCGCCGACTACTTCACCATCAGCCTCATCCCCACCACCCTCGCGCTGACCACCCTCGGCATCAAGCAGAGCGGCGACCCGGTCAACCTCGAGGTCGACGTCCTCGCGAAGTACGTCGAGCGCCTGCTGGCCGCCGGCGTGAACCCGCTGCACGCCGACAAGGAGCCGAAGTGAGCGCCCTGACCTGGCTGAACTCCGAGGCCTTCACCGCCTTCGGCCAGAAGATCATCTGGTCGGACGCGATCGGCAACACCATGGGCCTCGCCGCCCTCGCCCTCGGCTGGCGGCGCTCCATATGGACCTGGCCGACCCAGTTCCTCTCCGGCGTCATCCTCTTCGTCGCCTTCGCCGCCGGCCACCTCTCCGGCAACGCCGGCAAGCAGATCGTCGTCATGCTGGTGGCCCTGTGGGGCTGGGCCCAGTGGACCCGCGGCAAGCGGCAGGCCCAGGACGCCTCCCTCGCCGTCCGCTTCGCCACCTGGCGCGAGCGCGGCCTGCTGCTCGGCGCCGCCGCCGTCGGCACCCTCGCCGTCACCGGGCTGTTCACCCTCTACCCGTGGATGTCCTGGAACCCGCTGCCGGACGCCTACATCTTCGTCGGCACCATCGTCGCCATGTACGCCCAGGCCAAGGGACTGGTCGAGTTCTGGTTCGCCTGGCTGCTCGTCGACGCCGTCGGCGTCCCCCTCGCCTTCAGCAGCGGCTACGCCTTCTCCGCGTTCGTCTACGTGATCTACGGAGCCCTCGTGCTCTGGGGCGCCTACGACTGGTACCAGCGCTCGCGCACCACCCCCGCCACGGCCCTCGAAGGAGCAACGGCATGACCACCATCCTCAAGTCCGTGCCGGACCCGGCCGAGCAGGCCGCCCAGGAGACCTTCCGCCTCGACCCCGTCGAGCAGGCCATCCGCGACATCGCCGCCGGCCGCCCCGTGGTCGTCGTCGACGACGAGGACCGCGAGAACGAGGGCGACCTCGTCATCGCCGCCGAGAAGGCCACCCCCGAGATCGTCGCGTTCATGATGAGCGAGTGCCGGGGCCTGATCTGCGCGCCGATGGAGGGCCCCGAGCTGGAGCGCCTGGAGCTCCCGCAGATGGTCCAGAAGAACACCGAGTCGATGAAGACCGCCTTCACCGTCTCCGTCGACGCCGGCGCCGAGCACGGCGTCACCACCGGCATCTCCGCCGCCGACCGCGCCACCACCCTGCGGCTGCTGGCCAACGGCACCTCCGAGGCCGGCGACTTCGTCCGCCCCGGCCACATCTTCCCGCTGCGGGCCAAGCCCGGCGGCGTCCTGGTCCGTAACGGCCACACCGAGGCCGCCGTCGACCTCGCCCGCCTCGCGGGCCTGCGCCCCGCCGGCGCCATCGTGGAGATCGCCGGCGAGGACGGGGTCATGCTGCGGCTGCCCGAGCTGATCCCCTTCGCCCGCAAGCACGGCCTGACGATCATCTCCATCGAGGACCTGATCGCCTACCGCCGCTCCTCCGAGCCGACCGTGCGCCGCGAGGCCGAGGTCAGCCTGCCCACCGCCGCCGGCGAGTTCACGGCGTACGGGTACCGCTCCACCGTCGACGGCGTCGAGCACGTCGCCCTCGTCCACGGCGAGGTCGGCGACGGCGAGGAGGTCCTGGTCCGGATGCACTCCGAATGCCTGACCGGCGACATCTTCCAGTCCCAGCGCTGCGACTGCGGTCCCCAGCTCCAGGCCGCCATGGCCCGCATCCAGGACGCCGGCCGCGGCGTGGTCGTCTACCTGCGCGGGCACGAGGGCCGCGGCATCGGACTGCTGTCCAAGCTGCGCGCCTACGAGCTCCAGGAGCGCGGCCGCGACACCCTGGACGCCAACCTGGAACTCGGCCTGCCCGCCGACGCCCGCGACTACGGGGCCGGCGCCCAGATCCTCGCCGACCTCGGCGTCCGCAGCGTCCGGCTGCTGACCAACAACCCCGACAAGTCGGCCGCCCTCGTCCGCCACGGCATCGCCGTCACCGGCCGGGAGCCCATGGCCGTCGAGGCGGGCGAGCACAACCTGCGGTACCTGCGCACCAAGCGGGACCGGATGGGCCACGACCTGCCCTGGCTGGAGGGTGCCGTACCCACCTCCGCCTGCGGCAACCAGTAACCGGTAACCGGCACCACCCAGACACACGACACACCACTCGTACACACCAGCGGAACCGAAACACCGAGGAGCAGAGCTGTGAGCGGCAAGGGCGCACCCGAACTGAGCGTGAAGAACTGCGGAGACCTCCGGGTGGCCGTGATCGCGGCCCAGTGGCACGAGAAGGTCATGGACGGTCTGGTCGACGGCGCCCTGCGGGCCCTGCACGAGCTGGGCATCGACGAGCCCACCCTGCTCCGCGTCCCCGGCAGCTTCGAGCTCCCGGTCGTGGCGAAGGTGCTGGCGGGCCGCGGCTACGACGCCATCGTCGCGCTCGGCGTGGTCATCCGCGGCGGCACCCCGCACTTCGACTACGTCTGCCAGGGCGTCACCCAGGGCCTGGTGCAGGTGTCGATCGACACCGGAGTCCCCGTCGGCTTCGGCGTCCTGACCTGCGACAACGACGAGCAGGCACTGGACCGCGCCGGCCTTGAGGGGTCGAACGAGGACAAGGGGCACGAAGCGGTCACCGCCGCCGTCTCCACCGCCATGACCCTGCGTACGGTCAGCGAACCCTGGCGGTAGTCCAAGGAGTGAACCCCGGCACCGGGCGACGGGGCGGAGCCCGTACTCTAAGGGCATCATGGCGAACGAATCCGTTAAGACCTTTGAAGAGCTCTTCGCCGAGCTCCAGCTCAAGGCCGCCAACGGCGACCCCAGCACCTCCCGCACCGCCGAGCTCGTGGGCAAGGGCGTCCATGCCATCGGCAAGAAGGTCGTCGAGGAGGCCGCAGAGGTCTGGATGGCCGCCGAGTACGAGGGCAAGGAAGCCGCCGCCGAGGAGATCTCCCAGCTGCTCTACCACGTCCAGGTGATGATGGTGGCGCGCGGGATCTCCCTCGAAGACGTCTACGCGCACCTCTAGGCCGGAGAGCCCCGTGACCGGGGCCCCGCCCCCGCCCACCCCTTTCCCACCTACGCACCAAAGGAAGCCCCATGCTGCGCATCGCCGTCCCCAACAAGGGTTCACTCTCCGGACCGGCGTCGGCGATGCTCCATGAGGCCGGCTACCGCCAGCGCAAGGAGTCCAAGGAACTCGTCACGGTCGACCCCGACAACGAGGTCGAGTTCTTCTACCTCCGCCCGAAGGACATCGCGATCTACGTCGCCTCGGGCAAGCTGGACATCGGCATCACCGGCCGCGACCTGCTCCTCGACTCCGGCGCCAACGCCGAGGAGATCCTGCCGCTGAACTTCGGCCGGTCCACCTTCCGCTACGCCACCAAGCCCGGCACCGCCAAGGGACCCGAGGACTTCGGCGGGATGACGATCGCCACCTCGTACGAGGGGATCGTCGCCAAGCACCTCGCCGACCAGGGCGTCGACGCCTCCGTCGTCCACCTGGACGGCGCCGTCGAGACCGCCATCGAGCTCGGCGTCGCGCAGGTCATCGCCGACGTCGTCGAGACCGGCACCAGCCTGCGCAACGCCGGCCTGGAGGTCATCGGCGAGCCGATCCTCAAGTCCGAGGCGACCGTCATCCGCCGCACCGGCGCCGACAACGAGGACCCCAAGGTCGCGCAGTTCCTGCGCCGCCTCCAGGGCGTCCTGGTGGCCCGCAGCTACGTGATGATGGACTACGACTGCCGCGCCGAGCACCTGGAGCGCGCCGTCGCCCTCACCCCCGGCCTGGAGTCCCCGACGATCTCCCCGCTCCACAACGAGGGCTGGGTCGCGGTCCGCGCCATGGTCCCCGCCAAGGAGGCCCAGCGGATCATGGACGACCTGTACGAGCTCGGCGCGCGCGCGATCCTCACCACCTCGATCCACGCCTGCCGCCTCTAGGGCCCGTCCGGCCGGCGAGGGGTCCGCACCCGGACCGCCCGCCGGCCCCCGCCGCCTCCCCGTACGGCGCACCACCCCCGCGCCGTCCTCCCGTACGCCACCCCAGAAGGCCCAGCGCACCATGAGCGAGTCCGCCGCCCACCCCGCACCCCCCGCCCTGCCGGTCACCTTCCGGCCGAACCGCACCCGGGCGGTGCTGCTCAGCGTCGGGCTCGCCATGTTCGCCACCATCACGGCGATCGCGCTGCTCCTGGAGAACCTCAGCCCCGGCGAGCGGGTCAGCTTCGTCTTCACCGCCGCCCTGATGGCCTCCGTCCTCGTCCTGCTCAGCCGCCCCAAGGTGGTCGCGGACGAGACCGGCGTCACCGTGGTGAACCTCACCACCACCCGCCGCCTGGAGTGGGCGCAGATCCTCCGCGTCAACCTCCGCCCCGGCGACCCGTGGGTCTTCCTCGACCTCAACGACGGCACCAGCCTGCCCGTTCTCGGCATCCAGCCCGGCGTGGCCAAGGCACGGGCCATCGGCGACGCCCGCGCCCTGCGCGCCCTCGCCGAAACCCGCGGAACCGGCGCAAACGACCACTGACCCGGCCGGGCCTCGTCGCTGCGTCCCATTGCGGCGGCGATCTCAATGACTACCCTGGTGGCGGGGCGCGCCCGTGCGCCCTCCCACCGCCCCGGGACCCCGTGGCCCGTGGGCACCTGCGACCAGAGGAGTGACTCCCTCCAGCAATGGACGGATCGTCCGGTAGTACCCGCGCCGCCCTCCCCACGGAGGCGGCGGCATGACCATCCCGCTACTGCTGCTCGTGGCGGCATTCGCACTGATCCTCGCCAACGGTTTCTTCGTGGCGGCCGAGTTCGGCCTCGTCACGGTGGAGAAGCCCGAGGCCGAGCGCGCCGCAGCCGAGGGCGACCGCCGTGCCCGCACGGTCGTCCAAGCCCTGGGGGAGCTGTCCTTCCAGCTCTCCGGCACCCAGCTCGGCATCACCATCACCTCACTCGTCGTCGGCATGCTCGCCGAACCGGCCCTCGCCGGCCTGCTGTCGGGGCCGCTCGCCGCCACCGGCCTGCCCGCCGGAGCCGTCTCCGGCGTCGCCGTCTTCACCGGCATGCTGCTCGCCTCCGCCGTGCAGATGGTCGTCGGCGAGCTCGTCCCGAAGAACTGGGCGGTCTCCCGGCCGCTCCAGGTGGCCCGTTTCGTGGCCGGCCCGCAGCAGGCCTTCTCCCGGGCCTTCCGGCCCGTCATCGCCGGCCTCAACTCCGTCGCCAACCGCCTCGTGCGGGCGCTCGGAGTGGAACCGGCCGAGGAGATGGCCTCCGCCCGGACCCCCGGCGAACTGGTCTCCCTGGTCCGCCATTCGGCCCAGGCCGGCGCCCTCGAACAGGACACCGCCGACCTCTTCGTACGGACCCTGTCGCTCGGCGAACTCACCGCCCAGCACGTCATGACGCCCCGGGTGAAGGTCAGCGCCCTCCAGGACACGGCCACCGCGGCCGACGTACTGAACCTGACCCGGGCCACCGGCCTGTCCCGCTTCCCGGTCTACCGCGAGCGCATCGACGAGGTCACCGGCGTCGTCCACCTCAAGGACGCCCTCGCCGTGCCCGAGTCCGAACGCGCCCGCACCTCCGTCGGCCGGATCTGCGTCGCCCCGCTGCTGGTCCCCGGCTCCCTGCCGGTCCAGCCGCTGCTGGAGCGGCTGCGCAGCGAACAGCCGATGGCCGTGGTCGTCGACGAGTACGGCGGCACCGCCGGCGTGGTCACCCTGGAGGACATCGTGGAGGAACTCGTCGGAGAGGTCCGCGACGAGCACGACCTCGCCGAGGACGACAGCCCCGAACTGGCCGCCGTACCCGGCGAGGACGGCCGGCCCTCCTGGGAGGCCGACGGCAGCTGCCGCGTCCACACCCTGCGCCGGATAGGCCTCGAAGTGCCCGAGGGGCCCTACGAGACCGTCGCCGGGCTCGTGGCCGACCTCCTCGGCCGGATCCCCTCCCCCGGGGACCGGGCCGAGCTGCCGGGCTGGAAGCTGTCCGTCCGCCAGGTCCGGCGCAACCGCGCGGAGCGGGTACGGCTGGTACGCCTCACGGCGGTGCCGGCCCCCGCGAGCGGCCGCCCGGCCGCCGAGCTGGAAGGCGCCGCCCGGTGAACGCGCTCCAGCTCGTCTTCGCCCTGCTCCTCGTCCTGGCCAACGGATTCTTCGTCGGCGCCGAGTTCGCGCTCGTCTCCGTACGCCGCAGCCAGATCGAGCCGCTGGCCGGTGAGTCCAAGCGGGCCCGCCAGGTGCTGTACGGCCTGGAGAACCTGCCGCGCATGATGGCCGCCGCCCAGTTCGGCATCACCATGTGCTCGCTGACCCTCGGCGCCGTCGCCGAGCCCACGGTGGCCCGGCTGCTGGAGCCCGTCTTCCACGCCCTCCACGTGCCCGAGGGCCTGATCCACCCCCTCGGCTACGTGGTCGCCCTGTCGGCGGTGGTCTTCCTGCACCTGGTCATCGGCGAGATGGTCCCGAAGAACCTCGCGATGGCCGCCCCGGAGAAGACCTCCCTGTGGTTCAGCCCCGGGCTGGTCGCCTTCGCCCGGCTCTGCGGCCCCGTCACCACGGCGCTCGGAGCGTGCGCGGCGCTCGTCCTGCGGCTGTTCAACGTCGAGCCGAAGGACGAGGTCGAGGCCGTCTACACCAGTGCGCAGCTGGGCCGGCTCGTGGAGGACTCCCGGCAGGCCGGACTCCTCGAACCGGTCGAGCAGGAGCGCCTGGAGGACGCCCTGGAACTGGGCAGCCGCCCGGTCACCGACGTCCTGCTCCGGCGGGACCGCCTCGTCACGGTGGGCCCGGCCGTCACCCCCCGGCAGATCGAGCAGCTGACGGTGCGCACGGGCTACTCCCGCTTCCCCGTCCGCTCCGAGACCGGGGCCTTCATGGGCTACCTCCACGTCAAGGACGTCCTCGACCTGGAGGACCGCGAGCGGGCGGTGCCGCAGCGGGTGTGGCGCCGCATGACCACGCTGTGCTCCACCCTCCCGCTGGACGACGCCCTCAGCGTCATGCGCCGCGACGCCACCCACCTGGCCCAGGTGGCCGACCCCGCGGGCCGGATCCTGGGCCTGGTGGCCATGGAGGACGTCCTCGAAATGCTGGTCGGCGAGGTCCGGGACCCCGCCCACCGGCCCTTCGCCCGCGTCTGATCCGGCTCACCCCGGGATGAGTGCCTCCCACTCGTCCCGGGTGGGGCCGTCGTGCCCCGGCGAGAAGTCCGGGTTGGCCTCCAGCCAGGCCGTCACGTGCCGGTCCACCTCGTCGGTGCCGTAGGCGTCGGCGGCGGGCAGCAGGAGGTGGCGGACCTGGGCCCGGGCCCGCATGACGACGGGGTCCTCGAAGGCGCAGGCGCCCACGGCGGCGGCCCGCCGGTCCGAGAGCGGCGTGCTCTCGGCGAGGCGCTGCTCGTTGACGCGGTCGGCGGCCACCTGGGCGTCGAACCACGGGCGCAGGTTCCGGGCCGTCCAGTCGTGGTAGCCGGCCGGGTCCGCGGCCGTCGCGTCGGCGTGGGCGGCGAGGTACTGGGCGGCGCGCAGGCCGAAGGCGACACCGTGCCCCAGCGTGGGATTGGTGTGGACCAGGCTGTCGCCCGCGTTGACCAGGCCGGTGACCACGGGCCCGGCGTCGTCGGTGAGGGAGGTCCAGCGGTTGGGCAGGCCCGCCATGGGCAGGACGGCCGACTGCGGTTCGGGGGCCAGGCCGAGCCAGGCGGCGGCCGCAGGGAAGCGGCGGGCGGCGGCCTCGAACACGGCCGGGTCGGTGACCGCGCTCCGGGTCGGGTCGCCGGTGGAGAGCACCAGGTGCACCGCGAAGGTGTCGTTGTCGGAGGGGAACACCCCGGCGAGCGCGAACGGCGCGGCCGACCCGGTCTTCACCTTCCCGGGGTCCCGGGGGCCGTCGGCCCGCAGCCTGTACCAGCGGCAGAAGTACGCGAGCCCGGTGCGGTGGCCGTCGACCACGGGCGGGCGGCAGCCGGCCCCGGTGAGCCAGGCGGGAACCGGCGAGCGGCGCCCGGACGCGTCGACGACCAGGTCCGCCCGGTGCTCCTGGGCCCCCACCCGCACGCCGGTGACCCGCGGCGGGCTGCCCTCCGCGAAGGCGAGGCCGCTCACCCGGCTGCCCTGCCGCACGTCGACGGCGGCTTCCCGCCGCACGGCCGCGGCGAGCGCCGCCTCCAGCACGATGCGGCGGGTCCGCAGGGTCACCAGCTCGTCGTCCCCGTCCCGGGCCGGCGGATGCGCGCCGAACCAGTCGAAGTCGTGGTACTCCCGGGCACCGCGCGCCAGCAGGTCCGCGTAGACGTCGGGTACCTCGGCGCGCAGGACGGTGCGCACGGGGGCGAGGAAGGAATGCGGCTGGACGGCCTGCGGCACCCGGGGCCGGTCCCAGTCGAAGAAGTCCCGGTCGAGGTCCTCTCCGGCCCGCCGTACGTCTTGCTCGTACAGGGTGACCGCATGGCCCCGCCGCCCGAGCATGAGGGCCGTTCCCAGCCCGCTGATACCCCCGCCGATCACTGCAACCCGCGCCACTGAGGCTCCCCTTCGCGTCGTGTTGCGGATCGACCCTACCCGCGGGTGATCACCGCCTGCCCACCGGGTCGCCCCGGGGGCCGGGGCGGGGGCCGGGGCGGGGGCCGGGGCGGGGGCCTGGGGGCACCTCCCAGCGGTGGCTGGGGGAGGAACGGCGGAAGGGCGGGTGGGGGACCGCTCCGCGCAGCGGCGAGGCACCCGCAGGCGACGTACGGCCCCACGGCAGCCCGGTCCCGACAGCCCCCGGCGGCAGCCGTCAGGCCGGGCTCGGGCCGCGGCCCGAGAGGACCTCCCCGTAGGCCTGCATCAGGTCCGGGAGGCGCAGCGTGGCGAGGTCCTCCCGCGACGGCTCGCCCGCGAAGCCCGCCAGCCTCAGGTCCCGGTACGCGCAGCTCTTCTCGTACAGGGTCCGCAGGAACCGCCCGTTGCCCAGCTCGTCGATCCAGCCCTGCTCCACCACGTGCCCGCTGATGCTGCGCAGCTCCTCGCGCGCCTCCTCGTCCCAGCAGTCCCCGTTCGCCTCCGCCAGCACCCCGCCGATCGCGGTCAGTTCCGCCGGCCGGTAGCTCGGGAAGTCGACCCGGGTCGTGAACCGCGAGGACAGCCCCGGATTGGCGGCCAGCAGCCGGTCCATCCCCGCCGGGTAGCCCGCCAGGATGACCACGAGGTGGTCCCGGTTGTCCTCGGCCCGCTTGAGCAGCACCTGCAGGGCCTCGTCGCCGTACGCGTCGCCCTTGCTGTAGCCCGAGTTGGACAGGCTGTACGCCTCGTCCACGAACAGCACCCCGCCGATCGCGGAGTCGATCAGCTCGTTCGCCTTGACCGCGGTCTGCCCGAGGAACTCCCCGACCAGGTCGGCCCGTTGCGCCTCCACGAGGTGGTCCCCGCCCAGCAGCCCCAGCGCGTAGAAGACCCGGCCCAGGATCCGGGCCACCGTGGTCTTGCCCGTCCCCGAGGGCCCCGAGAAGACGAAGTGCCGCTTCGGCGGCTGCACCGGAAGGCCCTGCGCGGCCCGCAGCCGGGCCATGTGCAGCTGCGCCGACAATGCCTTCACCTGCCGTTTCACCGGCTCCAGGCCCACCATCCGCTCCAGCTCCGCCAGCGCCTCGGCGAGCAGCGCCGGATCGGCCGGCCCGGCCGGCAGGCCGGGCGGGGCGCCCTGCGGGGGCACCGGCAGCCGGTGCCGCACGCCCTCCAGCCGGCCCGTCCCCGGCGGTTCCCCGGGCGTCGGCGGATCGGCGTCCACCTGCCCGTCCGGCGCGATGTCCTGGACCGGGCCGCTCCCGCCGCCCCCGCCCCCGCTGCCCAGCGCGACCGCCGCGTAGTGCCCCGCGGAGCCCTCGCTCAGGTGGCCGCCGTACCCGCCGTACCCGAAGGCGTCGGCCAGGCCGGCCATGTCGTCGGGGTCGGTGCTGTCCTCGATCGCCGTCAGCCGCGCCGCGGTGTCCATGAACGCCGGGTCCACCCGGTGCACGGCCCGGTACAGCGGCAGTGCCGCCGCGCTGCGTCCGGTGCCCTCCCGGGCCCGCGCCAGCCAGTACCGCAGCTCCTTGCGCTGGGGCTGCTCGCTGCGGCACCGCATCAGCGCGGCCGACAGCATCGGTTCCGCCTGCCCGTACATCTCCAGCCGGACCCGGGCCATCCCCCCGAAGAGCCCCGCCTCGATCCCGAGCAGCGGGTCGAGCACCAGCGGCTCGGTGTGCCGTACCAGCTGCTCCCAGTCCTTGACCAGGTAGGCCCGGCAGGCGTGCAGGAACCGGACCTGGGGATCGGTGTCCACCGGCGGCAGCGCGGCGAGGGCCTGGTCCAGCTCGGGCACGTGGCGGCCGTCCAGCCAGTGCGAGGCGTGGGCCAGCAGCAGGTCCCGCCGGCTCTCCAGCACCGGCTGCACCCACCAGCCCAGCCAGTACCAGGAGTTGAGGGTCCGCCGGTGCCGGGCGCGCTGCTCGCCGAAGCGGTCCCGGTGGGCGTACATCCGCAATAAGGCGTTGGTGGTGTCCACCCGCAGCGCGTGCAGGCCCAGCCAGGCGTCGGCCATGGTGGGATCGAGCCCCACGGCCGCGCGGAACTCCTCCTCGGCCTGCGGGTACGCGCCCATCGTGCAGGCGTCGACCCCGCGCAGCCAGGCGAGTTCGGCCGGAGCGTGTGCGCTGCCCGGCATGCCGAAGTCCATCACATCCCCCACAAGCATGCCCCGTGGTGCGCGGCAAACTCCGCGCCGTGCACCAGAGTTGTCGACCCCGCCGATGAAATCAGGGCTGCATCGTACCTGCGGTGACGCACCTTACCCAGGGTGCGGCGGGCACGGGTCGTGGGCGTGCCCCGGAAGCGCAGGGTAACTCAGGGTGAAGAAGGGTGGGCGGAGCGACGCGCGCCGCACCGGCCCGGGGCAGAACGAAGCCCCCGATCACGGGGGAACGATCGGGGGCTTCGCGTCCGCGGCGGCCCTTGCGGACCGCGCATTCAGAACGTACGGCGGTTCCCGGGCCCGGGTCAAGCGGGTCGGGGAAGCCCCGTGCGGCCGTCGGCGCGCAGCCGCTCAGGCCTGGGGGAGTCCGTTACGTTCGGTGACGGAAGGGGTCGTTCCCGGGGTCGCAGAAGCCCCGGAAGTCCACTCGTATCCCGTACCGCTCTGGTGTACCAAGGTGTCCGCGAAGGGGCGCGAAGGGTCGTCCGAGAAGTGCGCGAGTTCCGCGCGCTCCCATCCGTCCCAGAAGTCGGAAAGCTCCTGTCCGTCCCGGTTCCGCCCGCGTCCCCAGGACCTCTCCCGGGGGGTTTCCATCCACAGCAGCCGCGCCAGATGGGGCCGCAGCGCCCGCCGCCCCGCCCCCACGCCCTCGACGAGCAGCACGGGCGCCGGATCCAGCACCTGCTCGGCACCGAAGCGGCGCTCCACCCAGTCGTACGGGGCCCAGTGCGCGGCCCGTCCGGCGGCCAGCGGCTCCAGCACCTGCGCCCGCAGCCGCCCCGCCCAGCCGAACAGCTCCTCGTGGGTGGCCACGTCGTCCAGGTGCAGGACCGGCGCGCCGCCCAGGGCCCCGGCGAGCCGCTCCGCGAAGGTGCTCTTGCCCGACCCGGCGTGCCCGTCGATGCCGATCAGCCGCACGGGGCCGAGCGAGGGCGGCAGGGCGGCGAGCTCCCGCGCGAGTGACTCGAGTGACTGCTGTGGCTCCACCCGGCCAGGGTACGGGCCCCCGACACGGGCCCCGGGCTTCGCCGCCGCACGCCCGGGAACTGGAAGGGTGGAGCAGCCGCACCACCAGACCGACCCCCTGGGGGAACAAGCCGATGACCGCACCCACACCACGCAGGGCCCTGCTGGCCGTCGCCCTCGCCGCCGCCACCGCGGCCACCGTCCCCGGCGGGCGGGCCTCGGCGTCCGCCGGCCCGGCCGCCGCCGCTCCCGGACCGGGCCCCGGCCAGGCCTCCGGGGGCACCCCCGAAGGTGCCGCCGGGGACGCCCCCGCAGAGGCGGCCGCCTCTGCGGCCCCGGCCCGGACGGTCGACAACCGGTTCTGGTACGCGTACGCCCACTGGCAGGCCGGCACCCACCGCGGCACCACCGCCGTCGCCGGCGCCCGGCCGGGCCTGGAGATCGCGGCCCCGGCCGGCCGCACCGCGTACACCGACCCGCACACGGCCCGGAAGTCCACCTGGGAGTACGCCACCTGGACCTCCCCCGTGCACCGCACCACCGTCCCCGCCACCGAGGCCATCGCCTCCTGGAACGCCCGCACCCCGGCCGGCACCTGGATCCAGACCGAGCTGCGCCCCGCCTACGGCGACGGCACGCAGGGCCGCTGGTACGTGATGGGCCGCTGGGCCGCCGGCGACGGCGACATCCGCCGCACCTCCGTCGACGGCCAGACCGACGGCCGGACCACCGTCTGGACCGACACCCTGGCCGTCGACGCCCCCGCCGCGGCGGCCGGCCTGCGGATCACCGGCTGGCAGCTGCGCCTCACCCTGTACCGCAAGCCCGGCGCCGCCCGGGGCCCCAGGGTCTGGCTGGCGGGGGCGATGGCCTCCGCCGTCCCCGACCGCTTCACCGTCCCGGCCGCCGCCCCTTCGGGCCGGGGGCACGAGCTGAAGGTCCCGCGCTACTCGCAGGAGGTCCACGCCGGCCAGTACCCCGAGTACGACAACGGCGGCGAGGCCTGGTGCAGCCCCACCTCCTCCCAGATGATCATCGAGTACTGGGGGCGCAGGCCCAGCGCCGCCTCCCTGAGCTGGGTCCGCCCCGGCTACGCCGACCCGCAGGTCTGCCACGCGGCCCGCTCCACCTACGACGCCGCGTACAAGGGCTGCGGGAACTGGCCCTTCAACGCCGCCTACGCGGCCACGTACCGCGATCTGGCCGCCGTGGTGACCCGGCTGACCTCCCTCGCCGACCTGGAGACCCTGGTCCGGGCCGGGATTCCGGTGATCACCTCCCAGTCCTTCCTCGCGCAGGAACTCACCGGGGCCGGCTACGGCACCGCGGGGCACCTGATGGCGGTGATCGGCTTCACCGCCGCCGGGGACGTGATCGCCAACGACCCGAACTCGGCGGACAACGAGTCCGTCCGCCGCGTCTACGCGCGCCGGGAGTGGGAGAACGCGTGGCTGCGCACCAAGCGCCGGAACGCCGCCGGGAAGACCGTCTCGGGCACCGGCGGCGTCTGCTACCTCTACGCCCCGGCCCGGCCCAGCGCGGACCAGGTCAGGGCCCTGCGGGACGTCGGTGTGCTGTGAGGCGAGGGCCCGGAAAGGTTCGCCGGCCGATGTGGCTTAACGGGCGGAATATGGGCATAAAGGGCGTATAAGGCTTCTCTAGGAGGCAGCCCACCATGACCATGCATTCGAGCATCGAACAACACCCGGACCTTGCCGAGATGCGGACTCGGTTCGAGCGGGTGACGAGCACTCCCGCCGCGCAGGCCGTGGAGGCACTGGCCCTGATCTCGGGCCTGTACCTGGCGGCCTCGCCCTGGATAGCCGGCTTCAGCGTGCTGGGCCCGCTGGCCATCAACAACCTGATCGCCGGTCTGGCCTTCTGCCTGTGCATGGGCGGACTGGGGACGGCGTACGAGCGCACGCACGCGATGGCCTGGACGGCCGTCGCGATCGGCGCCTGGACCATCGTGGCCCCCTGGGTCATGGCCGGTGAGATGGACACCACCCGCAGTGTCGTCAGCAACGTCATCACCGGCGCGGTCATGCTGTGCCTGGGTCTGGCCATGGTCTCCATGGGCGGACGCCGGGGCACGACGACCTGACCGGGAGCGCATCCCGCCGCCGGGCCCCGGCAGCACCTCCGGCCACCGGAGACCGCCGGGGCCCGGCGGCGTGACCGGTGCCACCAGTGACCCTCGTCATATACCGCGAAAGCCGCGAACGCTGGCACATTGGACGGCATGACCGCACACACCACCGCCCTCACCGCCCGCGCCCGCCGCCTCGTCGGCACCGGCGGCCCCAAGGAAGACTCCGCCTGGCTGGAGCACGTGCTCGGCTGGACCCTGGTGGTCGTCGTGGCCATGTTCGTCACCCAGCTCGGCCTGATCTGACCCCGCTCTCACGACGCCCCCAGCCGCAGCCCCTCCGCGGCGATCACGTCAGAGGTGACCAGCGCCTGCTCGGCGCTGACCCGCGTCATGAACACGAACGGCGGGATCACCGGCGGGGCCGGCAGCCCGTCCGGGCTGAAGGTGACGCACAGCAGCCCCTCGATGCACCCGCTGAACCTCGTCAGGTACAGGGTCACGTCCCCGCGCAGTTCCAGGGAGTCGGCCGCCAGCGCGTACTCCTCCTGCCCGTCGCGGGTGCGCAGCCGGTAGTCGCGCAGCGCCGCCGCCGCCATCCGCAGCACCAGCACCCTGCGGGGTCCGCCGGCCGTGGGCACCTCGGTGACGCCGGCCAGGGCGAAGCCCCGCGGTGCGAACAGCGAGGTGGTGACCGTCGGGGGAGTGCGGCTCGCCGTCGGCGGCCCGGCGGGAACCGGCTCCGCCCGCGCCTGCGGGGCCCACGGGACCAGGACGGCCGCCAGCACGAGGGGCAGTACCGCGGCGGGCAGCCGAGCCGGCCCGCCGCCCGCGTCCACGACGCGCGCCGCCGCCTCCTCCCCGCCCCCGTCCCCGGCCCTGTCCGCGGCCCCCTCCTCCTGCCGCGGGGTCCAGCCGAAGCCCAGGGCGCCGCCCGCGATGCCGAGCAGCATGCCGACGAGGAACCCGCCCAGGTTGGTCGCCGCGAAGGACAGCACCGACAGCAGCAGGGCGTGCACCGATACGTACGCCCGCGCCTGCGGCAGGAACCACAGGAACAGCCCCGCCACGATCAGCGCGGCCCCGATCCCGATCGCGGCGATCCCGCCCAGCCCCAGGCTGACCAGCACGGTCAGCGGCGAGAGCGGGACCAGCAGCAGTTCGGCCCCGCCCAGCACCAGCAGCAGGCCGCCCCAGAACGGCCGGGTCCGCCGCCAGGCCCGCAGCCGCGCCCGCGGTCCGGGCAGCGGAAGTCCCCCTAGAAGCACTTCCGGCCGTCCAGGCTCACGTCCAGCTTCATGCCCTTGAGCCGGAAATTGCCGCCGGTCGCGGACCAGGCGTGCGATCTCACGCCCACGACCTCGATGTTCCCGGCCTGGAGGCCGAACTCGCCGGGTCCGCCCCGTACCCCGTCCACCTGGTCGAGGGTGGAGGCGTCCCGGCCGATCTGCGCCGTGCCGAAGGTGGCGTCGCCTTCGAGGTCCTCGCCGTCGATGACCAGGTTGCTGGCCGTCACCTGCCCGGCGGGGCCGCCGGCGGTCAGCTTGAACACCACCTTGCCCAGAGGGGTGTTCACCTCGGCGGCCTGGCAGATGTCGCTGAGGGTGGCCTCCCCGATGCCCAGCAGTGCGACCGGGTGCCCCTTGCCGTCGACGGAGCGGTCGGTGTGCACGTAGGAGGCGAGCCCCTTGCTGCTCAGCTTGGAGGAGGAGACCTGGAAGGAGGTCCCCGAGACGGCGAAGGACGCGGCGAGCGCCCCCTGCGCCGTCACCACCCCCAGCACCCCGGCCAGGGCGGCCGCCGGCACCGCGACGAGCGCCGACCTCCGCCAGTCGACCCGGCCTTCGACGGCCGCTCTGTTGCCCTTGCCCATGATGTGCCTCCCGTGTGAATTCCGGAGGATCGGTGCGAAAGGAGCGCGACAGGCAGGTCTGCCATACTGCGGCATCCTGTGGCAGTTCGAGGCTAGGGTCGAATTTGAATAATAGTCAACAGCGCGGCGCGGCCCCTCGTTCGCAGGCCCGCAGGGCCGAACTCATATCCATCGGGCGGAAGTTGTTCGCCGATACGCCGTACGACGCCCTCTCCATGGACGACATCGCGCGACAGGCCGGCGTCGCCAAGGGGCTCGTCTACTACTACTTCAAGAGCAAGCGCGGCTATTACCTCGCGATCGTCGAGGACTCCGTCGCCGGACTCGTCGCCCGCGCGGGCGGGGACACCGGCCTGCCGGCCGCCGAGCGGGTCCGCCGCACGATCGACGGCTACCTCCACTACGCCGAGCACCACCGCGCCGCCTACCGCACCATCGCCACCGGCGGGGTCGGCTCCGACGCCGAGGTGCTGGCCATCCGGGACGCCGTCCGGGAGGAGCTCGTCGCCACCATCGCCGAGGGCGCCTACGGCCGCCGCGAGGTCCCGCCGCTGGTCCGCCTCGCCCTGGTCGGCTGGCTCTCCGGGGTGGAGGGCGCCACCCTCGACTGGATCGGCACCCCGCCGACCGGGGCGCGCCCCGAGCGGGACGCGCTCGCCGCCCTGCTCGTACGCCAGCTGCGGGCGACGCTGACCGTGATCGAGGAGTTCGTCCCCGACTGTCCGGCTCCTCCACCCGCTCCCGAGGAGGCCGCGAGCGGATCGAATGATCATGGCGATCATGTACCGGTGACGTAAAGCGCCTGATCGGGCATACTCAACCCGCCGCAGCCGCTGAGCGAGCCATTCCGTAACCCGGGAGGGCAGCATTCGGCTGTGAGAGCACCGAGACCCGGCGGCGCGTACCACACCTCACGCGTCGCCGCCGTGCCCGACGAGGGAGGAGAGCGCCGCCATGACAGACCGCGCCCCGCAGCCGGTGGACCGTCAGCTGCCCACCGAGGAGTCCCGGGACCTCCTCGCGCTCGTACGCGAGATCGCCCAGCGGGAGATCCGCCCGCACGCCGCCGACGAGGAGGAGACCGGCCGGTTCCCCCGCGAGGTCTTCACCCTGCTGTCCGAGGCCGGACTGCTCGGCCTCCCGTACGGCGGCGAGTTCGGCGGCGGCGAGCAGCCGTACGAGGTCTACCTGCAGGTGCTGGAGGAGCTGGCGGCCGCCCGCCTGACCGTCGGCCTCGGCGTCAGCGTGCACTCCCTGGCCTGCCACGGCCTCGCCGGCTACGGCACCAAGCAGCAGAAGTCCGCCCACCTGCCCGACATGCTCGGCGGCGGGCTGCTCGGCGCGTACTGCCTCTCCGAGCCGGCCGCCGGCTCGGACGCCGCCTCGCTGACCACCAAGGCGGTCCGCGACGGCGACGACTGGGTGATCACCGGCACCAAGGCCTGGATCACCCACGGCGGCGTCGCCGACTTCTACACCGTCCTCGCGCGCACGGGAGCCCCGGGCGCCAAGGGCATCACCGCCTTCCTCGTGCCCGGCGACGCGGAGGGCCTGACGGCCGCCGTCCCCGAGAAGAAGATGGGCATGAAGGGCTCGCCCACCGCCCAGCTGCACTTCGACGGCGTCCGCGTGCCCGACTCCCGGCGGATCGGCGAGGAGGGCCAGGGCTTCACCATCGCCCTGGCGGCCCTGGACGCCGGCCGGCTCGGGATCGCGGCCTGCGCCATAGGCGTGGCCCAGGCGGCCCTCGACGAGGCCGTCTCGTACGCCCTCGGCCGCAAGCAGTTCGGGCACCCGATCGCGGACTTCCAGGGGCTGCGCTTCATGCTCGCCGACATGGCCACCAAGATCGAGGCGGGCCGGTCGCTCTACCTCGCGGCCGCACGGCTGCGGGACGCGGGCAAGCCCTTCTCCCGGCAGGCGGCGATGGCCAAGCTCTTCTGCACGGACGCGGCCATGGCCGTCACCACGGACGCGGTGCAGATCCTCGGCGGCTACGGCTACACCGCGGACTTCCCGGTGGAGCGGCTGATGCGCGAGGCGAAGGTGCTCCAGATCGTGGAGGGCACCAACCAGATCCAGCGCATGGTCATCGCCCGCCACCTGGCCGGCCCCGAGACCCGCTGACG
Source organism: Streptomyces sp. NPDC033966 (assembly GCF_055575955.1). Taxonomy (NCBI): domain Bacteria; kingdom Bacillati; phylum Actinomycetota; class Actinomycetes; order Kitasatosporales; family Streptomycetaceae; genus Streptomyces; species Streptomyces sp. NPDC033966. The sequence continues at coordinate 47,331 of NZ_JBVIRQ010000008.1, read as the reverse complement.
CCGGACGTGTGAAGGCTCTCGGCCGCCCGGCTGAACCCGCGGGGGTTCCGCCGTGTCGCCGGGAGCCGCCCGGGGCCGCCGGAGAAGATCCTGGGCGGTGATCCGTCTCAGACGCTCCGGGGTGTTCCTGCCGTACGTGCTCCTGCTGCTCGCGCTCCTCGCCGTGCAGGCCGGAGGGGTCTGGCCCCGGGCCGCCGCGGCGGCGGACCCCTGCCGGGCGGACCAGCTCGGCAGGGCGAAGGTCACCGCATCGGCGGATTTCGACCACCGCGGCCGTGACGACACCCTGCTCACCAGCGTGATGGAAATCCGGGTTCCGACGAGCTGGGGGTTCGCCCCCGACCTGCTCCTGGACCCCCGCTCACCGCGCTACCGCGCCGCGCTGCGCTGTCTGCTGGGCAAGGTCACCGAGAAAGAGGTCGCCGACTCGGAGTGGCGGCTCAAACCGCTGACGGTGATGGCCGACGGCACATGGACCACCGTCCACTACGAGGCCGTCGTATGGGTTCAGGTGCTCGACACCTATCGCGTCGGGCCTTGGCAGCTCGACGCCCGCAAGAACGAGTGGACCATCGCGTTGCAGCCGCCGCCGAATCTCGCGGCGGCGACTTGGGAGGACGTGCAGGTCCGGTTGGGCGGCCCCGGTGCCATGTCGGTCACCCCGGCGCCGGCCTTCGGTGAGAAGGGCACCGAACTGAAGTGGCGGAACCTGAAGGGCGAGCAGGCCTTCCGGGTGGTGTTCCGTCCGCCCGCGCCACAGCAGTGGAGCGCCATCACCTGGACGGTGGGGGAGTTCTGGGAGACCTTCGGCCTCGCCAGTGCCTCGGGTGCCGTCTGGTACCTGGAGGCGAGCACGCTGTTGCTGCTCTGTGCCAGGAGGGTCCGGCGAAGTCTGGGGGACGATCCGGCGCCGAGGGAGGAACGGTCGCTCAAGCTGATGAAAACCTGGGCGCTCCTCCAGGCGCTGCTGGTCCTCGTGGTCTACTTGGGTGACAACGCCTTCCGCTTCATGAGCGGACAGATGTCCTGGGCGAAGAACTACGAGTCGGATGTCTGGCTCTTCACCCTGCTGGCGCTCGGGCTCGTCCTGTGCTTCCTGGGCAGGGTGGGAAAGCCCCTCCTCATCGGGGCGTGCACCTTCACCCTCTGTCTGGCGGCAGCCTGCGTCTATGTCGAATGGTCCGAATCCACCCTGCTGACCAGCAGCGACACCGAGATCCAGCCGCCCGGCTCCTGGATCGTGCCGCTCGTCCTTCTGGCGGTCGTCTTCGTGTGCGTTCTGGGGCTGGTCTCGTCGGGACAGAGGTTCCTGCTCATGGGCGACGGAAGGCTGCCGCGTTGGCTGATGGCATCGGTCGCCTTCGTGGTGGCGGCATCGACCGTCCTGTGGTCCTTCGTCGCCTTCGATCGGGACTGGAAACGCATCACCTGGCTAGCCGACCCCAACTGGCAGACGTACGGGCGGGGATGGGTCGTCTCCTACGACGTGTGGTGGTGGTGGTTCCCCAAGGAGGCTCTCGGCTACCTGATGCCACTCGCCTCCTACCTGACACCATTGGTCCTGGTGGGGGTGCTTCGGGTCTGCCGTTCCGAACAGCGCGAGGAAGACTCGTTCACGCCCGACCAGGCCGAGAAGTTCCTGCTGGTGGCGCTGTTCGCCCTCACCGTCGTACCCAGCTACGCCTCGTACTACGGTTTCTCGGGTGACATCATCGTCTTGATCGTCAGCCTCGCCGTGGCCTGGGGCCTGCTCGCCCTGGGGCATGCCAGATCGGTGCTGGAGCAGCCCTCGGCGGACAATGCCCCGCTCGGCAAGGCCGTCTCGCGGACCGACCGTTCCGAATTGCTGCGCCTGGCCCGGCGCTTTCGGCAGCTCCAGTCGCGGCTGCAGCGCGCGGGCGCCGGCCAGTCGGCCGAACGCACTCCGACGCAGGAGTCGATCGAGCACGAGATCGACGAGTTGGACCGGTGTCTGCCGGAAGGGGTGAGGCCGGTGGACCTGCCGTTCGCCTGCGGGCCCATGCCCACCTGGTGGGGCAACGCCTGCCGGGGTGCGCTCGTCGCATGCTGGGTGGGCCTCCCCGCTACTGCCCTGATGTACTGGACGGACATGATCCGGAACGAATCGTGGCTCGTGATCACCCAGTCCGGCAGCGGTTTCCTCCAGGTCCTCTCCGAGATCCTCTTCTGGCAGTCCACCTGGGTGGCCGGAGGGTTCTTCCTGGGGGCGCTCTGGCGCGACCTCCCCGGCCGGCACGGGCCGACCAAGGCGTTCGGCGTCGCCGCGGCCTTCACCGTCCCGGTCGTGGCCCACCAGGTGATCGCCCAGACCATCGGTCAGAGCATGCAGGGGACGAACCCGGCCATGGCCGCTTTCGCCTCGGTCATGACGTTCACCGGCCTGGTCATGGACGTGCAGACGTTCCAGAGCGAGCGTCGCTACTGGCCGACGAGCGCCGGCCTCGTCGCGTACGTCTACCAGATGCGCTTCGCCTCGGTGGCGTTCTGCCTGGCGCAGCTCCTGGCGCTCGCCACGATCTGGAAGACATTGCGCGAAGGGGGCCCGACGCCTCCCACGTCCCGCTAGCGAGCGTCCGCGCCGCATCCGCTCAGGACTCGTACAGCGGCCCGCTCGGCCAGATCGGGGAGGAGGCGATCCGGTACCACTCCGGGTCGCGCCGCCCGGGCAGGGTGCGGCCGGCGGCGGCCCAGCGGGCGAGGAGGTCGCCATAGATGGGCGGGTCGGGCTGGTGCGCCCGCCCGTGCTGTCCGCCCGGTTCCGGGACCGTGCGCTGAACCGATTCTTCGTAACCAGGCGGGATGGGGCGCCGCCTGCGCCCCGCTCTCGCCGACGGCGTTTCGAGGGTGGTCATGCACCGCCAACGCCGGATCCGGCGCGGGGGTAACCCGTCCCCGTCCGCGCCCATCCGTTCGAGGCGTCCCACTGTCCGCGGGGCCGGGCAGTGGCGATCATGGGATGATGCGTACACATCACGCCCTTCCGGCGGCCCTGGCCGCCGCCGCGCTCCTCGCGCTCACCGGCTGCCAGGAGGCGAAGCCCGCCGGCGGAGCCGCGGCCGGTTCCGCCCCGACCCCCGCTACCGCGTCCCCGTCCGCCGCGAAGCAGGGCACCCTCCCCGACCTCGTCGGCAAGGGTCTCCAGGCCGCGCAGGACGAGGCGCAGGCCGCCGGCTTCTACCGCCTCGTCTCGCACGACGGCCTGGGCCGGGGTCGTGCCCAGGCCTTCGACCGGAACTGGAAGGTGTGTTTTCAGAGCCCCGGTCCCGGCGCCGCGTCCACCGACGCCAGGATCGACTTCGGCGCCGTGAAGGCCGACGAGGCCTGCCCGGCCTCGGACCCCGGTCTGCCCTCGGCGGCGGCCGGTACGATGCCGGACTTCTTCCGCAAGTCCGTCAAGGCCGCCCGGGACGCCCTGCCCTCCGGCGTGAGCATCACCGTGAAGGACGCGCGGCAGGGCCGGACGGTCCTCCAGGAGACGAACTGGCAGGTGTGCGCCCAGCTCCCGAAAGCCGGCAACCCCCTGAACGGCGGGCCGGTGGAGCTGCACGTCGTCAGGTTCGGTGAGACCTGCCCCTGACCTCCGGTGCGGGGGCGGTTGGGGCACCTCGCGGAGCCGTGCGGTGGCCCGCCGTGCCGCCTTGGCAGGGTGTGCCGGAACCCTGGCACCCGGCGCGGTTTCTGACGTACCGTCATATCCGCTCAGCAGCCCTGACCGCCCCCGTGCCCCAGGAGGTTTGCCGTGCCCGCGGACCGCCCCGTCGCCCTCGACGAATACCCCGTCCACCAGGCCCCGCTGTCGATGAAGCACCACGTCAGCGGCGACCGGAACGCCTACGACCGCTGCATCTTCCACGTCTTCGACCACGCCGGCCGCGCCGTCCTGATTCTCGGCCTCGGCGTCTACCCCAACGCCGGGGTCATCGACGCCTACGCCACCCTGCGCCTGGGTGACGAACTCCTCGCCGTCCGCGCCTCCGACGCCCTCACCGACGACCGGATGAACCTCTCCGTCGGCCCCCTGTCGATCACCGTCGACGTACCGCTCAAGCGGCTCACCCTGCGCTGCGAACCCGACCCGGCGGACCCGCACGGACTCTCGTACGACATCACCTGGACCGCCGAGTTCCCCGCCGTCTGGGAACCCCACCACATCCAGCGCCGGGGCGACCGCCTCATGCTCGAAGGCCGCCGCTTCGTCCAGGCGGGCAACGTCACCGGCACCGTCCGGGCCCGCGGCGAGGAGTTCACCCTCACACCGGGGGAGTGGACCGGCACCCGCGACCGCAGCTGGGGTGTGCGCCCCATACCCGGCGAGGACGGCGGCCGGGCCGCCGAGGAGATGCGCCCCGAGGGCTTCCACTGGCTCTGGATCCCCGTCCGCTTCGAGGACCGCTTCCTGATGGTCATCGCCCAGGAGGACGCCGACGGCCACCGCACCCTCAACGAGGCGGTCCAGGTCTTCCCCGAGGGCAGCGGCCGCCACGACGTCCAGCTCGGCTGGCCCCAGACCGAGATCCGCTACCGTTCCGGCAGCCGCCACCCCGAGCGCGCCGTGGTCCACCTCGCCGACCCCTCGCGCAAACCCCTCGAACTCGGCGTCGAGATCCTGAACTCGTCCCCGCTCGCCGTCGGCGCCGGCTACCCGCCCGCCGCCGACTGGCAGCACGGCACCTGGCAGGGCCGCGGCTGGACCGACCGCCGCACCTACGACCTCTCCGACCCGGCCGCCCACCCCATGGCCGCCTACGGCGTCACCGACCATTCGGCCCGGTTCACCCTCGACGGGCGCACCGGCTTCGGGATCTTCGAACACGGCAGTTTCGGCCGCCACGACCCCAGCGGCTTCGCCGACTACTCCTCCGTCGCTCCCTGACCCACCACCCGAGACAGGAAGGGCCGGCCATGGCCACGGCACCCCGCCCCCGCACCTCCACCCGAGAGCCCGAGGAACTCGGCCGCCGCCTCGCCGCCTGGCTCGACGGCCGGCTCCCCGGCGCGAAGGTCGTCAATACGTCCGTCCCCGGCTCCAACGGCATGTCCAGCGAGACCCTGCTCTTCGACATCGAGCACCCCGACGCCCCGGTCCGCGCCTGCGCCCTGCGCCTGGCCGCCGACCCGGCCGCCTACACCGTCTTCCCCACCTACGACATGCCCCGCCAGCACCGCGTGATGAGCCTGGTCGCCGAACACACCGACCTGCCCGTCCCGCGCGTGCTGTGGCTGGAGGAGGACCCGGCCCCGCTCGGGGCGCCGTTCTTCGTGATGGCCCGCGCCGAGGGCCGCGTACCGCCCGACGTCATGCCCTACACCTACGAGGGGAACTGGCTGCACTCCGCCACCGACGCCGAGCGCGCCGAACTCCAGGAGGCGACCATCTCCCTCCTCGCCCGGCTGCACGACCGGTTCCCCGCGAAGGAGGCCGAGTTCCTGCTCCCGGCGGGCGAGGGCAGCCCGCTGCGCCGCCACGTCGACGCCCAGCGCGCCTACTACGAGTGGGTGGTGTCCGGGCTGGCGCGCTCGCCCCTGCTGGAGCGGGCCTTCGACCGGCTGGAGGAACTCTGGCCGGCCGACGAGGGCGACCCGGTCCTCAACTGGGGCGACGCCCGCATCGGCAACGTCATCTACGACGGCTTCCGGCCGGCGGCCGTCCTCGACTGGGAGATGGCGGCCTACGCCCCGCGCGAGGTCGACCTCGGCTGGACCGTCTACCTGCACCGCTTCTTCCAGGACCTGACCGTGAGCTTCGGCCAGCCGGGCCTGCCCGGCTTCCTGCGCCGCGAGGACCTGGAACGCCGCTACGCGGAGCTCACCGGGCACACCCCGGCGGACATGGAGTTCCACACCCTGTACGCGGCCCTGCGGCACGGGATCGTCATGCTGCGCATCGCCTACCGGCAGGCCTACTTCGGCGAGGTGGAGGTCCCCGCCGACCCCGACGGGCTGATCCTGCACCATGCCAGCCTGGCCGGCATGGTGCAGGGCACCTACTGGTAGGCGCGGCTCAGGCGGCCTGCGCGTGCTGGCTCTTGCGCGGCAGCGGGGCCGCCTCCGCCCGCACGGGACGCGAGCCCGGCCCGCCGACGTGCGAGAACGGCTGCGTCCGCCAGTCCAGCCCCTGCGGCAGGGCGAGGCGCACGATGGTGTCCCGCTCCTGCTGCTCCGGCAGGAGCGCGCCCAGCGTCGGCAGCGCGTCCGAGACCGGGCGGCCGGTGCCGGCGCACACCGTGAGCCCGAACGGGTTCCACGGGGTCAGGCACAGCGCGTGCTGCGGGAGGTGCTCCTCGTCCGCGACGAGGGCGATCGACTGCCCGCAGTCCGGGCAGATCGCGTGGCGGACCTCGAAGTCCTCGGCGTCGCCGGCTTCGAGGTACTCCCCGTCGTCCGCGTAATCGGTCTCGACGGATTCCAGGGGCTCCGGTTCGGTGCGACCGGCGCGCTTGGTGTTCAGCATGGATGTACTCCCCCTTGGGTGGGCCGGGCGGGCAGGTACTTCGGCCACGGCCACACCAAGCACTTCCCGCCGCGCGGCACGAGTAACCACAAGAACGGGATGTACGCCCGTACACGCCTGTGGCTTTGGTCACATGCCCGCCGCAGGTGCCACTTCTCCGTGGACACCGCTGTGCCGGAAGCCGCTCGGGGCAATAGGTTGTGCGGCTATGAGCGCAATGGAGGAGCTGGACCGCCAGATCGTGGATCTGCTCGTGCGGGACGGGCGGATGAGCTACACGGACCTGGGCAAGGCCACGGGCCTGTCCACGTCGGCGGTCCACCAGCGAGTACGCAGGCTGGAGCAGCGCGGCGTCATCCGCGGGTACGCGGCCGTAGTGGACCCCGAGGCCGTCGGGCTCCCCCTGACGGCCTTCATCTCGGTCAAGCCGTTCGACCCGAGCGCGCCGGACGACATCGCGGACCGGCTGGCGGGCGTGCCCGAGATCGAGGCCTGCCACAGCGTCGCGGGCGACGAGAACTACATCCTCAAGGTCCGCGTCGCCACCCCGCTGGAACTGGAGGACCTCCTGGGCCGCCTGCGAGCCCTGGCCCATGTCTCCACCCGCACCACAGTGGTCCTCAGCACCCCCTACGAAGCCCGCCCACCGCGCGTATAGCCGAATTCCGGGCCTGCCCACCTCCCGGCCCCGCCGCACCCTCGGCCCCGCCGGCGTTCAGCGGCCCACCCCACCCGGGGAAAACCGCGGCCGTCGGAGGGGCGAGACTGGTCCCCATGACCGACCGCACCCCCTCCGCGCCCACCCCCGCCGCCGGAACCACCCGCACCGTCCTCCTCCGCGGAGGCGAGGTGCACAGTCCCGCCGACCCCTTCGCCACCGCGATGGTCGTCGAGCGCGGCCACGTCGCCTGGGTCGGATCCGAGGGCGCCGCCGACGCCTTCGCGCAGGGCGTGGACGAGGTCGTCGACCTCGGCGGAGCGCTCGTCACCCCCGCCTTCACCGACGCCCACGTCCACACCACCTCCACCGGCCTCGCCCTCACCGGCCTCGACCTGACCGGCGCCCGCTCCCTCGCCGAGGCCCTCGGCCTCGTACGCGCGTACGCCGACCGGCGGCCCGCCGACCGGGTGCTCCTCGGCCACGGCTGGGACGCCGCCCGCTGGCCCGAGCGCCGCGCCCCGCGCCGCTCCGAGCTCGACGAGGCCACCGGGGGCCGCCCGCTCTACCTGAGCCGCATCGACGTCCACTCCGCGGTGGTCACCACGGCCCTCCTGGACCTCGTCCCCCACGTGCACCCGCACGGCGACGAGGTGCCGCTCACCAAGGACGACCACCACGCCGTCCGCCGCGCCGCGCTCGCCGCCCTCACCCCCGCCCAGCGCGCCGAGGCGCAGCGGGCGGCCCTGGACCGGGCGGCCTCCCTCGGCATCGGCTCGGTGCACGAGTGCGGAGGGCCCGACATCTCCTCCGCCGAGGACTTCACCGGCCTGCTGGCCCTGGCCGCCGAGCACCCCGGGCCGCGCGTCCACGGCTACTGGGCGGACCGGGACCTCGCCCTGGCCAGGGAGCTCGGCGCGGTCGGCGCCGCCGGTGACCTGTTCGTGGACGGCGCCCTCGGATCGCACACCGCCTGCCTGCACGCCCCGTACGCCGACGCCCCGCACACCGGCACGGGCTACCTGGACGCCGCCGAGGTCGCCGGGCACGTCGCCGCCTGCACCGAGGCGGGGCTCCAGGCCGGGTTCCACGCCATCGGGGACGCGGCCGTCGCCGCCGTGGTCGAGGGCGTCCGCGCGGCCGCCGGGAAGGTGGGGCTGGACCGGATCCGGGCCGCCCGGCACCGAGTCGAGCACGCCGAGATGATGACCCCGGAAACGATCGCGGCCTTCGCGGAGCTCGGCCTCACCGCCTCCGTGCAGCCCGCCTTCGACGCGGCCTGGGGCGGTGAGGACGGCATGTACGCCGACCGGCTCGGCGCGGAGCGCGCCCGCACCCTCAACCCGTTCGCCGCCATGCTCAAGGCCGGCGTCCCGCTGGCCTTCGGCTCGGACGCGCCCGTCACCCCCCTCGACCCCTGGGGCACGGTCCGCGCCGCGGCCTTCCACCGGACCCCCGGGCACCGGATCTCCGTGCGGGCCGCCTTCGCCGCCCACACCCGGGGCGGCTGGCGGGCGCTGGGCCGCGACGACGCGGGCACCCTCGTACCCGGCGCCCCGGCCGACTACGCGGTCTGGCAGACCGGCGAACTGGTGGTCCAGGCGCCCGACGACCGGGTCGCCCGCTGGTCCACCGACCCCCGTTCCGGCACGCCGGGCCTGCCCGATCTGAGCCCGGGCGGGGCCCTGCCGGTGTGCCTGGCGACGGTGGTCGGCGGCCGGGAGGTATTCGTACGGCCACAGGGGTGATCCGCCGGGCCTCGGTGCGGTACCGGCGCCCCGACCCGGATAGGTTCGGCCGGGCCCACCACAGGACGTCCCCACCGGACGGCTCCGTCCGCTCCGCGCGCCCGCGCCTCGGGGGCGAGGGAAGGCTTCGCCGGTGGCGGCGGCCCCCGGCGCGTACCGCGGGAGGGTGGCCCCGGACCGGGCCCGGCGGCCCAGTAGACAACGGTCACGGCGGCCCGCAGCCAGCGGGAGCCGGTCCGGCCCGAAGGACCGCCGGTCCCGGTCGCCGACTGTTCTAAAATCATCCTGTTGTGACGGGACGGACGAAGAACACACAAGGGGAACCAGTGAGCGATGGCGGACAGCGGACGTACGGACCGCTCGGCACCACCCTGGTGATCATTCCGACGTACAACGAGGCCGAGAACATCGGCCTGATCACCGGCCGGGTCCGCGCCGCCGTCCCCGAGGCCCACATCCTGGTCGCGGACGACAACAGCCCCGACGGGACCGGCAAGCTCGCCGACGAGCTGGCGGCCGCCGACGACCACATCCACGTCATGCACCGCAAGGGCAAGGAGGGCCTCGGCGCCGCCTACCTCGCGGGCTTCGCCTGGGGTCTGGAGAACGGCTACGGCGTCATCGTCGAGATGGACGCCGACGGCTCCCACCAGCCGGAGGAGCTGCCCCGGCTGCTCACCGCGCTGGGCGGCGCCGACCTGGTGCTCGGCTCCCGCTGGGTGCCGGGCGGCCGGGTCGTCAACTGGCCCAAGAGCCGCGAGTTCCTCTCCCGCGGCGGGTCCACGTACTCCCGGCTGATGCTGGACGTCCCGATCCGCGACGTGACCGGCGGCTACCGCGCCTTCCGCCGCGAGACCCTGGAGGGCCTCGGCCTCGACCAGGTCGCCTCGGCGGGCTACTGCTTCCAGGTGGACCTGGCGCGCCGGGCCGTCCGCAAGGGCTTCCGGGTCGTGGAGGTGCCCATCACCTTCGTCGAGCGCGAGCTCGGCGACAGCAAGATGAGCAAGGACATCGTGGTCGAGGCCCTCCTGCGGGTCACCCAGTGGGGCCTGAAGGAGCGCGCCGCCAAGCTGGCCGGCAAGCGCCGCTGACCGCACCCCCTAGGGGATGCCCGGTACCTCCGGCTGAGCCCGCTTTCACCGGGGTCCGGGCACACTGGGGGGTATGACGACCGGCACTGGCCCTTCTACGGCCCCCCGGCGGCGCTCGCCCGCCCGTACCTTCATCCCCCTGGCGGTCGCCGCCTGGCTGATCCTGGAGATCTGGCTGCTCAGCCTGGTCGCCGGGGTGGCCGGCGGGTTCGCCGTCGCGGCGCTGCTCGCCGGCGGGATGGTGCTCGGCGTGGTGGTCATCAAGCGGGCGGGGCGCCGCGCGTTCAAGAACCTCACCCGCAGCTTCCAGCAGGCCCAGGAGCAGGCGATGGCGGGCGGCATACCGTCCGCCCCGCAGCCCCCCAAGGGCTCCGGCAACGCGATGACCATGCTGGCCGGACTGCTGCTGATCATGCCCGGCCTGCTCTCCGACCTGGCCGGCCTGCTCCTGCTGCTGCCGCCCGTACGGGCCTTCGCGGGCCGCCGGGCCGAGAGCACCCTGGAACGGAAGATGGCCTCGGGCGCCCCGGGCGGCCTCGGTGACGCCTTCACGCAGGCCCGGATCCACCACCCCGACGGCAAGGTCGTCCAGGGCGAGGTGATCCGTGAGGACCGCCCCGGGCAGGGGCCGCGCCCGGACACCGCCCACCGGCCCCCGCTGGCCCCCTGAGGGGTGCCCGCGGCCGGGACATCCGGACCACGGACAGCGCCGAGGGGCCCCGCCACATCAGTGGCGGGGCCCCTCGGCTATTGGGCGGTGCCCGCGGGTCAGGCGGACTTGCGGCTGTCGCGCGGATGCACGGCAATGTTCATGGCGCCGGAGCGCAGGACGGCCAGCCTCTCGGCCAGCACCTCCTCCAGCTCCTCGCGGGTGCGCCGCTCCATGAGCATGTCCCAGTGCGTTCGCGCAGGCTTGCCCTTCTTCTCTTCGGGCCCGTCCCCGTCAACCAGGAGTGCCATGGCGCCGCACGCCTTGCACTCCCACTCCGGCGGAATCTCTGCCTCAACCGAGAACGGCATCTCAAATCGATGTCCGTTCTGGCATGCGTACTCCACCGCCTGGCGCGGGGCCAGATCGATGCCGCGGTCCGTCTCGTAGCTGGTAACCACGAGCCGCGTACCGCGGAGAGCTCGCTCACTCATGAATCGTGCCTCCCGGGCTTGTCGCCCACAGGACAGGTGTCGCTGTCGTCGTCATCCGGTCAACGTCCGGTCGGCGGTATAGATTCCCGCTCCGGGTCATGCGTCGCCCGTCGTGCCGCCCCTTGTTGTACCCACCAGTGCCCGTTTTGTCACATCTGGCAGCAGATGTCACCCAACGTCTATACTTCTTGTGCGCGCAGTAACGGTCCGCCTGGCAGGCCAAAGGCGTACACTACCGGCCCTTTGCCACAACGTCGAAATTCGTTCGGGATTCGTTCGTGAGTCCGATCCCCGGCGGGTGGCGGAGGGGCCGGATCCGGGCCCGCCCGGGCCCGGATCCGCGCTTCAGAGGCGTACCGGAACAGGATTGCCCGCCGCCTCCACCGCGCGCCGCACCGGCACCCGCGCGAGCAGCACGAAACCCAGTGCGAAGAACACCACCAGCGAGATGATCGCGTCCCGGTAGCTGCCCGTGACCTGGTAGGTCAGGCCGAAGACCAGCGGCCCCACCCAGCTCAGCCCCCGGTCGCTCATCTCGTACGCCGAGAAGTACTCGGCCTCCTTGCCCGCCGGCACCAGGTGCGAGAACAGCGAGCGCGACAGCGCCTGGCTGCCGCCCAGCACCAGCCCGATCATCGCGGCGAGCGCGAAGAACCACACCGGGGTCCGGGCCGGCAGGAAGTACCCGGCCGCCAGCGTCAGCGCCCACGCGGCCAGCGAGCCCAGGATCGTCCGCTTCGCCCCGTACACCCGGGCCAGCCGGCCCATCGCCAGCGCGCCCGCCACCGCCAGCACCTGGACCAGCAGCACCGCGCCGATCAGCGTGGACTGCTCCAGCTCCAGCTCCTCGGAGCCGTAGACCGAGGCCTGGGAGATCACGGTCTGCACGCCGTCGTTGTAGATCAGGTACGCGAGCAGGAACGACAGGGTCAGCGGGTAGCGCCGCATGTCCTTGAAGGTGGCCACCAGCTGCTTCCAGCCGCTCACGGCCGGCGCGCCGCCCGCTTCCCGGACCACCGCCCGGTCCCGCAGCCGGCGCAGCGGGATCAGCGCGAAGGCCCCCCACCACAGGCCCGCCGAGGCCAGGCAGATGCGTACGGCCTCGCTCTCGGACAGGCCGAAGGAGTCGTGGCCCAGGTAGAGCACGAGGTTCAGCACCAGCATCAGCGAGCCCGCCGTGTAGCCGAAGGCCCAGCCCCGGGAGGAGACGGTGTCCCGCTCGTCCGGCGTGGAGATCTGCGGCAGGTAGGCGTTGTAGAGCACCATCGACACGGACAGCGCCGCGTTCGCCACGATCAGCAGGAACCCGCCCAGCAGGTAGCGCTCGCCGCCGAGGAGGAACATGGCCGCCGTCGCCGTGGCACCGGTGTACGCGGCCACGGCCAGCAGCGGCTTCTTGCGCCCCGTCCGGTCGGCGATCGCGCCCGCCAGCGGCATGAGCAGCACGGCGAGGATCACCGACGCCGAGACCGAGTACGCGAAGAAGGACCCGGCGCGCACCGGGATCCCCAGCGGGTGGACGTAGCCCTCGGCGTCCGCGGCGGCCTTCGCCACCGAGGTCAGGTACGGGCCCAGGAACACCGTGAGCACGCTCGCGGAGTACACGGACACGGCGAAGTCGTAGAAGTACCAGCCGCGCTGTTCGCGCTTGCGCGCGGCCGCCGCCTCCGCGGCCGGTCTGCCGTCCTCGGCCCCGGGCTCCGCCCCGTCCGTCGTCTGCGTGCTCATCCGAGAGCCCCTTCGCTGGTCCCCGTACCGCACGGCCGCGGGCGCCCGCACGGCCGCCGGGCGGTGTCAGGCCCAGGCGCCGCGCCGGTCCAGCACCGTGCGCAAGATGTCGATCCGGTCGGTCATGATGCCATCGACCCCCAGGTCGAGGAGAGCCTCCATGCGTTCCGGTTCGTTCACGGTCCACACGTGCACCTGGAGTCCCCGCTCGTGCGCGGTCCGTACGAAGCGCCGGTCGACCACCCGGATGCCCGCCTGGGTCTCCGGTACCTGGGCCGCCACCGCGCCGACGCGCAGGGCCGCCGGGATCGCGAAGGAACGCAGCCGCAGCCCGACCACCCCGCGCACCCCGTACGAGGTCGCCAGCCGGGGCCCCGCGATCTTCTGCGCCCGGGCCACCCGGCTCTCCGAGAAGGAGCCCACGCACACCCGGTCCCAGACCCCGGCCCGCGCGATCAGGTTGACCAGCGGGTGCAGGGCCGACTCGTCCTTGAGGTCCACGTTCCAGCGGGCCTGCGGGAACTGCTCCAGCAGGTCCTCGAAGAGGGCCAGCGGCTCGGCCCCCGCCACCCGTGCCTCGCGCACCCGGCTCCAGGGCAGCTCCCGGATCCTGCCGCTCATGTCGGTGACCCGGTCCAGCGTGGCGTCGTGGAAGGCCACCAGCTTCCCGTCCGCGGTCGCGTGCACGTCCGTCTCGAAGTACCGGTAGCCCGCCTCGGCGGCCCTGCGGAAGGCGGCGGCGGTGTTCTCCAGCCCGTCCGCGGCCCCGCCCCGGTGGGCGAAGGGGATCGGGGCCGGATGGTCCAGGTAGGGGTGCCGGAGGCGTACGTGAGTCACGGCCGCAGTATGCCCAATGCGTCCCGCCGGGCGGGAGGGCCGGGGGAGCGGAGGTGCGGCCACGGGGTGAACGGCCGGAGCCGCGCGGAGCCCGCGCGGCACCCCCCTGGCCCCAATGGACCGGCCCATGACAGTCTTGGCCCCCACGACCAATCCAATACCGGCCCCGGGATCCCCGTCCGGGGGCCAATCCGACGAAGGTGGACCGGACGCCATGGCTCAGTGGACCTCAGCGGTCGGTGCCGCGCAGCTCGCCAGGCTCATCGGCTCCCAGCAGGACCGGCCCGCGCCGCCCGGCGCCCGCAAGCAGCCCGCGTACCGCACCCTGGCCGACGGCATCCGGCTGCTCGTCCTGGAGGGCCGTGTCCCCGTCGCCGCCCGGCTGCCCGCCGAGCGGGAGCTCGCCGTCGCCCTGTCGCTGAGCCGCACCACCGTCGCCGCCGCGTACGAGGCGCTGCGCGGCGAGGGCTTCCTGGAATCCCGCCGGGGCGCGGGCAGCTGGACCTCCGTGCCGGCCGGGAACCCGCTGCCGGCCCGCGGCCTGGAGCCGCTGCCCCCCGAGTCCCTCGGCTCGATGATCGACCTCGGCTGCGCCGCCCTGCCGGCCCCCGAGCCCTGGCTCACCAAGGCCGTCCAGGGCGCCCTGGAGGAACTCCCGCCCTACGCGCACACCCACGGGGACTACCCGGCGGGCCTGCCCGCGCTGCGCCGGATGCTCGCCGACCGCTACACCGAGCGGGGCATCCCGACCATGCCCGAGCAGATCATGGTCACCACCGGGGCGATGGGCGCCATAGACGCCATCTGCAGCCTCTTCGCGGGCCGGGGCGAGCGGATCGCCGTGGAGTCCCCCTCCTACGCCAACATCCTCCAGCTGATGCGCGCCGCCGAGGCCCGCCTCGTGCCGGTGGCGATGGGGACGGGGCTGAGCGGCTGGGACATGGACGTCTGGCGGCAGGTGCTGCGCGACTCGGCCCCCCGCCTGGCCTACGTCGTCGCCGACTTCCACAACCCGACCGGCGCCCTGGCCTCCGAGGACAAGCGCCGGGCGATGGTCGAGGCGGCCCGCTCCGCCGGGACCGTGCTGATCGCCGACGAGACCATGGCCGAACTCCAGCTGGACCCGGACCTCGCCATGCCCCGCCCGGTCTGCTCCTTCGACCCGGCCGGCTCCACGGTGATCACCGTCGGCTCCGCCAGCAAGGCGTTCTGGGCGGGCATGCGGATCGGCTGGGTCCGGGCGGCCCCCGACGTCATCCGCAGCCTGGTCGCCGCGCGGGCCTACGCGGACCTGGGCACCCCGGTGCTGGAACAGCTCGCGGTGAACTGGCTCATGCGCACCGGCGGCTGGGCCGAGGCCGTCGGGATGCGCCGCACCCAGGCCCGGGAGAACCGGGACGCGCTCGTCGCGGCGGTGCGCCGGGAGCTGCCGGACTGGGAGTACGAGGTGCCGGGCGGCGGGCTCACGCTGTGGGCCCGGGCGGGCGGCCTGTCCGGGTCGCGGCTGGCCGAGGTGGGGGAGCGGGTCGGCGTCCGCGTCCCCTCGGGCCCCCGGTTCGGCGTGGACGGGGCGTTCGAGGGCTACGTCCGGCTGCCGTTCACGGTCGGCGGGCCGGTGGCCGAGGAGGCCGCCGCCCGCCTGGCCGCGGCGGCCAGGCTGGTCGGCACGGGGGCGGGCGGCAGCGGGTCGGAGCCCCCGCGCACCTTCGTCGCGTAGCCCTTGCGGCAGGCCCCGCTACGGCGCCTCCGCCGGGACCTCAGGGACCCCGGAGGCGTCGGTCGAGGAGGGCTGCGGCTGGACCTGGAGCGGCCTGCACGGGGCCGGCGGGCCCTCGCCGCCCTGGCCCGGTGCCTGCCGCTCCGGCAGCAGCCCCAGCACCGCCTGCCGGTGGGCGGGGTGCGCGGCGTCGTCGTACGGGTCCGGCGTGGCCGGCACCTGGAGGCGGTGCACGGGCCCGGTGCCGAGCCGCGCGTATCCCCGGCCCGGCGGCAGCTGCGGCGGCGGGGTGGTGTGCGGCGGCAGCCCCAGCACGTCCGCGACCTGCTGGACCGGGGCCGGCCCCAGGACCACCCGGGCGCGGGTGTGCTGCCAGACGGCGTCGTTGAGCAGCTCCAGGTGGTCGAAGTGCTCGGCGACGACCACCGTGACGTGCGCGGCGCGCCCGTGCCGCAGCGGCACCTGGAGCTGGGCCAGGGGATCGGGGCGGCCGTCGGCGGCCGCCAGGTGCGCGAGCACGCTGGGCCGGTCCAGCAGGATCCACAGCGGGCGCCGGGAGTCCTCGGGCGCGGGGCGGCCCGCCTCCCGGGCCCGGTGCGTGGCGATCAGCCGCCGCTCGGTCTCGTGCGCCGCCCACTCGACGGAGGCCAGCGCCCCCGTGGGGCCGCACTCGACGGCGAGGACGCCGGCCCGGCCGGCCAGGCAGGCGTACTCGCCGCTGCCGCCGCCCTCGACGATCATCACGTCGCCGCCCTGTCCCAGGGCCTGGAGGGCGATCGAACGCAGCAGGGTGGAGGTGCCGCTGCCGGGCTGGCCGACGGCCAGCAGGTGCGGTTCGGCGGAGCGCGGGCCGGTCCGCCAGATCACCGGCGGCACGTCGGCCGGCTCCTCCCCCTCCAGTACGGGCACGGTGCGCTGCACGCCGCCGGGGTCGGTGAAGCCGAGGACGGTCTCGCCCGGCGCGGTCACGAAGGGCTGGGCGGCGATGTCGGTGGGCAGCGCGGCCAGCACCCGCAGCTCGAGCTGGTTGCCCTCCTCGTCCCAGTCGAAGCGGTACTCCCGGCCGCGCCCGGCCTTGGCGTGCAGCAGGGCCTCGATCCGGGCCCGCGAGGCGGTCTCGCCGTCGGTGAAGTACGCGGGGTAGCGGATCCGGAGCCGGCTCACCCGGCCCGTACCGTCGAACTCGTAGCCGCTGAAGGCCTCCTCCCAGGACCCGCCGTGGGCGAAGAGCGGGCTGGGGTCCTCCGGGGCGGAGAAGTACGGCACCAGCGCCTCGTACAGCGAGCGCAGCCGTTCGGCCTCGGCGTCGCCGGGCCCGGAGCCGGCCGGGGAGCGGTCGCGCCCGTGCCAGGCCGCGGCCGCCATGACGCCGAGCAGGGCGCCGAGGGGGCCGTAGGGGACGATCGCGACCACGAGGACGCAGGCGGCCCCGAGGAAGAGCGCCGGACCGCGCTTGTCCTTCGGGGTCGCCGCCCATCTGCGCCGCCCGGCGGAGGCCAGGACGCGCAGGCCGCGTCCGATCACGATGAGCGGGTGGAGCACGTCGGTGGCGCTGTCGGCAGCCGTGCGGGCGATGTCGCGGCCCCGGGTGAGCGACGCGCTGCCGCTGCTGAGGATGCGGGGGAGTGGGCGCCGGGCCACGGTCGTCTCCTGGAGTCGTGGTGGTGCGGGACTGTGGCGTCAGGGCCCGGGCGCTGCGGGTGCTGGGCGGAACCCAGGCGCCGAGGCCGCGGGCCTGATCGTGGAGGGCCCGTGCGGGGCCGGAGCCCCGGCGGGCTAGGGCCTGTCCGGCGGATCAGGGGTCGGACAGGCCGGACAGGCCCTAGAGCTTGATCCCGCCGAGCAGGCTCGCGAGGCTCGCCGTACTGGCGGTGATGCTCGGGGCGATGGCGGAGCCGGCGAGGAAGAAGCCGAACAGCGCGCAGACGAACGCGTGCGTCAGCTTCATCCCGTCCTTCTTGAAGAACAGGAAGCAGATGATGCCGAGCAGGACGACACCTGAGATGGACAGGACCATGTGACGTTCTCCTGATGAGTCGAGGCTCCTGGTGGGTGGTTACGGTCACCATCAGTTGTTCCAGGCTCACAGGAAGTATCAATGCGATAAAAGGTGCATACGGGTGAATCCTGGGTTTTTTCACTTGACCGGACGCGCCTGACTGGCGCGGCCGGCTCCGAGGGTGTGCGGGTGCCGCCGCCAGGCATCCTTGCCTCGGACCGGCCCCGTCATGTCCTGGAACGGGCGCTACCCTGGCGATTCACCCGTACGGACGCAGTGCCGTGCGCCGTCCTGCCCTCCCGGCCTGGGGAAACTCCTCCCGGAAGGCGCGGGGCGCACGCGGGCGGCCCGGACGGCACGCCACGGGTGGCGCGCCGACAAGCCAGAGACCGAAAGGCGGTACGACCGATGAGCGAGCACCAGGACGCCCCCGACGAGGACGTCGTCGAACTGGCCGGCAAGATCTTCGACCTCGCCCGTCAGGGTGAGGCCGCGACGCTGGCCGCCTACCTGGACGCCGGGGTTCCGGCCAACCTCACCAACGACCGCGGCGACACCCTCGTCATGCTCGCCGCCTACCACGGCCACGCCGAGGCCGTCACGGTCCTGCTGGAGCGCGGCGCCGAGGCGGACCGCGCCAACGACCGCGGCCAGACCCCCCTCGCCGGCGCCGTCTTCAAGGGCGAGGAGGCCGTCATCCGCGCCCTGCTCGCCGGTGGGGCCGACCCCCACGCCGGGACCCCCTCCGCCGTGGACACGGCCCGCATGTTCAACAAGGCCGACCTGCTGGAACTCTTCGGAGCCTAGTAGTCCGCTTTTTCCCGGGCGCCGCCGGGCCCCGACGGGCCCCGCGACCTCACGGCTTGGTCACGGAGCCCTTAAATGTGGTCGCGGCGCACAAACCGCCTGGGTCATCATGGCGTCGGATTCGATTCGCGGACATGACGGACGGGCAGGAGCGGGCTGGACACGACGGGTGTCCACACCCACCCCTGCCGCACCGGCCGCCGTGGTCGCGAAGCACCGACGAGAGTGAGAAGGCAATGGTCTACATCGAGCGGAACCAGACGGCGGACGTCCTCACATGCTGTTACGCGGCTCTGTGAATCCCGATTCCCGGTCGCGTCCCCAGCTTGATTTGAGGCCATTCCCATGTTCGAACCAGTCATAGCGCCGAGCGGTACCCTGCTCGGGCTCCTCCAGCGGGGCCGTGGCGACGGCACGCTGCATGCCCTCGCCGCACCCAGGCCCGAGGCCCTCGCGGCACTCAACCAGTGCGTGCTGCGCGACCCGCGCCAGGACTGGCAGGTCGAGAACCGCTCCTTGTACTACGCGCGCCTGTACCTGGACCTCGACGGCCCCCTCGGCGAGATCGAGGCCCACCTCTTCGGCGCCGACGACCTCTTCGACGAAGAGGACCACCGGACCGGCCTCGCCCTGTCCGTCCTCGGGCACCTGGCCTCGTACGGCCGCGACGACGCCCTCATGCTGCTGCGCCGCTACGCGGCCTCCGGGGCCAACTGGGCCTGGGCCCTCGACGAGCTCGCCCTGCGCGACGACGACGGGGGACTGCGCTCCCTCGCCGCACCCGTCCTCGCCCGGTTCCCCGCCACCGCCGAGGGTGAGGCGCGGCTGGCCGCCGCCGTCCGCGACGCCTACGAGCCCCGCCCGTGGGCCCTGTGGGAGGAGCTGCCCGCCTACGCGGAACGCCTGCGCGCCGCCCGCCAGCAGGGCTCCTTCGACCGCTGGCAGCGCCAGATGACCCCCAGCGGCCCCCGTCCCGGCTGGGGCGTCCAGGCCGTCTTCGACTGGGCCGCCGACGGGCTGCGCCGGGGCACCCCCCTGCACGTGCCCGCCGCGCGCTGCCTCGCCGCCGTGGCCGCCCCCGAGGACCGGCCCGCCATCCTCGCCGCCGCCGCCGGCGCATCCGGCGAGGCCGCCCGGGCCACCGCCCTGCACCACCTGGTCCTCGCCGAACCGGAGAACCCGGCCGTCCTGGACCTCATCGAAGCCGCCGGGGACGAGCCCGCCGTGGCCGCCTACGAGCGCATGTGCGGCCCCGCCGCCCTCGACCGGGCCCGGCTCTGGGTCCACCGCCCCGACGCCCTCGGAGCGGCCGCCGCGGCCCTCCTGGCGGCCTGCGGCGGCGCCGAAGACGCCGGACTGGTCCTCGGCGCCCTCCGCAACACCGTCCGCGGCTCCGGACCGGACTCCGTCCGCCTCTTCGCCCTGGTCGACGGAGCGGGCCGGCTCTCCATCGGCTGCGCCGCCCCCGTGCTGCGGCACGTCTACCGCGAGACGGCCTCCTCCCACCTGCGCGGCCGCGCGGCCCGCGCCCTGGCCGCCACCGACCCCACCTTCGCGGCGGGCTTCGCCGTCGAATGCCTCTGGGACTGCGAGGAGACCACTCGCGAGGTCGCGGCCCGTCATGCGGAGACCGCCGACGCCCGGGTGGCCCCCCGCCTGCGCCGCCTGGCGGCGGACCCGGCGGAGGAGGAAGACGTCCAGTCGGCCGTCCGCAGCCGCATCACCCCGGAATCAGCGGTGTAGCCCCCGGGGGGCCCAGGCCCCCGGAGCGCCGTGTGCCGGTGCGTGCGGCTCGCCGCGGCGCGGGGCTGGTCCCCCACCCGCCCTTCGCCCGTTCCTCCCCCAGCTACCGCCGGGAGGTGCCCCCAGGGCTGCGCCCGGACCCCTCCTGGGGGCGCCGCCCCCAGCCCCGCGCCTGCATTTCCCAGCCCCGTCGGCGTTTGAGGCGCGGGGTTCGGGGCGGAGCCCCAAGGAACGGTGGAAGGGCGGGTAGGGGACGGCCCCGCCCGGGCCCCGCCCCCCACCCGCAGACGACCCACCGGCCCCCCGCCGGGCCCGTGGCCCCGCCCGCCAGGCTGCCGGACGGAGTCCGGCGCAGCGGCGCGAAGCCGGGGAGGCCGGCCGCGGCCGAGCCGCGCGAGCGGCGCGTGGAGGAGGCGTGGCCGCCCGCGGCCGAGCCGCGCGAGCGGCGCGTCAGAAGGGAACGAAGCGCAGCCGCAGGCCCGGCCGGGCCTGCGCGGCGGCGTCCAGCGCGGGGCCCGCCGGGACCACGCCGACCACCGGGTAGCCGCCCGTCACCGGATGGTCGGCCAGGAAGACCACCGGGAGCCCGTCCGGCGGGACCTGCACCGCCCCCAGCACCATCCCCTCGCTCGGCAGCTCCCCGCCCCGCGCGCGGGCCATCGCCGGGCCCCCTTCCGTGCGCAGGCCGATCCGGTTCGACGCCGGGGACACCCGGTACGCCGAGGACAGCAGCGCCGCCAGCGAAGCCCCCGTGAACCAGTCCGCCCGCGGCCCGAGCCGCAGGGGCAGCACCAGCTCGGCCGACGGCATCCCCGCCGGGGCCACCACATCGGCGGACGGCACCGGATCCGGGCCCGGCGGGCCCACCTCCAGCACCGACCCCGCCACCGGCACCGGCGGCCCGAGCCCCGACAGCAGGTCCGTCGCGCGGCTCCCCAGCACCGCGGGCGCAGCCAGGCCTCCCCGCACCGCGACGTAGCAGCGCAGCCCGGTCTCGGCCCGGCCCACGTCCAGCTCCGCCCCCGCGCGCAGCCACACCGGCGCACCCCAGGCCGCCGGGCGCCCGCAGACGCGTACCGCACAGGGAGCGCCCGTCACCGCCACCGTCACCGGGGCCAGTGCGCGCACCCGGACCCCGTCCAGGGTGGTCTCCAGGGCGGCGGCCCCCGCCGGGTTGCCGACCAGCCGGTTGGCCAGCGCGTACGCCCCCGTGTCCAGCGCCCCCGAGCGGGGCACGCCCACGTGCGCGTACCCGGGGCGCCCCAGGTCCTGGACGGTGGTCAGCGCCCCCGCCCGCAGTACCAGCAGCCCGCTCACGCCGCCCCCGCCTCCTCGAACCGCACCCGCACCCCGGGCGCGAACAGTGCCGCCGGCTCCCGCGCGGGGTCCCACAGCACCGCGTCCGTGGTGCCGATCAGCTGCCAGCCGCCGGGGGAGGACCGCGGGTACACCCCGGCGTACTCCCCGGCCAGCGCCAGCGACCCCGCCGGGACCGCCGTACGGGGCGTCGCCCGCCGGGGCAGCCACAGCCGCTCCGGCAGCCCCGTCAGGTATCCGAAGCCGGGCGCGAACCCGCAGAAGGCCACCCGGAAGACGGTGCGGCCGACCAGCTCCGCCACCTCCCGCTCCGCGACGCCCCACGCGGCCGCCACCTCCGCCAGGTCCGGCCCGTCGTACCGCACCGGCACGGTCACCAGCGGCCCCTCGGCCTCCGCGAGCGGCGGCACCTCCCAGCCCGCGATCCGCGCCGCCAGCACGCCCGGCTCCCGGACCCCGTCCAGCAGCACGGTCCGCGCGGCCGGCACGACCTCCCGTACGCCGCCCAGCTCGCCCGCGTCCCGGCGGCGCAGCAGCTCGGCGTGGAGCGCGGCCACCTCCCCGGCGGTGTCCACCTCGACCAGCAGGGCCTCCCGCCCCACGACCAGCGTCCTCACGCGAACGCCTCCACCCGCACCCCGGCCCCCTCCAGCGCCTCCCGCACCCGCCGGGCCAGCCCCGCCGCCCCGGGGGTGTCCCCGTGCAGGCACAGCGAGCGCGCCGCAACCGCCACCGGGGACCCGTCGGAGGCCGTCACCGTCCGCTCGGCGGCCATCCGCACGGCCCGCCCGACCACCGCGTCCGGATCGTGCAGCACCGCCCCCGGCTCCCCGCGCGGGACCAGCGTCCCCAGCGGGGTGTACGCCCGGTCGGCGAAGGCCTCCGGCACCGCCTCCAGCCCCGCCTCCGAGGCCGCCGCCAGCAGCAGCGACCCGGGCAGGCCCAGTACCGGCAGCCCGGCCTCCCCGGCGGCCAGCCGGACCCCGGCGACCACCGCGGCGGCCTGGTCGGCGTCATGCACCGTGCGGTTGTAGAGCGCACCGTGGGGCTTCACGTACGACACCCGGGACCCGGCCGCCCGCGCGAACACCTCCAGCGCCCCGATCTGGTAGGCCACCTCCGCCGCCAGCTCCCCGGCCGGCACGTCCATAGACCGCCGCCCGAAGCCCGCCAGGTCCCGGTAGGAGACCTGCGCGCCGATCCGTACGCCCCGCTCGGCGGCCAGCTCGCAGACCCGGCGCATGATCGACGGATCGCCCGCGTGGAAGCCGCAGGCCACGTTGGCGCTCGTGACCACCGACAGCAGGGCCGCGTCGTCGGTCAGGGTCCAGCGTCCGAAGCCCTCGCCCAGGTCGGCGTTCAGGTCGATCAGAGGTGTGATCATGGAAGCCATGCGGTGAGCGTAGAACAGCCCCCGGTCGCGCGGCCGCGCCGCTGCGCCCGCCGCCGGGGGCCGATCCGGCGGAAACCGTGCCGTTTGGGTTGTTGTCCGTGACACCGCCTACTCTTTCCGTCGTGACTCTCCCAGCCCCGGCGAAACCCCTTCCGTCCCCGGCGCCGGGCCCGGCCGCCGACGAGGGCCTCGCCCGGCGGCTCCGTGCCCTGGCCTGCACCGCCCCGCTCCACGACCTCGACGTACGCAAGGCCAACCTGGCCGGCGAGTACGGGGTCTACGCGATGGCGGAGGTCGCGCTGTCCGCGATCGACCTCGTCACGCTCAACATGGACTTCGACACCGGCGCCGACCACGAGCAGATAGTGGCCCGGATGCTGCCGCGCGTCGCCGCCCAGGCCCCCGGGCGGCCGGCCGCCGAGCACGAGCGGGTCGCCCGCTGGGTGCTGGAGAACCTGATCAACGTCGGCAGCGTGGACCGCGGCTTCCGCGCGATCTACGGCACGTTCGGCCCCGACGGGGTCTACGTCCGCCGGGACTACGACTTCAAGCTGATCGAGGAGGTCCCCGGCCACGGCGGCGCGGTCTACCTGCGGACCACCGACGAGGCGGTCAACGTCCTGGTCGGCGCCCTCGACACGGACGTCACCAGCGCCCAGATCGCCGCCGAGGTCAAGCTGGAGGTGCTGATCAGCCGGGGCCGGCTGGCCGACGCCCAGCTCGCCGCCGAACAGGCCCGCTACCGGACCGTCCAGTACGCCGAGACCCTGCGCCGCACCCTCGACGCGACCCGGCGCAACGTCCGCGCGGTCGACTGGCTCCAGGCCGTCCCGGACATGATCGCGGAGGCCCTCGACCACGTCGCCGACCGCTACCGGCACGAGAACGCGATCCTCACCAACATCCGCAAGGCCCGCGACGAGGCCGAGGACCCCGAGAACAAGCGGCGCGCCGCCGAGCTCGTCGACATCGTCAAGGACTGCATCCGCCGGCACACCCAGCTCCAGTCGCGGCTGCTGGACGCCGGCCCGCTCTTCCGCGCCGAGCAGGACCGCCAGGCCTTCGCCGCGCCCGCCCCGCGCTCCGGGATCGACCTGTACGGCCAGCTCGTCGCGCCCCTGCTGCCGCTCCCGCTGGAGCGGGCCACCCGGGTCACCGACGCCTTCTTCGCCGCCGGCACCGGCCTGCGCACCCCCGTCTCGGTACGGGTCGCGGACCTGGTGGACATACTCCTCACCCCGCCCGTGGAACGGGAGCACCTCGGCGCGGAGATGCCCGAGCCGGACCTGATCGCCACCCCGGACGACAGCCGCTTCAGCGAGGAGCAGCTCGCCGCCGCGACCCAGCTCCTGGACCTGCCGCACGACGCCCCGCGCCGCCTCTCCGGCCTCCTGGCCGAGGCCCGCCGCGACGACCCCGACCTCCCGTACCTGGTGGCCCTGCTCGCCGTCCACGCAGCGAGCCCGGCCGTGGGCACGGCGTACCGCCAGGGCGAGGAGCGGCTGCTGTTCGCGGTGGACGACGGCACGCAGCTCGACGACCCCGAGTTCGGCGGCGCCGACCTGATCGTCGGCACGGCCCTGCTGGACGCGGCGGGCATGGCCGCCGACCGGGCGGAGTCGGCATGACCCCGCCGCACACCAGCCGCACCCGCACCGGGAACACCCGTACCGGGACCGCCCGTACCGGGACCACCCCCGCCGGGAACGCCCGCACCGGGACCGCCCGTACCGGGACCACCCCCGCCCGGACCATCCGCACCCGGAACACCCGCACCGCCGAGGAGACCCACCCGTGAGCGACCACCACGCCGAGCACCCCGCGTGGAGCGAGCGGCACCCCGCGTGGAGCGAGCCCGACACCTCGTCGGCTCCCGTCCCGCCCGCCGCTCCCGCTGCCACCCCCGGAGGGTCCGTCACCCCGGCCGACGCCGCCGACGCGGCCCGGCTCGTCGGGTTCGGCCTCCAGCCCAAGCTGCTCCCCGCCCGTGACGCCGAGTACGCCGAGCTGCTGCGCCGCTACCGCGAGGACCCCGCCTTCGGACGGCTCGCCGACGCCGTCGCCACCGGCCTCGGCCTCGTCGTCCTGGAGGTGTCCCCCCGCGCCGGGATGGCCGTCGCCGCCGGCGAGGACTCCGTCTTCGCCGTCCGCATGGGCGACTACGCCCGCCGCACCTCCGCCGACGGCGGCGACCGCTTCCTGCACGGCCTCGCCCACCTCGCCGTCGCCGCCCTCGCCTTCCCACGCCCCGAGGACCTCGCCGACGACGGCTACATCGGCCGCGTCACCGTCAACGGCGTCGACGCGTTCGTCCGCCAGACCTGCCGCCGCCTGGAGGAGCGCGCCGAGGAGCTCGGCGAGAACACCGACCCGGCCTCCGACGCCCCCGGCCTGGAGGCCGCCTGGCGGGTCTACTCCCGCCGCAGCGCCACCGGCGCCACCAAGGACGCCCGCCGCCTCGCCGGCTCCACCACCGGCATCGTCGGCAAGGCCGCCGCCTTCCTCACCGAGTCCGGGTTCCTCCAGCGCACCGGCGACGACGCCGGCGGCACCTACCGCACCACCCCCCGCTACCAGCTCCAGGTCCGCGACATGGCGGGCACGGCGGCCATGGCCGAACTCCTGGAACTCGGCGTGGTCCCCGTCAGCGACGGTTCCGCCACCCTCCTGCCGCCGCCCGAGGGCGACGACCTGGAACTCGCGGCCGACGCCGGCCTGCCGTTCCACGCCTGAGCCCCACGCGCCCCCGTACGTACCGAGAAGCAACGAGAGTCCGCCGCCATGTACGAGCTGTCCCGGATCCGCCTCTACTCCATCGGGCCCGCCGGCGCACGCTACGCCGACACCGTGCTCGACCTGCGCGGAGTCGGTGAGCCGGTGCCCCACCCGGCGCCCGCCCAGGCGGAGTTCTTCGAGGACGAGCCCACCGGGCCCCCGCGCCGCCCCGCACCCGCGGGCGTGCTCTTCCTGGAGAACGGCGGCGGCAAGTCCGTCCTGCTCAAGCTGATCTTCTCGGTGATGCTCCCCGGCCACCGCAACACCCTGGGCGGCGCCAGCTCCGGCGTACTGCGCAAGTTCCTGCTCGCCGACGACTGCGGCCACGTCGCCCTCGAATGGCAGCACACCCAGACCGGCGAGTGCGTGGTCGTCGGCAAGGTCAGCGAGTGGCGCGGCCGCCAGGTCTCCAACGACCCGCGCAAGTTCGCCGAGGCCTGGTACTCCTTCCGCCCCGGGCCGGGCCTGAGCCTGGACAACCTGCCCGTCGCCGAGGCCACCTCCGTACGCCCGCCCGCCGAGGGCGCCTCCGGCGCCCAGGGCCGCCGCCGCACCATGAAGGGCTTCCGCGACGCGATCACCGAGGCCGGCAAGGCGTACCCGCACCTGGAGGTGTACTGGGAGGAGATCCACGACCGCTGGAACGAGCACCTCACCGAGCTCGGCCTCGACCCCGAACTCTTCCGCTACCAGCGCGAGATGAACGCCGACGAGGGCGAGGCCGCCGGCCTCTTCGCGGTCAAGAAGGACTCCGACTTCACCGACCTCCTGCTGCGCGCCGTCACCGACACCCGCGACACCGACGGCCTCGCCGACCTGGTCCACGGTTTCGGCAACAAGCTCGGCCGCCGCGCCGAGCTGATGGCCGAACGCGACTTCACCGCCGGCTCGGTGGACCTCCTCACCCGCATCGTGGAGGCCGCCGAGACCCGCTCCCGGCTGCGCGACGTCCACGCCGGCGCCGAGCGCCGCACCCGCACCCTCGCCCGGCGGCTGTCCGCCCGGGCCTCCGAGGAACGCGGCCGCGCCGCCGACCTCGCCCAGCGGGTCACCGGCGCCGCCCACGAGGTCACCGCCGCCGAGTCCCAGCGCGCCCGCAGCGCCGCCGTCTCCGCCGAACTCGCCTACCGGCACGCCTCCCTGGCCCTGACCGTCGCCGACAAGGCCGCCGCCGCCCAGCGCCGCGAGCTCCTCGAAGCCCGCACCCTGCACTCCGCCTGGCAGGCCGCCGAGACCGTGCTGCGCCACCGCGCCGCCGCCGACCGCTCCGCCCGCGTCGCCGCCGCGATCCTGGAGGCCGAACGGGACGCCGCGCCCGCGCTGGCCGCCCGCGCCACCGCCGCCGCCGAGCTGGTACGGGCCCTGCACACCGCCGCCGAGCAGGGCGAACGCGCCGCCAACGAGGAGGAGGAGCGTTCCGCCGAGCTCCAGTCCGTCGGCGAGACCGCCCACCGTGACGCCACCGCCGCCGCCACCGCCGCCCAGCGGGCCCGCAGCGAGGCCGAGCACCTGCGCGCCCGCCTCGCCGAGGTCGAGCAGGAGACCGCCGACGCCGTCCGCGCCGGCTGGCTCGACGACACCGCCCCCGACGCCGACCCGGCCCGCGCCGCGCTCGCCGCCAGCGACGCCGAGAAGGCCGCCGTGGCCGCCTGGGACGAGTCCCGCGAGGCCGCCCGCGGTGCCGCCGAAGCCGCCCGCGAGGCCGCCTCGGCGGAATCCCGTGCCGAACTCACCGCCGCCCGCGCGGCCGACGCCGCCGACGCCGCCGAGGCCGCCCACGCGGCGGAGCACCGGGCGGCCGAGGCCCTGGCCGCGTCCCCGCGCCTCGCGGAGCTCCTGGGCCTCCCGTCGGCCCCCGACACCTTCCTCCCGCGCCCGCGGGCCGGCCAGGCCGCCGAATCCGCCGCACTGGCGGCCCACACCGCCGCCGGGGCCGTTCCGGCGGCGGGCGGCGGCACCGGCCCCGCCGCCCCGGACCACCCCGCGCCCGCCGGCGCCCTGACCGCCGACGACCTCGACCGCAACGCCGACGGCCTCCGCGAACTGCTGGCCGGCACCGTCGGCTCGGCCGAACGCCACCTGTTCGAGCTGCGCACCGCCGCCGCCGACGACGCCCGCATCCTCGGCGCGCTCGGCGACGGCGGCCTGCTCCCGCCCGGCCCCGACGTCCTCGCCACCGTCGAGTACCTCGGCGAGCACGGCATCCCGGCCCTGCCCGGCTGGCGCTACCTCGCCCAGTCCGTGGACCCCGCCGACCACGCCGCCGTCCTCGCGGCCCGCCCCGAACTCGTCGACGGCGTCGTCATCACCGACCCCGACACCCACAGCCGGGCCCGCGAGGTCCTCTCCGCCGCCGCCCTGCTGCCCCGCTCCACCGTCGCCGTCGGCACGGCCGCCGCCCTGCTGGCGCCGGTGCCGCCGGCCGACGGCACCGACGCCGTGTTCCTCGTACCGCCGAACCCGGCCATGCACGACGAGCACGCCGCCGACGAGGAACGCCACGCGCTGCGCGCCCGCGCCACCGCCCGCGACACCGAGATCCGCGAGCTGGCCGCCCGCCTCGCCGGCGACCGCGAACTCGCCGCCCGGCTCTCCTCCTGGCGCACCGGCTGCCCGCCCGGCCGCCTCGCCGAGCTCGCCCAGCAGGCCGCCGCCGCCCGGTCCTTCGCCGAGGAGGCCGACGCCGAGCTCGCGGAGGCCCGTACCGTACGCGCCGAGGCCGACGAGGCCGCCGCCGACGCCGCCCGCGTCCGCGACGAACGCCAGGACGCCGCCCAGCGCGCCCGCCGGGCCGCCGACGCCCTCGCCGGTCTCGCCCACCGCCTGCGCGAACGCTCCGGCTGGCAGGCCAAGGTCCGCGAACTCGCCGACGAGGCCGCCGAGTCCGAAGCCCGCGCCGAGGTCTGCCTGGACCGCGCCCGCGCCGCCGACGAGGACCGCCGCGCCGCCCAGCGCGCCGCCGACGACGCCCGCCGCACCGCCCGCGCCCTGCGCGCCGAACGCGCCGAGATCGCCGGAGCCCCCGAGCCCCTGCCCGAGGACGACGGCACCTCCGACAAGCACCGGCTGCCGCTGCCCGACCTCCGCGAGGCCTACCGCACCGCCTCCCAGGTCTACGAGAAGGTCGGCGTCGGCGCCGACCTGCGCGCCGAACAGGCCCGCGCCGAGGGCGACGAGAGCGCCGCCCTCACCGAACTCGACCGGCTCACCAACAAGGTCCGCACCCGCGCCGCCCAGCTCCTCGAAGGCACCGACGGAGCCGACGGCCCCTCCCGGCAGGCCGCAGCCGCGCGCGCCGAGGCCCTCGTCCAGATGCTGGAATCCCGTGCCTCCACCGCGAGCGAGCAGCTCGGCCGGCTGCGCGGCGAAGCCGAACGGCACGCCCCCGCCGAGGGCGGGGCGCACACCGAGCTGCCCGAGGAGCTGATCCCGGCCGACGTCGAACAGGCCCAGGGCCTGCTGCGCACCGCCACCGCCCAGCTCGCCGCGCACTCCGCGGCCGTGGAGGCCGCCCGGGCCGCCCACGCCGACCTGCTGCGCGCCCACCGCGCCGCCGAGGACGGCGCCGGCGGCTTCGACGAGACCGCCGCCCTCCTGCGGGACCTGCTGCGCGACCACACCCACCCGGAGGACGAGCCGGAGCCGGTGGCCCACCCCGGCACCCTTGAGGAGGCCCGGCAGTCCGCCGCCGAGGCCCGCCGCTCCCTGCGCGGCTGCGCCGCCGACCTCTCCGCCGCCGAGTCCGCGGTGCGCGAGGCGAGCGACGTCCTGGTCCGGCACGCCAACGCCAACCGCTACGAGCAGGTACGCACCCCCGCGCGCCAGCAGATCCGCGAACTGCCCGCCTCCGCCCTGCCCGAGCACGCCGCCGCCTGGGCCGCCGCGTTCGCCCCGCGGCTGCGCGTGCTCACCGACGAGCTCGCGCAGCTGGAGCGCAACCGCGACAGCATCGTCGACCGGCTGCGCGGACTGGTGGAATCCGCCCTGGCCACGCTCCGCTCCGCCCAGCGCCTCTCCCAGCTCCCCGAGGGCCTCGGCGAGTGGTCGGGCCAGGAGTTCCTGCGGATCCGCTTCGAGGAGCCCGACCAGGCCACCCTCACCGAACGGCTCGGCGAGGTCATCGACGAGGCCACCCGCACGGCCGTGAAGAAGAACGCCGCCTTCGGCGAGGGCCGCCGCGACGGCATGTCCCTGCTCCTGCGCGGCGTCCAGGCGGCCCTGGAGCCCAAGGGCATCGCGGTCGAGATCCTCAAGCCCGACGCCGTGCTGCGCGCCGAGCGGGTCCCCGTCGGCCAGATGGGCGACGTCTTCTCCGGCGGCCAGCTGCTCACCGCCGCCATCGCCCTCTACTGCACGATGGCCGCGCTGCGCAGCAACGACCGGGGCCGCGACAAGCACCGGCACGCGGGCACGCTCTTCCTCGACAACCCGATCGGGCGCGCGAACGCCACGTACCTGCTGGAGCTCCAGCGGGCCGTCTCGGACGCCCTCGGCGTCCAGCTGCTCTACACCACGGGCCTCTTCGACACCACGGCCCTCGCCGAGTTCCCGCTGGTCATCCGGCTGCGCAACGACGCCGACCTGCGCGCGGGCCTGAAGTACATCAGCGTCGAGGAACACCTGCGCCCGGGCCTGCCCCAGCAGTCCCCGGAGGGCGAGACGATCCACGGAGAGATCACCGCGACCCGCATGTTCCGCCGCGCGGCCGCCGCGCAGTCCTGACCCGCCCCGGACGCGAGCCGGTCACCGCTCCCGGGCGGTGGCCGGCTCGCGGCCGCTCCCGGCAGGTCAGCGATGCCCTGAGCGCTGGTGGACCGGTACGCCCCCGGCCAGGGGAGAGGCCGCCAGACGGCCCTCCCGGGCCGGTATGCGGCCCCGCCGGGGCTCGCGGGCGGCGCTGCTCGGCTCCGACAGGACGCCATGGCGCTGGTTCCACATCTGCCGGGTGATCCACACGTCCAGCACCGACCAGGTGGCCACGATCGTCGCCGCTATCCCGACCAGCACCATCGGGAAGGCCAGCCAGGACCCGGTCAGCGCGAGGAAGAAGGTGATCGTGGCCTGCGTCAGCGTCACGGCCACGATCAGCACCGCCCGCACCGCCGACGAGCGCACCGGGTCCGGCATCCGGCGCCGCCGGGCCGGCTCCTCCACCCACAGGCCCCGCCCCGGAGCCTCCGCCGCCGTGCCGTCCTCTTCGTACATCCTCATGGCCCGCTCACTCCCCGCCTCTTCTCCCCGCCCCGCTCCCGGCCCCACTTCCCGCCCTGTCTGTCAGACGATCGGAACCACCCGCGGAGTTCCGTATACCGGACCCGGAGGGCAGAATTCCAGCCATCCATCCGGACAATGGAACCGACACCCCACCGAGTGTCATCTGCCACATATCGGGCCGGACTTGACCGGAAACATCGGACAACTGGTGATCTTCGTACGGGGGTCAGGCCGAAAACGTCCGGACACCTCTGCGAAGCCGCTCCGTGGCAGTAGTAGGCTCACGCCGTTTAAATGACGGAACACCGACCCCCGACAAGGGGGTTGAGCTGGGGGAGGCTGGGGAGGCCATGCGCTTTCGCGGGAAGTCCATCCGCCGGAAGATCGTGGCGTTGCTCCTGGTGCCGCTCGTCTCCCTGACCGCCCTCTGGGGCTTCTCCACGGTCATCACCGGCCGTGAGGCAGTGCAGCTGCTCGACGTCGCGTACGTCATCAAGAAGGTCGGCTACCCGATGGAGGACGTCGTGCGCGTCCTCCAGAAGGAACGCCGTCAGACCCTGGTCGTCCTCGGCGACCCCCGCGCGGTGGCCGCCACCGCCGAACTCACCAAGAGCCGCACCGCGACCGACGCGATGGTCCGCTCCATCACCGCGAACGCCCTCGACCCCGAGGTCTCCGACGAGCTCAGCCCGCAGGCCCGCCAGCGCCTCGGGTCGATCGTCCAGGCCCTCCACGGCCTCACCGCACTGCGCCGCTCCGTCGACCAGGGCGGGGTCAGCCCCGGCCAGGCCCTGGAGCTCTACAGCCGGCTCGTCGACCCCTGCTACGAGTTCCTGATGAACCTCCACGCCCTGGAGAACGTCGAGATGGACAAGCAGGGCCGCGCACTCGTCGGCATCACCCGCGCCCGCGAGACCCTCTCCCGCGAGGACGCGGTCATCGCTTCCGCCCTCGCCGCAGGCAACGTCCCCGCCGGCGACCTGCGCCGCGTCTCCGACTTCGCCGCCAACCGCGCCCTGCTGTACGAGTTCAACCTCGCGATCATGCCGCCCGACGACCGCAAGCTCTTCGAGCAGTACTGGAACGGCGCCCAGACCAAGGCGCTGCGCGACGCGGAGGAACGGTTCATCACCGGCGGCGCCGGCAAGAACCCGCGCGTCACCGCCGCCCAGTGGGACGAGGCCGCGAACAAGGTCCTCGGCGACCTCGCCACCATGGGAACCGCCGCCGGCGACCGCTACCAGAAGCGCGTGGAGCCCGTCGCCATCGGCGTCCTCGTCCAGGCCGCCGTGGCCGGCGTCCTCGGCTTCATCGCCCTCGTCTTCTCCCTCGTGATGTCCGTCCGCATCGGACGCGACCTCATCCGCGACCTGTCCCGGCTCCGCAAGGAGGCGCACGAGGCCTCCGGCGTCCGGCTGCCCAGCGTGATGCGCCGCCTCGCGGCCGGCGAGACCGTCGACGTCGAGACCGAGGCCCCCCGCCTGGAGTTCGAGAAGGACGAGGTCGGCCAGGTCGGCCTGGCCCTCAACAGCCTCCAGCGCGCCGCCGTGGAGGCCGCCGTCAAGCAGGCGGAGCTCCGTCGCGGTGTCTCCGAGGTGTTCGTGAACCTGGCCCGCCGCAACCAGGTGCTGCTGCACCGCCAGCTGACCCTGCTCGACACCATGGAGCGGCGCACCGAGGACACCGAGGAACTCGCCGACCTGTTCCGCCTCGACCACATGACCACCCGCATGCGCCGCCACGCCGAAGGCCTGGTGATCCTCTCCGGCGCCGCGCCCTCCCGCCAGTGGCGCAAGCCCGTCCAGCTGATGGACGTCGTACGGGCCGCCGTGGCCGAGGTCGAGGACTACGAGCGCATCGAGGTGCGTCGCCTGTCCCGCATCGGCATCGAGGGCCCGGCCGTCGCCGACGTCACCCACCTCGTCGCCGAACTCCTGGAGAACGCCACGGTGTTCTCGCCCCCGCACACCGCCGTCCAGGTCCACGGCGAACGCGTCGCCAACGGCTTCACCCTGGAGATCCACGACCGCGGCCTCGGCATGAACCCGGAGGCGCTGCTCGACGCCAACCTCAGGCTCGCCGAGACCCCCGAGTTCGAACTCTCCGACACCGACCGCCTGGGCCTCTTCGTGGTCAGCCGCCTCGCGCGCCGGCACAACGTCAAGGTCGTCCTCCAGCCCAGCCCCTACGGCGGCACCACCGCCGTGGTCTTCCTCCCCGCCGACCTCCTCACCGAGGCCCCGGACACCAACGGCACCGGCATCCGCCTCGACGCCGTGAAGGGCGTCAGGGGCGTCAGGACCGGCCCGGGCGCCAAGAGCTCCGCGCGGCCCGGCCCCACCGCCATCGACCGGGCCCCGTCGGCCCGCCCGCTGCCGGCCGGCGTGCTCAACGGCCCGGTCGAGCTGGAGGGCCCCCTCGGCCTCCTCGGGCTGGACGCCCTCGACGACCCCGCCGGACTCGACGAGGTCGCCGCCGGCATCGCCGGCCTCACCGGCGTCGGCGGCCGCCCGCCCATGGCCACCCTCGACGACGAGACCCCGCCCGGCGGCATCCCGCGCAGCGCCCTCCTCGGCACCGGCTCCGCGGAGCGGCCCCCCAGCGGCCACCCGCACGGCGCGGGCCACGCGGAGCGCGGCCCCTGGAAGCGCGACCGCGACCGCGGGCGGGAGGCCCTGGCCCCGACCGGCCCGGTCCGCTCGGAGCGCCCCCGCCCGGAGCCCGCGCACCCCGACGGCCCCCGCGCCGGCGCAGCGGTCCCGCTGCCCCGGCGGCGCCCCACGCCCACCCTGGTCGCCGAGCACGGCCGCCGGGTGGAGCCCCGCCCGGCCGCCGTGAAGGCGGCCCCCGCGCAGCCGCGTACGGGCTCCGAGGAGCCCGCGCCCGCGCCCGGCCCGGGCGGCCTGCCCCGCCGGGTGCGCCAGGCCAACCTCGCACCCCAGCTCAAGAACGCCCCGGCTCCCGCCGCGGCGCAGTCCCCCGGGGACCCGGTGACCGACCGGGACGCGGAGGACGTACGCACGCGCATGTCCGCCCTCCAGCGAGGCTGGACGGCGGGCCGCGACCAGCACGCACAGCAGCAGTCCGAGACCGAGGCCGGCCGCTCCGGCGCCGGTCCCGCGCACGAGAACGAAGGGGACGGTCGATGACCGCACCGCAGACCGGAAACGACACCAGGGGCCGCGGCTCCGGCCCGCTCAACTGGCTCCTCGACGAACTCGTCGACAAGGTCGGCAGCATCCGCAAGGCGGTCGTCCTCTCCGGCGACGGCCTGCCCACGGGCAGCTCGAAGGACCTGACCCGCGAGGACAGCGAGCACCTGGCCGCCGTGGCCTCCGGCTTCCACAGCCTGGCCAAGGGCGTCGGCCGGCACTTCGAGTCCGGGCGGGTCCGTCAGACGGTGGTCGAGCTCGACGAGGCCTTCCTCTTCGTCATGGCCGCGGGCGACGGCAGCTGCCTGGCCGTGCTCTCCGACTCCGACTCCGACGTCGGGCAGGTGGCGTACGAGATGACGCTCATGGTCAAGCGCGTAGGC
The DNA here is from genome assembly GCF_055575955.1 of Streptomyces sp. NPDC033966. NCBI lineage: Bacteria > Bacillati > Actinomycetota > Actinomycetes > Kitasatosporales > Streptomycetaceae > Streptomyces > Streptomyces sp. NPDC033966. The sequence continues at coordinate 13,154 of NZ_JBVIRQ010000008.1, read as the reverse complement.
GACCACCTGGCGACCGCCCCGCGCTCCGGGCAGCCAGCCGGAGGGTGAGTCGGACGGCATGAGCGATCCAGGCCAGGACCACCCCCCGACCGACCGTCCGACGCCCGAGACCGGCCACCCGCACTGGTTCGACGACGACGCGGGTCCCGTCGTACGCCCGTACGCCATGACCCGCGGCCGGACCAGCCACGCCGCCCAGCACCGTCTCGACCTGATCGCGCTCGTCGTCGCCGAGGCGGCGGCCGACGATCCGGTCTGGGACATGACCCTCTCCCCGGAACACGCCCACATCCTCGGGCTGTGCCGGGAACGCCCCCAGTCGGTCGCGGAACTCGCCGCGGAACTCGACCTCGCCATCGGCGTCGTCCGGGTCCTGATCGGCGACCTCGTCGACGAGGAGCTGGTCCACGTGACCAGGCCGGTCCCGCCGGCCGAACTGCCCGATGAATCCATTCTCCGTGAGGTGATCGATGGCCTTCGGGCGCTCTAGCCGCACCGGTGCGATGCACGCCGTCTCGCCGGTCGAGCCGCTGACCTTGAAGATCCTGGTCGCGGGCGGCTTCGGGGTGGGCAAGACCACCCTGGTCAGCGCGGTGAGCGAGATACGTCCGCTGCGGACCGAGGAACGGCTCTCCGAACCGGGCCTCGGCATCGACGACACCGCGGGAGTGGAGGGCAAGAGCACCACGACCGTGGCCATGGACTTCGGCCGCATCACCCTCCGCGAGGACCTGGTGCTGTACCTCTTCGGCACCCCCGGACAGGACCGCTTCTGGTTCCTGTGGGACGAGCTGGCACAGGGCGCCCTCGGCGCCGTCGTGCTGGCCGACACCCGCCGGCTCGCCGACTGCTTCGCCGCCATCGACTACTTCGAACGGCGCGGCATCCCCTTCCTCGTCGCGGTCAACTGCTTCGACGGGGCCGACCGCCACCCGGTGGTGACCGTGCGCGACGCGCTCGACCTCGACCCCGAGGTGCCGGTGCTGCTCTGCGACGCCCGGGACCGGGAGTCCGTCAAGGACGTGCTGGTGGGGGTCGTGGAGCACGCCATGTCGCTCGCCCGGGCCCGCCGCGCGAGCCTGAGCGCCTCCTCCTGAGAGCGCCCCGCCGACCGAGAGCGCCCTGCCGGGCGCGCCCCGCGCGTCGAGGCGGCCCGTACCCCCGCCGACTGGGGTACGGGCCGCAGCTCTCATGGGGGGTCGCCGGGTCCCCGTCGCCGCGGGACCGTGGAGCGAGTGTGAACCCGCCGCCCGGGGCCGTCAAGCACCCTGACGGCAGCACTTGTTCGCGGCACTCACCGCACCACGACCACCGCCGACCCGTGCCCGAAGAGCCCCTGGTTGGCGGTGATCCCGGCCCGCGCCCCCGCGACCTGGCGCGCCCCGGCCGTACCCCGCAGCTGCCAGGTCAGCTCGCACACCTGGGCGATGGCCTGCGCCGGGACCGCCTCCCCGAAGGAGGCCAGCCCGCCGCTCGCGTTGACCGGCACCCGCCCGCCGAGCGCCGTCGCGCCCTCCCGCAGGAGCTTGGCGCCCTCGCCCTCACCGCACAGCCCGATGTCCTCGTACCACTCCAGCTCCAGCGCGGTGGACAGGTCGTACACCTCGGCCAGCGACAGGTCCTCCGGCCCCAGCCCCGCCTCCTCGTACGCGGCCCGGGCGATCGAGGCCCGGAAGGAGCCGGCCGCGGGCTCCACGGCGGCCGCCGAGTCGGTCGCGATGTCCGGCAGGTCCAGCACCGTACGCGGATACGTGGGCGTCACCGTAGACACCGCCCGGATCCGCACCGGGTCGGCCACCCCGCGCGCCCGCGCGAAGTCCATGCTGCTCAGCACCAGCGCCGCGCCCCCGTCGGAGGTCGCGCAGATGTCCAGCAGCCGCAGCGGGTCGGCCACCACCGCCGAGGCCGCCACCTCCCCGGCGGAGACCGCCTTGCGGTAGCGGGCGTACGGGTTGTGCGCCCCGGCCGCCGAGTTCTTCACCTTGACCAGCGCGAAGTCCTCGGCGGTGTCCCCGTGCAGGGCCATCCGGCGCCGGGCGTACAGCGCGAAGTAGGCGGGGTTCGTGGCGCCCAGGATGCGGAACCGCAGCCAGTCGGGATCGTCGGGCCGGTCGCCCCCCGCCGGGGCGAAGAACCCCTTCGGCGCGGCGTCGGCGCCCACCACCAGCACCACGTCCGCCAGCCCGGCGAGGATCTGCGCCCGGGCCGCACCGATGGCCTGGGCCCCCGAGGCGCAGGCCGCGTACACGCTGGTGACCCGGGCCCCCTGCCAGCCGAGCGCCCGCGCGAAGGTGGCCCCGGCGACGTACCCCGGGTAGCCGCCGCGCACGGTGTCGGCGCCGACCACGGACCGCACGTCCGCCCACTGCAGCCCGGCGTCGTCGAGCGCGGCCCGGGCGGCGGCCCGCCCGTACTCGACGAAGCTGCGGCCCCACTTGCCCCACGGGTGCATGCCGGCCCCCAGCACGGCCACGTCCCCGCTCACCGCGCCCCCTCCACCGGCCGGAACCGCCAGGTGGTCCACCCGGTCCCGGCGTCCCCGTCCAGCACCCCGCCGACCACCTCCACCTCCATGCCGACCGCCAGGTCCGCCACCGTCACCCCGGGCGCGGCCTGCCCGAGCACGACCATCCGCTCGGCCTCCAGCTCCACCGCGACCAGGGTGTACGGCTCCCAGGGCGCGTCCGGATCGGACACGTAGGGGGCGGGCGGCCGGTAGCGCCCGTCGGTGTAGGACCACACCCGGCCGCGCGGGGACAGCGGCACCTCGGCGAGCTCGCCGCCGCCGGGGCAGTGCGGATTGCGGCAGTACGCGTCCTCGCGCGGGAAGAACACCGAGGTGCAGGCGGAGCACCGGGTGCCGAGCAGGCGGAAGCCGCCCCCGGCACCCGCGTCGGTGAACCACCCGCTCAGCACGGGCGTGCGTGTGCGTTCCAAGTCCCCTCCCGGACAGCGTGATCTGACGAAGCGTCAGAAGTCTGCCACGGGCCGCCCCGCCGCGACAGGGGCCGGTACCATCGCCGCATGCCGGCACAGCTGAGGGACTCGCACTGCTCCACCTGCGGAGCTCCGTTCGACACGGCCGGATGGCCCCGCAAGTGCGCCGCGTGCGACGCGGTCACCTACCGCAACCCGCTCCCGGTGGCCGTCGCCCTCCTCCCGGTGGAGGACGCGGCCGGCACCGGACTGGTGGTCATCACCCGCACCATCGAACCGGCCCTGGGGGGCATCGCGCTCCCCGGCGGGTTCATGGACTTCGGTGAGGACTGGCGCACGGCCGTGGTCCGCGAACTCCGCGAGGAGACGGGCATCGAAGCCCCCGCCTCCGAAGTGGCCCTCGCCGACGTCCTCAGCTCCCCGGGAGGCCACCTCCTCGTCTTCGGCCTCCTCCCGCCCCGCCCGGCCTCCGCCCTCCCGCCCTCGGCCGCCACGGACGAGACGACGGGCTGGCACCTCCTCCACGCCCCGGCGGAACTGGCCTTCCCCCTCCACACCCGGGCGGCGGCCTCCTGGTTCGCGGGCCACTACGCGCGGGCGGGGGAGTGACGGTGGCGACGCTCGCGCAGATCACGGCCCTCCTGGGAGAACCCCGCTTCAACTGGTCGGACCCGGCGCCGTGGACCGCACTGGAGGCCGAACTCGGCGTCGGATTCCCCGCCGACTTCCGCGAGTTCACCGATGCCTACGGCTCGATCGAGGTCAACTCCCAGCTGTACCTGCACCACCCCGCGCCCCATCTCCTGCACGACCTCGGGACCTTCATCAGGAAGGACCTCGAACTCTGGCGCGAGGAGGACATGGCCGAGTTCCTGCCGGGGCCGGCCGGGACGAACCCCGGCGAGCTGCTGCCGGTGGCGACGGCCACCACGGGCGAAGCGGTCTTCCTCCAGGTCCCCGACGCCCCCTCGTCACCCTGGCGGGTCGTGGTCCAGGAGTTCGACAGCCCGGCCTGGACCCGCTACGAGATGACCTTCGGCGAGTGGCTGCTGGCCTACCTCAAGGGCAGGGACGTGACGCTGTGCTCCCGCGACCGCGCGCCCGACGGCCCGACCTACGCGTTCCTCCCCTGACGGCACCCGCCCCCCGCACCACCCCGGACACCCACCCCCTAGACCGGAAGCGCCATCACCAGCGAAGCCAGCCCGACCACCCCCACCGCCGTCCCGGCGACCACCGCACCCCGCGCCCACAGCGCCCCCGCAGGCACCGGCCGGGCCCGCCCCCGCAGCAACGCCCCGACCGCCAACGGCAGCACCGCGCCCGCCACGCACCCGGCCCACACCACGCCGAAGCCCGGCACGGGAGCGCCCTGCGTCCCCAGCCACCACCGCACCACCACGGCCACCGGCGCCGACACCGGGGCGGCCAGCACCGCCACCGCGACCGGCCGCGGCCACGCGCTCACCCGGGCGGTCCAGCGGCCCAGCGCCGCGAGCGGCTTGACCAGCAGCAGCCCGTGCAGGAAACCCGCCGCGGCCAGCGAAACCGCGGCCACCCCCAACTCCCGGGGGCTCCCGGCCGGAACCACCCCGGTCACCAGCAGCAGGGCCCACACCGTGACCGGCTGCCACGCCCCCACCACCTCGGAACCCGGCACCCGGTCCCACCGCCGCGCGGTGGCCAGCACCCGCCGGCCCAGCGCCGACCGGTCCGGCGCGTACGCCCGCGCCGGGCTCGTTAAGACCATCACAAACTCCCTGCTCCGACCGACCGCCGACGGCACACCCGCCGCCGCCCGCAGCATCCTCCTCCTCCCTACACCGGACCTACACCCCTAGTCCCCGCACCTCCACCCCGCTCACCACACCCCCCGCCTCGTCCTCGACCACCACCTCCTCCCCGGCCCACCGCACCGTGTACCGCTCCACCTCGCCCGCCTCGAACCCCGGCCCCGGATCCCGGATCACCACCCCGCCGCCGGTCCGCCCCCGCGCGGGGGCCCACGCCTCCAGACCCACCGCCCCGTCCCCCCGCCGCACCGGCAGCACCGCCCCCGCCCGCGCCAGCACCGGCATCCGCCCCGGCGGGGCCTCCAACAGCACCTGCCCGGGCCCCTCGTACGCCGCCCCCGTGGCCGTGTCGTACCAGCGCCCCCGCGGCAGCCGCACCGCACGCCGGTCCGCCCCGCACTCCAGCACCGGGGCCACCAGCAGCGCGTCCCCCAGCAGGAACGCGTCCTCGCAGTCCCGCAGCCGCCGGTCCTCCGGCGCCCCCCACCACACCGGCCGCACGTACGGAGCCCCCGTCCGCCGCGCCAGGTGCGCCAGCGTCACGAAGTACGGCCGCAGCCGCTCCCGCTCCGCCAGCACCGCCGCGGCCGGCTCCGCCACCTCCGGCCCGAACTCCCACGGCTCCCGCCGCCCCGCCCAGATCGCCGAATGCGTCCGGAACAACGGCAGGTACGCCCCCAGCTGGAACCACCGCAGGTACAGCTCCGGCGACGGCGACCCCCCGAAACCCCCCACGTCCGGACCCGAGTACGGCACCCCGCACAGCCCGAGCCCCAGCACCAGCGCCAGCGACGCCCGCAGCCCCTCCCAGCTGCTCTCCACGTCACCGGACCACGTGCCCCCGTACCGCTGCATCCCCGCCCACCCCGACCGGGAGAACAGGAACGGCCGCTCGGCCGGCCGCAGCCGCACCAGGCCCTCCCAGCCGGCCCGCGCCATCAACAGGCCGTACACGTTGTGCCCGGCCCGGTGGTCCCCGCCCGCCCCCTCCAGGACGTGCCGCGCCGACCGGGGGAGCGTCGCGTCACCCCACGGCGCGAAGGACACCGGCTCGTTCATGTCGTGCCAGAACCCCGCGAAGCCCTGCGCCAGCCGCTCCTCGTACAGCCCGCCCCACCACTCCCGCGCCGCCGGATCCGTGAAGTCCGGGTACGCGCACTCGCCCGGCCAGACCTCCCCGCGCACCTCACGGCCCCGCGCGTCCCGTACGAACGCCCCCCGCGCCCCCACCGCCCGGCCCGAGGCGTGCACCGCGTCCCCCGCCTTCACCGCCGGGTCGACGATCGACACCAGCCGCACCCCGCGCGCCCCCACCTCCCGGGCCAGCCCCGGCAGATCGGGGAACGCCTCCCGGTCCACGGTGAACACCCGGTGCCCGTCGTAGTGGTCGATGTCCAGGTGCACGGCCGACAGCGCCAGCCCCCGCTCCTCGTACCCGGCCACCACCCGCCGCACCTCGGCCTCGCTCCCGAAACCCCACCGCGCGTGCTGGTACCCCAGCGCCCACTCCGGCGGCACCGCCGCCGCCCCCGTCAGCCCCGACCACCCCTGCATCACCCGCGCCGGCGTCCCCGGCAGCACCCAGCACCTCGGCGGCCCGCCCTCCATCCGCAGCTCGCTCGTCCCCGGCCGGTCCGCCCCCGAACCGGCCCCCTCCTCGCCCTCGCGCAGCACGACCCGCCCCTCCCAGGGGTTGTCGTAGAAGGCCAGGTGCGTCCCCGCGTCCGCCGCCACCACCTGCACCGGCATGGTGATGTACAGCGGGTCCGTGTCCGGCCCGAAACCGCCCTTGGGATCGGTGTTCCACAGCCGGTACTCCCCGTCCCGCAGCCGCGGCCCCCGCGCCCGCCCGCCCAGCCCGAAGAACCGCGCGTCCGCCGGCACCTCCGACCGCTGGAGCCACCGCGAACCGTCCCCGGCCGGCACGGGGTCCGCGCCGTCGCCGTCCGCGCCCCCCACCGGATCCCACCAGCGCGGCGGCAGCTCCCTCCGCAGCACCGCCCCGCCCGGCGTCCGCACCTCCACCGCGCCGTGCCGGGACACCGCCACCGTCACCCGCTCCGACACCACCCGCCAGCCACCCCCGGTGTCCGGCTCCAGCACCGCCCGCGGATCCGGCGCCGGGCCACCGCCCACCACCGCGTACGAGGGTCCCGGCTCCGCCCCGTCCCACCCCCAGAACACCGCACCGCCCACGGCCACCCGTACCAGCAGCTCACTGCGCGCGAACCGCAGCACGCCACCGCCCGGCCGGGCCTCCGTACCCGCCAGCAGCCCCGGCACCCGCGCCCGCTCCGCGCCCCGGCGCGGCAGCCCCTCGGCGTCCGCACGCCGGTGGCGCCACGCCGAGCGCCAGGCCCGCCGCCCGCGCGCCGTACCGATCTCCCTCACCGCACGCACCAGATCACGACCGTCCATGCCGGCCACCCTGCCACCGGCCCCCCGCCGCGCGGGCGGCGTTCAGCTGCCGTTCACCCGGAAAACGATCAAACCGACCGGACCAGGACAGCTCTGGTGCGGATGTCGATCACATGGCATGGTCCCTGTGAGCCGCCGCGCACACCGACGCCGCGACGGCGCCGTACGCACACGAAGCGCGAGAGCCAGACTTGACCGGGAGCCGACCCATGACCTCTGCCACCCAGCCGGAACCCCTCTGGTCCCCGAGCCCCGACAGGATCGCCGGGGCCCAGGTCACCCGCTTCCAGGCCTGGGCGGCCGAACGCTTCGGCGCCCCCGCCGACGGCGGCTACCCGGCCCTCCAGCGCTGGTCCGTCGACGAACTCGACACCTTCTGGCAGGCGGTCGCCGAGTGGTTCGAGGTCCGCTTCACCACCCCCTACCAGGAGGTCCTCGCCGACCGCTCCATGCCGGGCGCCCGCTGGTTCGCCGGCTCCACCCTCAACTACGCGGAGCACGCCCTGCGCGCCGCCGAGGACCCCGCCCGCGCCGGGGACCCCGCCCTGCTCCACGTCGACGAGACCCACGAACCCGCCCCCCTCACCTGGGCCGGGCTCCGCCGCCAGGTCGGCTCTCTCGCCGCCGAGCTGCGCGCCCTCGGCGTGCGCCCCGGCGACCGGGTCAGCGGCTACCTCCCCAACATCCCCGAAGCGGTCGTGGCCTTCCTCGCCACCGCCAGCGTCGGCGGGGTCTGGACCTCCTGCGCCCCCGACTTCGGCGCCCGCAGCGTCCTCGACCGCTTCGAACAGGTCGAACCGGTCGTCCTGTTCACCATCGACGGCTACCGCTACGGCGGCAAGGAACACGACCGCCGCGAGACCGTCGCCGAGCTGCGCGAAGGCCTCCCCTCCCTGCGGGCCGTCGTCCACATCCCCCTCCTGGGCACCGAGGCCCCCGAGGGCACCCGAGCCTGGGCCGACCTGACCTCCGGCACGCAGGAGCCGGTCTTCGAGCCGGTCCCCTTCGACCAACCGCTGTGGATCCTCTACTCCTCCGGCACCACCGGCGCGCCCAAGGCCATCGTGCAGTCCCAGGGCGGCATCCTCCTCGAACACCTCAAGCAGCTCGGCCTGCACTGCGACCTCGGCCCCGAGGACCGGTTCTTCTGGTACACCTCCACCGGCTGGATGATGTGGAACTTCCTCGTCTCCGGCCTGCTCACCGGCACCACCGTCGTCCTCTACGACGGCAGCCCCGGCTACCCCGACACCGGCGCCCAGTGGCGGATCGCCGAGCGTACGGGCGCCACCCTCTACGGCACCTCCGCCGCCTACGTGATGGCCTGCAAGAAGGCCGAGGTCCACCCGTCCCGCGACTTCGACCTCTCCGCCGTCAAGTGCGTCGCCACCACCGGCTCCCCGCTGCCGCCCGACGGCTTCCGCTGGCTCCACGAGGAGGTCGCCGAAGACCTGTGGATCGCCTCCGTCAGCGGCGGCACCGACGTGTGCAGCTGCTTCGCCGGAGCCGTCCCCACCCTCCCCGTCCACATCGGCGAACTCCAGGCCGCGTGCCTCGGTACGGACCTCCAGGCCTGGGACCCGGCCGGCAAGCCCCTCACCGGTGAGGTCGGCGAACTGGTCGTCACGGCCCCCATGCCCTCCATGCCGATCCACTTCTGGAACGACGCCGACGGCAGCCGCTACCGCGACAGCTACTTCGAGATGTTCCCCGGCGTCTGGCGCCACGGGGACTGGATCACGATCACCGACCACGGCTCCGTCGTCATCCACGGCCGCTCCGACTCCACCCTCAACCGGCAGGGCGTCCGGATGGGCTCCGCGGACATCTACGAGGTCGTCGAACGCCTCCCCGAGATCAAGGAATCCCTGGTCATCGGCCTGGAGGAGCCCAACGGCGGCTACTGGATGCCACTCTTCGTCCACCTCGCCCCCGGCGCCGTCCTCGACGAGGCCCTGCGCAAGAAGATCGCCTCGACCATCCGCGAGCAGCTCTCCCCGCGCCACGTACCCGACGAGGTCATCGAGATCCCGGCCGTCCCGCACACCCTCACCGGCAAGCGCATCGAGGTCCCGGTCAAGCGCCTCCTCCAGGGCACCCCGATGGCCAAGGCGGTCAACCCCGGCTCGGTCGACAACCCGGAGCTGCTCGCCTTCTACGAGGAGATCGGCCGCACCCGGGGGTGACTGTCAGTGGTGGTGGTTACCGTGAGTGAGCAAGTGATCGCACGCTCAGGGGGAACCATGAACGCCACGCCCGACACACCACGCACCACCGCGACCGCACCCGCATCGGCCACCGCGTCACTGCGCCGCGAGGTCCCCAGCACCGTCGGCCTCATCACCGACCCCGGGGACTTCGCGGCCATGCGGGACTACCGCACCTTCTGCTTCGACCACCACGACGAGTACCCCGACTACCTCCGCCGGATCGACGCCCTGCTGCGCTCCCTCGCCGCCCAGGGCATCCACACCACCGTCGCCCTCTTCGACCCGGAGGAGTACGCCGGCTACTGCGCGGAACACGGCCTCGACCCGGACAGCGCCCACACCCGCACCCGCTTCACCGCCGAACTCGCCGGCGGCCCGACACTGCCCTACGCCGGCCAGCCCGTCGAGGAACTCGTACCGCTCCTCGTCGACGAAGCCGTCCGGCAGTCCACCTGGGAGTACTCCACCGAGCTCCTCGCAGGCGTCGGCGCCTGCGCGGACTGCGGCGAGGACATCGGCAAGGCCTCCTTCGAGCGCGCCGCCGACATGCTCGACCGCCTCGTCGCGGGTGCCGGACCCGGCCACCACCACCTGGTGTGCAGCGTCCCCGCCGAGGAGGAACAGCTCATCGCCGTCCTGCACGCCGAAGCGGCCGCCGAGCCCGGCGCCCGGCCCCGCGTCCAGGGCCGCGAGGGCCTCGACTTCGTGACCGTCCTGGCCGCCGGCCTCGCCCTCGGCGGCTCCGGGGGACTGGTACTGCGGAGCACCACCGAAGGCTTCCGCGACCGGGTCCACGGCTGGCGCCTGGACCGGGGCCGCCTCGTCGCCCTCACCGCCGCGGCCGTCTTCGACGCCTACTGCACGGACGCCGACACCGGCGACCCCGTGGCCCCGGAGCCCGGCGTCGAATACTGCCCCGGCTACGAGGTGGACGTCCCCGGCCCGCACCACGAGTAGCCTGCCGGGCCCGGCCCGCACCGAAACGCCCGAGGGGCCCCCGCCACCGGCGAAGGCCCCTCGGACCGGAGAAACGCGTACCGCCCGCTACTCGCCGGACAGCACCGCCTGCGCGGCCACCCGCGCCTCCTCGGCGCTGTCCGAGGCCCGCGCGGCGGCGGCCGCACGCTCGCACTGCGCGAGGGTGTACTTGGCGAGCGTCGCCCGCACGTACGGGATCGAAGCGGCACCCATCGACAGGGAGGTGACACCCAGACCCGTCAGCACACAGGCCAGCAGCGGATCCGAAGCGGCCTCACCACAGACACCGCAGCTCTTGCCCTCCGCCTTGGCGGCCTCGGCCGACATCGCGATCAGGTCGAGCAGCGCGGGCTGCCACGGGTCCTGGAGCCGCGACACCGCGCCCACCTGCCGGTCGGCGGCGAAGGCGTACTGCGCGAGGTCGTTCGTCCCCAGCGACAGGAACTCCACCTCCTGCAGGATCGAGCGCGCCCGCAGCGCGGCGGAGGGGATCTCCACCATCGCCCCGAACTTCGCCACCAGACCGGCCTCGCGGCACGCGTCCGCGAACGCCTTCGCGTCCTGGCGGTCGGCCACCATCGGGGCCATGACCTCCAGGTAGACCGGCAGCCCCTCGGCCGCCTTGGCCAGCGCGGTCAGCTGCGTACGCAGCACCTCCGGGTGGTCCAGCAGCGTGCGCAGGCCGCGCACGCCCAGCGCCGGGTTCGGCTCGTCCGCCGGGGTCAGGAAGTCGAGCGGCTTGTCCGCGCCGGCGTCCAGCACCCGCACGACGACACGCCCCTCGGGGAACGCCTCCAGAACCTTGCGGTACGACTCGATCTGCTTCTCCTCGGACGGCGCCTTCCTGCTGTCGTCCAGGAACAGGAACTCCGTGCGGAACAGACCCACGCCCTCGGCCCCGGCCTCCACCGCGGCCGGCACGTCCGCCGGCCCGCCGATGTTGGCCAGCAGCGGCACCTTGTGACCGTCGGACGTCGCACCGGGACCGGAGGAAGCGGCCAGCGCCGCCTTCCGCTCGGCGGCCGCTGCCTCCAGCTCGGCCCGCTTCTCCGCCGTAGGCTCCACGAACAGGTCACCGGTGCTGCCGTCGACGGCGATGACCGTGCCCTCGGCGATCTCACCCGCACCGGGCAGCGCCACGATCGCCGGCACGCCCAGGGCCCGCGCGAGGATCGCGCTGTGGCTGGTCGGCCCGCCCTCCTCGGTCACGAAACCGAGCACCAGCGCCGGGTCCAGCAGCGCGGTGTCGGCGGGAGCCAGGTCCCGCGCGATCAGCACGTACGGCTCGTCACTGTCCGGCACGCCGGGCATCGGCACGCCCAGCAGCCGCGCCACGATCCGGTTCCGTACGTCGTCCAGGTCGGCCACCCGCCCGGCCATGTACTCGCCGGCGCCCGCGAGCAGGTCGCGGTAGGAGGCGAACGCGTCGTAGACGGCGCGCTCGGCGGTGCTGCCGACGACGATCCGCCGGTCGACGTCCGACATCAGCTCGGGGTCCGTGGCGATCATCGCCTGGGCCTCGAGCACGTGCTGGGCCTCGCCGCCGGCCAGCTGACCGCGTGCGATCAGGTCGGCCGACACAGCCTCCACGGCCTGACGGGCGCGCCCCTGCTCGCGCTCCGCCTCGTCCGCGGCGATCTGCTTCGCGGGCGGTTCGAGTACGGCCGTACCCATGTGCCGAACCTCGCCGATCGCCACACCGTGGCTCACGCCTACGCCTCGCAGCGTTGTCTCCATCAGTTCAGTCTTCCCTGGCCTGTAGTGGTCTGGTCACGCCCCGCAAGGGGCGGTTCGGGCTGGACCGCAACCCTCGGTGCGGATGAGGTCAGGACCAGCTGAAGAGCTGGTCCCCGGCCTTGACGTCGCCGTCCTCACGGACCTCGCCGAGCGAGTCGGCCGTCGCCTCGAGCGCCACTACGGGGCAGATCGGCGACTTGCCGGCCTCTTCCACTGCCTGCGGGTTCCAGCGGATGACGGCCTGGCCGCGGGTCACGGTGTCGCCCTTGTTGACGAGCAGCTCGAAGCCCTCGCCGTTGAGCTGGACCGTGTCGATACCGAGGTGGGTCAGAACGCCGTGGCCTTCGCCGTCGACGACCACGTACGCGTGCGGGTGCAGGGAGACGACCACACCGTCGACCGGGGACACCGCCTCCGAGGGCTCGCGCACGGGATCGATGGCGGTGCCCGGTCCCACCATCGCGCCGGAGAACACCGGGTCGGGCACTGCCGCGAGCCCGATGGCGCGTCCGGCGAGAGGGGACGTCACGTTGGTCATGGGGGCCTCCCAGGGGTGGGGCTTCGTCGTGCCGCCGTCACTGCCTGTCGCGAACGGCGTACTCGTCTGAAGGATATTGCACAGGTTGTACGGGTTCGCCCGATAATGGTCCCGATCCGGGCTGGCCCTTGGACACGGAGACTAGTGGACTAGACCGGTGGACTAGACCATACGCGTGAATCGATTTGCCTGTCTCCTACGGGAGCTGTACTGTCGTGACTCCCGCCAGGACGTGCCGCGTGAACATCTCGCGAACAGTCGATGGCCGGGACTCCTCCTCAATCAGTGATCATCTCGATCTCCGTTTGATCCTTTCCGTGTGCCGTCATGGCAAAACGGAGAGTGGTCGGAGAGACAGAAAACCACTGATAGAGTCGGAATCGCCGGAATGGGAAAGCGCGAAAGCGCAGGACCTGGAAAGCGAGCGAGAAAGACTCTGATAGAGTCGGAAACGCAAGAACGAAGAACGAAAGCCCGGAGGAAAGCCCGAGAGGGTGAGTACAAAGGAAGCGTCCGTTCCTTGAGAACTCAACAGCGTGCCAA